>JBHJGP010000015.1:0-167688 GCA_050331695.1 Geminicoccaceae bacterium
GGTGGAAGCCCTACAGGCCGACCTCGACGCCTGGCTGCACCACTACAACCGCGAACGACCCCATCTCGGCTACCGAAATCAAGGCCGAAGACCGTGGGAAACGATCCAACGATTTGTCACGCAAGAAGGTTAAGTGGACACATAAAGGTCGACCGGAATTCGCTCGAAAGTCCAGTCGCTGATGCTGCAGATTGCGCAGCGGCGAGAGACGGGTGAAGGCTCGCCGCACGAATATCCCAGAGAGGATGCGCGGCGATGATCGCGCGGAGACCGAGCACAACAGCGGGCAGGCCGGCAAATTGAGAAAGGGTACTGCTGGGCAATGCTGACTGCAGCCATTGGACCGCCAGCGCGGGCACGTCTGTCCAGTGAGACGGAGAGAAATCGATCGGAGCTGCGGGATCCAGCGCAAGCCGCCAAGTCTATCCCAAGACGCCAGTCCAGGATACTGTGCAAGTCGAGATTGTTTTAGTCCCGCATGCACTCGTGACAGGATGTCTGGCAGGCCGCGCCATGATCGTTGGGCTGTGCTCTGTGGTTGAGGCGCCCCAGCACATTGGGTCCGCAGATGTCCTGAAGCAGGGACTGGAATTCGGACGGCGTTCCCAGGTCACTGCCCACAAAATCACGCTCAATGGAAACCGGTGGCCTTTGAACGGTGACGGCGACATGGCTCGAGATCCTATGGCACTGAGCAGTGCGGCAGTCTCGCCGCCGCCGCTAGTCAACGCAACAATGCCCTAGCTCTGACATATTTAACTCTACAGGGCGGCCGCCTATGACGGCCAAAAGGCATCGACCTCACGGCCGATAACTTTTTCCATGCGCCCCTCGGCGCAAGGGCCGACCCGCGCCTCCCAACCCAAAAAGCGTCCCTTCGGGACTCACCAAAAAGCAGGCACGAAGGGCAGGGACCTGCCGCAACGAAGATCAGGCTTCGCCAGGTCCGAGCTTCGACCCCTTCAGGGGGTGTAGGGCAGATACAGGGGATAGGATAAAAAGCTTGTCGCACGTCGCGCGACATGATATTATACGCTATTGATGATCAGGTCATTTCGACATCGTAGACTGAAACGCTTGTACGAGTGCGGAGACCGCCGCCGCGTACCGGCCGATATGGCCGACAAAATCGAGGACGTGCTGGCAGCCCTCGATGCCGCCACAACGGTCGAGGAGATGGACCGGCCTTATTTCCGGCTGCACCCGCTCACCGGCGACCGCAAAGGCGAATGGGCGGTGACCATCCGGGCCAACTGGCGGATCACCTTCCGGTTTGAAAACGGTGACGCCCACGATGTTGATTTTGTCGATTACCACTGAAGGAAAGGAGTTTAAGCAATGACCAAGGAGAGTGAACCCGTTACCGGGCCAATGAAGAACCCGCCGCATCCCGGCAGGGCGCTTAAAGGCGATTTCGAGGCCCTGGGCCTGTCGATTGCGGAGGCCGCCCAGGCTCTCGGGATCAGCCGCTCGCAGCTGCACCGCGTCACGCGGGGTGAGAACGCCATATCGGCTGAACTGGCGCTCAGGCTCGAAGTCGTCATCGGCAGCACCGCTGACGCCTGGCTTCGCCTGCAGGCCGCCTACGATGCCGCCCAGGTCCGTCAGAGGGCAGGGGAGATCACCAAGGGGCTCAAGCCCGTCACCATGCCCGACACACCACCGCCTCAGCAGCCCAGGCTCGTCTAAACTACCGGTCTAACCGCCGCCAGGTTCGAACTTCGACTCCTTGATGTGGTGTAAGGCAAATACGGGGTTTCAAAAGCCTTCATCAGAAGGCCTTGGGAGCCGCGAAATTTCGCCCGCTGACAGGTTTGTTCATTTTTCAGGTAGGGGAACGCCACCCGGAAAAGACCAAGCCTACGGTTGATATTCGAGCTAAGGAGAGGCCACCCCGTTGAGGCCATGTGAGCGGCATTCCCGATTCACATGGTGGATTGCAATCACAGTCATGCGCTGTGATAATAAAAATGAGTGCGAGTCTATGCAGTATGAAATCAAAAAACAGTAATAATCAAAAAACAAAAGAAAATAATAACATCGAGAAAGACTTGTTCCTTGCTGCGGATAAGCTCAGAAAGAATTTATAGCCATCCGATTACAAGCATGTTGTTCTTGGATTGATTTTCCTGCGGCATGTCTCTCAGAGTTTTGAGGAGCGGTACGCGCAACTTCTCTCTGAAGACCCGGCTGCCGCCGAGGACCAAGACGAATACACAGCCGAAAATGTGTTCTGGGTGCCCAAAGAGGCACGCTGGTCTCACCTGCGCGCGAATGCCAAACAGCCCTCGATCGGCAAGCTGATCGACGAAGCCATGGGCGCGATCGAGAGTGCCAACGCCGCGCTCAAAGGCGTGCTGCCCAAAGACAACAACCGCCCGGCGCTCGACAAGGTGATGCTGGGCGAACTGATCGACCTGATCTCCGGCATCGCTTTACACGAGGAAGGGGCCAAGGCCCGCGATCTGCTGGGCCGGGTCTACGAGTATTTCCTCGGTGGCTTTGCCGGATCAGAAGGCAAGCGGGGAGGGGAGTTTTACACGCCTCGATCCGTTGTGCGTGTGCTCGTCGAAATGCTGGAGCCCTTCCCGGACGCCAAGCGCGGCGTACAGGGCCGGGTTTACGATCCGTGCTGCGGCTCCGGCGGCTTGTTCGTTCAGGCCGAGCGCTTTCTTGAGGCCCACGGCGGGCGCATCGGCGAACTCGCCATCTATGGCCAGGAGAGCAACTACACGACCTGGCGTCTCGCCAAGATGAACCTCGCCGTGCGCGGCATTGATGCCGGCGGCATCGCCTGGAACAACGAGGGCAGCTTCCACAAGGATGCCTGGCGCGACACCAAGTTCGATTTCGTGCTCGCCAGTCCGCCCTTCAACACATCCGACTGGGGCGGGGAGCGCCTGCGCGAGGATACCCCCTGGAAGTTCGGTGCGCCGCCTGTCGGCAACGCCAACTATGCCTGGCTTCAGCACATTCTCTGGCATCTCGCACCCAACGGCACGGCGGGCGTGGTGCTCGCCAACGGCTCGATGTCATCGAACCAGAGCGGGGAGGATGTGATCCGCAAGGCCATGGTCGAGGGCGATGTTGTCGATTGCATGATCGCCTTGCCCGGTCAGCTCTTCTTCTCGACCCAGATCCCCGCCTGACTGTGGTTCTTGTCCAAAAACAAGGGCAACGGGCGCTTCCGCGACCGACGCGGCCAGGTGCTTTTCACCGATGCACGCAAGCTCGGGTCCATGGTGGATCGCACGCGCAAGGAGTTCTCAGACGAGGACATCGCCAAAATCGCCGGCACCTACCACGCATGGCGCGGTGAAGCCGACGCGGGCGAGTACGAAGACATTCCCGGCTTCTGCAAATCCGCGACCCACGAGGAAATCCAGGGCCACGGCTACGTGCTCACACCAGGCCGCTATGTCGGCGCGGCGGCGGCAGAAGAGGACGACGTGCCATTCCCGGAACGCTTCGCGGCCTTGCGCGAAACGTTGGAAGAGCAGTTCGCCGAAGGGGAGGAGCTAGCGGCCACGATCCGGCAAAAGCTCGCGGGAGTGCTGGCGGATGGGTGAGTGGCCGACCAAGCCCCTTTCAGATTTTGTCGACCGTTCAAGGTCGATTTGCTACGGCATTGTCCAGCCAGGAAGCCCCGACGCCGAAGGCGCACCCATTGTGCGCGTCAATAATTTCCGAAATGGTCGTATCGACACGACCGATCACCTAAAAGTTTCCTCAGAAATTGAAAAAAAATACAAAAGATCGCGCCTACATGGCGGTGAGTTGCTTGTTACACTCGTCAGAACAATGGGATTAAGTGCAATTGTGCCTGAGGAGCTGCGAGGGTGGAACATAGCTCGCGCTGTTGGTCTCGTGCCGCTTGGCGAAGACGTTGACAAAAGGTGGATAAATTTCGTTGTCAGAAGCGCGCCGGCTCAAGAATTTATCCAGAATAGAGCCAATACAACGGTCCAGGCGACATTCAATTTGAAAGATCTGGCCCAGTTGCCAATTCCAATGCCGCCCGAAAACGTTCGGAGGGCATCTTCGGAGCTGCTTGCTGCCCTCGACGACAAGATCGAGCTGAACCGGCGGACGAACGAGACGCTCGAAGCGGCGGCGCAGGCGTTGTTCCGGGACTGGTTCGTGGATTTCGGGCCGACGCGGGCGAAGATGGAAGGCCGAGAGCCTTATCTTGCGCCAGACCTTTGGTCGCATTTTCCAGATCGTCTCGACGATGAGGAGAAGCCGGCCGGGCCTCGGGTCCGGTCGCTTCATTGCCGCGACGTTATCGCTATCTGGTAGTCCGCCGACGATCATCGCGTGCCGTCTTTTGTTGCGAGATGCCGCATTTCTTGGCCTTGTTGGGGTCGTTTGCCCGAGGCGGGGCCGACCGCAACCGTTCGGTCCTCCGCTTGCGCTTCGGCCGGGCGCTGACGCTTCCGGTGCCGGGCGGCCCGCGGCCTCGGGCCTTTGACCTGGACAAGGCCTGCGCCCGGGCAGCTTTGGCTCAGACAAAGCTGCCCTGTTCCCTGATGTCGTGCACCTTTAGTTCAGGCGAAGCCTGGAGCTGGTGCACGAGCCGCGGCCTCGAACGGGAGACAGAACAATGATCATCGGTAGCTTCACGGACGGCGAGAAGGGTTTCCGCGGGACCATCCGGACCTTGAGCGTCGAGACCAAGGCGAGCCTGGTGAGGAACGAGGAGCCGGGCGGGAACGGGCCTCAGTTCCGGCTGTTCGCCGGCCAGCTGGAGATCGGCGCAGCCTGGGCCAGGACCAGCCAGGCCGGTAATTCGTACCTGTCGGTGACCTTCGACGATCCGAGCCTGCCGGCGCCGGTCAACGCCAATCTGACCAAGGGTCGGGATGGTAAGCACATACTGATCTGGACCCGGAGGTAGCTGACGAAAAACCCCGCTGGTGCGAGCCGGCGGGGTCTCTCGTTCGTTGGATGGTCAATCCAGGAACGGGTTTGCCCGCACTTATAAAAGTCTTACATTGAAAGGTAAGAAACAGAAGAGCCGAGCATGCGCATTACGAGCAAGGGTCAAGTGACTATTCCGGCCGATATTCGTGAGCAGGTGGGCCTGCTTCCCGGCGCCGAGGTTGATTTCGTGCTGGAGAAGAATGGCGTCCGTTTGGTCAGGGCTTCCGCCAAGGGAAAGAAAAGCCGTGGCGAACGGGTTCTGGCAAAGCTCCGCGGTAGCGCCACGGTCAGGATGAGCACCGATGAGATCATGGCGCTCACCCGTCGCGGGCCCGAATGACCGCGACACTCATCGATTCCAACGTTCTGATCGACGTGGCCACCGGAGACCAAAAATGGGCCGCGTGGTCGGAGGCAGCATTAGCGAGCACTGCCGACATGGGGCGGTTGGTGATCAATCCGATTGTCTACGCGGAAGTCTCAGTCGCTTATGAGCGTATCGAGCAGCTGGAAACGGCCCTTCCGAGAGCCATGTTCGGCCGCGAAGATCTGCCTTGGGAAGCCGGCTTTCTCGCCGGCAAGGCTTTCGTCGCCTATCGCCGGCGGGGCGGCGTGAAACGGTCGACGTTGCGCGACTTCTACATCGGCGCCCATGCTGCGATCCGCGGCTATCGATTGTTGACGCGGGACATTCGGCGCTATCGGAACGCCTTTCCTAGCGTTGAGATCCTGGCGTCACAGGGTTGAGGCCGCGCTCACTGTTGATCGCTGCATGATCTTGGTCCTTTGCCAGATCGATGGGCCCTTTGGTTTTGCCGGCGTGGATGTCTTCAAGTCGGTTGATGAGCCTGGTGAAGCGTTTTTGTCCGTTTGCAGCGGCCTGGTCGGGGTTTGGGGCCGGTGGGGTGTGGGCGAGGAACTGGAAGGCGAGGTCGGCGGACAAAAGCTTGAGGAAGCGGAGCTCGTCATGGACTTCGGCCAGGCCGTGGGTGAGGCGTTCCGTCAGGCGCTGTTCGAGCGAGGCGATCTCGCCAGCCATGCGGTCGACGGAGGTGGTCAGATGGCTTTGCTGATCGGCGTCTGACAAAAGCTGTTCGAGGGCCTGAACCATGATCGCCGCCTTGCTCTGGCCCGATGCCTTGGCGATCTGGTTCAGTCTGTCAGCGACCTCGACCGGCACCCGCAAGGACATGTGCCGGGTCGGTTCTTTTGTCTGATGGCTCATATCAGCTGGTCCCGCCAGCTATTAAGGCTTGGTTGAGGATCGGCTGGTAGGGTGTCCGGCATTGGTTTTTGGACATCGGTGATGGTTTGCGAAGCCTGGCACGGCGGACCGCTTTCGTCGGGCGTGGCCGGTTCCCTGCCGCTCGGGTTTGCCTCGCTTCCAACGGACGACAAGGTCCAGTCGTGGGATGGGTTGAGGCTTTGGCCTTGCGGGGCGGGCGGAAGCAGAACCTGTTGGATCGGCTTGTCGGACGTGTGGGCGCGTTGGAGGATGGCGGGTGGCAGGTTCTTGGCGAACAGGAGCGCTTTGCTGGCGCCGAGGGTCCGGACCTCGTGGCCCTGCATCAGCTGGCGGAGCTGCTCGGTTCAACTGACGGAACTTTCGAAGGTACCGGTCTTGCGGCTGTAGCCGGCCCGGTATTCCAGGGTTTGGCCGAGCATTTTTGCGAGTTGCCCGTTCTCGCTTGGGTCGTTGCCGGGAATGGCGAGCAGATGGTGGATGTTGGCGAGCAGGGTGCTGTCCCGGCCATAGACGTCCGAGAGCTGAGAAAAGCTTTGGGCAGCGAGGAGCGCCCGAATGCCGTAACCGGCGCCGGTGGCCAAGAACTTTTGCATGAAGGGCAGCTGGCCGAGTTGGGGGTATTCCTCCAGGCAGAGCAGCAGTTCGTGACGTTTCTTGCGGCCGCGGGGGTCGTGATCGAGGGTCGAGGTGAGGACGGCCATCACCTGCCGCAGGATGATCCGGGTCAAAACTTCCAAACGTTCCAGCTCGGCGAGCGGGCCCGAGAGATACAGAGACACAGGCTGGTCATGGGCCATGAGGTCCGAGGGATCGAGGTCATGGCCCGAGGTGATGTGAGCGACGCGCTCATCGGCCCAGAGGGTGAGCCAGCTCTCGGCGGTGGCCCGGACGTTGCTGCGGGTGCGTTCGTCCAGTTCCTTCATCGAGGTGGCGACCCGGACCGCTTCGGGCTTTGATGAGCCGGCCATGCGTTCGAGGGTTTTGTCGAAGTCCATGGTCAGCGTCCGGACCGACGAAAGACTTTTGGCAGGCTCGTGATGGAGGACATGGAGGATCAGACCGGTGAGCCACTGCTTGCCCATCTGGCCCCAAAAGGGGTTTTTGTCGGTTCGTTCATGCCGGCCCGGATTGGCGATGATCTCCGTCAGTTTCTGGATGTCGGCGATCTGATTGGGCCTTTGCGGATCGCCAGAAGCGGGTTGTAACAGACAGACTTTTTGTCGGTGGGATCGAAGCGGAGGCAGACGGAGATCGTGGAGCGCCAGCCGCTGGTGGCCTGCCACAGCTCCCCCTTGGGATCGAAGATGAGCGCGGATTCGGTCCAGTTGAGCAGTGACGGAATGATCACGCCGGTGCTCTTGCCGGACTGGCTGGCACCGATCACCAGGGCATGGCCGCGTTTGTCGGTGGTCACGTACCGGCGCTTGAGCTTGCCGAGCACGATCCCCGCCCCGGTCAAGAGGCCTGCCGCTGACAAAAGTTTCTCGCCGGCCCAGAGATCCTTGGCCTTGGGCCGGATCACCGGCGGGCCGAGACGTCGGGCCAAGGACGCGAGGATCAGACCCACGCCGGCGCCGAAAGTAGCGAATTGAATCATTTGTTCGTTCGAGAGGCCTCGATAGCGAGCGAAGCCGGCGGCGGCGAGGCCGCCGACAAGACCGAGGGCGAGCACGAGCCAGCGGCTCATCGGTCGATCTCCAGATTTTTCGTTCGTTGGATTGGGACCGTCCGAGATGGGCTCACCGCACGCTGCCTCGAAACGGACGAAAGATTCTCGATGCGAACGAAGATTTTGCGGGTGGTCTTGCCGGAGGGGAGGGTGCGGCTGGTGGAGAGGCGGATGCGGTCGTCTGGCTTGAGCCGGTCGGCCTGACCGTGGCTGAGCTCGACATACCAGCGCTGCCCATCATCGGCTTTGACAATGGCGAAGAAGGTGTCGTTGAGCTCGTTGGCGACGTCGAGGCGTTCGATCCGCCCCTCGATCGGAACAGACGAAAGATCCTTCTTGTAGCGTCTGACGGACGGATCCTTGATGCCGGCCTGTTGGAGGGTGCGGACGATGTCGGTGACCCGGGAGTGGTCGGTCTGGCGCGATTGGGCCCGTTCGATGTCGAGGCTGGTTCGAAGCCCAAGCCGTTCGGTTGCGAGATCCTGGCCGAGCTGACGAAAACCCCGTTTGATCATCGGCTTGGGGATGACCAGGTCCCGGCCGTCCTGGGTCTTGCCCCGGAGCACCACGTGGACGTGAGGGTGGTCGGTGTTGTGGTGACAGACCGCGGCCCACTCCAGCGGTGCCCTGATTTTTTGTCTGTTGGCCAGCTCCTGCTCGAGCTGCTCCATGTAGGTCCGGGTGAACGCAGAGAGGTCCAGCCGGTCGCCGTGCTCGGGTGAGATCACCAGCCGAAAGTGATGGCGATCGGTCTGCCAGCCTTCCAGACGTTCGCCGTCGGTGCCAAAAAAATCCTGGCCGTGGCGGGTGAGATAGCCCTGGCCGAAGGGATCCGACGACCCGGCGCTGTCCCGTTCCAGATAGCGGGCATGGGCCTTGAGCGGTGCCGCACCACCCCGGCCATGACGGACGTACGAAACCTTAACGATGCAGCGTTGCTTGCGGTCGGCCGGCACCAAACCTGTCGAGCAGGAACTTGTGACCGGGCCCGAAGGACGTCCGCTAGATGGATGGGCCGAGGCGGCGATGGTGGCTCCGCCACCGGAGCCGGTCGGGTTCGACCGCTTCGAGGCGCCGGCCCATCGTAACGCCCGGATCAGCCGAGGCCCGCGAACCGCATCATCGGTGAACCGCCGTCTTCGCCAACGAACGAAAAAATCTTCGCCGGTCATGGCTCAGGCTCTGATCCGACGGGGATGGGCACCGATCTCTTGAGGAATCAGGGCAAGATAGAAGGCGCGTGCTACGGCACGCTGGCGCTTGAACGCTAAGCATCTGAGAAAACTCAAGAAATTTGTGCTACCGCCTGTGTGACAACGATACCCATAAGCCATTGAAAACAAACGAAACCATGCGAGCACAAGGCTGTGAGACAGGTGTCGCACAAGCCCGTCCGCTGTGTGACACCCGGCACGATGCCGTCGATTGCAGAGCAGACAAAAAATCACAACCGGAGCGCTTCGATGAGGGTGACGGTGATGGTGGTGCCGGCCGCGATCTGGATGGTCGGGCTGGTGTCGATGGTCTGCCGGGCGATGGTCCGGGACAGTCGCGAACCCTCGCGGATGGTCTCGCCGGCTAGGGCGGCGTCGAGGTCGTCACCCCGGCGGGCTGTCGAGCTGACCGCGGCGCCAGTCAGCACGTTCAGCGCTGACAGACCGACCAGGGCATCGACGTGGCGGTCGACCTCGCCGGGAAGACCCGCCATGCCGGCCCGGTCGGTCGCCTGGGCCTTGATGGCGATCGCACGGCCGCTCGCCTGGAGCTCGGTGAAGGTGACCGGCAGCCGGCCGGCAACAAACGAAAGCCCCCGGCCGTCATAGGATCCCACCAGCCGGGCTCCGGCCGGGATCAGACCATTGGGGTCGTTTGTCACCTCCGCCAGCACCAGGCCCGGAGTCTCGGAGTTGATGCCGCCCATCAGTTTGGCTTCGAGCCGATGACCGGCGGGCACGGTGCGGGCCCCGAGCCGCATCACGCTGCCGCCGTCCCTGGCGCCGACCGCAAAGCTGACGTCGGAGTGGCGGGCCGCGAGATCGTCGGGTGGCGGCTCCCGAAAGGAGCCCTGTGCGGGCACTTCCTTGATGATCACGATCGGCTCCGGTTCCGGCGCGGGCTTGATCGGCCGGATCAGGGAGACGGGCTTGACTGCAACCTCGCCATAGGAGGCGGGTGCGTCCTCGAACCTGTTCTTTGTTCGTTGATGGGCGGTCTGGTAGGGCTGGCTCTGATCGGTCTCGCCTGGGCCACCCAGACCGGCGATCAAATGCGGCACGAGAAAGCCGGAGAGAATGACCATGGCCGCCATCAGGCAGGCGAGCGTCAGCTTCAAGGGCGAGACGGTGGTGACCTTGGGCCGGTTCTGGTGGATGCCGAAGCCGTTGGTTGTCATGAGCCGGCTCCTTCCGGACCGTTGGCGAGCAGCGAGGGCGGGATCCGGCTCATCGCCGCCGTGCCAGTGGAGCTGGGCTGGCTGTAACGGTTCAGCACACCGGTCAGGCTCAGAGGCCGGCGCTTGGGCACGGGCCGGCGGGCATGAACCAGGCCAAAATTTTCCGTCTTTTGTTCGGCAAAGGGCTCGAAGGCGACGGCGTAGTCGTTGGTCTCGTCGGCGATCAGGTTGAGCAGATACACCCGCCGGTTGGTGACGACGGAAACGTTGGTCCGTATCTCGTCTTCGGTCGGCTTGACCAACAGCGCCGGCTTGCCGTCGGTCTCGGTCAGATCGACGGAAAAACGTTCCGTGTCGCCCGCGGCGACGGTGACCACCTGCTCATCGTCCTGGAACAGGATGGTGGTGACCCGGAGCGGACTGACCCGGACGTCGTAGACGGCACCGGGGTGATGATAGTGGCAGATCAGTTCGCCATGGGTCCGGGATTTGAGCGCCAGGTCCAACGCCGCTTGTTCTTCAGCTGCCGGCGGGACGGTGGTGGTCGGCGTCAACGGAACGGGTTTTTCTTCCGTGTGCCCGCAAGCCGCGGTCAGCAGAACCATGAGCCAAAGGCCCGGACAACGAATGCTCATCGGTTCATGACTCCAGTTCGGGGGACCAGCCGATGGCGGTGAGCTCGAGGCTGAGGGGATTTTTGATCAGGGCCTGGGCGGTCGTGGGCGTACCGCGCCGGAGGCTGAGAATGGCGTGATAGGTATGGGTGTCGGTCTCGGCGCCGCGCACGAAAACCCGTTCGACCCAACGCACCCGCCAGGAGCTCTTCGTCTCCTTGACGACCGAAAGGATCTCGACGGCGATGGCGGTGGTGTCGGGCAGGCCGAACGGATCTTTTGTCTGAAAATAGTCATCGAGGGTGCGCCGGGCTTCCTCGCCGAGAAAGCCGTAGGCCCGTTCCAAGCGTTGCCGGAGCAAAACCTTGTCCATCGGCCGGGCGCGGACATCCTCGATCCAGCGGGCCAGCGACGAAGCGACCATGGCGTCGCTGGGCTCGACGCTGTGCGCCCGGGCATGAGCGACGATCGGCATCTCGCGAAACCCGTCCATCAGCACCAGCACCGGCTCGATGTGCGAGCGGTTGGCCTGCCAGGCGATGACCGACGCAAGCGCTAAGTTCGCGAGCAGCATCAGAAACGTGGCGATCTGCCAGTTCCTCTTGGCGATGACCGCGTCACCCAAGCGCCCATCCCATGTCCTGGCGGCATCCAGGTAAGGATTGCCCGTCTCGGACGAAGCATCAAAAGCCGCGGCCTTGCCGGTCGTCCAGGTCATGATTTTTGTCCGTTGGTTTGCGCATTGGCCGCGTTGCTCACATTCTCGCTGGCCTTGCTGTCGGACGGCGCGGTGGCATCGCGGCGGCCACCACTGCCCGAAAGCTTGCTGACACCGGCACCGATGGCCTTGCCGGCAAGCCCCGCAACCGGCCTGACGACCGGTGCCGAAGCGACGGTGGCGGCGATGGCCGGCGCGAACACGGCCCCGCCGCCCAGCTGGGGCGAGCCACTGATCAGGCCGGCCGCCATCCGTTGGGCCGAGACGGTCAAGGCCAGGAGAAAGACGGCGACGGTGACGCCGGAGAAGGCGTGCTCGGCATCGACCTCATCGACCGCCGGCTCGAACAGGGCGACCAAATCGAAGGCACGCCGGCCGATGGTGACGATGGTCGCCAGCAACAGAAGCCGGATGGCATTGGCGGCGACCCAGCCGAACATGCTTTGGGCCACGAAGTTGAGCGCCTTGAACACGGCGAAGGGCAGAAGAATGAGGGCGGCCGCCGAGCCGACCCAGAATTCCACCAGCGCCACGGCGATGGTGATCCCGACCATCAGATAGGCGAAGGCGACCACGATCCCGCAGAGGAACAACAACGCGATCAGAGGAAAATTGGTGAAGAAGCTGACCGGACCAGTGAGATCAGCCGCCCGCCGGAAGCAGAGCTGGGCAAAATCCCAGCCCCAGGTCACGATGGAGAGCGGTTGGAGGATCAGGATGGGGCTGTCGTCGGCCCCGCCCGCCGCCGTGCCCAGAAACACCGCGCCATCGATCAGGCTGGTCAAGAGCTCCGGCCAGGTGTCGATCAGCCAGTAGATCAGGCCCACGAACAGAATTTTTGTCACCAGCGTACCGATGACGTCGAAGTCACGGCGAAGGGCCCCGAGCGCGAAGGTCAGCACCACCGACAGGGTGGCGAGGATCGCTAAGAGCCGGAAGGCGTAAGGACGAACCGCCTCGATCGCCTCGGCCGAGGCAGCCATGAACACTTGCAGAAAATCGGCCGTCTGTTCCGTCAGCCGCCGACCCCCGGCAGAAAAATACGGGGACCGCCCTCAGGATCGGTCCGAAAATTTTGCCAGAACGTTTCCTCGATGATCGGCGCCTGTTCTCGGACCAGGGCCCGTTCGGCTTCCTGCTCGGCGAGCAGCTGGGTCTGGGCGACCAGAAGCGCCTGCACCTTATGGGATTGGGTCGAGAGGATTCCTGTGAGCTGGTTGAGGATCTGCAGCTGGCCGGTGACGCTGGTGGTGCCCTTGGATGCCAGGGTCAAAAGCTCCGACGTGGCGATCTCCCACTCACCGCTTGAGACCACCGCCGCCTGCAAGTTGGCCGCCTGCCGCGCCAGCCCCATGAACCGGACGAACAGTTCGCGCTCGCGGTTGCGGAGCGCCAGAAAATCGAGGTCCGTGGCGGCGGTGTAGAGGCCCTCGAAGGTGTGGGCCACCGCATCGAGGGTGTAGTAGAGCCCGCGGGCCTGGCTGTAGAGATCGATCACCGTGTTGCGGCTCTCGACCACCGAGGCCAGGTTGGGCAGGAGCGCCGCGGTCTCGAGCATCTCGGCGAAGCGGCCGTCCAACAGATCCCGGATGGCGGTGAGGATCGGCAACAGCGAGCCAATCCCGCCACTGCCGCCACCGAACAGACCACCGAAGGCCTGGGCCGGCGTCGATCCGGCCAGCAAGGCCACGGGCGCGGCAGCTGGGGCTGCCAGGCTCAACCGACAAAAATTACGCCGCTTCAAGGTCTGTCTCCCCGAGCAGCGTGGCCAGGACCTGGTCCAGAGGCGTTGCGTCTAACAGCCTTTGATCGGTGGGCGTCGAGCGGGCACACAAGGCGAGCGCCGTGGGCCCCAACGAAAAATCGATCAGGACCGAGCCGGCCGGCGAACTGACGAAGTAGTCACGCTTGGGTGTCGCCTGGCCGATCAGCTGGATGGTTCGGTCATTGAGACCGAGGGCCCGATAATGGGCCTGAGTGGAGGGCTCCAAGGCCCGGGCGTTCGGGAGAAACACGCGGGTCGGGATCTGCTCCAACAACGTCGCGGCGAAGGGCGAGGTGGTGAGATCGGCGATCGCCTGGGTCGCCACAACGACCGAAACATTTTTCTTGCGAAGGGTTCGAAGCCAGTCGTCGATGGCGGCACCGAGCGCCCCGTGGGCGAGCGCCCACCAGGCCTCGTCCAACAACAAGAGCGTCGGCGCACCATCGAACCGCTCGTCCAGGCGCCGGACCAGATGAGAGATCGCCAAGGGTGCCGCCTGGTGGCGGAGCAGATGATCGGTCTCGAACGCCTTTATTCGTTCGCTAGCCTGCTCGGGCTCCACCGCGTCGAACCAGGGCGGCAATGTGCCGAGCGCCTCCCGGGCCGCCCGAGGGCTCTTGGCCAGCGAAGCGGCCCGATCATCGGCGGCCCGCAGCGTCTGAAAGGCACAATCCTCGCCATCCAGATTGTGAAACACGCCATTGGCGGCGAGCACCGCAGCCCGGCAGGAACGGTGCCGGTCGACAATCACCACCCGAGCCTCCGGCTGGCGTAACCAGCTCAAGGCCAGAAAGGACAGAAAGACAGACTTGCACGGCGCCGGTCGGGCCCAGCACCGCGGTGTGGCCGACATCGGAGCCGGCGCCGTGCAAGCCTAGCTTGAACGATGCGCCCGTCTTGGTCCGAGCCATGGCGATCGAGCGGAACGGATGACCGGTCCAGGTGCCGGTGGCGGGCAGCAGATCGACCAGGCTCGCCGAGTGCAGCGGAAAGCGCCGGACATGGGCCTTGACGTCGCCCGGCACCGCGCCGAGCCAGGCGTCGGCCGCGCCCAGACCTTTCCGCCGGGCCGGCACGCCGGACGCGATCACCAACCGCAACAGCTCGTTGGCCCGGGCATCGGCGATGGCCGGATCCGGATCGCTCACGATCAGCGACGCCGAGTAGAGGCCATAGGCGACGCCGCTCTGGGCCAGGCTGGCCAGCGCCTGATCGCTGTCCTCGATCATCAGCAGCGCTTCCGGATCGACTGGTGCCTGGCTGCTCTCGCCGTGAATCATCTCGGACAGAACACTGAACGCCGGCTTGGCCTTTGCTTGCCAGCGACGGCGGGTGAGCCGCATTAGCCTGCGGGCATCGCCGGCATCGAGCGCCAGCCAGCGCGAGCACCAACGGCAGGCGAACGGTGCCCGGCTCAGAACGTCGAGGAGCGCGGGCGAGGTCTCGCCCGGCAGGTCCCGGACGGAGACCAGACGAAAATGATGGTCGCCCAGCATCGGCCGTGTGCCGGGTAAGAGATCGGCCGTGGCAAGCCAGCCGTCCAGATAGACCGGCGTGCTCGGTGCCTTGACCCTTAGCGGTTCCGGGGCGATGGCCGACGCAAGCGCTGAAACCAGCCCATCGCCTTCCAGACGACGGACGACAATCATCACATCGGCCAGCAGGCCCTCGATCTGATCGAGCCGGTCGAGAAACCGGCTCCAGGCCGCTCGGGTCGCCGCCGCCATGCCGCCGTCACCCTCGTCCATGACCAGGGACGCCGATCGGTCCAGCTGGCTGTCCCGGAGACCGTAGAACGACAACCAGACCAAAAGCTCGGTCGATAGGTTGGTTCGTCCGGAGAATTCTCGGCGGCGTTCCTCGTCCAGCAGCCGAACGGCTTCGGGCGCCGCTGGATCGCAGCTCAGCGGATAGCCGGGGGTCTCGAGCCTTCGGGCCTCGACCCACAGCGGCCAGCCGCCGCCGAGCTGAGCAAACACCGACGCCAGCCGGGCCCGGTGGGCCACCAGCTCGACATCCTCGGCACTGTCCAGGTCAGGAGCTTGAACCGAAAACCCAGCGAGCCAGGCACCGTCCTTCAAGGCCACCACGTCCGGCCGCAACAGATGCGACCAGGGCAGATAGTCGGCCAGGCGGTCGGCCTTTCTTCTGAACTCCCGAAGCAACATTTTTCTGTCCGTTCAGGCTTCCAGGTGGGAGCGCAGCTGCAGGGCGCGCTTCACCACGTCGATGGCGTGCGGGTCCCGCCTCAGCACCAGAGCCAGGACCAGCCAGGTGAGGGCGCCGCCGACCACACAGCCGATGGCATGGCCGGTCAGAAGAAAAACCGCCCACCACAGGGCGCCGAGGGCGACCGCACCCTCCGGCGGTAGGCCTGCCAGCAACGGTCGGACCGTCAGCGACCGAAAGGTCGGCAAGGCCCAGCCCTCGGGCCGATCACACGCCAATTTTTCTCTCGATGGTGTCGTCGACCGAGCTTTCAACAACGGACGAAAATTCAGCGCCTGCGGCGGTACCGAACAGGGTGCCGACGAAGGAGGGCGCGGCGACCGCGATCGACAGGCCCAGACCGATACCGGCGACCCGCCTGGCAAAGCCGCCTTCAGGCGCCAGCGCGAACAGGACACCCGAGAGCGCCACGGCGATCGCCGCGATCGCGGTCACCACCGGCCCGGTCAGGCTCTGCTGGACCGTGTCCAGCGGCGTCTCCCAGGGCATGCCGGTGGTGGCGGCTTGGGCCACCTCAGGCAGCAAAACCGGTGCGGCGGCTGCCGCAACAACAGACAAAAATCTCATGAAAAATCTCCCTTAGAGGTGTTGGAATCGTTGATGGACAAAAGACAGCGGCGGCCGTCCCGGCGGCCCAGCTGGACCACCAGAGGGTTGGCCCTTCGGATCGCGTTCCCGGAAAAGCCAGGCACCGCTTCCCGGGCCAGGTCCAACAGCCGAAACAGAGCATCCTCGGCCGTGTTGGCATGGATCGTGGACAGAGAACCGCCATGACCGGTGTTGAGCGCCTGGAGCAGGTCGTAGGCCTCGCCGCCCCGGACCTCGCCCAGGATTAACCGGTCCGGGCGAAGCCTGAGCGCGGCCCGCAACAGCTCCCGGGCGGATGCCTGCTCGCCGGCATGCAGCGAAACCACATCGCTCGACAGCGGCCTGAGCTCGGGCGTGTCCTCAATCACCACCAGCCGGGCCGAGGCGAAAGCAGGAAGGGCCAAAAGCGCATTGGCGAAGCTGGTCTTGCCCGACGAGATGCCGCCCGAGACCAGCACCGACCGGCCCGAGGCCACGGCGTTCTCGATCAGGGCACGTTGCGCTGGACTGACGAAAAAATCCTCGAGGGAAAAGGCGCGGGCCGCCGGCAGACGAAAGGTCAAAGCCGGTGCCTTGACCAGGGGCGGCAGCACCACCTGGACCCGGGCTTCACCCACCGTGCCGGTGAACAAGGGCGAAAAATCCAAGCCAAGTGACGAGGCGAGCCGCCTGGCCAAGGTCTCCCGGACCCGCTCATCGAGGCTGATGTCGGTGCTCTCGAGGCTGCCAGTCCGTTCCACCCAGACGCGACCGTCCGGGTTGACCATCACCTCTTCGACGCCAGCCTCAGCGACCAGAGCCGCCAGCGCCGGCGGCAACAATCTTTGTCTGTGTTGGTCGTTCTAGTGCACGGACAACCTGCCCTTGGACGTTGTGAATGTCTCAAGGGTTCACATCTGGGCCGGCCGATACAACCATGACGAGCGGGGGTCAGGCACACCAGTAGTACAGCTCTCTAGAGAATTGGTTAGGCTTTCGGCAACCACGGTCCGGCTACACTGACGACCATCAAAACGGTGGCAGGAGGTGGCCCCATGACCCACAAGGAACTGCAGGCGGCGGCCAAAGAACTGCGCCTGCGCCAGATCGACTTCATCCAGCTGGCCGGATCATCACGCTCGTCGTTCTACAATTTTTGGACCGGTAAACGGCCGATTCCCCAATGGCTGGCCTACCTGGTCCTTTGTCTGTTGGTGATCAAACGCAACGGCCTCGACTATCCCGAAGCTCCCGAAGCCTGAGCTTCCTCAGCCCTCGCGACCCTCGGCCAACCTCGCCTCGATCCAGGCCTGGATCTCGTTGAACGACCAGCCCACCCGGCCGGGGCCCAACTTGACTCGCCTCGGAAACGTGCCCGCCTTCTCCATCCGCCACACCTGGACGTCCGAGTAAGGCACCAGGCGCCGCCGTTCGTGCCGGTCAATAATCCGATCACCGGACGAACGAAAATGTCTCTCAGGGGGCAATGGCGACGCCATGACGGGCTCCAAACAATCAAAAGCCCGCCTAGCCGATCACAACGACATGGTTAATTTCTACACCCCTAGAGGTAGAAATCACACCCTATCGTGCAACCAGACCCTCAAACATCGGTTCGACTGACAAAGCGGCGTCTTTATTCGATGCGAAAATAGAGGCGCTGCGGTCAGCTCGCGTTAAACGGATTAAGCGGCGATAAGCCCAGCATCTCGAAGTCGCGCACATTTATCGTGACCACCATCAGCCTGTGAACGAGCGCGGTGGCAGCGATCAGGGCATCCTCGATAAGCGTGGCGGATTTTCGATGCTTGAGGCGTGCCCATTCCCTGAACGTCGCGGCATCCATAGGCAAAACGCCATAGCTGGTGGCCAGGCGTTCAAGCCATTCCTCGAGCTCCCTGGCTTTGACCGGATCCTGTTCCCTTATGACCTCGACCCCGGCCTGAACCTCACCGATGGTCACCGCCGACAGAAAAAGGTGGTCATCAGGGATCTTCTCGATCCCGTCGAGCACCGCTCCCTGCGGTCTCGGTCGCCTCAGTTCGGAAACGATGGCGGTATCAAGCAGGCACACAAGCCCAGGATAGGCGGTTGACGATGGCGATGACCCACCCGGTCGGGAACAAGCCTCTCCGTACGGGCCTCAGGGACGAGCAGAACATCTTTCGGGCTCGGTTTGGTCGTGGCCAGCAGGCGGCGCCATTGGCCGATCGGAACCAGAACAGCCGCCTCGACACCGCGCTTGGTCACGATCTGTGGCCCTTCCTTGAGGCTAGCCTCGAGAGGGCGCTGAACCGCGCCTTCGCGTCATGCACGGGCCAGGTTTGCGGCATTCATGCATTCCATTCAGCTCATTCAATCTAGTCATCGGACCAGTCATAAACGGCGGACCGTTCAAGCCGACGCCCTTCCCAACAAGGGTCCATTCCGGCATTCACGGTCCGTTTGTGGCGAGGTGAGCCCCTCGATATGCCGGCCCTACTCAATCAATGCCGCCCGCTTCTCCTAGGCATTCCGATACGGGTTGGATGCGCGATCGCTGTCTGAGCTCCGCCTCAGACAAGCAGCCCCGAATGGCCACAAAGCGAGAAGAGGAACAAGCGTCGCAGTGAAGGCCTCCGCTGATGATGGAAAGCCTAGGGTGCCGCAACAACCCGCCAACACAAGCCGAGCGCCAGCCAGAGGGTGGCGAACAACCCTGCTCCTGTTACCCCAAATGTTACCCCAAACCAAAAATCGCAATCGGCAACGGAAGCTAAGTTCTTGATTTTACTGGTGGGCGCTACAGGGCTCGAACCTGTGACCCGCTGATTAAGAGTCAGCTGCTCTACCAACTGAGCTAAGCGCCCGATAGGGCCTGTGAGCTAAGCCGCCCGCGCCGAAGCGTCAAGGTGGTTTCACCAAAACGAGCCCAGAGCGGCGGCTGCCACGGGCGCCGAAAAAGATCGGCGTGGCGTTGAGAAAGGCGCCGAAATGATCTTCGTGCCGGTCGTTGGTGCCACGCCGGTGGTTCGCAGATAGAAGCGAGGTCAATCGCGAAAGAACGATCAGACGGCCGTTTCGGAGCCGTCGGTGACCAGGCTTTCAACCGCAATCGTGCCGCCGACATCCTCGAACAGGACGCTGTCGCCGGCGCCGAAGTCGAAGGTCGCGTCAGCGCCGTCGATCAGCGCGCTGGTGGCGTCATCACCGTCGGTCTCGAGCAGATCGGCCAGCTCGAGAAAACTGTCGGTGGAGGACAGGCTGAAGGTCGAGCCGTCGAAATCGAAGCCAAACGTATCGACGTCGATGGTGAAGTCGGTGACCACGTCATTGCCCGCCTCGCCGATCCCGACGGTACCGCCCTCGATGATGTCGGCGCCTTCCCCGGTGGTGAGGATGTCGTCACCGCCTTCGCCGGCAAGCGTGTCGTCGCCGCCATTGCCGACAAGCGAATTCGCCAGCGCGTTGCCGGACAGCACATCGTCGCCGGTGGCGGAGCCCGTCAGGTTCTCGATCGAGATCAGCGTATCGCCGGCGCTGGAGGTGGCATCGCCCGCATCGTCGAGATCGACTGTGACCGCCGGGCCGGCTGTGAACAAGGCCGTGTCGTTTCCGTCACCGCCATCGAGCGTATCGGCGCCGGCAAACGAATGGATCGTGTCGTCGCCCTCGCGGCCAAGCAGAAGATTGACCTCATTATTGCCGAAAAGGACGTCGTCGAAGCCCGTGCCGAAGACGTTTTCGACGTCGTTGATCTCGACGATCGGCGCGCCGCCCGCGGCGGGAGGGGCGTCGAGCACGGCGCCTTCTTCGCTGGGGGTTCCGGCTCCAGCCGCGGAATTGATGTCGAGATCGATGATGACGCCCTCGCCGAGCTCGAGGAAATCGATGGTGTCAACGCCGGTGCCGCCAAAGACTGTATCGACGGCATCGGAAAAGACGATGTCGTCACCGGCACCACCGACGAGCTGGTCCGCTCCACCGTTGCCCACGAGCACGTCGCCGGCGTCGCCGCCCTCCAGTGTTTCGCCGGCATCGGTGCCGGTGATCACATCGATTCCGTCTGTGCCGATGACCGTCTCGATGCTTTCGATGGTGCCAAAACCTGCCGTCGCATCGCCAGTCGCCTGAACGACGAAGTCGAGGCTGTAGTCGATCGTAGAACCGCCGATCTGTTGGACGAGCAGCGTATAGGTGCCGGTCGGGAGCGCATCGACGAAACCATCGCTTTCCAGGTCGGCCAGGGGTTCGAGACCGCCGCCGGCCAGGAGTGCCGGCAGGATGTTCGAGCCGGCGAGCCCGTTGACATCGGGACCGATGCCGAAATTGGCGCCGCCGATCAGCTCGGAGAGGGCATCACCGCCGTCATTACCGACGCCGTCAACGTCCGGGAACAGATCGACCGTGAATTCGCGGCCTTCCTGCAAGGCGATGAAGCCCAGATTTTCCGCCGAGACGAACTCGGGAAGAATCAGCTGGGTCAGTTCGGATCCTTCGGCGACCGTGAAGGTGATGAGATCGGCGTCGACCGGGCCGGGCACGGAGCCCAACACGTTGACCACCTGGTTCGAGATCCGACTGACCCCGTTGTCGAGGGCGAAAGGCGGCGAGCCGAGCGCATCCGGTTCAGGCAGATCGACCGAGCCGTCGTTCAAAATGGTGACCGGTGCCGTAATGCCCGCCGCCAGGTCGACGAACACGCCGGCGCCTGCCTCGGAGAAATCAGTCGTGTCCGAGGCGAACCCACCATCGATATCGTCGACACCGTCGGAAAAGATCCGATCGGCGCCCAAGCCGCCGCTGACATCGTCAGCACCCGTGCCGCCGGTAAGCTCGTCGCCGCCCGGGCCGCCGAACAGGTCGTCATCGCCTGGACCGCCGTCGATCTCATCGTCGCCGAGACCACCAAGGACGCGATCGTCACCTTCGCCTGCGTCGACCGTATCATCCCCTGGTCCGGCAAAGATCCGATTGTCCGCGCCGTCGCCGGTGATGTCATCGCCGAAGCGAGAGCCAAAAATGCGGGCCCCGATCTGAAGCACCTCTCCGAAGATCGCCATGGTTTCTGTCATCTCCCAACTGTCATCGTGGACACTGACGTGACTTTGGATCGTGCGGTCATGCGCCCCTTTCGGTGGGGGATCGCGGCGGAAAAACGGCGCCTAGTAGAGGCGGTAAAAGTCCGGAGTTAAGCCATCTTCGGCGGAGCGCAGGCACGATCCTTACCGCGTTAGGATCGTCCGACATGCCAGCCGGTACGACGTGACACATTTGTCCGAAGACTTCACAATTCCGTTTGTCTTCTGTGAGATTCGAACAAACCTGAAGTCATTCCGCCTAAAAAGTGAATTTATTGTCATGTTCACTTAGGTCTATACTGATGTCCTTTTTGGGCGACGCAGGTCCACCTTTCGCGGCAGACGCTTGAGACTGAGGTTCGCCGCCGTTTGGTGGCGGCGCTTGCGAGAGGAGTTGGCCCGTGCCAGCGTATGGCGTTTGAGCGGCTGCGCATGCCCTCGCAACGGAGCCGAAGCGTTCGGAAGGAAAAACAGGTGGCGCTCACCAAGGTGCTGACGACCGCCGGCGGTTTGGTGCCGACGCTCGTCCTTTTCCTGGCACTGCTGGCGATCAAGGCGTTCTGGCCCGAGGCCAGCGAGGCGGCGGGTCAGACGGCGGTGCCACTCATCGATCTGGGTTTGTGGGCAAGCGGCGCTTTTCTCGCGACCCGTCTGGTGCGTCTGGTGGTCCTGGGTGCCGACCACGGCCTGTCCCGGAAAAGGCGGGTGCCTCGCCTGATCGTCGATCTAATTGCCGTGGTGATCTGGCTGGCGGCGCTGTTCGGGGTCATCAAATTCGTCTTCGATCAACCGGTCAGCGGCCTGCTCGCCACCTCGGGCGTTGCCATCGCTATCATCGGTTTTTCGCTCCGCGACGTGACCGCCAATCTCTTCACCGGCCTCGCGCTCAACGTCGAACAGACCTATCGAATCGGTGACTGGATCGAGCTCGCCGACGGCAGCGTGGCGCGGGTCGACGAGATCCGCTGGTTTACCACCTCCGCCACGACCCGGGACAATGTCCGCGTGACCTTTCCCAATTCGATGATGGCCACCGAACCGGTCCGCAATTACGGCGGCGGTGAAAGGCTATGGCGCGATCAGGTCGCCGTCACTGTCGACCATGTTCACGATCCGGACCGGATCCGCCGCCTGCTGGTCAACGCGATGCTGGCGACCGAGCCTGTGCGAACAACGGCCGTGACCCATGCACCTGATGCCATCGCCGAAAGCTTCACCGAGGATGGCATTCGCTGGCTCGCCCGCTACTGGCTTGCGTCCTACGCCGATATGGCGCTGACCCAAGACACGGTTCTGCGTTCGATCCAGGCCCATCTGCACCATGCGGGCATACCGATTGCCTACCGCAAGCACGACGTCTTTCGCGCCGACATGCCCCACCGCCAACTGGATCCGCGCCGCCATCTGATGGGTCTTTTGGTGCGCAACAGCCTGTTCAGCAGTCTGGAGAATGCGAAGGTCGCGGCCATCGCCGAGGCCGCCCATGAAGTGCGCTTGCTGAAGGACATGCCGGTGGTCAACCAGTCGGAGCCGGGCCGCTCGCTGTTCGTGATCATCGAGGGTCTGGTGCGGGTCAGCTGTCGAAGCAGGGACGGTGGCGAGCATGAGCTGAACCGCCTGGGACCGGGCGATATGTTCGGTGAGTTTTCGCTGCTGACCGGGGCGCCCCGCAGTGCCACCGTCGTCGCGGTAACCGATCTTCTCGCCTTCGAGATCGACAAGGCGGTGATCGAACCGCTGCTCCAAAACGAACCGGAGATCGCGGAACAGCTGAGCCACATCCTGGAACAGCGCCAGGCCAACACGCTAAACAGTCTCAATCAGGCGCTGAAAGAAGAACTGGCGCCAACCATGAGTAAGGATCGCTCGGATATTCTGGAAAGCGTCCGCCGGTTCTTTGGGCTTTGAAAGAGCTTGCGCAAACCGTTGCTCACCGGTTCACAGGACGCTATGGAAAGGGATCGGGCGGGTATGATGTAATGGTAGCCTGCGACCTTCCCAAGGTCGACGCGCGGGTTCGATTCCCGCTACCCGCTCCAGCTCGCCCCGAACCCAGATGTACGCCCAAGACTCCTTTCACACCCTAACGCTCACGGGCCAGATCGGTTTGAGCGTTTTGTCCTCGGTACTGGCGGCCGCGACCTTGGCCCTGGCATGGTATGCCATGAAACGGCGGCGGTTGCCGTTGAGGCTGGCGATAGCCTTGGGTGTTTTCTTCTCGTTCGTGTGGCTGTCGCCCCAGATTTACTACACCTACTATTTGACCTTGTTTGAAGGGCTGCCCTGGCAGAACGTGATCAAAACGCCGCCCGGACCGCTTCATCTGTTCTACCTGCTCACGTTTCAGGAACGGCCAACGCTTTCCGCCCATTCGAAAGCGATCTTGGGTTGGTTGCTGTTTCTTCAGGCCGCTTGTCATCCTTATGTCACAAAGACGCCCTAGCCGAACGAAGCGTATTCGTGAGGTGGGGGGAAATCGCGATGGCATTGAAAAGGGCTGGCGCCCTGACGGCGCTGCTTTTGTGTTCGACCGCGCACGGTGCCTTGGCCGAAGAGGTCTTCAACCGCATCGCGTCCTTTCCGGTAAACACCAATCTCGGCGAAGATCAGGATCAGGCGACGGAAACGTCGGCCGAAATCATCTCGGCGACCGAAGACGGCATGATGCTGGTCTATTCGGACAGCCCGCTCGGCGCCGTCGGCATGATCGATATCTCCGATCCAACATCGCCAAAGCCTGCCGGCACGATTGCCTTGGACGGCGAGCCGACGGCCGTTTCCGTGGTCGGCGGCAAGATTCTAGCGGGCGTCAACACCTCCGAGAGTTACACCGAGCCCTCGGGTCATCTGGCCGTGATCGACATCGAAACGCAGGCGATCGAGGCAACCTGTGATCTCGGCGGCCAACCCGATTCCACCGCCGCCGCGCCGGACGGCAGCTTCGTTGCCATCGCCATCGAGAATGAGCGGGACGAAGACCTGAACGACGGCGAGATCCCGCAATTGCCTGCCGGCAATGTGGCCATTCTCTCGCTCGACGAGGGCGTTCCCGACTGCGACAGCCTGATCGTGGCGGAGGTGACCGGTCTCGCTGAGGTGGCGGGCGACGACCCGGAGCCGGAATTCATCGACATCAACGAGGCCGGCGAGATCGCCGTTACCCTGCAGGAAAACAACCACATCGTCGTGCTGAACGGCAGTGACGGCAGCGTCGTCAGCCACTTCTCGGCCGGCAGCGTCGATCTCGACAATATCGATGTCGAGGAAGAGGGTGCGCTGACCTTCGATGGCAGCGCTGACGGCGTGCCGCGGGAGCCGGATGCCGTCCAATGGCTCGACGGCGAGCGTCTGGTTACCGCCAATGAAGGGGATTATGAGGGCGGTTCGCGCGGCTTCACCATCTTCAGCAAGTCGGGCGAGGTGCTTTACGAGTCCGGGACCGACTTCGAGTATCAGGTGGCGTTGGCCGGCCACTATCCGGAAGAGCGCTCCGGCAACAAGGGCGCTGAGCCCGAGGGCATGGAGGTCAAGGCGTTCGGCGACGATACCTACATCTTTCTTCTGTCCGAGCGCGGCTCCGTGGTCGGCGTCTACCGGGACACAGGCGGCGAGCCCGAATTCGTTCAGCTTCTGCCCTCGGGCCTTGGTCCGGAGGGCGCGATCGCCATTCCTGAGCGCAATCTGCTGGCGGTCTCGAACGAGGTGGACCTGATCGAGGATGGCGGCGTCCGCTCTCATGTGACCCTCTATGGCTACGAAGAGGGTGAGCCGGCCTATCCAATGATCGTTTCGCACCTAGACGATGACGGCCGGCCCGTCGGTTTCGGCGCCCTTTCGGGCCTGACCGCCGATCCGGACGAGCCCGGCATCCTCTACGCCATCAATGATAGCTTCTATGCGCTGCAGCCCAGCATCTTTCGGATCGATGCCAACCAGAGCCCGGCGCAAATCACGGATGTCATCCGCGTCACTCGGGGCAGCGCACCGGCTCAACTTCTCGATCTGGAAGGCATCGTCGGTGACGGCGAGGGCGGTTTCTGGCTGGCCTCGGAGGGGCGGCTTGAGCGCATGATCATGCACGGGCTGATCCATGTGAATGCCGACGGCGAGATCGAGGATCAGATCGCCTTTCCGCCGGAGCTTCTCGCGGTCGAGAAGCGCTGGGCCTCGGAAGGCGTGACCAAGATCGGAGACACCTTGTGGATCGCCATCCAGCGCCAGTGGCAGGACGATCCAGAAAACACGGTGAAACTGGTCGCCTACAACACGGCAACCGAGGAGTGGGGCGCGGTCCGCTACCCGACGGAGCCCGCGGAGACCGGCTGGGTCGGTCTATCGGAGATCACGCTTGGTGACGAGCATGTCTACATCGTCGAACGAGACAGTCAGATCGGTCAGGCGGCCAAGCTGAAAAAGCTGTACCGGGTGCCGCTCTCAGACCTTGAGCCTGCCCCTCTCGGTGGTGATCTGCCTATGGTTAGCAAAGAGGAGGTGCGGGATTTCATCCCTGACTTGACCGCGACTGGCGGCTACGTGGTCGACAAGATCGAAGGTTTCGCTATCGACTCGGCCGGTTTTGGT
The DNA here is from genome assembly GCA_050331695.1 of Geminicoccaceae bacterium. Lineage (GTDB taxonomy): Bacteria > Pseudomonadota > Alphaproteobacteria > Geminicoccales > Geminicoccaceae > JBHJGP01. The sequence goes on from JBHJGP010000015.1 coordinate 25,765, forward strand.
TTTGCCGTCACCGACAATGATGGTGTCGACGATTCCAACGGCGAAACGCTATTTTTCTCGACCGGCAAAATGTAAGCGCCGCCTTTTTTCAAAGATGACGTGGGCCGGGCTCGTTGAGCTCGGCCCTATTTTTTCGTCAATTCCCCCGTGATCAATAGAATAAGTGGCATGTCGGTTTTTTATGAGTGGTTAACTGGTCCGGTCGGTCGCGTCGGATCCATCACCGACTGCATGTGCCGGGAGGGTGATGGTCGCCGGCGCGGATCGTGCAGTTCCTGACCGGTTGCGGCGAGACCACGCAGGGGCAACGGACATTCACCGTTTTCCAGGGCTTTTTGGCGAACCCCGACTGCTGGTCTAGGTGTTTCAGATCGTTTCATCAAATTGTCACGGAATTGAAAAACAACGGGCCTCGTGGCGTGTTCGTCTAAACAATTCCGAGAGGGAGAACGATGCTTCGACATACCACTGCGCTCGGCCTTGTGCTGGTGGCCGGCACGGCCATAGCGCAATCCGAAATCCCGCAGGTCGACAACAGCTGGTACACCGATGCCCAGGCCGTGCTTGAGGCCCAGTTGGCGAAACAGCCGATCGAGGCCCGCGCGAAAAACATCATCTTGATGATTTCGGACGGCAACGGTGTTGGCACCAATTACGCCACCCGCGTTTGGGACGGCCAGCAGAATGGCGGCATGGGTGAGGAGCATATCCTCCCCCATGAGGAGTTTCCCTATCTGGCGCTTTCCAAGACCTACAATGTGAACGCCCAGACCCCCGATTCCGCAGGCACCGGCACAGCGATGCAGACCGGCGTCAAAACCAAGGCCGGCGTGATCGGCGTTGACGAGACGCTCGCCCGCGGCGATTGTGCCGCCACCGAAGGCGCCTCCCTTCCGACCATTGGTGACATGCTCGCCGAGCAGGGTAAGTCCGTTGGCTACGTCTCGACCGCGCGGATAACCCACGCGACGCCGGCCTCCGGCTACGCCAAGTCGGCGGACCGCAATTTCGAGGACGATGCCGAGCTGCCCGAGGGCTGCGAGCAACCCGATATCGCCACCCAGCTCATCGAGCGAATGACGTCCGGCGATGTCGACGTGGCCATGGGCGGCGGCCGCCGGCACTTCATCCCCGCCGACGTCACCGACGATGAAGGCGACGAGGGCCGGCGCACCGACGGCAACAACCTGATCGAACAAGCCCAGGGCGCCGGCATTCAGTATGCTTGGGACATGGACACGTTCAGCTCGATCGATCCGGCCGGCGGCCCGATCCTCGGTCTCTTCGAGTCCAGCCACATGCAATATGAATATGACCGCACCGGCGAACCTTCGATCGCCGAGATGACCGAAGCCGCGGTCAACGCCTTATCCCAGAACGAGGAAGGGTTCTTTCTCCAAATCGAGGCAGGCCGCGTCGATCACGCCAACCATGCCGGTAATCTCCACCGGGTGATCACTGACGGTGTCGCCTTCGCCGAAGCTGTAGCCAAAGCCGACGAACTGACGAATGACGATGACACGCTGATCATCGTCACCGCCGACCATGAACATGCGATCGCCTTCCACGGCTATTGTGGCCGCGGCTCACCAATCACCGGCCTTTGCATGGCCATTGACGAGGCTGGCGTGAAGCATGGCAACGAAGCCGAGACCGCCAATGACGGAAAGGCATACACAGTTGTCTCATACATTAACGGTCCGGGTTCTGTCCTGATCGAGCAGGAAGACGGTGAGTTTGCCGGCGCACGGCCCGAGGTGAAGGCCGAGGAAGCGACCGACCCCGAATATCTCCAGCAGGCTTTGGTGCCGATGGATTCCGAGACTCATTCGGGTGAGGACGTGGCCATTTACGCCAAGGGACCCTATGCGCATCTGTTTGATGGCACGGTGGAGCAGAATTACATCTTCCACGTGATGCACCACGCTGCCAACGCCGAATAGGCTGGTTTGACGAGAAGGGATCCGCTCCGACGGATCCCTTCGGCGTCTCCGCCAGATCGCTTAGGCGGTGACATCGAAAAGGAGGCGTTACCATGATCGGTCGTCGAGCGTTCTGCACCGGCGCCGCTATGCTTCTCGCCTGGCCTGTCCGAGCCGATGGCGACATCTTGCGTATGCGGGATCTATACAACAAGGATCTTAGCTTCTCCGATCTCGCCAAACAGCTCGAAGGTCAGCGCGTGACCGTTGCCGGTTTCATGGCGCCGCCGCTTCGGGCTGACTCCAATTTTTTCGTTCTTACCAAGCGGCCCATGGCCGTCTGTCCATTCTGTGAGACCGAGGCAGAGTGGCCGGACGATATATTGGCGATCTACACCAAGCGGACGGTGGATGTGGTTCCATTCAACGTGCGCATCCACTCGACCGGTCGATTGGCGTTGGGTGGCTATGAGGATCCTGAGACTGGATTCGTGAGCCGGGTTCGTTTGCAGGATTCCGTTTACCAGCGCGCCTGATCATCGGTGCCGGATCTGACCGTTCGCGATCTAGTCGTTCAGAGCAAAGATGGGCGGCGGATCCTGGAAGTAGACAATCTCGACATCGCCGAAGGAGAGACGCTCGGCGTGCGCGGGCCATCGGGTGCCGGTAAATCGACATTGCTCCATGCGCTCGCCGGCCTTTTAAGGCCAAGCCAGGGGGAGATACGTTGGGGTGATCGGAACATCGCGGCCCTCTCTGAAGGCAACCGCGACGCGTTTCGTCTTAAGACCATGGGTCTGATCTTCCAGGATTTTCTTCTGTTCGAGGAACTCTCGGCCTTAGGCAATGCTGCTGTCTCGGCGGCCTACGCGACGCCGGGTGACCGGGCTTCGCTGCGTCAGAGAGCGGCCGATCTATTGGTACGGCTCGGCCTTGAAGCCGGTGCCCGGGACGTTTCCACCTTTTCAGGCGGTGAGCGCCAACGGGTCGCCGTCGCCCGCGCGCTTGCCACCGATCCGGCCGTGATCCTCGCCGATGAGCCCACCGCCAGCCTGGATCGCGTCAACGCCGACAGGCTTGTGGACGATCTTCTGGAGCTGGCGCGCGCGAACAAGCGCTCGGTTATCGCGGTCAGCCACGACCCGGCCGTAACCGGCACCATGGATCGCGTGATCGAGGTGGTGGACGGCAGGGTGCGCGCCTAGCGCCATGGGTTGGCTGACGTCCCTGTGGCTCGATTTGCCGGCGTCCGCTCAGGACTCCGTGATCCTCGTTTTGCTGTTGTTGCCGGCCACGCTGGTCGGCTTGTTCGTGTTACGCGGATATAAGGTCGTACCGCTCAACCGCGCACTCCTGTTCCGGTATCGCTGGACCAATCTTCTTTTCGTCGGATTGATAGCGCTGGCGGTCGGTCTCGGGATCGCGCTCATCGCTCAGGAAAGGGCGCTGCGCCAGGGGTCGGCGCGGGCCGCGGAAAAATTTGACGTGATCGTAGCGGCGCCGGGCGATCAAATTCAGATGTTGCTCGCGGCTGTGTATCTGCAGCCCAGTGACGTGCCGCTGGTCGGGGGCGATCTTCTGGCGGAATTGCAGACGGACGATCAGGTCGACCTGGTGGCACCGATTGCCTTTGGAGACAGTTTTGAGGGCGCGCCGGTCGTCGGCACCACAGCCGATTTCGTGACCCACTTGGCCGGGGAGCTGGTGGCGGGGCGGATCTTCCAGACCATCGAGGAGGGGGTCGCCGGTGCGCTTGCCAGCGTCGATATCGGCGATCAATTCACGCCTGTCCACGGTCATGGCGATTTCACCGAGGGGGCCCATGACGGGGTCGTCATCGAGATCGTCGGCCGCATGGCGCCCACGGGAAGTCCTTGGGATCGCTCGATCCTGGTGCCGGTTGAAAATGTCTGGTTCGTTCACGGTCTCGCGATGGGCCACGCGCCGGAAAACAAGGATCGTATCGGACCACCGTTCGATCCGGACTATTTTCCGGGAACGCCGGCCTTTTTGCTCCATTCGGACGAGCTTTGGGCGAACTATGCGGCCCAGGCCCGCTACGCCACCGACCAGACGATGGCCTTCTTTCCGGGCGCGGTGTTGGCAAGGCTGCATTCGCTTCTAGGCGATGTCCGGGAGATGATGTCGCTCATGGCCGTACTAACCCAGGTTTTGGTGGCCGCCGGCGTGCTTTCCGGCCTGGTCGCCTTGGCGAGACTGTTCGCCCGGCGGTTCGCCCTGTTACGGGCGCTCGGAGCGCCCAAGCGTTTCGTATTCGCGGTCGTCTGGAGTTACGGCGCGACCTTGATCGGTGTCGGCTGTCTCTTGGGCTTCATCGTCGGCTGGCTGGCAGCGCAAGTCATCTCGCGGATGGTGACGGCGCGAACGGACATATTGATCGAGCCCTCTCTCGGTTTTGCCGAGATTCACCTGGTTGCCGCTTTGTTCAGCGTGACCAGTCTTCTCGCTTTTTTCCCTGCCTTCTCAGCCTATCGCCGCCATGTGGTGGACGACCTCCGTCAAACCTGAACAGGAGAGTTTCGATGCGAGTTTTTTGGTTTGTCCTGGGCGTACTTGCGCTCCTTGGGATGACGCCGGAACACGTTTCCGCCGCCGAAGAGGAACATCATGACGACGCGGAGCATCACCAAGCAGAGCATGACGAAGCGGGGCATGATGCGGCTGGGCAGGACGAGGCGGAGCATGTCAGCGAGGCCAACGGCTTGCGGGCGGTTCATGCCTGGACGCGGGCGACCGATGCCCGCGAGGCGCTGGTTTGGCTCGAGCTCGAAAACGAACGTGGTGAACCCGTTCGTGTGACCGGTGCCGAAAGCTCATTGGCCAAGAACGCCGAGTTGGTCGGCTTTCAGATCATCGATGGCGAGGGCCAGTATGTGCCGATCGAGGCGATCGAGATCGATGCCGGCGGCGAAATCGCTTTCACACCCTTCGGCCTTGCCATTCGTCTTTTGGCGCTGGCCCAACCCTTGGTCGAAGGCGAGGCCCTCGAGGTGGCGCTGGTGACCGATCAGGGGGATCTGCCCATCGAGGTCGCGATCGAAGCGTCGGACGCCGATCAGCACAGCCATGCCGGCCACGCCCACGAGTAACCGTCCTCGGGCGTTCAGGCGGCCGCTTCGCTCCGGAGGGGCTCGAGCGGCCTGACGCATCCGTCCGCGCCGAACAGATGGACCCGTGCCGGATTGACGGCGATGCCGTAGGTCCGGCCGGGCTCCAAGACCTGGTCACTTGTATCGACCGCGACGAATAGCTGACCGGCGACGCTCAGATGGCACACCCGGCGATCGCCCAGCTGCTCGACGAGCTCTAACTGGCCCGAGAGCGGCTGGTCGGAGGCGGCACTGAGGGCGATGTGCTCCGGCCTGATGCCTATCTTGCTGTGGTCGCCGAAGGCGTCGCTAGCCGGTGTGGCCAGCCCCCAACCGCGCAGCAGCCCCTCGATCGACACGTCGCCGCTCGTCTCAAGAAAACTCATGGGCGGAGAGCCGATGAAACCGCCGACGAAGCCGGTGGCCGGTCGGTCATAGATCTCACTCGGGCTGCCGACCTGCTCGATGACGCCGTCCCGCAGCACCACCAGCCGGTCGGCCAGGGTCATCGCCTCGACCTGATCGTGGGTCACGAAGATCGAGGTGGCGCCGATCCGCTGGTGAAGCTTGCGGATCTCGAGCCGCATCTGGACCCGTAACATGGCGTCGAGATTGGACAGTGGCTCATCGAAAAGAAAAACCTTGGGCTCGCGGATGATGGCGCGTCCCATCGCCACCCGCTGGCGCTGGCCGCCCGAAAGCTGAGACGGTTTGCGATCGAGAAAGGCCTCGATCTGCATGGTCTGGGCGACTTGCCGAATGCGGGCCTCTCTCTCGGCCTTGTTCACGCCGGCCACCTTGAGCGCGTAGCCGATGTTCTCGGCGACGCTCATATGCGGGTAGAGCGCGTAGTTCTGAAAGACCATGGCGCAGCCTCGCTGACGGGGCTCCAGCCGGTTCACCACCTTGCCATCGATCGCGATCTCGCCGCCGGTAATGCTCTCGAGCCCGGCGATCATCCGCAGCAAGGTCGACTTGCCGCAGCCGGAAGGTCCCAGGATGACGACGAACTCGCCCTCACGAATGGTCAGATCGACGTCGTGAACGACCTCGGTCTTGCCGTAGCTTTTGCGCACCCTGCGGATTTCGACCTGGGCCATGGCGGAAGTCTCCTCACTTTTCGGACGCGATCAGTCCCCGGACGAACAGCCGTTGCAGGAACGCGATCACCAGGATCGGCGGCAGCATGACCAGGAGCGCGGCGGCCATCGCCGTGTTCCATTCAGGCAGCGTGTCCGGTCCCGGCATCATCTGGGCCAGGCCGATCACGGCGGTCCGATAGTCCGGTTCGGTGGTGATCAGAAGCGGCCACAGAAACTGGTTCCAGCCGACGATGAACATGATGACGGCGAGCGCCGCGATCGTCGTCCGGCTGAGCGGCAGGAGGATGTCCCAGAAAAAGCGCAACGGCCCGGCGCCGTCCATCTTCGCGGCTTCGACAAGCTCGTCCGGCACGGTCAGGAAAAACTGACGGAACAGGAAGGTCGCGGTGGCCGACGCGATGATCGGAAGGATCAGGCCCCAATAGGAATTGAGCAGGCTCACCTTGATGTCGAGATCGATGACCGCGCCAAGCCCCACCTGTTTGGCGATCCAGACGATCGGTGTCATGGCGTTGGCCGCCACCTCGTAGGTCGGCACGATCCGAACCTCGATCGGCAGCATCAGGCTCATGAAGACGAGCCAAAAGGCGGTCATACGGAAGGGAAAGCGAAAATAGACGATCGCATAGGCCGAGAGGATCGAGATGACGATCTTGCCGACCGCGATGCCGAACGCCTGGACGAAGGTGTTCCACAATTGCCGTCCCAGATCACCGTCGCCCCAGGCCTGGGCGAGGTTGGCGAACAATTGGCCGCCGGGTGCGATCGGCATCGGCAGCCGATTGACCGTCTCAACGTCATGGGTGGCGGCGACCAGCGCCAGGTAGACCGGAAAACAAAGGAGAAAGATGCCCACCAGCATGAGGCCATGGGTGAACAGGTCGAGAAGGGGGGTGCGTTCGACCATGATATCAGCCGCTATAGTGGACGCGCCGCTCGATGTAGCGAAACTGCAGGATCGTGAGCCCGATCACCGCCATCATCAGCACGATCGACTGGGCCGCCGACGCGCCGTAGTCGAGCCCGATGAAGCCGTCCTTGAAGACCTTGTAGACCAGGATCGAGGTCCAGTCCCCGGGCCGGCCGGCGGTGGTGACCGCGACCACGCCGAAGGTCTCGAAGAAGGCGTAGACGATGTTCATGATGACGAGAAAGAAGGTGGTCGGCGCCAGAAGCGGCAGCAGCAGATCGCGCACCCTTCGGATCGGCCCGGCCCCGTCCATCGCCGCGGCCTCGATCAGGCTTTTGGGTATCGCCTGCAGGCCAGCCAGGAAGAACACGAAATAGTAGCTGATCTGTTTCCAGGCGGAGGCCACCACCACCAGGATCATGGCATGGGTGCGGTTGAGATAGGGGTCCCACTCGACCCCGAATGTCCGCTCGATCCAAAAGGTCCCGATGCCGGCCTGGGGATCCAGCGTAAACACCCAAACGACACCGGCGACGGCCGGTGCCACGGCGTAGGGCCAGATCACGAAGACCCGGTAAACGCTGGTGCCGCGAATGATGCGATCCACCGCGATCGCGAAGATCAAACCGAAACCGAGTGCGACGACGGTGGTCGCGAAGGAGAAGACCAGGGTGACCCCGATCGCCTTTTGATATTCGGGGCTGGTGAACTCCCGGGAAAAATTCTGGAACCACACGAATTGGGTGTTGCCGCCGAAGGCATCGGTGATGGTGAAGGCTGAATAGACCGCCTGGCCAGCCGGCCAGAAAAAAAACCAAAACAAAATCAGAAGCTGCGGCGCCAGCAGCAGATAGGGCAGGAGCTTGTTGTCGAAGGTGACCTTGCGCATCTAAGTCCCGGCTCGGCCACCCGCCTCCCACGGAGGGCGGCGGGCGCATGCCTTGTGATCAACGCGCCCGTTGCCTGGGAGCAACGGGCACAAGGGTATGATCAGAGTTTGCCGGCGTTCTGCTGCTCGAAGCGGCGCAGGATCTCGTTGCCGCGGCGGACACCGTTTTCAAGCGCGGTGTCGACATCCTGTTCGCCGGAATAGACCTTCTGCAGTTCGGCCTCGAGCGCCATGCGGACGTTCTCGAAATTGCCGATCCGGGGCACTCGATTGTTCGGGCCCGGCGTCCCGCGCAGGAGCTGCTTGACCGCGATCTCGTAGGTGGGGTGCTCGTCGTAATAGCCGTCCTTCACCAGCTCCTCGTAAGATCGCTTGGTGATCGGCACGTAACCCGTCTCTTTGTGCCAGAATTTCTGGATCTCGACCGAGGTCAGGGTCCGGAAGAACTCGGCGATGCCGGCATATTCCTCGTCCGAGAAACCTTTCAGGACGTACAGAGCGGCACCGCCGATGGTCGAGTTGCGGGGCTCGTCGATGAGCTCGCTGTCATGGGGGAAATGGACGGCCGACCAATCGAACTGGGCGGAGGCCTCGACCCGGGCGTGGCTGGCGGTCGAGCCTGACCAGAACAGACAATTGCCGTTGCCCCAGTTGGTGAACGCCGCCGACGACCAGTCGGTCGGGCTTTCGGCACCGAATTCGGCGAGACCCTCGTCGATCCAGCTGGCCAAGCGCTTTTGGTGCTCGACCAGGGCGGTCTGGTTATAGACCAGCTCGATGTCGAGCCCTTCGCGGCCATTGCCGCCGGTGGTGTAGGGCTGGTCGTGGATCGAGGACCAGTTCTCGACATTGTCCCACATGCCGCCGGAATAGGCGTAGCCGCAAACGGTTTCCCCGTTGCCCCCTTCGACGCCTTGCTCCTGGGCGGTCTTGATCATCTCTTCCATCTGCTGCCAGGTCTCGGGCCCTTCCTCGAAGCCCGCTTGGCTCAGCAATTCGGCGTTGTAGTACATGATCGGCGTCGAGCTGTTGAACGGCATGCCGAGCAGCTCGCCCTCATGGGTGTAGGTGTCGACCACCGGCGCCAGATAGGCGTCCAGATCGACCTCGACGTCATGTTGCTCCAGAATTTCATGGACCGGTACGATCGCGCCCGACAGCAAAAGCGTGATCACGCCGGTCGCGGTGTTCTGGAAGATGTGCGGGTGCTCGCCAGCCCGGTAGGCGGCGATGGTATTGTTGAGGACGACCCGGTAGCGGCCCTTGAAGGTCTCGACGATCTCGTATCTGTCCTGGCTCTCGTTGAAACGGCTGACGATCTCCTTCAGCGCGTCGCCGAGGCCGCCGTCCATGGCATGCCACCAGTTGATCTGGATTTTGTCCTGCGCGTGGCCCGTGCCAGAGGCAAGAACGGTCATGGCGGCAAGTGCCACAGAGCCCATAAGCCTACGGGTGGTCATCGGCTTGTCCTCATTGTTTGCTTGTTCCGGAGCGCGATTGGTAGCGACCGCTGAAGACAGAATATTGCGCGTAAGTTGACAGTTCGCCCGCAGTCCCGTGACGGTTCGGTGACGCATCGGCGGCTTTTGAGCGCTGGTACGCTTGCGTGCTTCACCCTAGAACGGGCAAAAAATCGGGGAGGGTATGGTGACGGACGATAAGAGCTGGATCAGCGACGGATTTCGCCCGGGCCTCAGGGTCTTCATCTCAGGCGGCGCTTCCGGCATTGGCCGGATCATTGCCGATATGCTGATCGACCATGGCGCGAGGGTGCATGTCTGTGACGTCTCCGATGACGCGATCGCCGATTTCCAAAACGCCCATCCGGGCCATGTGGCGACCCGGGCCGACGTCGCCGATGACGACGCCGTCGCCAGGATCTTCGAATCGATCGGGCGGGATTGGAATGGTCTCGACGCGCTGATCAATAATGCCGGCATCGCCGGCCCCACCGCCGGGGTCGAGGAGATCACGGCAGCCGACTGGCGCCGGTGCATCGATGTCTGTCTCACCGGCCAGTTCCTCTGCACCCACCATGCGGTGCCGATGATCCGCGACGCCGGGGGTGGCTCGATCGTTAACCTGTCGTCGGCCGCGGGCAAATATGGTTACGCCTTCCGCACGCCCTACTCGGCGGCGAAATGGGGCGTTATCGGCTTCACCCAAAGCCTCGCCAAGGAGCTGGGGCCATCGAACATCCGGGTGAACGCGATCTTGCCGGGGTTGATCGAAGGCCCCCGGATCGAAAACGTCATCGCCGCCCGGGCGCGGCAGCTGGGCATCACCCATGACGAGATGAAGGCGCGCTACGTCGGCAATGTCTCCTTGCGGCGGATGACGCCGCCTGAAGATATCGCGGCGCTGGCCACCTTCCTTTTGTCTAAGCGCGCGCAGAATCTGTCCGGTCAGTCGTTTGGCGTTGACGGCAATCTGGAAGTCATCTGATCGGCCGGCACTGATCGGTGGAGGAAACCATGGCGAAGTCCGAGAAGGTCATCATCACCTGCGCCGTCACCGGCGCGATCCACACACCGTCCATGTCGGAGGCGTTGCCGGTGACCGCCACCGAGATCGCGGATGCCGCCATCGGCGTCGCCGAAGCCGGTGCCGCCATCGTTCATCTCCACGCCCGGGACCCGCAGACCGGCAAGCCGGATCAAACCCCCGAGGCGTTCGAGCCCTTTCTGAAGGTGATCAAGCAAAGCTCTGACTGCGTCATCAACCTGACCACCGGCGGCGCTCCCTGGATGCAGGTGGAGGAGCGGATCGCGCCTGCCCAAGCGTTTCGTCCCGAAGTTGCGTCACTCAACATGGGTTCGATGAATTTCGGCCTGTTTCCGATGCTCCAACGCTTCGCCGAATTCAAGCATGACTGGGAGCGCCAGCATCTGGAGAACAGCCGCGATCTGGTCTTCAAGAACACGTTTCAGGACATCGAAACGGTGCTCAGCCGCCTGAAACCGCAAGGCACGCGGTTCGAGTTCGAGTGCTACGACATTTCGCATCTCTACAACCTGGCCCATTTCCTGGACCGGGGCCTGGTCGAGCCGCCCTTGTTCGTGCAGTCCGTCTTCGGCATTCTGGGCGGGATCGGCGCCCATCCGGAGGATGTGATGCAGATGCGGCGGACGGCGGACCGCCTGTTCGGCGAAGACTATCGATGGTCGGTGCTGGGCGCCGGCCGCAATCAGATGAACGTCGCCGCGATGGCGGCGGCGATGGGCGCCAATGTTCGGGTCGGACTCGAGGATTCCTTATGGTCGGGGCCCGGACGGCTGGCTCGATCCAACGCCGAGCAGGTGACGACCGTCCGAAACATTCTCGAAGCCTTGGGCCTGGCAATTGCAAGCCCGGACGAAGCGCGCGATATGCTGGCGCTCAAGGGGGGCGACCAGGTCGGTTTCTGACCGGACTGGGCTTTCAGGCGGCTTTGTCGACCCTCATCCAGGTCACGAAGTCCTCCCGTTCAGCGTCTGACAGAAAAATGCCGTGCTTGGTGCGCCGGAATAGCATGTCCTCGGCCGTCCGGGCCCCCTCCCGCGCGACCAGCCATTCGGCTTCGCGCTGATAGAACAGCGCGCCAAAATGGCGGCCTAGCTCGGCGAGCGAGCCGGCTCCTGAAAGCAACTCATCGGCGCGCGTGCCGTAGGCCCGGCCATAGTGCCGGGCGAGGGGCTCCGGCAGCCAGGGATGCCGTTTTGTGAAATCGGTGAACCAGTGATCATAGTCAGCACCCGCCATCGCTCCACCCGGTAGCGGCGCCCCGGCCGTCCAACGCTGCCCCATGGCCGGAAAGAAGCCGCGAAGATCGTCCAGACCGTGTTCCGCCAGCTTGCGGTAGGTGGTGATCTTGCCGCCGAAAGCGGAGATGATCGGCGCCCGCCCGGGTCCGCCATCGAGCTCGAAGGTGTAGTCCCGGGTCACGGCTGACGCGTTCTTGGTGCTGTCATCGTCATAGAGCGGACGGACGCCGGAATAGGCGTGGATGACGTCGGCCGGCTTGAGATCGACCTCGAAATACCGGTTGAGGACATCCAGGAGATAGCCGATCTCGTCCCGATCGGCCGCCACGTCCTCGGGTCGGCCCTCGAACGGAACATCGGTGGTGCCGACCAGGGCCAGATCGTCGAAATAGGCGTTGACGAAAATCAGGCGTTTGTCGGTGTTCTGCAGAACGTAGGAGTGATCACCGGTCCACCACCGTTTGAGAATGATATGGCTGCCTTTGACCAGCCGCACCCGGCGCGAGCTGTTGACGCCGGCGACCCGGCCCAACACGTCCTCGACCCAGGGACCGGCGGCGTTGAAGATCGCCCGTGCCCGGATCTCGGAGGTTTGACCGGTCTCGCTGTCCTGAAGCGTTGCCCGCCACAGCCCGCCGTCGCGCCGCGCTGAGATACAGGCGATGCGCGGCAGGATGGTGGCGCCCCGCTCAGCCGCGTCCAAGGCGTTCAGCACCACAAGACGGGAATCGTCCACCCAAACGTCCGAATATTCGAACGCCTTGGTGAACTTGGCTCGGACGGGCCGGCCCTCGGGCGCGGTTCTGAGGTCGACGAGTCGGGTCGCCGGCAGGCGTTTGCGGCCGCCCAGATGGTCGTAGACGAACAATCCGAGGCGGATCAGCCAGCGCGGCCTTTGCTCCGGGCTGTGCGGCAGAACCAGGCGCATGGGCCAGGTAATGTGAGGCGCCGCCTCCAGCAGCACCTCGCGTTCGATCAGCGCCTCACGCACGAGCCGAAACTCGTAATATTCAAGATAGCGAAGACCGCCATGGATGTACTTGCCGGAGCGCGACGAGGTGCCTTCGCCGAGATCGCCCTTTTCGCAAAGCGTGACAGTGAGGCCGCGGCCGGCGGCGTCCCGGGCGACACCAACCCCATTGATGCCACCGCCGATGACCAGGAGATCGATCGTGTCTTCCTGGCTCACGACTTGAGCCTTGCCCGTTTCGACCAAACAGGTGCCAACTGCTCGCGGGTTTCGACGAACAGATCGAACAGGCCGTCATAAATCTGGCCGAGCTCTAGATCGGGCGGCTCCGGATCTTGAAGCCTGGGCGTCACCCAAGCGTCCGCGCAAGCGGCGATATCCGGATAGAGACCCTGCTGCACCGCGGCTATCATCACAGCACCGGCGGCTCCAGCCTCGTCGCGTTCGACCCGGCGGACAGGCGCCCCCAGCGCTGACGCCAGAATACGCCGGATCGCCCCAGACCGGGCGGCGCCGCCGCTCAAGCGAACGTCAGCCGGCATCGGTCCCATGGCGCTGTAGCAATCCCGGGCCGACAGAGCGAGCCCCTCATAGACGGCGCGCATCAGATCGAAAAAGCCGACCGACTGGTCGAGACCGGTCAAGCTCGCCCGCGCGTCCGGCTCGACGAACGGTCCCCGCTCGCCGGCGCTCGATATATAGGGGTGAAAGAGCGCGGCTCCTGGTCTCGCGCTCAAGACGCGGTCATCCAGGCCGGCCAGCAATTCGCGCCGGTCCCGCTCAAGCCCGTTCACCGACAAAATCTCCCGGGCGATATCGAGCAGCCAGTCGATATTCAGCGTCGCCGCCATGTTGGTCTGCATTTGGGCGTAGGCGTCACCCGGAAAGGCCATGGTGTAGCCGTTTCGCTCAGGGCTGAGGCGGACGGCATCGGCATCCTTCGCGAACCGCATATGCATGCCGGTCGAGCCCAGAATGGTGAGGCCCGGTTCTGCTTCGGGATCGTAGAGACCGCCGCCCAGCGCGGTGCAAAGGACGTCGACATAGCCGAGGCAAACGGGCAAGCCACGAGGCAGGCCCGTGGCCTCAGCGGCCCGATCGCTCAAGGGATGGGCGGTCACCGCACCATCGACGATCGGTGGCAGGAACCGTTTCAAGTCGATGAGATTCAAGGCCTTCAAAACCTCGTAGGCATAGTCCCGGGTTCGAAAATCGCCGAAGGTAAAGACGCCTTCGGTCGGGTCCGTCGCCCGCTCGCCGGTCAGACGAAAATAGAGCCAGTCCTTGCAGTGAAACGCTGTTGTGGCCCGCTGCAAGAGCTCGGGCGCATGGCGCTTCATCCAGGTCAAATGCGTCCGCATCTGACAGACATTCACACCGGCGCCGGTTGTCTCGTAGATGATTGCGATGCCGTCCGACGACGCGATCTCGCGGGCTTCGGTCGCGGCCCGGGCATCCAACCAAAGCCACCCGTCATGGACCGGCTCGCCGTCACCATCGATCAGCCAGGTGCCGTCGCCCTGGCCCGTGACGGCGAGGGCGACGGCACGTTTTCCCAGGTCCGGAACACGATCGGCGAGCTCTTTGAGCGCGGCGGCAGCATCACTGCAGGTGCGCTCCATGTTCTGCTCGCCCCCACCACCCGGAAGCTGGCGGTAGCTGTTGTCACGGCTGGCGACGGCCAGCTGATCGCCGTCGGTTGAGAACGCGACGGCCTTGATCACCGACGTGCCGGCGTCGATACCGATCAGAACGTCCCGGCTCATGCGAGCTCGTTCCCATGGGCGAATGCGACCCCCGTTTCGGGATCGAACAGATGCAAGTCGCTTGGATCGAAGGCGATGCCGATCTGCTCGCCCTTGGCGAGGCTGGTGCGATCATGTTCGACGGCCACCAGGGGCGAGCCGGCAAAGGTGGCGGCCACATGGGTTTGATCACCGAGCCACTGGTTCGCCATAACGGTCGCCGGGGCACCGTCGCCCGTCAGACGCACGGCGTGGGGGCGCACGCCCAGGACCAGGTGCCGTCGCTGGATCACGCGGCTCAGAACCTCTTCATTGAAGTCGGATGCCGGGTAGGAAAGGGTGAGACCCCGTTCGAGCTCGAAGCGGACGCCACCATTGGCCCGAGAAGCCACAGCTGACAGGACATTCATCGGCGGCTCGCCGATAAAGGTCCCGGTGAACAGATTGGCCGGTCTTTCTTTGAGCGCTTCGGGCGTCGCGAACTGCTGTAAGAGGCCAGCCTCCATGACCGCGATCCGATCGGCCAGCGCATTGGCTTCGGTCTGGTCGTGGGTCACCAGGATCGTCGTGCGCCCGAGCTCCTTGATGAAATGTTTGATCCGGCCGCGTAGAAGCGCCCGCAGTCGCGGCTCCAACTGGCCCATCGGTTCGTCCAAGAGATGGAGATCGGCCTCCCGGACGAGCGCCCGGCCGAGACTGGCCCTTTGTTGCTGGCCGCCCGAGATCGAGGCCGGATAGCGCTCCAAGACCTCCTCGATGCTGAGCAGATGGGCAATCTCCTGCACCTTGCGGTCCGCTTCCGCCCTGGCCATGCCGGCGGACCGAAGCGCGAAATCGATGTTCTCGCGCACCGTCAGCGGTGGATAGAGCGAATAGCCCTCGAACGCCATCGCCACGTTGCGCTTCGCCGGCGGCAAGCTTTGGATCTTGCGGCCCTTGAGCCAGATGCTGCCGGAGGTGACCTCCTCGAAGCCGGCGATCATGCGCAAGGTCGATGTCTTGCCGCAGCCGCTGGAGCCGAGCAGCGCCACGATCTCGCCCGGCTCCACGCTCATGGCCACGTCTTTGACCGCGTGAACCGTGCCACCATAGATCTTGTTGACGGCATCCAGCGTCAGCGTCGGCTCGCTCATGCCGCCTGGCCCTGGTGGCGCAGCGTCGTCTCGTCGGGCGGAAGCCGTTCGCCAGTGTCCCGATCGAACAGCAGGACCGAGTTTTGCCTGAAGCGGATGTGGCAGGGGTCGGCGGCGCCAGCGGTGCCCGAAGGGCGGGAGACGAGGATTTCCCGGCCACGGGCGGTGGTGACCAGGGTCACGACCTTCTCGTTGAGCGGCGTCTCGGCTTCGATCGTCACCGGGATCGCGCCTTCGCTTCCGGCGCTCGTGAAGCCGATTTCGGCGGGACGAATGCCGAGCTTGCAGTCGCGGCCAATCGTGTGGGCGAGTTCAGGCGCGAGCGGAACACGCAAATCAGACAGTCGGACGAAGGGGCCGCTGCCGTCTCTCTCCGGTCGGACGTCCAGGAGGTTGATGGTCGGATCACCGAACAGGCTCGCGATCTGAATTGTGTTCGGGGTGAGGTAGACCTGTTCCGGTGTCCCCAGTTGAATGATCCGGCCGCGGTCGAGGACCGCGATCCGATCGCCGAGCGCCATCGCTTCTTTATAGTCCTGGGTCACGTAGATGACGGTTGCGCCCTGTTCGGCCAGCAACCTCGGCAGCTCCAGGCGCATCTCGAACCGAAGCTTGGCGTCGACATTGCGCAAGGGGTCGTCGAGCAGAAGGATCGACGGAGAAGCCGCGAGTGCCCGGGCCAGGGCTGTCCGCTGTTTCTGCCCGTTGGAGAGAGCGCGGGGCGCGTGGCCCAGGACATGGTCGATCTTGAGCAGCTTGGCGACCTTTTCGACGCCCGCGCGAATGCTGGTCCGCGAGCCGCCCTTTGCCTCCAGGGGGCTGGCGATATTGTCGAAGGAGGACAGATGCGGGAACAGGGCGAAGTTCTGGAAGGCCATGCCGACACCACGACGCTCCGGCGGAACGGCGCCCACATCCTGGCCGTGGAGTTGGACGCTGCCCTGATCCGGATCGACGACGCCGGCGATCAGGCGCAAGAGAACGGTTTTGCCGGCGCCGGACGGGCCGAACAGCACCAGGGTTTCACCTTCCGCAACCGAGAACGACACGTCGTTGAGGACAGTCTCGGACCGGAACCGCTTGGTGACGGAGGCGAGCTCGATCGTCGCCATCACCTCAGCCCTTGACCGCGCCCAGCGACAGGCCCTCGACCAGGTAGCGCTGGGCGTACAGCGCCAGAACCAGCGTCGGCTTGATCGAGAGCACGATGGCCGCCGCGATCTGGCCGTATTGGATGCCGGACGCGGTAACGAAGGCGAGCGCGCCGACGGTCACCGGCTGTTTGTCGGCAGACGCAAGGACCAGGGCGAAGATAAAATTGTTCCAGGCGAAGATGAAGGCGAGCAGGCCGGCCGCCGCGATCCCGGGACCCGCCAGCGGCAGGGCGATCTTGACGAAGGTCGACCACCAGGAATGGCCGGCGATCCGATAGGCGTATTCGATGTCGACGCTGACATCCTCGAAATAGCCCCGGACGATCCACAAGATCAGCGGCAGGCAGATCAGCTGGTAGACCCAGATCAGCCCGATATAGGTATTGGCGAGACCGATCTCCTGGAAATAGAGGGTGAGCGGCAGCAGGACGAGCAAGGGTGGCGCGAAGCGGAAGGATAAAAGCGTGAACGCGATGTCCTCGCTGCCTCTGAACCGGTAGCGGGCGAAGGCGTAGGCCGCCGGCACCCCCAAAAGGAGGGCCAAAGCAACAGAACCCACCGACAACAGAACCGAGTTGCCGAGATTGCGCATGAACGCGATGTCGAGCGTTCCCGCCTGGGTTTCGAGCTTGCCGGTGATCAGGGCCTGATAGTTGGCGAGCGTCGGTTCGAAGAAAAGCGAAGGGGGTATTCTGAGGATCGTCTCGTTTGTTTGAAACGACATGAGAACGATCCAGAAAATCGGAAACATGAAGAACAAGACGACTAGGGTGAGCGCAATGCCGCGCAAGACCCGCTCGAGCGTCGACATGTGCTCCATCGAACCGTCTCCCTCAGATCTCGCCGCGGGCCCGCTCGCGCAGGCGCAGCCAGTTCTTGATGAACAGATTGGAGAGGAAAAAGGTGATCAGCCACA
The DNA here is from genome assembly GCA_050331695.1 of Geminicoccaceae bacterium. Taxonomy (GTDB): domain Bacteria; phylum Pseudomonadota; class Alphaproteobacteria; order Geminicoccales; family Geminicoccaceae; genus JBHJGP01. The sequence continues at coordinate 43,360 of JBHJGP010000015.1, forward strand.
GGATCAAGAGCAGCGCCGCCGACCGGCCGACATTGGTCGACTGGAAGAAATTCAGATAGGCCTCGACCTGGAAGACCATCAGCGTGTCACCGGGCCCGCCCTGGGTCATGGCGTAGATGATGTCGAACTGCTGGATCGAGTCCAAAAGCCGGAACAGGACCGCGGTCAGGATGTAGGGCATCAGCATCGGCAGGGTGATCCGCCAGAAGACGAAACCCCGAGGAACGCCGTCCAGGGCCGCCGCCTCGAACGGCTGGGTCGGCAGGCTTCGAAGCCCTGCCAGAAGCAGGATCATGATGAAGGGTGTATAGACCCAGATGTCGACCAGGATCACCGTCAGCAGCGCCGTGTCGGGTGACGAGGCCCAGCGAAAATTTTCCAGTCCCACCAGAGAGGCGAAATAGCTGAAGATCCCGAAATTGGGGTTGGTCATCAGCTTCCACATGAGCGCGGCGAGAGCAGGCGCGGTCATCAACGGCATCAGGAGCATGATCGAGATGGCGTTGTTGAGCCGGGTTCGCCGCTGCAGGAGCAGCGCGATGCCAAGGCCAAGAACCAACTCGAGACCCACCGTCAGGCCGGCATAGACGAGCGACACCTGAAGCGTGTTCCAAAAACCCGGATCGCTCAGGAAATTCACATAGTTCTCGCCCCAGTTCACCTCCCGTGCCCAGGGCTGCGACAGACGATAGCGTTGCAGCGAATAGTAAACGGCGGTGAAGAAGGGGATCAGAATGCCGATGCAGACGAGGAGTGCCGGCAGGCTCAACAGATAGGGTAAGACCCGCTTGCCAACGGCGAAGCGGCCTTTCGGCGCCAGCGTGTCCGACAGAGTCGCCATGGCCGTTCCGGTTGTCCCCCTCAATCAGGTCGGGACCGGTCCGGGATCGCTTCCCCGGACCGGCACAGGTTTGGGGTTCAGCCGAGGCCCGCGTCCTTCAGCTGGCGATCAACACTTTCGGCCAGCTGATCCAGGCCCTCGTCCACCGGCACCTCGTTTGCCTCCATCTTCTGCAGGCTCGCCGCCCACTCCGTGGTAAGATCGAAGAACAAGGGCTGGGCCGTGAAGTAGATCTTGGCGCCCGGCGCCGAGACATCATGTTGCTCGACGTAGCCCGGATAGCTCTCTTGGAGCCGGTTGGTGAAGTCGGCATTGTCCCAGACCGACTGGCGGACCGGATTGACGAAATCCATCTGCGTCGCGCCGAAGGTGCCGTGATCGGCGCCGGTCGCCCACTGGAGAAAGTTCCAGGCGGCATCCTTTTTCTCGGAGAATTCGGACATGGAGAGCGACCAGATCCAGACGTTTGGGGTCGGCGCCTCGGCCGCGGGATTGGCGGCGAAGGGCGCGTAGCCCAAATTGCCCGCCTCCCTATTGTCGCCGCCATTCATGAAATAGCCCAGAATATCGGCATCGAAGATCATGGCCGAAGCGCCGGCGCCGAGATCGGTTCCCACCTGGTACCAGGTATAGGTTGACCAGTTAGTGGGACCGGAATCCTGGATCATCTTTACCCACTGGGCATGGAAGGCCTTGGATTCGGCCGTGTTCATCGCCGCCGACAGGGCTCCGTCGTCGCCGACGGTGAGGTCCTTCTGGCCGAAATTGGCGTAAGCCGAGAGAAAGCCCGGATGGATCGTCGCCCAGGAGCGGGAGCCGCGGACGCCGACACCGTAGGCGCCGTCAATGTCGCTGGTGAGCTTGGCGGCAACCTCCATAAGCTCGTCCATGTTGGCCGGTGGGCTCACGCCAGCCTGCTCGAACATGTTGCGGTTGTAGGCGATGTTGTTGAGCTCATAGCCCCAGGGGATGCACCATTGCTTGGCGTCCTCGGAGCCGAGTTCGCCGCCGGGCTGGCCGTTCCATGCGGTGGACGCCCTGAGCCCCGGCAACATATCTTCCCAATTGTAGTTCGGCGCCGTCTTCGAGGCGTCGGTGATCCATTCGTTGAGATCGGTGATCCAGCCGGCGGGACCATAGGTCCAGGTCATGTAGGCGCCGGTCATGAACGCGTCATATTCGCTGGACCGCGACGACAGCGCCGCTGTGACCTTGTCGAAATAGACGTCCTCGGGGAACACGTCGTAGGTCACTTCCATTCCCGACAGCTCTTTGAAGGTGTCGAGATTGGCGATCATGGCATCGGTGTAGGGGTGTTTGTTCAGGAGCAGCTTGATGCCGGTGCCGGCATGCTGCTGCCAGTCGAAGTCCGCCGCCAGAACCCGGGTCGAAGCGAGGTTGATCAGCGATCCGGCCGTGCCCGCGCTGATGCCCAAGGCACTCAGCCGCCGGAGCAGCGTCCGCCGGTCCATTTTTCCGGCGATGAACGCGCCGACGAGATCTTTCTCTTTTTCATACATCTGTCTGCTCCCTGGTCGTGATGCGCTCGCAATTGCCTGGTCTTCAGCCATGGTGGCCCGTGGGGCTCAGATGGCGGCGAGACGGCGAGCGGTCGCCTCCTCCGTGATCATCCCTGTAATGATACCGCTCCTCAGCGCGGCTCGAATCGCTTCCGTTTTCGTTTCGCCCCCGGCGATCGCGATCACCTCCTTGCCGGCCAGACTGTGCAACGCTGGCGCCATCGCCCGGCCGTCGAAGCGCGTCGAAACGATCTTTCCGTCCGCATCCACGAATTGACCCAAGATCTCGGCTCGAGCCCCGAGACGCCGGAGTTGCTCCAGATCCTGCGGTTCCTCGATGACGGCGGCGGCGCCGAGCGCGCCGTCGGCATCGATGGCGCCGATGCCGATCAGATAGAGGCTCGCCTGCTCGATCAGGGCCATGATCTGCGCCATGCCGTGCTGGGCTAGGATCACGTTCTTGTCGGCGACCGTATTGGCGAACAGCGGCGCCGGCATCATGAAGGCATCGGCCTGGGCCTTGTCGGCGAGGCGATGGATCACATCGAATGGGTTGGCCGCATATTTGCGCGTGAGCCCGCCCAGGAGGGAAACGAACTGCACGCCGACCGCCGGGGTTTCCGGCATGAGGTCGACCGACGCTGCCAGGGTTCGCCCGTGGCCGATGCCGATCAGACCGTGCGCTCCGCCCTCGACGATCGACTTGAGATAAGCCGCACCGGCCATGCCGAGGGTGCGCAGGGGAAAGGCCGTACCTTCGCCGATGTCCGGCGCCACCTGACAGAAACGGAGCCCGAAGCGCTCCGCCAGCACCTGTTCAAGTCGAAGGCAGCTCTCGACCCGGGCGTCGACGAAGACCCGAACCAGCCCTTCGCGTGACGCCTTGGCGATCAGTCGGTGCGCCTTGGTCGTGGGAATACCGAATTGTTTGGCTATGGCGCTCTGGGTGTGACCGCCGGCGTAGTAGAGCCAGGCGGCCCGGGCCGCCATTTCATCACCCGGTGTCGTCGGCCGCTGTTCCACGATCGATGCTCGCCTCCGCGCGATCTTCTGAATTTTTTTTCTGCTCATGCATGATTTTTCATATGGGCTGGGCTGTCAAGGTCCGTCCCCTTCAAAAGATCGCCCTTACCGAGCCGGGCTCCTTTCTGGCTAGTGTCGCGAAACAAGGCAGTTATGAAGTTTAAACCGTCAAAATGTCGGAAAACTTACCGGGTTCATTTATGAAGCGAATAATCATTGGCAATATCCTGGTAATAGCGTAGAGGCATCAATCTGTTCGTTCTTTGTTCAACGACAAAGACCGCTAGAGTGGCGTGGAGGAAGAAAATGATTGTTCGAGTGGGCCGTTGGTCAACGGCAATTTTTAGCTCCGCCGTCATGGCCATGAGCTTCACCGGTTGCACTTCGATCGCTGAAGAGCAAAATCATCCGCAAGCATTCGAGCTGTCAGAGGCGCAGCTCGATCAAATCAGCGCGGCAGGTGCGGCGGTGAATATCGGCGCCATTGCCGCCGCCCAAGGTGAGGATGCGCGAATAAAGGCATACACGATTGGGCTCTCGACCAATCAGTTTGGACGGAATCGGGCATTCGGTATCGGCGTGGCGTTTGCCAGAGGTATGGAGCCAAGTGCCGACGCCTCGGCAATTACCCAAGCGGATGGTCAAGTGGTCGAATCGCGCGTGATCCGCAACGTGATCACAACCCCGAACTTGTCATTTGCCGTTGTTCGCGCGTTTAGTTTCGCTGAAGGGCGAAAAAATTAGTCAAGAGCAGTAACCGTATACCTTTGTAGTGGATCGTAATCTGTACAGCGAACCGACAGTTAGGGCCTGCGAAAGCAATAAGTCAAAATTGTCATCATATGGACTTCATCAAAAGGCGTACCTCCCATGAACTGTTGCAGAATTCCTGACATTTGACACCATAGGTGGCGTTAACAGCGGCTCGGTAACAACCGGTAAGCTGTGAACTGTTAGCTATCCTGTGTTGAGGCTCATAACGTTACAAAGGAAGTAGTTATGGTTGCACGACTGACATGTTGCGAGGCCGGTGCCATGCTCGCCGTTTCTTCGGGAGCGATGGCGACCGAGCCCGTCGAGCTGAACGCGAAGCAGCTCGATCAGGTGACTGCCGGCAGCTTGTTCCGCGCCGACTTCATCACCACCTTCATCGACATCCGCAAATATGCCGATTTCGATGTTCGCGTCGACGTCAAGGGCACGCTCGCTGATGCCGGTGGCCGGGCCAACTGCTTTGGCAACAACTGCTTCGCCGAGACCTTCACCGACGCCTACGCCGATCCGTTCGGTGCCTCCGCTGACTCGTTGAGCACCGCCGGCACCAGTGGTTCCCATCGCTCCTACAAAAGCGGCCGCTAATTCTCGGATAGCGCCACCGCCCGGCTAAAGGTTCCATCGGCAACATCGTTGGCCACCGCCCCCACAACGGTTGTTGTCGCATGGAACCGGTAGTCAGGACGCTCATACCGGGAAGAACGGAACGTTGGTCATAATAAACAATAAAGTCGTGAAGGTGTTTAGACATTAGCTTGTTTGTGTGTGGGCTTGGTCGCGTGCGTCTGAGCCCATTTCTTTTCTTTGTCAGTGACGTCAGGTGTTACGGGTGTCGAAACGTGCGCTGTGAACGGAAACGACTTGGCGGTCAGCCGCCAAAACTCGGATGTCGCCTTAGAGACTTGTGCCTGACGCTGGTGATTTTGCTCTTGGTGCCCGCCCTAGCCGAGGCGGGGCCGAGAACACCAGTCAAATCCCTGCTCGAGATCCGCCAGGAAGGTGTGATCATGCAGCATTGGGATTTGAGCTGCGGAGCCGCCGCGCTGGCAACGGTCCTCAAATATCATTTCGGCGAAGACACGGACGAACGCACCGTCGCCCAAGGTCTGGTGCAGCGGGACATCTATCTGGACGATCCGGAGATCCTCCAGAAACAGCATGGCTTCTCGCTGCTCGACCTGAAACAGTATGTCGATCGGATCGGCTATCGCGGCGCCGGCTATGGCGGTCTGGAGCTCGCCCATCTGGAAGACATGGCGCCTCTAATCGTTCCCATCCGAGTCCTTGGCTACAATCACTACGTCGTCTTCAACGGTCGGCACGGTGATCGGGTGTCATTCGCCGATCCGGCCTTCGGCCAAAGAACCATGAGCCGGCAGGCTTTCGAGCGGGCCTGGCTCAGCCTTCCCGGGATTGGCCGGGTCGGCTTCACGATCAAGCGCAACGGCGAAACGGCGGATCATGGGCCGGCGCGGGCGCCTTTGAAGATGGTGCCCCGGCCCGACGATCGCATCGTTCGCCAGGCAATGTTGTTCCGGTTGTTCAAGTGAGCGCGGGCGCGGAAGCGACCCTCGCCAAGGCTGTCGTCGTGGATTGTCTTCGTTGCCTACGTCCGATCTTGATCACAGGCGTGGTCGTCTATCCGATGGCCGCCTGGTCTTGGGACGAGAGCGCAACCGCGACCGCCCGCGACGAGGTCGCGCGGCGGGCCGCGAGCTTGGCGCCTCTGTTCGATCCCCAAACCTTGGGCAGTGGTGCTGCCAGATCCGATGTCGGGCCGTTTGCGTATGGCCTGCAGCCGGGCGAGCCCGTGCGAACGCTGGATCGGATTTTCGACCCCCAGCACCAGGCTGACGCGGTTCTCGTTTCGAGGGCGCGACTGGAAGAACGATTGGGTCTGAACACGACCTCCAACCCGAATGCATCGCAAACCGACCTGCTCGCGGGTCACGGTTTCGAGCCGTCGTCCGCGCCGGCGATGGCCTTCTGGCAACCCTGGCGGCCGGTGGCCCGGGCGCTCGGTCCCGACGATATCATTCTGGCGCAGGCCGGCTCGGACGAGGGCGGCGGCTTCGAAGTCGATGAAGAGGCGGCCGCCGACCGGGCGCTTGAGCGCTCACTGGTCGAAGAGGGAGCATTGCTCCTGCCGCTCGGCCAGTTCGAGCTCGTTCCGAGCTTCGTCTTCGCGACCACCAAGGATGACGCACCGATCTTTCTGATCGACGGCGATGTTGAGCTTTTGGCCAGCGACGAGGCCCAGACCGACACGATCGAGGCCGAGCTGGCGCTGCGCATGGGCATGCCCTTCGATTCCCAGATCGAGGTCAGCCTGCCCTACGTCTTTCAAAGCCAGGAACTGGTCAGCAGCGTCGGCTTCACCGAGGTCGCCGCGACCACCACCGACATCGAAGGGTTCGGTGACGTTCGGGTGATGCTCAGCAAGACGCTCCTGCGGGAAGATCTCTGGATGCCGAACCTGATCGGCAACATTATTTGGGACAGTAACTCCGGCGAAACCGAAGAGGGCCAGTCGCTAGGCAGCGGCTTTAACGAGCTTGGTGTCTCGCTCAGCGCGGTCCGGCGACATGATCCTCTGGTCTTCGTCGGCGGGCTCTCGGCCGATTTTCCGTTCGAGGAAAACGATATCGAGCCGGGTTTCACCCTCGGTCTGTCGCTGGGAACGGTTCTCGCCGCAAGCCCGTCGACCTCTCTGCGCTTTTCGGTCGATTACAGCTTCACAGACGAGGTCGAGGTCGACGGCATGCAGATCGACGGCTCCGACCGCCAGGCGGCGACGCTCAATCTGGGCGTCTCCACGATCCTGGGTCGGCGGGCGCTTTTGGATCTGGGCGTCGAGGTCGGTGCGACGGAGGACGCCAACGATTTCGCCTTCACGGTCGCCCTGCCGGTGCGCTTCGGCATGCCGCGTTAGTCACCCGCGCCATTGACGAAGCCCGGTCGGCTTGCTTTGCGGGCCAAGCCTCCGGTCTAGCGTCAAACCTCACCCGGCAGGCGCTGCCCGATCCGATTCCAACAATCGTTGGCCGACCAGCGCGATTTCCGTGCGGTTACGGGCGCCGATCTTGTTCGCGATCTGACGGATATGAACTTTGACCGTGCTCTCACGCATGGTCAGGTTGCGGGCGATCACCTTGTTCGAGTGACCGTGAGAGAGGTTTTCCAAGACTTGCCGCTGGCGCTCGGTGAAGCAGTCGAGCGACAGATTGGTTTTCTGCCTCGGAGGACCGTCTGCCACCGGCGGGACGGCGCACATGCGGGCCAGGAGGTTCTCCGGATAGTAGCTGCCACCGGCCGCCACCAGACGAAGCGCGTTGACGGCGATGGCCGGCTCCAGCGATGTCGGGATATAACCACTGGCGCCAGCGCGAAACATATCGACGATCAATTCAGGCGTTTCGACGTCGGACAGAACCACGATGCGGGGAGCGTCGAACAGACTGTTCACCCTTTGGATCTGTTGGCGCAACCGGGCCTTGCCCTGGTCCAGATCATGCTCGCCGAGAGGCATGCTGACCATGACCAGATCGGCCCGGGGCCATGCCGCCGGCAGAGCCGCCGCGTCGTCCGGAATCTCGGCCAGGGTCACGATTTTGAGATCGCTCGCGCACTGTTTCAAGAGACAGACCATGCTGGCGCGAGACAAGGGACGGGGGTCGACTACGAGCACATGCAGCGACCGCTCAGATGTCGTGTATTCGAAGGGCTGTGTCGTTTGATTTGACACATCAGCTTCGGTAATCGAGAAATACTGATGACGCAGACCGGTCATAGCTCGTAAGAATCCTCGAACCACGGACGCAGGAAGTTTTTGATTAGATCTATAGATTACTACGTGACCAAGCACAGCGCTAGAACAATTTTTGGTAACGTATTGATTCAATGGGTCATCGCTCCAGTGAACGAGCTAGCTAATGTTCCATCTTGGGGTTGCGGCAGAAGCTTAAGAAGAGATCATCTTGCGTGAAATCGAACCTTACGGCTGATTATCAGGCGAAACCGAGCTGATCGCGGATTTGCAACGCTGCGGTTGGTCGATCGGTGGTGAATAGGCTGACGCCGAGTTCAAGCATGCGGCGAATGGCGTCGTCCTCGTGCGTCGCCCAAGCGCCGAGCCGCACTCCTGAGCAAAGCGCCTGGTCGAGGACGGCAGAATTTACGGTTTCCTGACGCAGGCCCAGATGATCGATGCCCAAGCGCTTGGCAAGACTGGCGCAGGTCGTGACGCCGCCGACCGACCTCAACACCAGCGGATTGACCAGCCACGCCATCTCCTCGGGCGGATCGATCGCGCGAACGCGGGCAAGCGGCTCCAAAAAGAACGACGTGATCATCGTCCGCTCGTGCATCGCCTGGTCACGCAAAAGCTTGAGCACGGCAAGCTCGATGCCCTGATAGAGATGAAAATCAACGCCCGGTTTGATCTCCAGCCGCAGCGCAATTTCGGTGGCGCGAAAGATCTCGAACAGCTCTTCCAGCCGCAAGGGCGCTTCGCCGTCGGTGCCGGTGAGGCGCAACCGGCGGATCTCCGCCCAACTCTTGGCGATCACCGGTCCTTCGCCGTCGGTGGTCCGGTCCAGGGTCGGATCATGGATCACCACCAGAACGCCATCGCTGGAAGGATGGATGTCGAACTCGACCTGATCCACCGGCAGCTTCGCCGTATTGATGAAAGCGGTCGGGCTGTTCTCCGGCCACTCCAGGGCACCGCCCCGGTGCGACGCGATGCGCGTTTGCCAGACCCGGCTCATTTCGACACGGTCATGGCGATGCCCTTGGTTAGATCCCGTTCCGTCAACAGATAGAGCACCACCGTGGGCAGGGCGACCAACACAGCGCCGGCCATGATCTTCGGCCAGTCGACGACGCCGTCCTGGAGATCGGTCGAATAGGCCTTAGAAAGGCCGATCTGAAGCGTTCGCATCTCGTCGCTGGTGGTGGCGATCAGCGGCCAGAGATAGGCGTTCCATTCGGTGAGGAACTGGAATAGCGCCATGGTCGCGATCGCCGGTCGCGACATGGGCACGATGATCTTCCAAAGGATCTGCCAGCGGGTGGCGCCGTCGATCAGCGCCGCATCGTCCAGCTCCCGGGGAATGCCCTTGAATTGCTGGCGCAGGAAGAAAGTGACGAAGCCGCTGGCGACGAAGGGGAGGATCAGCGCCCAGTAGGTGTCGATTAGCCCGGCGCCGGCGAGCGTCAGATAGTTGGGGATCAGGGTCACGTGGCTGGGGATCATCAGAGTGAGGATCACCAGGGCGAACAAGAGATCCCGGCCCCTGAAGGTGGCCCGCGCGAAAACATAGGCCGCGAGGATCCCGGTCAACAGGGAGCCCAGGGTGATCGCGCCGGTGACTAGCACCGAATTCAGAAGATAACGGGCGAACGGCAGGTCCTGTACCAGCCGCAGATAGTTGCCGGGCCGAGTCGGCCAGAAACTGACGTCTCTGGCCATCAATTCATTGGCCGGCATGAACGAGATCAGGATGCCGACGATGAACGGTGACAGCATCAAGGCGCCGAGCAGGAGAAGAATGATGCTGCTGAACGACGGCGCCTCTTTCATCACTGGTACTCGTAATAAACTTTGCGGCCGATGACCGCGAACTTGGCGACCGTAAGCCCCATGAGAATGAGAAAGAGGATCATCGCCAGCGCCGAGCCGAGGCCGATATCGAAGACGATGAAGCTGGTCCGGTAGAGCAGGTTGACGATCAGGTCGGTCGACCAGGCGGGGCCGCCCTGGGTCATGACGTTGACGATCGTGAACACCTGAAAGCTGTCGATGACGGAGACCACCAGTAGGAAGAACGTGGTCGGCATCAACAGGGGTAAGGTGAGCGCCCGGAAGCGCTGCCAGCCGCTCGCGCCGTCGATTTTCGCGGCCTCATAGTAGTCGCTCGGGATCGCCTGCAGGCCCGCCAGGTAGATGATCAGATCGTATCCCAGCTGCTTCCAGACATTGACGATCACGATCGACCAGATCGCGACCTCGGTCGATGTGAGCCAAGAAACCTTGCCGCCGCCGAAGGTCGTGATCAGACCATTGATCAACCCGTAGTCCGTGTTGAACATCCAGCTCCAGATGATCGACAGCGCCACGGAACTGGTGATCACCGGCAGGAAAAAGGCGCCCCGAGCAAGGCGATGAAGACCGGTCTCGCGCATCAGCGCGTGGGCTAAAGCGAGGGCGAGGAGAAGCCGCACGGGCACGCTGCCAATGACGAAGATCGCCGTTACCGTCAGCGAATTCCAAAAATCGTCCGACCCCAACAACTCGGTATAGTTTTCGAGACCGACGAACGGCTTCACGGGCCTGAGAAAATCCCAGGCGTGAACCGATAGCCAGACCGAGTAGAGGATCGGCCAATAAACGAACGCCAGGAGAATGACGAGTGCTGGCAGGACGTACAGATAGGGCTCGAGTGCCAAGGCGGGCATGTTGAACCGCCGGCGTTCCGGAATGCTTGCGGTCAGCGTTGCCAAAGATCCCTCCTCGGAAGAGGCAATCGCTAAACCCTAAGTGTGACAGTTCGCTGACGTCATGAAACCGCCTCGCTGGCGTGCCACCCACCCTTGATCCACTTCAGGACGAAAGGGAGGACGCTCCATGGCACTGCGCCGGACGACACAGATAGTTGGCTTGGCTCTCGCAGCCCAGCTCCTGGCACCACCAAGTTTCGCCGCCACCGAAATCACCTTCTGGCATTCTGGCAGCGGACCCCATGAGGAGGCCATCAATGCCCTGATCGACCGCTTTAACGGCTCTCAGAACCAGATCACGGTCAGCGGCGAATATGTCGGTGACTATGATGAGATGATGACCAAGCTCCAGGCCGCGATCCCCGCCGGCAATCAGCCGGACGTGGTTCAGCTCGAAGCGACCCGTTTCGGCCTGTTCGCGGCCCGCGACCAGTTGCAGCCGCTGGAGCCCTATTTCGAGCAGGCCGGTCCTGAGTTCACCGATCAGATCCGGCCCTTTGCCCGGGAAGCCGCCCTCTACCAGGGCCAGTCCTACGTGATCCCGTTCAACGTCTCGACCCCGGTCATGTACTACAACAAGGATCATTTCGAGGCGGCAGGCCTCGATCCCGAAGCCCCGCCCGCCACCTGGGATGAACTCCTGGAGGCGGCCAAGGCGCTTACGGTTAGGCAAGGCGATGAGGTCACCCAGTGGGGTGTCAACGCGCCGCCCCAGTGGGTGCGCTGGGCCTTCACCCACCAGAACGAAGGCGGTTGGGTCGATGCCGAGACCAATGAGGTGCAGATGGGCATGCCCGAAAGCGCCGAGGCTTATCAGTTCGCCGCCGATCTGGTGAACGTGCACCAGGTGGCCTCCACCGACGCGGCTTTGGATGAGGATACCGGCAAGCAATATTTTCTGAACGGCAATGCCTCGATCCTGTTCGGCTCGACCGGCTCGCTCGGCCGCTACCGTGAGGATGCCGGTTTCGACCTCGGTGTCGCCAAGCTGCCCTGCCACAAGGTCTGCGCGGCCCCCATCGGCGGCGCCACGCTCGGCATCATGAGCGCAAGCCCGGAGGACGAGAAAGCCGCCGCCTGGCAGTTCCTCGAGTTCATCAATCAGCCTGAGCAAAACGCCACCGTGTTTGCGACGACGGGATATCTGCCTGTTCTCAAGGGCACGACCGAGCTGCCGCAGGCGGCCGAACTCCTGAAGAACGTGCCGGCCTACTCGGTTGCCATCGATCAGCTGGACGTCGCCTTCGGCCGCGCCCGTCCGCCGGCCATGCCCGCCATCCGTCGCCTGGAGCCGGCGGTCTGGGAGAGCATCGTGTTGGAGCAGGAGACCGCTGAGGAGGCGCTCGGCGAGTTCGCCAAGGAAATGGAGGGCATGATCGCCGAAGGCTGACCGTAACCGGTCCGGCGGCGTCGCTCAGCCGGCGCCGCCTAAGACCCGAAATTGACCGCCAACGAGCCAGCGACTACCGTCTGCCTGAGACAACAACAACCCGATCCACGGCACCTTTGATGGATCGAAATCTCTCAGGGAGCATCGATGTCCGCGATCTCAACGTCTTTTCTATCCCGCCTCGTGCTCACCGCCGCGGCCGTCGCGCTCAGCGCGCCAGCCTTCGCCGAATGCGATTGGAAGCCGGAAAGGCCGGTCACCTACGTCGTCCCCTGGGGCGCCGGCGGCGGCACGGATGCCAATTCGCGGATGCTGGCGAGCCTGCTCGAGCAGGAGATGGGCCAGCCCTTCAACGTGGTGAACCGAACGGGCGGTAATGGCGTGGTCGGCCATTCGGCGATCGCCACGGCCGAACCGGATGGCTACACGATCGGCGCCGCGACGGTCGAGATCACGACCATGCACCATGCCGGCCTCACCGATCTCAACCACACCAACGTCACGCCGATCGCGCTGGTCGACATCGTGCCGTCGAGCGTGCTGGTGGCCAAGGATTCCCAGTTCGACAGCCTCGACGCCCTGCTCGAGCACGCCAAGGCCAATCCGGGCGAGCTCACCGGCTCCGGCACCGCCCAGGGCGGTATCTGGCACCTGGCCCTGGCCGGCATGCTCAACGCTGAGGGCATGGACCCGGCCGCGATCCGTTGGGTGCCGTCCGACGGTGCCGCATCTGCCATGCAGGAGCTGGTGGCGGGCGGTGTCGACGTCGCCACCCCGGCGCTCTCCGAGGGCAAGGCCCAGATCGAGGCCGGCGAGCTGAAGGCGCTGGCCTATATGCACGATCAGCCGATGGCGGCTCTGCCGGACGTGCCGGTCACCGCCGAGGTTCTGGACAGCGGCTGGACGCTTGCCGCCTTCATCACGATCTCCGGTCCCGAAGGGCTGCCGGACGACATCGCCTGCTCCTACGAACAGGCCGCTCTCGCCGCCTTCGAGACCCAGGAATGGGCCGACTTCAAGGCGTCGCGCGGTGCCGATGTGGTGAAGATGGGCAGCGAGGAACTGGCGGAGATGATGGCGACGACCTCAGACAATCTGGGCGCCACCATGCAGGCGATCGGTCTCGCCAAATAGGTCTCGTCTGGTGTGGCTGGCCGAGCGGCCGGTCGCACCAGGAGTTCATGAGAATCGTGCGGCTTTTGGCGCAGGCGGAGGGGAACTATCCGTTTGCGCCGCAGCACTAGCGAAAGCGCGGCGGGTGACCTTCAACAATAGTGCGCTTGGTGTCCTGGTCATCGCTTTCGGCGGCGCGATCATCCTCCAGGCCTGGGCATTTCCCGAAATCCCCGGCATGGCCTACGGGCCTGACTTCTTCCCGATCCTGATCGGTATCGGCTTTTGTCTCTGCGGATTGTCGCTCTTGGGCTCCGCCCTTTTGCCGAGCGCGGGCACCATAGGGCCCTGGGTTACCTGGCCCGCCTGGTTCGGTGACAGGGGCGCCGTTGTGAGAGGCATCGCCGTCATCGTCGCGGTTTTGTTCTACGCACTCCTGGTCGATGTACTGGGGTTCCTGTTGACCGTCTTCGTCATCACGGCAGGCCTCTTCGGCGTTCTTGGCGCACCGCGCCTGGTCGCGGTTCTGGTCAGCCTTCTTCTTCCGCCGATCCTGCACTACGGCTTTTCGGTCGCCCTTCGCGTGCCCCTGCCGCGGGGCATCCTTGAGCGGCTCTTCTTCTGAGAACATGGAGACGCTCGCCGAGGTCTTCCCGCTGGTTTTCCGGGCCGACGTTCTGACCACCATCCTGATCGCGTCCTGCTACGGTCTGTTCGTCGGGTCGATCCCGGGCCTAACCGCGACCATGGCGGTGGCGCTTCTGGTACCGATCACCTTCTTCCTCGCTCCGGTGCCGGCGATCGCGGCGATCGTCACCGCTTCCGCCATGGCGATCTTCGCCGGCGATATACCGGGCGCGCTCTTGCGCATTCCCGGCACGCCGGCGTCTGCGGCCTATGTCGACGAAGCCTTTGAGCTGACCAAGCAGGGGCGAAGCGAGCGGGCGCTGGCGACCAGCCTGGTGACCTCCGCCATCGGCGGCATCATCGGCGTGCTCCTGCTCACCATCTTCGCCCGGCAGTTGGCGGCCGTCGCCGTCAAATTTTCGTCCGTCGAGTATTTTTGGCTCGGTTGCCTCGGGCTCACCTCGGCGATCGCGGTCTCCAGCGCGTCCCTGGTGCGGGGCGCGATCGCCCTTCTGATCGGGCTCTTCATCTCCACCGTCGGCATCGATATCGCCACCGGCCATCCGCGCTTCACCTATGGCGCCATGGATCTGTTGGACGGTGTTTCCTTCATTCCGGCGATGATCGGCATGTTCGCGCTGAGCCAGGTCCTGCGCACGGTGACCACCGATCTGGACACCGCCGCCACGGTGGAACGGATCGGTAGCCTGACCCGCGACGCCGCCTCGATCGTCCGCCGCTACTGGTTCAACATCCTGCGCTCGGCGAGCCTCGGCAATGTGCTGGGCGCGCTTCCGGGCGCGGGCGCCGATATCGCCGCCTGGATCTGCTACAGCCTGTCGAAACGGTTCTCCAAGACGCCGGAAAAATTCGGAACCGGCCACGAGGAGGGTATCGCCGACGCCGGTGCCGCCAACAATGCGGCCGTGGCCGGTGCCTGGACGCCGGCACTGGTGTTCGGCATTCCCGGCGACACGGTGACCGCGATCGCGATCGGCGTTTTGATGCTTAAAGGGATCACCCCCAGTCCCCGGGTGTTCGAGACCGACGGCGCCCTGGTCTACGCGATCTTTCTGTCCTTCGTGATCGCCAATCTGCTCATGCTGCCGCTCGGGCTGATCGCCATCCGAGCCGCGCGCTACGTTCTGTCGGTGCCGAAGCGGGTTTTGATGCCGGTCATTCTCGTCTTCTGCATCATCGGCGCGTTTGCCGTCGACAATACGCTCTTCTCGGTCTGGGTGATGCTGGTCCTGGGGCTGCTCGCCTACGTCATGGAGGACAATGGCATCCCGATTGCGCCGGCAATCCTCGGCATCGTGCTGGGCAAGGTGATCGAGAAGAACTTTCTGATCACCATGATCAAGACCCAGGGCGATGTTCTGGGCTTTTTCGACCGGCCCGTCGCCGCCGTTCTCGGCATCATCACCCTCAGCCTCTGGGCCTATCTGATCGGCTCGTCGCTGGTCAGGCAAATCTGCTCTGCCCGGCGCCGACGGGTCGCCGAGGAAACCTAGCCGTCGACCCAGCCGCGAAGGAACGCGGCCATGTCTTCAGAACCGGTGCCCTCGATGTGGCCGGGCCGCAATTCCGCGCCCGCCTCGAGCAGGAGCCGGGCGCAGCCGATATGATCGCGTTCGGCCCGGTCCGGCGCGAACTCAGCGCCATGGATGACCGTGCCGAGCGCGTCACCGCCATAATTGTTTTTGTGGGCGAGGTCCGGCGATAGCGTGAGGAGGTAGGCGACGTGCGGGGGCAGGCCGACCCATCCGGCCAGGTGGAGTGGTGGCAGATTTTGCTCATCCGCCTGGTTTGGATCGAGGCCGGCCTCGACGAGCGCTTTCACATGGTCGAGCCGGTCTGGCTTCTGGACGATCCGGGTGATCAGGCGCTTGTCCTCGTCGCCAAGTGCCGCCGGATCGATCGGCTGCTTTGGCGCCCGGCCCTCGGCGCAAGCGGCGAGGGCTGCCTCCAGCGGCGAAAGCGTCTCGGCATGACCTTTTGAGGCGAGGAGTTGGGCCACCGCCTGGTTACCGTAGATTTTGGCGAGCGCGTGGGCCGTGTGCCCGTTCCAGCGGCGGAGGGGATCGGCGCCTCGTTCCAGCAACAGGTCTGCCGTGTCCGCCGAGCAGCAGCGCCGAGCCGCCTGGTGCAGTGCCGGTATCACGCCGAAAGACAGGCCGTCGGGGTGGTCGGGAATGGTTTCGTCAGGGTCTGCGCCCTGGTCAAGCAGAAGACGGACGGCTTCCCGGTCGTCGAAATCGAGCGCCCGCAGCAGCGCGTTGGTGCCCCGGGGATTGGCGCCATGTCTGATCAGGAGCTTGAGCCCCTCATGGTGGCCAAGCTCGGTCGAATGATAGAGGCTTTCGCCGTCGTCCGGGTTGGCGCCATGATCCAAAAGCCAGGCGGCGAGCGGCATATTGTCGGCATGGCCCAGGGCACCGTAGAGCGCCGAGAGGCGATAGTCGGCCTCCGGTTCCGGTGAGAAGCCGTCATTGGGATCGGCGCCGTTCGCCAGCAGAAGATCGGCGATGGCCAGCATCTCATTGCGCTTGTCGGGCGCCATGTGGATGTATTTCGAGAATGCGAGGTGCAGTATCGGCGTTCTGACGCCGATCGGTTCTCGGGCCTTGGACGGGTCCGCTAGCGCCGTTCTTACGGCCTCGAGGTCGTAAGTGGCGATCTGGAGACCCAGATCCTGCTGCGGGATGCCCGGATCCTCGTCCAGAAGATCGCGTACGACCTGTTTTCGGCCGAAATAGAGCGCCCGCTTGAGCTTTTCCGCCGGTTCGTCTGGATCCATCCTCGCTCCTTGCGCGTCTGACGAAGGCTCGAAGCCGCTAGACCTTACGCAGCGCCAGGGTCAGGCTTGGCTGTAGTGATAGGCCGGTGAGACGTCGCAACACAACGCAGACACGATACAGAAGCTTCTTCGTTCGCTGCCCGCCGTGGAGGCTGGTCGATGCCCGCCAGAGGGAAAGATCGTCCTGCAGGCTGGGATCGTCTGGATAGGTTTTCTTTGCGTCGCCGCCCGATTTCCGGATGATCCGTAAGATCTCGCCCTCGCTGCTACCCCGGATGCCATCACGGAGCAGACCCGGCCAGTCCTGACCCTTATCGACCTTCTTGCTGAGCCTGGTCGCCGCGAGTTTGGCGAGGCCGTCGGGCAGATAGTTGATGAGCGGCAGTCCGCCGGTCGTGTGCCACTCGATCGGAAACCACCGATGGGGGGTCTGGTTCAAAAAGAACAGGCCACCGCGCTCGAGATGCCGCCACAACAGTGGCAGGAGCTGGTCGCGCTCGTGAGGCAGGAGATGCTCAAAAACGGCGCTCATCATGATGTAGTCGAACCTACCGAGATCGCGAGGAAGGCTGTCGCCGCTGGGGCTCCGTTCGAAGGTCACGTTCTTGAGGCCGTAATGGGCGGCCCGCGCCCGTGCGATCTCGATGGATTTCGGGCGCAGCTCGAGACCGTGGATCTGGAGATCTGGCCGCGCCCGGCCGATGATCGAGCAGGCGGCACCGGAACCGGCGCCGAAATCGAGAAGACGGCGGCCCTTCGAGGCGGCCGGATCGATATAGGCAAGCACAGCCTTCTCGATCGCCCTCGCAATGTAGAGCGGTTCGACATCGCGGAGGATTTCGTCGCAAAGGTAAGCCGCACCCTTCGTCGCGACGATCATGTCGATGAGGCTATCGGGATAGTCGCAGTCGCACGAACGCCGCGGACAATGAACGCCCTCCGCCGGCGTAACCTCGATCCGACGCATCGTGCCTGCGACCGGCGAAATACGAATGACGCCCTGCGGTGCTTCGATGACGCGGCCCATGACGCCCCTCCGCTGGGTGTTTTTTCTCCGACGAGCGTCGGGCGGATTTATGCCGGTCGGTTTTGCCGCATCTGAAAGATCGCTGGGGTTGGGCGATCTCGCTTAGGCCACTCAGGCCGCGCTAGCCGCCCATCAAAGCTTCCCCGCCTGTTCAAACCGCTCCCAGGCGAAGCGGAGATAGTCGATGCTGAAGCTATGGCCGCCGGAAAACAGGCAAAAATCCAGAAAGTGTCCGTCCGTATTCACATGTTGCTCACAGCGCATACCGGCGTTTTCCACAGTTTTCGCGTCGCCAAAGGAGCCGTGGCGCGCATACATGGCCATGACGTCATGGACATTGCCCTGATGGGTGTCCTGGATGGGCCGGCCTTCCAGGGGCACGATTTTGTCGTCGTCGCCGTGGATGTGCATGACGCTGGTGGGTGGGCTCGCGCAGGTCTCCGGGATCGGTCGCCAGAAAACGCCGGCCATGGGCGCATAGGCCGAAAACAGATCGCTCCTGTCGCAGGCGAGGGTCCAGACCATCATGCCGCCGGCGGAAAATCCGGTTGCCATCACCCGGTTCCGATTGATGGGGAAGCGTTCGCTGGCGTCATCGAGCAGCCGTTCGAAATAGGCAACCTCGTCGACGCCTTCGATCGTCTCGTCAGAGGGTGCATTGGCGATCGACCAATCGTTGGAGGCCGATTTGGCGCCGATCAGCGCGACACCGAGTTCCGAGGCCAGGCTCACGAGATTTTCGTTGGCCATGATGCCGGCGGCGGTGCCCCGGTAGCCATGGGCGAAAACGATCGCGCCCACCGGGCTGGTCCCATCATGGCCGTCAGGCATCTTGATGCGGTAGATGCGGTCGCCGATCTGGCAGTCGCTGTCCGGCCCGCACGCCTGGGCCGGCGTCGCCGCAGCGGTCATCAGCAGAAGAAGGAGGAAAACCGTCGC
This sequence comes from Geminicoccaceae bacterium, assembly GCA_050331695.1. Lineage (GTDB taxonomy): Bacteria > Pseudomonadota > Alphaproteobacteria > Geminicoccales > Geminicoccaceae > JBHJGP01. Next base: position 61,915 of record JBHJGP010000015.1, read on the forward strand.
TCTCATCAAAGCCCGTCCTGATCAAAACCTTTATCCAAGGGGGAGAGATAAGGGCCTTTGTGGCGTCGTCGATGACAAGATGTCGTTTCAACCGAGGCGAGCTTGTCACGGCCTCCGTTGAAGGCGAAGGATGAGGCCCTGATCGCTTGACGCGATAAAGAGTGAAGGAAGGGGCAGGAGGACATGGCGGCACTGCCATCGACGGCGAGGGTCGTGATCATCGGGGGCGGGGCCGTCGGCGCGTCCTGTCTCTATCATCTGGCGAAGGCCGGTTGGACCGACTGCCTCCTGCTCGAGAAGAATGAGCTGACAGCGGGCTCGACCTGGCATGCCGCCGGCAATGTGCCGACCTTCTCGTCCTCCTGGGCGATCATGAACATGCAGCGCTATTCGACCGAGCTCTACCGTGGGCTCGCGAAGGCGGTTGACTATCCGATGAACTATCACGTGACCGGCTCGATCCGTCTCGGCCACTCGCAAGAACGCGTCATGGAATTCAAGCGCGTCGTCGGCATGGGCCGCTATCAGGGGATGGATCTGGAGCTGCTTGCGCCCGGAGAAGCGAGGGAGCGCTACCCCTTCCTGGAAACCCACGATCTCGAGGGCGCGCTCTACGATCCTTTCGACGGTGATATCGATCCGGCGCAGCTGACCCAGGCGCTCGCCAAGGGCGCTCGGGATCTGGGCGCTGCCATCGTCCGCTTTTGCCCGGTGACCGGCCTTCGCCGGGAGCGTGGCGAGTGGGTGATTGAAACGCCCCATGGCCAGGTGAGGGCCGAGATCATCGTCAATGCCGCCGGCTACTATGCCGGTCAGATCGGACGGATGGTTGGCCGCAACGTGCCGATGGCTGTGATGAGCCATCAATACATTCTGTTCGAGGAGATCCGGCAGATACGCGAATGGTCAGAGGAAGCCGACAAAAAATTGCCGCTGCTGCGCGACGTCGACAGCTCCTATTACCTGCGCCAGGAAAAATACGGCATGAACCTGGGGCCCTATGAGCGGAACTGCCGGGCGCACTGGGTCACAGGCGATGATCCGATGCCCGAGGACTTTTCGTTCCAGCTGTTCCCGGACGATCTGGAGCGCCTGGAATGGTATCTGGAGGACGCTATCCAGAGGGTGCCGGTCCTGGGCGAGGCCGGCTTGTCTAAGGTGATCAACGGCCCCATTCCCTACACACCCGACGGCAACCCGCTGATCGGTCCCATGCCCGGGGTCGAAAACGCCTTTGAGGCCTGCGTTTTTACCTTCGGCATCTGTCAGGCCGGCGGCGCCGGCAAGGTCCTGGCCGAATGGGTCATAGAGGGCGAGACCGAGTGGGACATGTGGGCCTGCGATCCCCGCCGGTTCACCGGCTTCACCGACGAGGCCTACTGCGTCGCCAAGGCCCAGGAGATCTATGGCCACGAATATGCGATGCATTTTCCCCACCACGAATGGCCCGCCGGGCGCGACCGACGGCTGTCACCTGTCCACCAAAGAGTGGTCGCGCTGGGCGGTCAGATGGGTGCCTACAACGGCTGGGAGCGGGCCAACTGGTTCGCGGAGCCGGGCGATGACACGTCTGAGGAGGCAAGCCAGACCTGGTCGCGCTTCGGGCCTTGGGAGCCCAGGGTTCGGGCGGAATGCGAAGCGGTTCGCGATCACGTGGGCGTGCTCGACCTGCCTGGCTTCTCGCGCTTCAATCTTCGGGGCGAGGGGGCTGCCGCCTGGCTTTCGGGGCGCATCGCCGGCGCGCTGCCGAGGGTCGGCCGACTCGCTCTGGCATACTTCCCCGACAGCCGGGGCCGGATCGTCACTGAGATGTCCGTACTGCGTCATGATCAGGATTTCTTCACGCTGATCACGGCGGCGTCCGCCCAATGGCACGACGTCGAGCTCCTGCAAACCGCGCTTCCGGCGGACGGTTCGCTCGAGCTCAGTGATCACTCGGAAGCCTATTCGACGCTGATCGTCACTGGCCCGGAAACGAGAGAGGTTTTGCGCAAGATCACGGACGCGGATTTGACGCTGCCCTGGCTGTCCCACCAGCCGGCGGGTGTCGCCGATCGGCCGGCGGCGCTGGCGCGGGTCTCTTACGCCGGCGAACTGGGCTGGGAGGTCCACGCTGCCAACGCCGATATGCCTCAGATCTACGAGGCGGTTTTGGCCGGCGGTGCCAAGCCGTTTGGCATGTTCGCGCTCAACAGTCTGCGGCTCGAAAAAGCCTATCGGTCGTGGAAGGGCGATCTGTCCAGCGACTACAGCCTGTTGGAAGCGGGTCTCAAGCGTTTCATCCGGCTTGACAAGCCGGAACCATTTCCCGGCAAGGAAGCGTTGATCGCCGAGCGGCAGCGGGGACCTAAGAAGCGCTTCGTCGCTCTGATCGTCGATGCTGGTGAGTATGACGCGCCCTACATGGCGACGCTCTGGCACGAGGGCGAAATCGTCGGCGAGACCACCTCCGGAGGCTGGGGTTACCGGGTCCAGGCATCGATCGCGCTCGCCATGATCCGGAGCGATCTGGCGGCTCCGGGGACCAGGGTCGACGTCGAGATCTTCGGGGATCGCCATCCCGCCACCGTTCAAGGGGATGGTTCCCTTTGGGATCCGGCGAACGAAAGACTGCGCGCGTGACAGCGGCGCCACCTGCTCATGCGAGTGCCGTCATCATCGGCGGCGGCGTCTCCGGATGCTCCGTAGCCTATCATCTGACCAAGCTCGGCTGGACCGACGTCGTTCTCCTGGAGCGAAAGCAGCTCACCTGCGGCACCACCTGGCACGCGGCGGGACTGATCGGCCAGTTGCGGCCCTCACAGAATCTGACGCGCCTCGCAAAGTACTCGGCCGAGCTGTACGCGGAGCTGGAAAGCGAAACGGGGATCGCCACGGGCTTGCGGCAGACGGGATCCCTCTCGGTGGCGTTGACGGACGAGCGCCGCGTGGAGCTGTCACGTCAGGCGGCGCTGGCCAGGGCGTTCGACGTCGAAGCTCATGAGGTGGGACCCGCCGAAATTAAGGAGCGCTATCCCCATTTGACCACCGACGACGTGGTGTCGGGCGTCTTCCTGCCCGGCGACGGTCAGTGCGACCCGGCTAACATCGCCATGGCCCTAGCCAAGGGCGCCCGGCGCCAGGGAGCTTCGATCCTGGAGGGGGTTCTGGTCACCGGCGTTGCCACCGAGCGTGGGCGGGTGACCGGTGTCTCCTGGCGCAGGGGCGAGGTCGAAGGGTCGATTGTCACGGGCGTGGTTATCAACTGCGCCGGCATGTGGGGGCGAGATCTCGCCGCCGGCTCCGGCGTCACGCTGCCGCTTCACGCCTGCGAGCACTTCTACATCGTCACCGAGGCTATTGCCGATCTGGCTCAGCTACCGGTCCTGCGCGTGCCGGACGAATGTGCCTACTACAAGGAGGATGCCGGCAAGATCCTCCTCGGCGCGTTCGAGCCGAAGGCCAAGCCCTGGGGCGTGGGCGGCATTCCGGTGGATTTCTCGTTCGATCAGTTGCCTGAAGATTTCGACCATTTCGAGCCGATCCTTGACCAAGCGGTGCGCCGGCTGCCAATCCTGGCCGACACTGGCATCCACACCTTCTTCAACGGGCCCGAAAGCTTCACGCCTGACGACCGCTACCTGTTGGGCGAAGCACCGGAGCTGATGGGTTACTGGGTGGCTGCCGGCTACAACTCCATTGGCATCGCGTCGGCCGGTGGTGCGGGGTACGCCCTGGCTCACTGGATCAACGACGACGAACCGCCCTTCGACCTGTGGGATGTCGATGTCCGGCGAATGCAGCCGTTCCAGCAGAGCCGGCGCTATCTGCGGGAGCGGGTGACCGAAACCTTGGGGCTGCTTTACGCCGATCACTTTCCCTATCGACAGATGGCGACAGCACGTGGCGTTCGCCGCTCGCCGCTCCATGAACATCTGAAAGCCCGCAGAGCTGTTTTCGGCGAGCTGGCCGGCTGGGAGCGCGCCAACTGGTTTGCGGAAGCCGGCCAGGACCGGGCCTATCGCTATAGCTGGGGGCGACAGAACTGGTTCGAGAATGCCTGCGCCGAGCATCTGGCCGTCCGCAAAGGTGTCGGCCTGTTCGACATGAGCTCATTCGGCAAGATCCGGATCGAAGGCCGCGATGCCTGCGCTTTTCTCCAGCATTTATGCGGCAATGATGTGGACGTCGAACTGGGGCGGATTGTCTACACTCAGATGCTCAACCGTCGCGGCGGCGTCGAGTGCGATCTGACGGTAACCCGGCTAGAGGAGACCGTCTTCCTTCTGGTCGTGCCGGCTTTCACCTTGAGCCGCGATCTGGGCTGGCTCCGGCGGCATCTGGACAGCGAGCAGTTCGTCACGATCGTCGATGTCACCGCCGCCGAGGCTGTTTTGAGCGTCATGGGCCCTCGGTCCCGAACGCTTTTGCAAGCGGTCAGCCCGAACGATTTTTCCAATGATGCGCACCCCTTCGGCGCCGCGCGGGAGATCGAAATCGGTATGGGCCTGGCGCGCGCCCATCGCGTGACCTTCGTCGGCGAACTCGGTTGGGAGCTTTACGTCAGCACCGACCAAGCGGCGCACGTCTTCGAGACCCTGGTCGATGCCGGCGCCGATCTGGGGCTCAAACTGTGCGGTCTGCACGCGCTTGATTCCTTACGCATCGAAAAAGCGTTCCGCCATTGGGGCCATGACATCACGGACGAGGATCATGTCCTCGAAGCGGGGCTCGGTTTCGCGGTCAAGCCGCAGAAGAAAGATTTTTTGGGCCGCGAAGCGGTCTTGCGAAAACGAGAGCAAGGATTGAGTCGGCGCTTGCTCCAGTTCAAACTCAAAGATCCGGGGCCGCTAGTCTATCACCACGAGCCGATCATCCGCGACGGAGAGACGGTCTCATTTCTGACCTCCGGCAGTTATGGCCATCACCTGGGAAGCGCCATCGGTCTCGGTTACGTGCCCTGTTCGGGTGAGACGGCCGACCAGCTGATCGCCTCGACCTACGAGATCAACGTGGCCGGAGAGCGGGTCCAGGCCCAAGCCTCTCTCAAGCCGTTCTACGATCCCGTCGGTACGAGGGTCCGAATGTGATGGTTTTGATTCGGGAGTAATGGCCATGGTTGAGGGTGCACCCAGAGGCTCCAGGCGGAGCGGGGGAAGCGCGGCGCGTGTCGCCGCCCGCCGGCAACCTCTCGCCACCGCGCTTCGTCCCGTCCGTGGCGGGCTCGAGGGTGGACGCTACCGACCGCTGAGCCAGGATGGCGTGAGGCGCATCCATGGCGCGGCATTGGATGCGCTGGCCGAGATCGGTCTCGCCAACGCGCCGGCCCGTGGCACCGCCAGAATGGTCGAGGCCGGCGCCGAGGTGGGCGAGGATGGGCGGATCCGCTTTCCGAGATCCCTCGTCGAGGACATGCTGGCGATCGCGGCGCCTGAGGTGACTCTGTTTGGTCGCGATCGGAAACACGACCTCCAGGTCGGTGGCAACCGCGTCTATTTCGGCACCGCCGGCGCCGCCGTGCATGTGGTTGATGCCGCGACCGGCAGCTATCGGGATTCCACCACGCGAGACCTCTATGAAGCCGCGCGCATCGTCGACTCGCTGGAAAACGTTCACTTCTTCCAGAGGGCCATGATCTGCCGCGACATCTCGGACAATTTCGAGCTCGATCTCAACACGATCTATGCGAGCTGCGCCGGCACCGCCAAGCATGTGGGGACCAGCTTTTCCGACGCCAGTCACCTGCCGGGTTGTCTGGAGCTGCTCCACCTCATCGCCGGCGGCGAAAAGAGCTGGCGGGCAAGGCCGTTCGTCTCCAACACCAACTGCTTCGTCGTGCCGCCGATGACCTTCGCCGAGGAAAGCTGCCGGGTCATGGAGGCCTGCATCGCTGGCGGGCTACCGGTCCTTCTACTGTCGGCCGGCCAGGCGGGTGCCACGGCGCCGGCGCCACTGGCCGCGGCGATCGTCCAGGCGGTCGCCGAATGTCTCGCCGGCGTGGTCTACGTCAATGCCCTCAAGCCCGGCCATCCGGCGATCTTCGGCACCTGGCCCTTCGTCTCGGATTTGCGCACCGGCGCCATGTCTGGCGGCTCCGGCGAGCAGGCTCTTCTCACAGCCGGCTGCGCTCAAATGCATCACTTCTACGGTCTTCCGGGAGGTGCTGCCGCGGGCATGGCGGATGCCAAGCTGCCGGACATGCAGGCCGGTTGGGAACAGGCGATCTCCAACGTCATGGCCGGTTTGAGCGGTCTCAATATGGTCTATGAGAGCGTCGGCATGCACGCCTCGCTGTTGGGCTTCTCCCCGGAATCGTTGATCCTCGGCGACGATATGCTGGGCCAGGTGCTGCGTTGCGTGCGGGGCATCGAGGTGACCGAGGACAGTGTCAGCATCGAAGCCATGAAATCCGTCTGTCTCAGCGGGCCGGGCCACTATCTTGGCCACGCCCAGACGCTCGATCTGATGCAGACGGAATATGTCTATCCGACGCTCGCCGATCGGATGAGTCCCAAGGCCTGGGCCGAGAACGGCAAACCCGATTTGATCGAGCAGGCGCGCTTACGCAAAAAAGCCATCCTCGCCGAAAGGCGGAGGCCATTGTGGGATCAACGCACAGACGACAAAATCCGAAATCGGTTTCGGATCCACATGTGAAAGAAGGCCATGGATCAGGAGCCCAAGGCGCCCACTAGACGCTTTACCAAATCCTTCACCCAACAAGAGCCTTTGCCTGAGGCGGCGATCGAACGGGCCGTAGAGCTGATGCGCAACGGCCGTCTGCACCGCTACAATGTGGGCCGCGGCGAAACCTCGGAGGCGGCCGCGCTCGAACGCGAATTCGCCTTGTGGCAGGGCGCGAACCACTGCCTTGCCTGTGCGTCCGGCGGTTACGCCATGCATATCGCGCTGCGATCGCTAGGGCTGGAGCCGGGTGATAAAGTACTTGCGAATGCCTGGACGCTCGCCCCTGTGCCGGGCGCGATCCACAATGCCGGCGGTGTTCCGGTGTTCGTCGAGATCGACCGGAACTGGCACATCGACATCGACGATCTTCGCGACAAGGCGAAAGTGTCCGGCGCCAAGGTTTTGATGCTGTCCCATATGCGTGGCCATATCGGGGACATGGAAGCGGTCACCGCGGTCTGCGAAGACCATGGGATCACCCTGATCGAGGATTGCGCCCACACCATGGGCGCCCGATGGCATGGAACCCGGTCCGGCAACTTCGGTCGGATCGCCTGCTTCTCAACCCAGACCTACAAGCACCTGAACTCGGGTGAGGGCGGGCTGCTCACCACCAACGATCCCGAGATCGCCGCTCGCGCCGTGATCCTTTCCGGCTCATACATGCTTTACGAGCGCCACGGGGCGATCCCGGACCGATCCGTATTCGAGAAGGTGAAACTGCAGACGCCCAACTATTCGGGCCGGATGGACAATCTTCGCGCCGCCCTCCTGCGCGCCCAGTTGCCGCTACTCGACCCGAACATCCGCCGCTGGAACGACCGCTACCGGATCCTGGAAGAGGGTCTGCGATCGGCGCCGGGCCTGAGCATCGTCGACCGACGCCCGGACGAAAACTTCGTCGGCTCTTCGATCCAGTTCCACGCCGACGGTTTGGGCGCTGAACAGATCCCGGCTCTGGTTCGCGCCTGCGCGGCCAGAGGTGTGGAGATAAAATGGTTCGGCGCCGATGAGCCCGTGGGCTTCACCAGCCGCTACGATAGCTGGCGCTATCTGGGCGAGCCCCAGTCTCTGCCGAAGACGTTGGAGGTCTTGTCGACCACCTGTGATCTGCGCATTCCGGTGACCTTCGACGAAGCCGACTGCGCGCTGATCGCCGACATCATCGCCGAGGAGGCGGCAACTCTCGCTTAAGCGACCTTTTGGGTGCGCATGTCCGCCGGATCGATGCCGGCGACCTCGACCGGCGCCTTCATCGCGTCCCGGCGGAACGGCTCGCCAAGCTCCTGGTTCAGGATCGCCTCGATGAAGGTGGTCTGTTCGTTCTCCATCTGGGCCTGGATGGCGTAACGCAAGGCCTCGGTGAGCTCATCCATGGTCCGGGCGGTGACGCCGTGAACGCCGCAGGCCTTGGCGATGCCGGCATAGGAGACCTGCGGGTCCAACTCGGTGCCAACGAAATTGTCCTTGTACCAGAGCGTCGTGTTCCGTTTCTCCGCGCCCCATTGATAGTTGCGGAAGATGACCATGGTGATCGCCGGCCAATCGTCGCGGCCCACGGCGGTCATTTCGTTCATGGATATGCCGAAGGCGCCGTCGCCGGCGAAACCCACCACTGGTGTGTCAGGATTGCCGATCTTGGCGCCGATGATCGCCGGAAAACCGTAGCCACAGGGTCCGAACAGGCCCGGTGCCAGATATTTGCGGCCCTCCTCGAAGGTCGGATAGGCATTGCCGATCGCGCAGTTATTGCCGATGTCCGACGAAATAACCGCCTCGGTGGGAAGGGCCGCGGTGATCGCGCGCCAGGCCATGCGTGGGCTCATATGCTCCGGCTGACTGGTCCGGGCTCGCTCGTTCCAGGTGGTGCCGGGGTCATCGTCCTCATGGTCCATCGAGGTCAGCTCCTGGGCCCAGGCGGACTTGGTCCGGGCGATAAGATGCTTTCGCTCGTCCCGGCCGTCGTCACCGGCGTCGTCCGCGAGCCTCTCCAGGAGCTGCTCGACCACCCGCTTGGCATCACCGACGATGCCCACGCTTACGGGCTTGGTCAGCCCGATCCGGTCCGGATTGATATCCACCTGTATGAGCTTGGCCTGGGTCGGCCAGTAGTCGATGCCGTAGCCGGGCAGCGTGGAGAACGGATTGAGCCGGGTGCCAAGCGCCAGCACCACGTCGGCCTTGGCAATGAGCTGCATGGCGGCCTTCGAGCCATTGTAGCCGAGGGGGCCGGCGAACAGGGGGTGCGAGCCCGGAAAGGCGTCATTGTGCTGGTAGTTGCAGCAGACCGGCGCATCCAGCCGCTCGGCAAGCGTCGCGCTCGCGGCGATCGCCCCGCCGAGAACCACGCCCGCACCGTTCAAGATCACCGGAAACTTCGCGTCCGAGAGGAGAGCCGCCGCCTGGGCAATGGCTTCGGCGCCGCCGGCAGGCCGCTCGAACTCGACGATCGGGGGGAGCTGAACGTCGATGACCTGGGTCCAGACGTCCCTGGGCACATTGATTTGCGCCGGGGCGGAGGAGCGTCTGGCCTTGGTGATCACGCGGTTCAGAACCTCGGCGATCCGCGACGGATCCCGCACTTCCTCCTGGTAGGCGATCATGTCCTTGAACGCGGCCATCTGCTCGACCTCCTGGAAGCCGCCCTGGCCGATGGTCTTGTTGGCGGCCTGGGGCGTCACCAGAAGCATCGGCGTGTGGTTCCAGTAGGCGGTCTTCACGGCCGTGATGAAATTGGTGATGCCCGGCCCGTTCTGGGCGATGATCATTGGCATCTTGCCGGTGGTTCGGCCGTAGCCATCGGCCATGTAACCTCCGTTGCACTCGTGCGCCACGTCCCAGAAGGTGATGCCGGCTCGCGGGAAATAATCCGAAATGGGCATGAACGCCGAGCCGATGATGCCGAAGACCTGGTCGATGCCGTGGATCTGCAGCACTTTGACGAAGGCCTCCTCGGTCGTCATTTTCATCTCGTCGTCCTCCCAGATACGCGTGGGCGTGAGGTTTCGGACAGTCATGGACCAGATCGGGCCCGACGCCAACGTCGCTTTTCGCCACCTTCGCCTGGAAGCGTGAACGGCAGGGCTTGCCAGGAGTCTGGTATTGCCCCAGCGTTCATGTATTGGTTTTTGCCGATAACGCGGTGACGGTGCCGGGCAACAAGGTATCCGTTTTGGGCGTCTTGGCCCTGGCCCGGTTATTGCGAGAGAGACGGGAAGCTAACGGAGGATACGTCCCAATGAACAAGCGAGGGGTTATCGGCGCGATCGCCGGACTGGCGACCATGACGAGTGTGCAGGCGGTGTCGGCCCAGGAGCTGACGGTCGCCTACTTTCTGGAATGGCCGATGCCGTTCCAATTCGCCAAGGCCAAGGGCATCTATGAGGAAGAGTTGGGCGTCACCATCAACTGGCGTTCGTTCGACACCGGGACCGCCATGTCGGCGGCGATGGCCTCGGGCGATGTCCACATCTCGGTGAGCCAGGGCGTGCCACCCTTCGTGGTCGCGACCTCCGCTGGCCAGGATCTGCAGATGGTCGACGTCGCCGTCTCCTATGTCGAAAACGACAATTGCGTGGTCCGGTCCGAGCTTGAGGTCGACAAGACCAACGTGGCCGATCTTGAAGGCGGCAAGGTCGGCGTTCCGATCGGCACTGCCGCCCATTATGGCTTCCTCAAACAGATGGATCATTTCGGGGTCGACATTGCGAGCATGGACGTGGTCGACATGGCGCCGCCGGACGGCGCGGCCGCCTTCGCCCAGGGCAATCTCGACATGGTTTGCGGCTGGGGCGGTGCGCTCCGGCGGATGCTCGAGCACGGCAACGTCCTGCTCACCGGCGCCGAGAAGGAAGAGTTGGGCATCAAGGTCTTCGACGTGACCAGCGTGCCCGCCAGCTTCGCCGCCGAGAACCCCGATCTTCTCGCCGATTTCTTGCGGGTGACGGCCGAGATGAACGAGAAATGGGAGACTGACAAAGACGAGATGTTGCCGGTGATCGCCCAGGACGCGGGCATGGACGAACAGGCCACCGCCGACACCATGGCGACGTTCGTTTTCCCCAGTGTCGAGGAGCAGCTCTCCCAGGAATGGCTTGGTGGCGACGCTCAAGCGTTCCTGAAGGAAGTGGCCGACTTCTTCGTCGAGCAGGGCAGCATGCCCCAAGCCCGCGAGACCTATGAAGGTGCCGTGGATGCGGGCCATCTGAAGGCGGTCGGCGGGGTCTGATCACCACCCCACAGGCCTTACGGGGCGGCGGGTCGAGGCCCGCCGGCCGGTAGGCCCAACATCACCGGGAGGACCCCCTTTGTCCGGGCTCTTGGTCAATGATATCTCGATGCGGTTCGACTTGCCGGATGGCGGCGCGGTTCAGGCCCTGCAGAATGTGGGCATCGATCTGAAGGAAGGGGAACTCCTCTCGGTTCTGGGTCCGTCCGGCTGCGGCAAGACTACGCTCCTCAACATCATCGCCGGTTTTCTGGCGCCGACCGAAGGCACGGTTTTGCTGGGTGGCGAGCAGGTCTCAGGCCCCGGGCCCGAACGGGGCATGGTCTTCCAGCAGGGAGCCCTGTTCGAATGGATGAATGTCCGCAAGAACGTGGCCTTCGGTCCGACCATGAAGGGCATGGCGTCTTCCGAGATCAATGCCACCGTCGATCATCTGCTCGAGACCGTCGGCCTCAGAGATTTCAAGGAGAAGGCGATCTACGAGCTTTCGGGCGGCATGCAGCAGCGGGTGGCGCTCGCCCGCTGTCTCGCCAATGATCCGGAAGTGATCCTGATGGATGAGCCCTTGGGCGCGCTGGATGCGCTCACCCGGGAGAAGATGCAGGGCCTGGTGCTCAAGCTCTGGCGCGAGACCGGTAAGACCATCATCCTGATCACTCACTCGGTCGAGGAAGCGCTTTTGCTGGGCGAACGGCTGATCGTTATGGCGCCCCGACCCGGCCGCATCCACAAGGAATATCGCCTGCCCTTCGCCGAGCAAGGCGTCGGCGCCGATCTCCGCGAGGTCAAGAAATCGGACGGGTTCGGTGATACGCGCGAAGAAATACTGTCGATGATCTGGGACATGGAGGAGGAGATCATGGGTCGTGCGGAGACGGCCTCATGATGATCCTCCTGATCTATATCGCGATCTTCGCCGGCGCCTATCTGGCGGTCAGCTTCGTCTCGAGACAGGTCGAGCACCGCCACGATTTCACCAGCCTCAAGACCGTGACCTTTGGTGACGAGAGCACCGTGCGTGCCGACCGATCGGCCTCGATCATCTCGGTGGTCTCGATCTTCCTGATCTGGGGCGCGTTCACCGGCTCGAGCCTGGTGCCGATCCACGCGCCGGGTCCGTTCATCGGCGACACCCAGTTCACCTACACCGCCGACCGGCCGTCCGGCGAAACCGATGAGGCCACGGTTTGGGTGCGGGTGCACAAGATCGGCGAGGATGTCAGCGAGCCGGAGATCGATGCCGCCTCGGATCTGGGCTTCGCCAAGGACGACGCCGCCACAGTCGGCGCGTGGCGGAGCGGGCTGATCCGGGTCGACCGCAATGATGAGGGCGGCGACCAGGACGCCTATCGGGTCGCCGCCGTCAACGGTCAGCCGATCGAGCCCGGCGCCACCGTCTCGACAGACGACGGGACCGTGACCATGACCCCCCGGGGTTCGCTCTCCTTCGAGCCGGCCAAGGGCTGGCAGATGGAGCCGATCTGGCTGCCGCCGCCGGAGGCCGTGGTCGCGCGCCTGATCGAGATCGCCCGGGACGGCTATCAGAATGTCACCCTGTTCGAGAACGTCGCCTGGTCCCTGATCCGGGTGATCGCGGGCTTCGTCGCCGGCAGCATCGTCGGCATCCCGCTCGGCTACGCCATGGGGCTCAGCAACTGGTTCCGGGGCTGGTTCGATCCGATCGTCGAGTTCATGCGGCCCGTGCCGCCGCTGGCCCTGATCCCGCTCGTCATCATCTGGTTCGGCATTTGGGAAACGGGCAAGATCTCGCTTCTGTTTCTGGCGGCGCTTTGGATCATGACGATCTCGGCCCGGGCCGGGGTCTCGGGCGTGCGCATCTCCAAGGTCCATGCCGCCTATTCGCTCGGCGCCTCCAAATGGCAGGTGCTGACCCGGGTCATCGTCCCCAACTCGCTGCCCGAAATCTTTACCGGCGCCCGGGTTGCCATGGGGGTGTGCTGGGGCACGGTGGTCGCCGCCGAACTGGTCGCCGCCGAGAAAGGTGCCGGTAAGATGATCATCGCCGCTTCGAAGTTTCAGCAGACCGATATCGTGATCATGGGGATCATCCTGATCGGCATCATCGGCTACGGGATCGACGTGCTGATGCGCCTGGCCGAACGCCAACTGATCCCCTGGAAAGGTCGGGGTTAGGCGCGATCGTAAGCTGGCCATCGTCAAGGCGTCTCTTCGCGGACGCTTTGATCGAGACCGAAAATCCTGTCGCTCGGTCAGCTCTCGACCCTATTCGCCGCCTTCAGTTCGGCGATGTCGGCGCGTAGCGCCTTGACCTCGGCGAGAATGGCATCGCGCTCGTCATGGCTCGCTTCGTCCTGGGCCTCGTGCATCGAATTGACAATGATCGCGATGAACAGGTTGAGCACGACGAAGGACGAGACCAGGACGAAGGGCACGAAGAACAGCCACGCCAGGGGGTAGACCTCCATCAGCGGCCGGACGATGCCCATCGACCAGCTTTCCAAGGTCATGATCTGAAACAACGAATAGAGCGAGGCGCCGATCGTGCCGAACCATTCGGGAAAAGCCTCGCCGAACAGCTTCGTGCTCATCACCGCCGCGATGTAGAAGATCAGCGACAACAGAAGAATGACCGTTCCCATCGCCGGGATCGCGGCCAGAAGACCGTTCACCACCTGGCGCATCCGCGGCACCACAGAGATCAGCCGCATGGCCCTGAGGATGCGGAGCGCCCGCAGCACGGAGAGACCGTAAGAGCCCGGCACGTAAGCGGCGCCTACGATGACGAGGTCAAAAACGTTCCAGCCATCCAGAAAGAAACGGTGGCGATAGACGAAAAGCTTGAGCGCGATCTCGACCGTGAAGATGGCGATCGCCAGCCGGTCGATGGCGATCAACAACCCGCCCGCAAAAGCCATGGCAGACGCGCTCGTCTCAAGACCGATCGTGATCGAATTGACGATGATCACGGCCATGATGACGTTGCGGAAGCCTGGTGCCTCGACCAAACGCACAAGCGCACCTCGAGCGGGCGTTTTTGTCATCCCCTTTCGAACTCCAAATTTCATGGGATTTTCAGACGAGAACCTTTTCGTCTGTTGCATAGCCGGAATTGCAAGCTATGGGCTACAGGCGCGGTCAGCAAACGCAGCGCTTAAGACCAGCGTGATGCGCCAGGTTCGGCTTGCGCTTCTGCATCAGATTGATCATCATATGATGCGTCTGATGATGAAAGGCGAGACTGTGCGAACAACGGTGACATTGGACGACAAGCTCCTGGATCGGGCAGTTGATCTTACCGGGGTTAAGGAGCGGGGCGTTCTTTTGAAGGAAGCGTTGAGGGCGTTGATCGAGCGAGAGAGTGCGAGGCGATTGGCACGTCTGGGTGGCACGGAGCGAAAGCTTGAAGCACCGCCTCGGCGACGCCTCGCCAAGTGATCCTGGCCGATACCTCCGTCTGGGTGGATCATCTGCGCTCGGGCGATGGCCGACTGGCGGCGCTCCTGGAGGCCAACCGCATCGTCTGTCATCCTCTGGTCGTTGCCGAGATTGCCCTGGGATCGCTTCGTGACAGGGCAGACGTGCTTGGATTGCTTGATGATCTAGCGACGGCGCCCATGGCTTCGATCGATGAAGTGCGTGCGTTGATCGAAGAACGAAAACTGTTCGCGCGGGGCATAGGGCTTGTTGACGCGGCGCTTATCGCCTCTTGTCTGCTGGCGCCCGGCACATTTCTTTGGACCCGTGATCGAAGGCTCGCCCAAGCCGCCGACGCGTTGAACGTGGGCGTGGACGAGACCGAATAGCGTGGGTTCGGGCCTAATCTGCTAGCCCTTCACCGCACCCGACGTCAGGCCTTGGACCAGGTAGCGCTGGATCAGGGCGAAGAACAAACACGCGGGGATGAGCGCCAGGCAGCCGGCGGCCGTCATCTGCCCCCAATCGACCGAGAATTTGCCGATAAAGGTCAAAAGCCCGACCGGGAAGGTCATGTTTTCTTCCGAGTTGATCAGCATCAGCGAGAACAGGAGCTCGGACCAGGCGGCCGTGAACACGAAGCCCAGCGTCGCCGCCATGCCGGGCAGGGTGAGGGGAAGAATGACCTTGAGCAGTGCCTGGAAGCGGGTGCAGCCGTCGATCATGCCGCTTTCCTCCAGCTCCTTCGGAATGCCCTCGAAGAAGGATTGCATCAGGAAGGTGGCGAACGGCGTGTTGAAGGCGGTGTAGACGATGATGAGGCCGAAAAGGGTGTCGGTCAGGCCCAAGGGCGTCATCAGCCGGTAGGTGGGTGCTATCAGCATGACGATCGGAAACATTTGGGTCAGCAGCATCAGGAAGACGATCGCCGCCTTGCCCCGGAACGAGAAGCGCGAGAAGGCGTAGCCGGCAAGCGACGCGACGATCGTGACGGCGAGCGCCGTGCCGCCGGCGACGATGACGGAATTCTTGAAGAACACCGGAAAATCAGACGCCAGAACGACCTTCACGAAGTTGACGGACGTAAACTCGCTGGGCCAGAGACGCACGCCCTCGGTGTAGAGAAGCTGCTCGGGCGTCACGGCGATCTTGATCAGCCAGTACAGCGGAAAGAGCGCGAACAGGAGATAGGCGCCGATGGCGAGCCGGTGGCCGACGGTGGCGCCAAGTCCGTTCATGCGGTCGATCTCAGCTTCGATCGCATGTGAAAGAGCAGCGCGGCATAGATCAACAGAAGAAAGAGAAGCACGCAGGCGATGGCCGAGGCATAGCCGAAATCGAGTTTTTTGTAGGCCGTGGTGAAGATCAGCGACGGCAGGATTTGCGTCGTATTGGCCGGCCCGCCATTGGTCATGACGATGATGAGGTCCGCAAAATTGCTGATCCAGATGGTCCGCAGGAGAACCGTGATCGCGATCATCGGCGCGAGGTACGGGAGCGTCACGTTCAAGAATTGTTGCCAGGGCGTGGCCCCGTCGATGCTCGCCGCCTCATACATCTCCTTCGGAATGGCCTGGAGCGCCGCCAGCAGCGTGATCGCGAAGAACGGCACGCCGAACCAGACATTGGCGGTGATCGGGCCCCAGAGCGCCAGGTCCGGATCGCCCAGGATGTTGTAGGGCTCGTCCAGGAGACCCAGGCCGAACAGCCAGCGGGGCAAAGGCCCGATCACCGGGTTCAGGAGCCAGGCCCAGGTGAGCCCGGAGAGGAAGGTGGGCACGGCCCAGGGCAGGAACACCAGCGCCTGGACCACCCGCTTGCCGGCGAATGGCCGGTTGAGGAGCAGGGCGAGACCCAGGCCCAGGAGGAACTGGATCACCACGGACGAAACCGTCCACCAGACGGTATTGCCGACAGCCCGGACGAACACGGGATCGCCGGTGGCGAGGGTCTCGAAATGGTCCGTGCCGACCCAGCCTTGGGCGAAAGGATTGAGGATCTGTACGTCGCGGAAAGCATAAGTGATGCCGACAACCAGCGGCACGACCATGACCAGGGCGATCAGGACCAGCGCCGGCGACAGGTAGCACCAGGGCTCGAGCGCGGCCCGGAACCATCCCTCCTCCCGGGGGACGGTCCCGGACTGACGAAAGGTTACTGCTGGGCTTGCCACTTGGCGTAGGCGTCGGTGAGGTAGGAGGCCCACTCGCCGGCGACGTCTTCGGCGGTCCGTTGACCGAGCAGGAGCTCCTGGCCGGTCTGGATCGAGATCACGTCGGCAAAGTAGGCGAACTCCTCAAGATAGGTGGGCATCGAGATCGGCTGCCAGCGTTCGTCGTTGAGCTCGGTGAACCAGCCCTCGAATTGTTCGGTGCGGAAATGGGGATCCTGCTCGGCGCCCTCATGGATCGGGATCACGCCCACGAACTTGGACCATTCGAGGTTCATCTCCCGGCTGGAGAGGTGGCTCACCAGCGCCCAGGCCTCGTCCTTGTGCTCGGTCGCCTCGAACACCGACCAACCGGCATAGCCGATGGTCGGGAACGACTTGCCGGCGGGTCCCAGGGGCATCGGCGCCACGGCGAAATCCTCCTCGCTCATCCGTTCGGAGACCGCGATCAGCGCGTCCGGGTCCTGATCGAGCATGGCGCAGGTGCCGGAATAGAAGCCGGCGACGATCTCGTTGAAGCCCCAATTGACGCTGTCCCGGGGCACGTAGCCCTGCTCATACATATCCTGAATGAACTGCAGGCCCTTCACGGCTTCCGGATCGTCGAGGGTCGACTTGCCGTCCTCGAAGAAGGTGGGCTCGCCCAGATAGTTGAGCATCCACATGATGTAGCCGTTGGTGGCGCCGGGTCCGCCTCGGAGGCAGTAGCCATATTTGCCGTCCAGCTCGGCGATCTTGGCCGAGCTCTCCATGAACTCGTCCATGGTCTCGGGCGGACCGTCGAGGCCGGCCTCGGCGAACAGTTTTTTGTTCCAGAACATGGCGCGGAGATAGAAGCCGTAAGGGATCATGTGGGTCTGATCCCGGATCACGCTGCCGAAATTGAGCGCGGCGTCGGTCAGCTCCTCGGTCTCGGACCATTCGGCCATGTAAGGCGAAAGATCCATGAGCTGGTCATTGTTGGCGTAGAGCGCCATCCAGCGGTCCGGCATCTCGACCACGTCCGGGATCTGGCCGCCCTGAACCATGGTTGCGAGTTTTTCAAAGGCTTGGCCCCAGGGAAGAGAGGTTACCTCCACGGTGATTTCTGGATTGGCCTCCTCGAACGCGGCGAGCATCGTGTTCAGGTGTTCGGTCCGCGCCGGACTGGTGATCACTTCGACCAGCTGCAGCGTGGTTTCCGCCTGGGCCGAGGCGCCGATGGTGAGCGCACCCAGAAGCGCTGTCGTTGAAAGCCATTTTTGCACGCGTTCTCTCCCTTTCTTTTATCCTTAGGCGTCGGTCAGCGCCTGCTCCAGATCGGCGATCAGGTCGTTCGGCTCCTCCAGTCCGACGCTGAGGCGCACCAGACGCTCAGAGATGCCGAAGTCTCGAAGGCTATTGTGCTCGCCCGCCTGTCGTAAGCCAACCATCGCAGGAAAGACCAGGCTTTCATGACCGCCCCAGCTCACGCCCAGACGGAACAGTCGCAGGCGGTCACAAAAGAGCGCGACGTCGACGCCCGAGGCGAGTTCGATGCTGAACAGGCCCGATGTGCCGACGAGTTGGTTCGGTTCGCTGGCCAGGCCCGGGTGATGAATGTTCGTCACTTTCGGATGGTCGCCGAGCCCCTGGGCGATGGCGAGCGCGCTGGTTTGATGCTGGGCCATGCGAAGCTTCAAGGTCCGCAGACCCCGCAGCAACAGCCAGGCCTCGAACGGCGCCAGCTTGGCGCCCAGAAACGGGTAGGTGAGGCGATTGATCGTTTCGATATACTGGGCCGAGCCGATGACCACGCCCGCCACCGTGTCGCTATGGCCCGAGAGGTATTTGGCTGCCGAGTGGAGGGCGAGGTCGACGCCTGATACCAGGGGTTTTTGTTGAACCGGCGTTGCCCAGCTATTGTCGATCTCGGTGACCGCGCCCGCCGCTTTGCCCAGGGCCGCCAAGGCAGCGATGTCATGGTTTTGAAATATGACGCTGGTAGGGTTTTCGATATAGAGCAGGCGCGCGCTCTCGAGAGCCGCTTGCACCGCCTCCCGGTCCCGTCCGTCGACAAAAACCGTCTCTATTCCCAATCTTGGTAGGAGCCTGCGGATCAATCTGTAGGTGTCCGGGTAGACGTGGCGGACGCAGACCATTTTGTCGCCCGCGCTGACGAATGCGAGGATCGTTGCAGCAACGGCACCCATGCCTGACGAAAAGCCTCGCGCCGCCTCACCGCCTTCTAGCGCGGCCATTTTCGCCTCGAAGGCCTGGACCGTCGGATTATCGCCCCGGCTGTAGATGGGTCGGCGGTCCTCGCCGGCGAAGACCCGGGTCATCTGCTCCACGGAAGCGAAGGTAAAGAGCGAGCTCTGAACGATCGGGGGGACGACCGGACCTCTTTCGAGCGGATCGTGGGCCAGCAATGTCGCCAGATGGTCGGCGGCTGCGGGTTTGTCCGGTTCGTTGGTCACGTCGCCATCACTCCCAAAGCCGGCGAAAAGGTTCGAAAGGTCTCGATGGCGCAGCCAAGATCTTCAAGAGCCCTTAGGTTAGGATCGAGCCTGACATAGCAGGAGAGTGGGCGGCCATGTGGTGGCGAGCGGCGACGGGCGGCACGGCGATCGGGATCTACGGCTGGCGGGTGCATGACCCCAAAGGATCCTACGCCCTCTTCTATGACGTTTCGAACTGGCTCACCGGCTGGGTTCTGACCGGCGATGGCGCGATCGGCTACGCGCGCAATCTGGTCAATCTGATCCTCGTGGATCAGGCCGACGGTTTTCTTCTCGGCATGGCGTTCTTCGCAGTCATGTCCATCCTCCTTTGGCCGGTTCGGGCCGGCGCCGCGTTCTGCGTCAAGCGCGGAGGTTCGGCGATCTCGCGGCTTGTTCGAGGGCGATCCGATCAACCGCGTACCGCCTGATCGACCGGCGGATAGAGTGTCCGTTCGCTCACGGGATCGATCAGAAGCGTCCGGGCCATGGCGAAATCGACCTGAACCGCGCCCTCCAAGCGATCCATCGACGCGGCGTCGAACTCCGCGGTCAGTTGGTGGTCCGCAACCCGCAGGCTCGCGTAAAGTCTCGGGCCTGTCGGTTGGACAAGCGTCACCGGAAGGCGAAGGCCGCCGGCGCCGGCAAGCGTCACCTGCTCCGGGCGGACGGCCCATAAAAGCGCGCCGTCATGGTGAGCCAGCGCTTCGGTTTGAGGCAGGGTGAGGGAAAGCCGCTGGCCGTCCGGCAGGACGATGCGATCGCCCTCGCGTGTGACCGGCAGGAGATTGATCGCCGGTGAGCCGAGAAAGCCCGCGACGAACCGGGTTCGGGGCCGTTCGAACAGATCCAGGGGCGCGCCCTCCTGCTCGATCCGGCCATCCCGCAACAGGACGATGCGTTCGGCCAAGGTCATGGCCTCGATCTGGTCGTGAGTGACGTAGATGAAGGTGCGGCCCAGCTCCTTATGCAGCCGCTTGATCTCCTCGCGCATGCCGTCGCGGAGCTTGGCGTCGAGATTGGAAAGCGGTTCGTCGAACAGATAGAGCCGGGCGTCGCGGACGATCGCCCGGCCGATCGCGACCCGCTGGCGCTGGCCCCCGGACAGTTCCCGGGGACGGCGGTTCAAAAGCGGCGTGATGTGAAGCATCTCGGCAACGCGAGAGACCCGGCTGTTGATCTCAGCCTCGGGCGTCTTTCGGGCACGAAGCCCGAAGGCGATGTTTTGCTCGACGGTCAGGAATGGATAGAGCGCGTAGGACTGGAAGACCATGGCGAGATCGCGGTCCCGGGGGCGCCTGTCATTGACCCGCTCGCCGCCGATCAGGATGTCGCCCGCCTGGATCGTCTCGAGCCCGGCGATCGCGCGCAAAAGCGTGCTCTTGCCGCAGCCGGACGGGCCAACCAGCACCGTGAACTCGCCCTCAGGAATGTGCAGATCGATGCCGTCGACGGCCGTGATCGCGCCATAGGTCTTGCGCACACCCCGAAGCGTGAGATCGCTCATCCCTTGACCGCGCCCATGCTGATGCCGCGCACCAGAAATCGCTGCATGGTGGCGACAATGACGAACATCGGCAGGACGCCGAGCATGCTCATGGCGCCGATCTTCGACCAGAAGGTCGACTGGGAGCCGAAATAACCGGTCACCTGAACCGGGAAGGTGACGATCTCGCTCCGGGTCAGGATCAGCGCGAAGACGAAATCGTTCCAGGCGAAGACGAAGGTGAAGACGGCGGTGGCGAACAGGCCGCCTCGGATCATCGGCATCACCACCTGCCAGAGGACCTGCCAGTTGGTGAGCCCGTCGACCAGCGCGCTCTGCTCGAGCTCGACCGGCACCTCCTGGATGTAGCCCCGCATCATCCAGATCACGTAAGGCAGGTTGAAGGCGACATAGAGCGTGATCAGGCCGTGATAGGTGTCGATCCAGCCCAGGCCGACGAACAAGAGAAAGATGGGAAATGCGATGCAGATCGGCGGCACCAGGCGCTGACTGATCACCCAGATTGCCAGATGCTCGCCGCCGGTGCGAAAGCGCGCCATGCTGTAGGCGGCCATGGTGCCGAGGACCATGGCGATGACGGTGCTGACGCTGGCGGTCACGAACGAATTCCAAACCGCCCAGGCATCGCCGTCCCGAAACAAGGTTTCGTAGGTGCCGAGGTTGAGCTCGCTAGGGATCCAGACCGGCGGTGACGCGAAGATCTCGTCCGGCGTCTTCACCGATATGGCGGCAAGCCAGTAGAGCGGGAAAAGGAAGAGTAGGACCAGGCAAAGCGCGGTGCCGAACCTTGCCCAAAGCCGCCATGGCTGTTGCGCCGGGCTCATCTTTGGAGCTCCAGACGCCGAAGCATCAAAAGCAGGAGTGCGGTGAGACTGAGGATCACCAGAAGCGCAATCGCCGCCGAATAGGAGACCTCGAACTCTCGGAACGCCATCTGATAGGCGTAGATCGAGATCGTTTCCGTGGCCGTTCCGGGACCGCCCTGGGTCATGGTCCAGATCACGTCGAACACCCGGACCAGATCAAGCCCCCTGATCAACAAGGCCACCGCCATCACTGGCCAGATCGCCGGCAAAACCAGCTTGCGGAAGGTCAGCCACCAGGAGGCGCCGTCGATCTCGGCCGCTTCCAGCTGCTCTCGGTCGACATTGGCCAGCGCCGCCAGAAGGATGAGGAACATGAACGGCGTCCACTGCCAGCCCTCGGCCATCAAAATGGCCGGCCAGACCAGATGCGGTTCGATGGTCCACAAGAGCTTGACCTCGCGGCCGGCGATCCAGCCCAGAACCTGGTTCATCGGACCGAAGCGGTGATCCAGGACCAGCCGCCAGATCGAGCCGGCGACGATCGGCGCGATCACCGTCGGCAACACCAGGAGCGCCACCAAAACCCGCTTCAGGGGGAGGTCCTCGAGGAACAAGAAGGCCATGGCGAGGCCCAGGATAAGCTCCAGAGGGAGAGCGATAAGTGTGATCAGCGCCGTGTGGCCGATCGCCTGCCACAGGCGATCGTCGTTCCATAGTCGGGCGTAGTGGACGAAGCCCTGAAAGCTTCTGTCCTCTTCGAACATGGTGATGTTTTGGACCGAGGTGGCGAAAAGCTGGATCAGCGGATAGAGACCGATCAGCAGGATGACGAAGACCGCGGGCGCAATCAGCCAGTAGCGGACCGCGCGGTCGCCGACGGTGGTAAGCGGCTGGTTCATCAAACGGCCTTAGCGGACCGGCCCGGTGGCGCTAACCGAACGGAAGCGGTCGCCCGCTCGATCCAGATCACCAGAGGCCGGTCCCCGCACAAAAAATCAGTTACCGGGATAGGCGCCCGGTTTGTTGGCCCAGTCCAGATAGACCCGCTGTTGCTTTTCCACCCCGATCCGGTCGGTGAGGTCATCCCATTGAGCCGCGAGGTCATCGAGAATGGTCTGAATGTCCTCGCCGGCCCACAGCCGTCCGATCGCCTGGCGGATGCCCTCCTCATAGCGGTCAGTCTGGATCAAGGAGAGATCGAGAAGCCCGGCTTCGGCGCCCTCACGCAGTGTGGTCAGGTAGGCCTCGGCCTCCGGCCAGCGGGATTTGTACTCCTCGCTCTCGAAATGGCTGTCCCGGAACGGATCCCGCAACGCGTAAGGGAGCTGCACCCGTTGCAGACTGATCTCCTCGCTGTTCATCCACTGGGCAAACAGGTAGGCCGCGTCCTTGTTCTCGCTGCCGGAAGCGACCGACAGGGAGAAGCCGACGGCGAGCTCGGGATGGCCGCCCGGCGTCGGCGCGTAGCCGATCTTGCCGGCCACCTGGCTTTCCGGGAGCCAGGACAGGGCTTCGGTGTCCCGGCCGTAGCCGGCGGCCCAGCGGCCCACCGGCGGCCAGGAGATCGCCATCGCGCTCTCGCCGGAGAGAAGGCTGTTCAGCACCTCGACGAAGCCCCATTGCTCAACGCCCGGCGGCATCCAGGCGGTATCGTCACGCATCCGTTGGAACACCGAGACCGCGGCTTCGTCGTTGACCGTGGCCCTCATCGTATCGGGATCGAAGAAGAGGCCGCCCGCCACCCGGAAGCGCTCCTGGAACATGTATTGGGCGTTGCCCGGCGCATGGATCGTGCTGCCGCCATACATGTCAGGCGCCCGTTGGGCGGTGATGAAGCTGCCCACCTGTGAGAAGGTCTCCCAGGTGGTCGGCACCGCTAGCGGCTCGCCATAGAGTTCTTCGTAGGCCGCACTTAGTTCCGGGTCATCAAAGACATCGGTCCTGTAATAGAGCACCAACACGTCGCCATCGTCCGGGAGCCCATAAGTGGTGCCTTCGACCTGCATCCAATTGTCCCGGTAAACCGGCAGGATGCTATCGACCTCGTCGGTGTAGCCGTATTTGGCCATGTAGTCGTCGAGCGGCTCGAGCGCGCCGGCCAGGGCCAGGTCCGGCATCTGGTTGGGGATCACGTTGAGCACGTCGTAGGCGCCGGTATTGGCCCGGTGCTCCTGCATGATCTTGGTGAAGATCTGATCGACCGGCACCTCGATCACATTGACCTTGATGCCGGTGAGTTCCTCCCACATCGGTCCGGTGAAATTCTTGGGATCGAGGGGCTGCAGGCCCGCTTCGTAGAGCACGTTCAGCGTGATGCCCGCGTATTGCTTGGCCTCCTCGACCGCCCTGTCGGCGGCTGACTGAGCAAGCGCGGTGCCGGTCAGTGCGAACGAAATGCCGATTGCGCCGGCAATCCCGATCATGCTTTGCCGTCGGTCCATTTTGGTTTCTCCCTTTTGCTTCGTTCTCTTAGGCCGCCGGATTACAGATATCCTTGACGCTGGCCATGATCTCGTCCGGTTCGAGTACGCCCAGCCAGTCATCCTTCAACAGCTTGGGCTTGGCTTTCTCGATGGCACGAAGCGCGCCGTCGGAAAACTGTCCCGGAAACTCCTCGAACAAGATGGCCGCTTCGATGGCGATGTGACCGAGCATAAAGTCCATGGCCGCGGCCTTCGGCACGCCCTTGGTCACCGCCTGGTCGGTCGCTTCACGGAGGGCCTTCACCAGCGTGGCGCCGATGGTCTCGGAGAGGCCCGGTTCCAGGATCGCCATATGTTCGACCGTGACCCGGTGCGAGCGCATCACCGGCTTGTAGATGATTTTCGCGACATCCTCGCAGAGCGCGAAATACTCGTCCGGTCCTTGCATCAGCGCCGAGACGATCGCCTGCTCGGCGGCCACACCACCGAAGTAATCCTTCTGCGCCTCGGCCGATTTCTCATACTTGAACAGGGGCGGATGGCAGGGATGGGTCACGAAATAGGTGATGTCCGCCCGCTCCGGCAACTCGCCGGCGTGGGGTGCTGCCGCATCGAGCATGATCACCGCGCATCCTGGCTTGAGCTGATCGACGAAGGTATGGGCGATCTTGCCGATCAACGCGTCCGGCACCGCCATGACCACGATGTCGGCGTCGGCAAGGGCTTCGTCACGGTCGACACAATCGATGCCGAGCGCGGACTTGAGACGCTCTCTGCCCTGCTCGCTGACTTCCACGTGCAGAACTTCATAGGCCTCACCTCGGAGGTTGGTGGCGAGCCTGACCCCCATCTTGCCCCCGGCGCCGAGAAGCGCGATCCGTTTCATCCCTTCAACTCCTTATTGGTGAGGGGCGGCCTCGTTTGACCGCCGAGAAATAGCCAGGGCCGCCCATCTGTCCGCCCTTGAGCGCGAGCTGGATCCGCTTCCCGTCCCGATGGGCCTCGCAGAGCATGGAGCCCGGCGCGATCGGCGCGTACGCCGTCAGCGCATGAATACCCATCTCCAAGGCGCCGTGCCCCGAGCTGTCGCCGCCGGCGATTACCGCCCGGTCGATCTTGGTTCGCTCCAGGATCGACGACAAAAGCTGGCCGAGACCCCGGCCGATCCTCTCGTGGACGGTTTCGCCCGGCTCACCGCTGACTTGAACAGCCTCGCTCAGCCGAATGATCGAGGGATCATCGGGGCCAAGGGCCGTGTAGGCGAGGGGATCTCTGCCCGCGCTCAAGGCCCGAAGGGCGGCTTCCTGTGCCCGGGCCAATTCCGCCGTCCAGGCTGCCTCGTCGACCGCGCGCGCGGCATCGAGCGCAATTCCCTCGAAGCCGTTCCCAAGGGCATGCTCGATCTGACGGGCGGTTACCGGCGAGCAGGAGCCGGAAACCACAGCGATATGCTCCACTTCTTCAGCGACTGAGGTGGCCGGCGGTTCGCCGATCAGGCCCTCGGCGCGCCAATGCTCGACAAGCGCATACTCGATGCCTTGCGAGCCGATCGCAAAGAGCCGTTCGCCCCGGTTCTCCCAGATCAATTTTCCGGCAGCCTCGAGGCTCTCCCGGTCGACCACATCGATGGCGTTAATGTGCTCGATTGTCGGTTCGGCACTTCCATTTTTGAGGCGAATAAAATCGACGAGGGCGATGGGCCGGTCGGTCTGTTGCGCCAGGTGAAGACGGATGTCGGCCTCGGTCATCGGCGTGACCGGATGGCGTGCCATGGTCGGGTGGCGATCGAGCCGAAAACCCTCACCATCGACCAGCGCGAACAGATTACCGAAGGCCTGGTAGCGGTGGATCGCCGGCGCCGCCACCAGGAGCGGGTGCCAGTCGCCGCCGAGAACCGGGATGGCGAGGTTGGCGGCACGGCCGATCGAGCCCACATGCGGCGCGGAGTCGAAGGTGGAGCAGACCTTGTAGTGAGCGATCGGTGCCCGGATTCTCGCCAGAAAGGAGAAGATCGGCGGCAGATGCACTTCCATCCAGTCCGGTGACTTGGACCGGGCGACACCGGCGATGCCGATGCCTCGATAACCGTCGAACGCCTCAAGCTGCTCGGCCGTGGGCACGTCGATGAACAAGACGGTCGGCAGGCCGGCGAACGACAAAACCTCCATCACCGCCGTGGAACCGGTGAAATCATCCCCATAGAAGGAAACCAGCGGACCGGGTGGCAGTTGCGTCACGGGCGGTAGCGCTCGATCGCGCGGCGCAGTTCGGACCGGCTCTCGGCGTAGGCGTCCAGTGTCGCGCCGGCCACCGCTGCCTCCCAGGCTTGCCGCAGGCTGGTCACACCGGCACGAACGCCGTCCGGGTGGCCCATGATTCCGCCGCCGGCGGCGTAGATCAAATCCAGCGAACCCAGCGCCCGGTAGGTATCGACCGTCTGGAGGGCTGATTGACCGGAGCTGAAGACCGGCATGGCAATGCAGGGTTTTGCTTGGAACATCGATGTCAGGCAGGAGCGCGCCGAGGCGATGACGCTGTCGTCAGGTTCGCAAAACTTGTTGCGGAGGCCGTTGACATGCATGTGGTCGGCGCCGGCGAGCCGCCAGAGCTTGGCCCAGGCGGGATAGGACCAGCCCAGCAAGGGATGGCGCGAGAGATAGCCCCAGCCGTTCCTGTGGGCGTGAATGGGAAGCCGCGCGTGACGCCGGATCTCGACCATGCCGACCATGCCGATCGAATTCAGGCTGACCATGATGCAAGTGCCGCCCAGGTTTTCGACCAGATCGTGGCGGCGGCGCATCTGGTCCAGCTCGCCGGTGATGTTGAAGGCGAACATCACCTTCTTGCCGGTCCTATTGGCGTGATCGTTGATCACCGCCATCACCGCCTTTGCGCGGTATTCGAACGGACAAAAGCCGCCGTCGGCCTGGAGCTCATCATCCTTGATGAAGTCGATGCCGCCCTTGCAAAGCTCCTTCGTCAGTTCGGCCGTGCCTTCAGCCGTCAGCCCGACGCTCGGCTTGATGATGGTGCCGATCAGCGGCCGACCTTGAACGCCCGCCAGCCGCCGGGTTCCGTCGACGCCGAAGGCCGGGCCCTGGTAGGCGTTGGCGAACGCCTCGGGCAGATCGATATCGAGAATTCGCAGGCCCGAGAACGGTTTCAGCTCGAACAGATTGCCGGTGACCGTAGCGACCAGATTGGGCAATGACGGCCCCAGATTCTCGAGGGGCCAGGAAAGCTCGACCTCCGCCCGCTGATATTGGGGCCCCTCGAGAGCGCCCGGCAGGCTCGGCTGATCAACCGTCGCGAGCCGATCGATCCGCTCAACCTTGGCGCCGGATCGCTCCTTCAATTCGGGCGTCTCGCCAGGAAGTGCTATGAACGTGCCGGAGGATTGTTCGCCGGCCATGATCTCGACCGCGCGCTCCAGATCATCGGCGGTTTCGATCAGGTAACGGGCGTGGATGCGCTCGCTCATGGCTTGGGCTTCATCGGTTGACCTGCCGCCGCCGAGGCGTAGGCCGCCTCGACCAGCGCGAAGGTTTTCAGATTGTCCCGACCCTCGGTTTGGGGCGCTTTGCCGGCTTTGAGACAATCGATAAAATGCTGCTGGGTGTTGAGCACCGATTCTTGGACAAGCGCCCATTGCGGGTCGGCCCAAGCGGGCGGGTGAGGCGCCACCGTCCGGGTCTTCAGTCCATCCTTTCGATGCCATTCGAGGCGGTAGTCGTGGCTCAGCTTGAGTGTGCCGGTCCGGCCTTCGACCTCGATCAGGGTCTGGGGGAAGGGGTCCGGATCGATCCGGGTCGTGTAGCTGCAGGTGATCTCGCAGACGGCGCCGGTCTCATGATGGAGCGACATGATGGCCGAGGCCTCGCCCTTAGCGCCGGCCAGGGTTCGTTGGGTGCGGGCGAAAATCTCGTCGGCATCGCCCACCAGGAACCGGGCAACGTCGAGCAGATGAATGCCCAGATCCAGAATGATGAACCGCTCGACCTCGGCCAGATAGGGCTGACCGGCGACCACATCGTAGCCGGTCCGCCAGGAGATGTGGGCGAAGAACGGTTGGCCGATGTCGCCCCGGTCGATCGCCGCTTTCAGCTCGATCAGCGGTGTCTGAAAACGAAAGTTTTCGTGGACCATGATCGGCACGCCTGCTGTCTCGGTGTGCTCGACAATCCGCCGGCAAGTCGCGATTTCCGGCGCGAACGGTTTTGGGCAGTTGTTCGTGGCGCCAGCATCGGCAGCCATGGCCGCAAGCGTCTCGTGGGTCTCCATGGTCGTGGCGATGTCGACGAAATCGAGGTTTTCGTGCCTCAGCATCGCGCCCGCATCAGTATAGGCCTTGGCGCCGGTGAGATCCGCCGCGGCCTCCGCTTTACCGGGATCCAGATCGCAAACCGCGGCCAGTTCGGCGCCATCGACGTTGCCCCAGGCCTTGAGGTGGTTCTGGGCGAAGAACCCGCAGCCGATCACCGCCCCGCGAAGTGCGCTCACAGCGCCCTCCGGTCGGCGGCACTGTCATAGGCCCGAAACACCAGGTCCAGGGTCTTCAGATTATCCGCGCCAGAGGTGGCGGGCTCTCGCTTGTCGCGGAGGCATTCGACCCAGTGGCGCTGAATGTTGACCACGCTTTCCTGGATGTTGTGCCAGGGTTTTGCGCCCCAGCTTGGCACCTTGGGTTCGACGTCTTTCTCTTCGGTGGGGCCCGCACCCGAAATCCGAAGCCGATAGTCGGCCAACAATTCGACGGTTCCCCTGCCGCCTTCGACGCGGATGAGGGTTTGCGGAAACGGATCCGGCGTCAGTACCGTCGAGAAGGAAAAATCGACCAGAGAGACCGCGCCGTTCTCGTGGTCCAGGGTGATGGTGACACAATCCTCGCCGGCGACCTCCGGATTGATTTTTTGACGACGGCAGTGGAGCCGCGAAACCTCGCCCAGAAGATCGCGGGCGACGTCCAACAGATGAATGCCCAGATCCATGATCGCGAGCCGAGGCTCGGTCCTGAGATAGGGTTGATTGGTGTAGATGTCGTAGGCGTGACGGAACTGGATCCGGGCGTAGGTGGGGGTGCCGATCCGGCCGCTCTCGATCACCCGCTTCACCGCCATGATCGGGCTCTGCCAGCGAAAATTTTCGTGCACCATCAACGGCACACCGACCTCGGCGCAGGCCTCGACCATGGCTTCGCCGTCGGCGAGGTCAAGCGCGAACGGTTTTTGGCAGATCGCAGGCACGCCGTGGCGAGCGGCCATTTCCACCAGGGTGCGGTGGCTTTCGACCGTGGTGATGATGTCGACGAAGTCGAGCTTCTCGCGTGCCAACATCGTTTCAGCGTCGGTGTAGCTCGTGGCGCCGGGCCAGCGGGCCTTTTCGGAGTCGAGGTCACAGACCGCCACGATTTCGGCGCCCTCGATCTCGTTCCAGGCGTTGAGGTGGTTGCTCGCGAAAAAACCGCAGCCGATTACCGCCCCCCGGAGCACTAGACCTCCTCGACCCGAATGGTCCGGCGGTTGATCGCTTCCAGGATCCGCGAGCGCTGGCTGTCGACGAACACGGCGAGAAAGATGATGCCCGCGGTCACAAGCGGATAGACGTAAGGATTGGCGTTGACGATGACGAGGCCGTTATTGACCGTTTGGATCAGGATCGCTCCGAACAGGGTGCCGATGACGCCGCCCCGGCCGCCGAACAGGCTGGTGCCGCCGAGCACCGCCGCGGCGATCGCCGAAAACTCCTTCTCGAAGCCGAAGGTGGGCGACGCCGCGCCCACCTGGGTGATCGAGACGAAGCCGGCGATCCCGGCGCAGACCGAGCAGATCAGATAGACGGAGAACAAGGTCTGGGGCACGTCGATGCCGGCTTTCTTGGCGGCTTCCGGGTTCTCGCCGACGGCGTAGATCTGCCGGCCGAACGGGGTCTGGGTCAGTGTCACCCAGGCGATGGCGAAAATGATCGCCAGCACCAGGATCGCCCAGGGGATGCCCAGATAGCTGGCGCGTCCCAGCGACAGAATTTCCGTGTCGTAGAAGACCATCTTGGTCTGGGTGATCCAAAGCGCGATGCCGCGGCCGATGAACAAGGTGGCGAGCGTGGTGATGAAGGCCGGAACCCGCACGATCACGACAAAAAACGCGTTCACCAAACCGAAGGCGAGGCCGACGCCCATGCAGACGAGAAGGCTGAGCCCGGCCGACAGGCCCGCCGCGTAGGTGCCGAAGAAGGCGACCGCCAGATACATGACCGCACCCACCGACAAATCGATGCCGGCGGTGAGCAGCACGAAGGTGATGCCGATCCCGAGGATCGCGACATGGCTGGTCTGGATCAGGATGTTGATGAAATTCTGGGTGGATAGAAAACGATCCGAAAGAATGGTGAAAATGATCAATACGGCGAGGAAGAGCACCAGCGAGGCCTGTCTCAACAACAAGAGCTTGAGCCGTTCGCCCTGCCGGCTCGAGGTGCCCATGGTCATCGTCGCCATCAGGCCGCCTCCTCGCTCTTGGAGAGCCACATGGCCGATTCCAAAACACGCTGGCTGTCGAACGCGCCCCGGTGGTGCTCGGCCTGGATCTCGCCATGGGCCATGACCAGGATCCGGTCGCAGACACCGATCAGTTCTTCCAGCTCGGACGAAATCATTAGGACCGCGGTGCCGTTCTCGGCGAGCGCGTTGATGATCTTATAGACCTCATATTTGGCGCCGACATCGATACCCCGGGTCGGCTCGTCGAGAATGAACACAAGCGGCTCGCGCATGACCCATTTGGCGATCACCACCTTCTGCTGATTGCCACCGGAGAGATTCTTGGCGAGCGTCCGCACATAATCCTTGGTGTTGATGTGAACCCGATCCGCCGCCTGCTCGACCCGGTTCCCCAGATCCGTGCGCCGCAGAAAGCCGGCAAAGCGTGAGGCGAAACTATCGAGCGAGGGCAGCGCCACATTGTTGTGGATCGAGGCCTCCATCAGAAGGCCCTCGGTCCGGCGCTCCTCGGTCAACATCGCCATGCCCTCATCCATCATCAGAGCCGGCGTCGGCTTCTCGATGGCCTTGCCGCCGATGGTGATGCGCCCCTCAGCGTAAGGGTCGAGGCCGAACAGGATGCGGGCCAACTCGGAGCGGCCGGAGCCCATGAGGCCGGCCAGACCAACGACTTCGCCCTTGCGGATCGTAAGGTTCACGTCGCGAACGATGCCCGGCTGGCTCAGGGCTTCGACTTCGAGCGCCGGCTCGCCGAAGGCTCGGCTCGTGCGCTCCGGGAACAGCTGGGTGAGTTCGCGGCCGACCATGAGCTGGATCATCCGCTCCTTGCCCAGGCTTTCGGTCGGCGCGTCCTCCACCAGATTGCCGTCCCGGAGGATCGTCAACCGGTCGCAGAGATCGATCACATCATCCAGGATGTGGCTGATGTAGATCATGGCGATGCCGCGCTCCCTCAGCCGGCGTATGATGTCGAACAGCCGTTCGGTCTCGCGGCTGGTGAGCGAGGTGGTGGGCTCATCGAACATGATGATCCGCGCGTCCTGACTGACCGCCTTGGCGATCTCCACCAGCTGGCGCTCGCCCTGGCTCAAGCGCGCCACCGGTGTCGACGTCGCATGCCGGACATCGACGGCCTCCAGCGCTTCGCGGGCGGCTTTGCGGATCCGGCCCCGATTGAGAAACGGCAGAAAGCCAAGCCTCGGAAAATGGCCGACGAAGAGGTTTTCCTCGATCGAGAGGTTCTCGAACAGGTTCAGTTCCTGGTGGATGAACCCAATGCCCTTGGCCTGGGCATCTTTCGGCCCCCGTGGCCGGTAGGGCTCGCCGTCGATCAGGATCTCGCCGGCATCGGGGGCAAGAACGCCGCCCAGGATATTGACCGTGGTCGATTTGCCGGAGCCGTTCTCACCGACCAAACCGATGATCTCGCCGGGCGCCAAGGATAGGTCGACGCCGTGGAGCACTTCGACGCCGAAGAACGATTTTCGCAAATTCTTGGCTTCGAGGAGCGGCGCCATGGGCTCAAGCGCCCGCCTGGATAAACCGGGTCCGAAGCGCGTCGATCACGGCTGCCAGCAGGATGACCCCGCCCTTGATCGCCAGGACGAAGAAGAGGGATAGCCCCAGCAATTTGAGGCTGGTGTCGATCAGGACCAAAAACAGGACGCCGAACACCGTCCATATGATCTTGCCCTTGCCGCCAAAAAGGCTTGTCCCGCCGATGACCACGGCACCGATGATGTCGAGCAGGATCTTGTCGCCCAGGATCGGGGTGCCGGTCTCGAGCCGGCCGGTATAGAGGATCGACGAGATCGCCGCACAAAAGCCCGAAATCATGAACGCGATGATGATGGTACGCCCGACCGGCACGCCCGAGACGGCCGCGGTTCGAGGGTTTTGGCCGACCGCGTAGAGCTGCTGGCCCAGGGCGGTACGGCTGAGAACCAGATGGGCGACGATCGCCAGGATCGCGACCAGCCAGAGACTGTTTGGCAGGCCGAACGGACCCTCTTGACCAAGCGTGACAAAGCCTTGCGGCAGGCCCGCGATGGACGAGGTCGAGGTGTGGAAGGTCACGTACCAGATCGCCGCGCCCGAGAAGAACATCATGCCGGTGAGCGTGACGATGAAGGGCGGCATTCGAAGCTTGGTCACACAAAGCCCGTTGAACCAGCCGACGGCCATGCCGGTCAGGACCATGGCGACGATGCCACCGGGAACGGCGAACGGCGTTCCGCCCAGATAACCGCCCTGGCTGGT
Organism: Geminicoccaceae bacterium; assembly: GCA_050331695.1. GTDB lineage: Bacteria > Pseudomonadota > Alphaproteobacteria > Geminicoccales > Geminicoccaceae > JBHJGP01. The sequence continues at coordinate 94,325 of JBHJGP010000015.1, forward strand.
CATGACACTGGCGCCGACGACGCTCGCCAGCGCGATGATCGTCGTGACCGAGAGATCAATGCCGGCGACGATCAGGACGAAGGTCTGACCGATGGCGACCGCCAGAAGCGGCAGCATATCCGACAAGATATTCATGAGGCTGGCTGGCCGGGCGATCTCCGGCACGATCGGTATCAGAACCGCGAAATAGGCGAGGCTTAGCCAAAGGACGAGATACTCGGAGAACAAAAGCCGCCGCAGGAGGCCCAGAGCCGGTCTTTCGGCCGCGACGGCTGTGTTCACGGATTGCGTCCTTCAGATGTCAAAAAGTCCAATGTGGGGAGGCCCGGGGAACTTTCGGTCCCGGGCCTCTGATCTCCGGTTCAGCCCTGCTGTTGCTGGTAGATGTGGTAGCCCCACATCCGCTCTTTCATCTCCTCCAGATTGTCCTGGGTGATGGCGAAGCCGGGATCGAGCAGGAGCTTGTCGACCTGTTCCCCGTTCTGGAGGTCGACGATCGCGTTCACGGCGAGTTCAGCCTCATAGAACAGATCCTGCACGCCGTCGGCATCCAGATACTGGTCCTTCATGAGCTCATAGGCGGTGGCGTCGCCGTCGAAGCCGCCGAAGATCACATGGTTCGGATCGCCGATCGGGTGGAACTTGTCGGCCACCCGCATGACCTGGGTGATCTGCGGGAACATGAAGTCGGACGAGGTAAACAGGAAGTTGATGTCCGGGTTGGCCTGAAAGGCGTTGGTCAGGCCGGCAAAGGCCTTGTCGGCGTTCCATTCTGTCGGAATGCGGGCGACGACCTCGATCAGATCCGGGTGCTGATCGACGATGTCGAAGAAGCCGTCCCGGCGGCCGATGGCGTTGGGATCACCCAGATCACCGATCAGGATGGCCGCCTTGTAGCTGCCGCCCAGATCCTGGGCGACCTTGACCATATGCTCGACGGTGGCGTTGGTGATCGCCCGGTTGTCGGCCTGAACAGCGACCGATTTGCCGTCGTTCTCCGCGGGGGGCCGGTTGAAGTGGACCATCGGCACGCCAGCCTTGTCGGCCTCGCGAATGGCGGGGATCACCGCGTTGCTGTCGGTCTGGACGATGATGATGCCGTCGACGCCCCGGGCCAGCATCGCCTTGACCTGCTCGAACTGCTTGTTGTCGTCCTGATCCGAGATCGCTTGCAGCATCTCGTAGCCCCGACCCTCCAGGTCCTGCTTGATCGCCTCGATGCCGGCGACCCAGAAGGGCGAGTAGAGGCCGTCGAACAGAACGGCGATGGTTTTCTGGTCCTGGGCGCGGACGAACATCGGCCATCCGGCGGTGCCGGCGGCGAGCAGGCCGCCCACGGTGAACGCACGTCTGGTGGCTTTCATGACTGCCTCCCCTCTTTCCCTATCATGTGGTTAAGTCATTATACCACCGGCGCCGGCGGTGCAAGATTGGCCGAAGACGACGGCGAACGGCCCAAGCTCCAGCCGGTTTTCGAGCCGCCGAAGCGATGTCTGGTCCAGCCAATCGGAGTTGGTGCGCGCCGCGTCAAAACTCTCCTCGTCGAGGAACAGCCCCTCGATCGCGGCGGCCAGCGAAAGCATTTTTGGTTCAGCGCTGAGGTTGGCGATCAGAAATTTTGTTGGGACGCCTGCGCCGACGGCCAGGATCGCCACGTCATCCGAACCGCCGTCGGTCGTCCGGACGGGTTGATCGCTGCAAGCACAGAGCCAGCGCATGACGTGGAAGACGGGACGGTAGTCGTCCGCTGCACCGATCAAGCCAGACGGTCCGCTGAGGTGGTTCAGGATCAGCTGTGCGACACCGGTTCTGGCCATGGCCGCGGCATAGCCGGCCGTCCAGGCGGCACCGAAAAGCCCCTTCTGGCGCGGATCCTGTCGAGCCATGGCCAACCTCTGCCCGCTCGGATTGTCGAGCGTATCGGCGCCATAGGGATTGTGGCGCATGGCAATTGCCGCAGGGCCGATGTGAACCGGCAGACCCGGCGCCATCGCGCCCATGCTGGCGACGATCGCCGGCAGCGCCTCCAAGGTCTGCATCACCGAGCGGTCATCAGCTGCGTGGACCAGCGGGCTGTTCGTGCAGCTAATGGCGTCGATGCAGGCCGGCGGCGGCCTCTTCCTGTTCAGTTCAGTGAAATAGCTGGCCATCCCGCCCAGGATCTTTGTCTGCGGGAACACCTCCCGGGCGGCATTGTAGATATGGGCCAGATCGGCGACGTCCGGCCAGGGACCGGACGGTTGAACGCTCTTCAAGTAAGGCGCCGGGCAGGCGAGGAGGTATGAGACCTTGAGACCCACCTGCCGGCAGGCGTCGGCCGCCGCGGCGAGTTCGGTGGCGGGCCGGACACCGGCGCTCAGGATCAGTTCGAGCTGTACCTCTGTCTCAAGACGTTTCGCGATGCCGGCATACGCTTTGAGAACATTCGAGAAATCGGGATCGCCCGCCTCGGCATAGACGCTGAGAACCGAGGGCTTGAGCCCTTCGAGCGACCCGATCTGGTTGCTTACCGCGTCCAGGTCGGCCGGCATGATCCCGAGGCCAATCCGGGGCATCTGGCCGGCTGGTTCGCCGATTGACATCGGGGCAGGCTCGCTCCTTTTAGCGGGTGCCGCCTGGCCGCGGGCGCCTTCGATCTCAATCAGGATCCGCTGTCGGGTCTTGGTCCCGGCATCCAGCCGGTAGGGCCAAGGATCCAGGAGCGAGCCGACATAGGTTTTGTAGGACGCGTCGGTCCAGTTGCGCTGGTCCTCCATCTCGAACACGGCATCCGGATCGTGAGGGAAGCCCGCTTCCATCCGGCAGGTGACCGCGAGATCGGCCGTCAACTGGTGGCGAAGCGAACGGATATCGAAGATCGGCTGGCCGGGACTGATCAGCGCCGGAAAGATTTCGTCCGACACGCTGCCGTCTTTGTGGCTAACGCGAACCGGCTCACCGGCAACGCCGTTGATGGGGTGAAGGACCGTGAAACCGGTGCGGTTGGTGAGAAAGCTGGAGAGCGCTTCACCGTCGGCCATGATCGTCAGGGTCCCGCCGGCGTCTCCCTCGACGATCAACTGAAAACGAAAATCAATCTCCGCCGTTTGGACGCGTCCATCCAGTGTCGCCCGAAAACCGTTTTCGTTGTTCTCGATGACGGGCTCGCTGAGGGCTGCCGGCGGTGATCCCCAGTTCTGGTCGCGGACGACATAGTCGACACCCCGGATCGCCTCTTGGCCGGTGAAGCGGATCGCCCGGACGCTGCTGCCGTCGAGTTCGCAAGCGAGCGGTCCTGCCTTCAACAAAATTCCTGGGCTCGGCGCCTGGTCCGTGCCGTAAAGCTTCTGGTTTCGCGATGCGGCCATGGGTGCGTCCCTTTTGATCGGCGCTTAGCCGGCGCCTTCGAATTGACGATAAAGTTTGTTGGCGCGAGTCAGATGGGCCCGCATGGCCTGGCGTGCCCGCTCAGGATCGCCGGCGGCGATCGCCTCGAAGATCTGAGTATGTTCGTTGAGCGTCAGTTTTTCGGCGCCGGGCACGCGGACGATGTCGACATAATAGGCGCCGAGCCAGTCGAACATGGCTTCGATGATCGCCGGGAAGATCGGGTTGCCGGTCATCGCCGCGATCTGGCGGTGGAACGCCATGTCCTTGGCCACGAACTCGGATAGGTCGTTGAGCGTGCGTTTGTGATCCTCCAGGCGGGCCGCGAGCAGGGCCACGTCGTCGGGCGTCGCGCGGGCGGCCGCGCGAAAGGCGAGGCCCTCCTCGAGAAACAGGCGCGCGTCCTTGAGGTGATCCAGATTTTCATTGCCTGCGCTCAGGAGATGGCGCGCGCCGCCGGCGACCTGTTTGATCAGATGCTCGGCGCTCGGCTCGACCACCCGAGCCCGCTCGCCCTGGCTGATGGTGACCATGCCGAGCCGCTCCAACGCCTGCAGCGCCTCTCGTACCGCCGGCCTGCCGACGCCGTAGAACGCCATCAGATCCCGCTCGGAGGGTAATTGATCGCCGGGGCGAAAATCGCCGCCCCGGATGCGGTCGATCAAGCGGTCCAGGACCTCCTGGAACAGCTTACGGCGGAGAATGGGTTCGGTCGCTGGCATGGTATGACATCCTGACCAGCTGATGATGGCCGGGTGGGCCACGGATTGCAATGATCCGAGCGTCTGCCATCGGGCGCTGGGACGTTGCGATTGAAGCGGGGTCGAAAAATTTGACTGGTTGGGGGATGGCCCATAGGACGGCTTTTTGGGGCTATGACCAACAAGCGGAAAAACACCGATCCCAATGCGCCAAAAGGTTCTCGACTTCGTCCGGCGCGTCGCCGGCACCGACAAATTGCATCATGAACTGGCCGGGCTCAGGGCCGATGTGGCGGGCCTGGCTGCCGCCACGACCCACGAGCGTCCCGATCTGGAATCGAAGCGACGATCGGCCGAAGCGGCAAGCAAGCTCGGCACGCTGATCGCGCTGCCCGGCACCGACTATTCAAAATATGCGATCCCGGTCGAGTACCCGCCGTCCCGGGATCTTCGGCCCCGCTGGGGCAACACCCAGCCGCTGCTACAGCCGATCGTCGACTGGATCCGGCCCCATGAGCCCGCGTTTCGCTCGTTGCTCGACGATATCAAGCGGAAGGCGCCGTCTCTGGCGGCGATCACCCGCGACTTCGATGCCGCCAACCTGCCGGAGCCGGCGTGGCTGGGCGTGCCGTTTGCGCCGTTCGACAGCGCCGCGCTCTACACCCTGGTCGGCCAGAGCAAACCGGCGCTTTATCTGGAGATCGGATCCGGCGTGACCACGGCCTTCGCCCATCGTTCGATCCGGGATCATGGGCTCGATACCAAGATCGTCTCGATCGATCCGGAACCCCGGGCGGAGATCGACAATATCTGCGATGAGGTCGTGCGCCATGGGCTAGAGACCTGTGATCTCACCTTGTTCGACCGGCTCCAGGTCGGCGACATTCTGTTCCTGGACGGGTCACACCGGGTGTTCATGAACAGCGACGTCACCGTCTTCATGCTCGAGGTTCTGCCGAGGCTGAAGCCCGGCGTTCTGGTCCATATCCACGATATCTCCCTGCCTTGGGATTACCCGGACATGTTCGTTTCCTGGTACTGGAGCGAGCAGTACATCCTGGCGGCCTATATCATCGGTGCCGCCGACCGGCTGAGGCCTGTGTTCCCGACGGCCTGGGTCTGCCGGGATCCTGTGTTCGAGGACTGGTTCGCGGAGCCGCCGGTCGATCTCGGCGAGGCCAACCACGCCTGGCGGGGCGGCGGCTCCTTATGGTTTACCCATCTCGAGTGACCGGCGAACGGGCCCGAGGGTTGAAGGTAAGGGTTAGGAACGATTTACCGGTCCGGCTCGCGCTCGGCAGGCTTTGCGTCGTGCTCGTCATCCAGAAGGATGCGCTCGGCGGCGCCGTCCAGATCATCATACTGACCGCTTCTGAGCGACCATAAGAAGGCGGCCAGGCCCAGGGCACCGAGAAACAGAGCTGCCGGGACCAGGACCAGAAGCCCGGTCATGCCACGGGCGCCAGACGGTTTGCGGTTCCGCGGGCCGGGGTCTGGCGCTCTTTGCCGGGCCCTCTCTCAAGGAGCCGGAGCGCGTTGGCGGTGACCAGGAGCGAGGAGGTGGACATGGCGATCGCAGCCACGAGCGGCGAGGCGAGCCCGGCCACGGCGATCGGCACGGCGACGCAGTTGTAGGCGGCGGCGATGCCGAAATTCTGGAGCATAAGACGCCGGGTTTTTTGGCCGACGCCGTGCGCTTCCGTCACCGCCGCCAGCCGCTCGCCGGTGAACACCAGATGAGCCGTCGTCTGGCTGATCTCGGCGGCGGTCGCCGGCGACATGGAAACGGTTGCCGTCGCCAGCGCCGGGGCATCGTTGAGCCCGTCGCCGACCATCAGGATCTTTTCGCCCTCGGCCGCGCGGGCCTCCAGCATGGCGACCTTTTCCCCAGGTGTGCAGCCGGCGCGCCACTCGTCGATCCCGAGCTTATCGGCGATGGCCGCCACGGCGGCCGGGCGATCGCCGGACAAGATCGCTGGTCGCAGTCCCCGTTCCTGAAGCCCGCGGACCACGGGCGCGGCATCGACGCGGAGATCATCCTCGAAGACGTAGCGGGCGAAAGATCCGTCGCTCGACCGAAAGGCCAGGCTTAGACGGGGATCGTCCGCATCCTCGATACCGCACCAGCCCGCGCGCCCAAGACGTAGCTCCCGGTCCCCGAGCCTGGCCCTGACCCCGAAGCCCGGCTCCTCGGTGATCTCGCTTAAGTCGGGAAGGCGGAGCTGCCGCTCCTCGGCGACCCGGCTCAGAGCCCTGGCCAGGGGATGACGGCTGGCGGCGGCGAGGGCGGCGGCTTCGGCCATGACCGCTGTCTGGTCCGGCGTCGCTTCGACGAACCTGGGCTCGCCCCGGGTCAGCGTGCCAGTCTTGTCGAACACCACCCGATCAATCGAGGCCAGGCGCTCCAGAGCGGTGCCATCCTTCATCATGATACCGCGGCGAAGCAGCCTGCCGGCGGCGACGGTCTGGACGGCCGGGACGGCGAGGCCCAGCGCGCAGGGGCAGGTGATGATCAATACGGCCACGGCGGTGAACAGCGAGACCCGCCAGTCGCCACCGGTGGTCACCAGCCAGCCAATAAAGGTCGCGAGCGCCAAGATGTGGACCGTGGGCGCATAGATCTGGGCGGCCCGGTCTGCCAGCCGGACATAGGCGTTCTTGCTGCGCTCGGCCGCTTCCACCAGGCGCACGATATCGGCCAACAGCGTGCCCTCGCCGGTGGCCTGGATCCGGACGTCCACCGCGCCCGTCAGATTGTTGGTTCCGGCGTGAACGATCGTGCCGGGCCCGACCGGCTCCGGTGTCGATTCGCCGGTGACCAGGGACCGGTCGATCTCGCTTCGACCCTGAAGGACGACGCCGTCCACGGGCAGACGGTCGCCGGGGGCGACCCGGACGATCATGCCCTTCTCGAGCTCGGCGACGGCCATGCGTCTGATCTCGCCATCGGGCAGGACGATGTCGGCCGCGGTCGCCGCCAGCGCCGTCAACTGGGCCGCCCCGGAGCGGGCCAAACCGCGCATGCGATGGTCCAGATAACGGCCGATCAGAAGGAAGAACAACAACATGACCGCGGCGTCGAAATAGGCTTCCGCCCCGTGGTTCACGGTCTCGAAGAGGCTGATACCGGCCGCTAGCAGGACCGCGAGCGAGATCGGCACGTCCATGTTGAGCCGTCCGTGGCGAAGCGCCTGCCAGGCCGAACGGTAGAAGGGACGGCCCGCCAGCGCGACGGCGGGAAGGGCGATCAGGGCCGAGAGCCAATGAAAGAGATCGCGGGTGGTCCCCTCGGCGCCGGCCCAGACCGAGACCGACAAGAGCATCACGTTGGCGGCGGCGAAACCGGCGATCGCCAAAGCGCGGAGCAGCTGGCGTTCCTCGGCGCCGGTATCGAGACCGGCGACCAGGGTCGGATCGAACGGCTTGGCCTCGAAGCCTATGGCCGCCAGCCTTTCCACCACCGCGTCGGTGTCGAGGCGCTCGCCCTCGAGATGAAGCCTTTTGGTGGTTAGGTTGAGCCGCGCGGAGCTCAAACCCGGCAGACCTGTGACGCTCCTTTCGATCTTGGCGATGCAGCCGGCGCAATGGACGGACGGAATGAGGAGATCCGCCTCCTCATGACCCTTATCCGATCGCCGAACCCAAGGGTCTTTCCCCGTTCGCCCAAAGGTGGCGGGCCGGTCGCTCACGGAACCGCGACGCGCAGGCGTTCTTGATGGACGACGACGCCATCGACGGTCCGGGCCACAAACAGAGCGTCCCACCGGCCGGCCGCGAGATCGACCGAAGCCTCATAGTGGCCGCGTTCGGTTTCGGTCAGATCCAGTGTCCGGTCGTCACCCTCGTGAGCCGGCCGGCCGAGCTCGACCCGGACGTCGAGGCCGGCTGCCGCGAGGCCGTTAGCTTTGACAAGATCGATGCTGGTAAGGTCCCGATCGACGGTGATCTCGGAGTGCCAGCCACGCTGCCTCTGGGCTTCGGCATCCGCCAGCACCCGGTTGTATTCCTGGCTCGCCACATAGCTGTTCTCGACGACGAGACCAGGAAAACTGCCGGTGGCGAGAACCGCCAAAACCAAATTGACACCAATCGTCACGCCGAAGAACAGGACCATGACGATGGCCATGTGAGTGCCGGTGAAGCGGCCGCCGCTCATGGTTCGGGCCTGTTGAAGATGGCCCGGTAATCGGCCCGTTCGCCATCGGTGAGATCGTGAAGAAGAAGATCGAAGCTCTGTCTCGCGCTGTCGCTCGCCGCTTGCTCCTGGGTGACGTAGAGCTTCACCGAACGAAGCTCGTTGGCCGGCACATCGATCTCGACCCGGCGGCGCGGCGGCTGCTCATCACTTGCCAGGCTCATGGCGGCCCCCGGTAGTCCTTCCAGTTCCACGGCGAACGAGCGCGGGTGGTTTAGCATGTTGGAGATCTTAAGCGTGTAGCCGTTGCGCACCGAGCCGTCGGAGAGCTGGACGAACACCGGATTGCGGTCGTGGAGCACGGAGAGATCGAGCCGATCCCGGCTGAAAAGGGCGAGCAGCATGACCAGACCGATCAAGGACCAGGCGCCGAAATAGATCAGCGTCCTGGTTCTAAAGATGGTGGTCCAGTCATGGCGAACCGACTCGCCGGCGGCGCGGCGTTCATAGTCATGCAGGGTCGAGTAGCTGATCAGGCCGCGCGGGCTGCCGACCTTGTCCATGACATTGTCGCAGGCGTCGATGCAGAGCGCGCAGGTGATGCATTCGAGCTGTTGGCCGTCCCGAATATCGATGCCCATGGGGCACACGGCAACGCACTGGTTGCAGTCGATACAGTCGCCGAACTGTTCCGGCTCGGCCTCGCGCGCCTTTTTGTGACGCGAGCGAGGCTCGCCCCGCCAATCATTGTAGGTGACGACCATCGAGTGCTCGTCGAGCATGGCGGCCTGAATCCGGGGCCAGGGACACATATAGGTGCAGACCTGCTCGCGCATGTGACCGCCGAAGCCATAGGTCGTCGCGGTCAGGATGCCGACGGTGATGTAGGCGTAGTGACTCGCCTCACCGGTGACGAAATCGATTGCCAAGGTCGGCGCATCGGCGAAATAGAAGATCCAGGCACCGCCGGTGGCCATCGCGATCACCAGCCACAGGCTGTGTTTGACTGTCCGCTTGACGACCTTGTCCGCCGTCCAAGGCGTTTTCGCCAGTTTGATCTGGGCGTTGCGGTCGCCGTCGATCATCCGCTCGACGACGAGGAACAGGTCGACCCAGACCGTTTGCGGGCAGGTGTAGCCGCACCAGGCCCGACCGACTGTCGACGTGATCAAGAACAGGCCCACGCCCGCCATGATCAAAAGGCCGGCGACAAAGAAAAACTCTTGCGGCCAAATCTCGATGAAGAAGAAGTAGAACCGACTGTTGGCGATATCGATTAGAACCGCCTGATCGGGAGCGAATGGGCCGCGGTCCCAGCGAAGCCAGGGCGTCACGTAGTAAATGCCGAGCGTGACCGCCATGATCCACCATTTGGCGGTACGGAACCGGCCGGTCACCTTTTTCGGGAAGATCGGCTCCCGCGCCTTGTAGAGCTCGCGCTTCTCTTTGCTGTTTACCGCATCGACATCGATCCGATCGACCGCGTCATGAACCGTTACCGTTGCCATCGAGGCCGTCTGTCCTTCGTCTCCGCGTGACTATTCACCGACGCCGAGGGCGTGAACGTAAACCGTAAGCTGCTTGATCGTCGCCTCGTCCAGGCGGTGGCTCCAGCCGGGCATCACGCCGTAGCGTGAATGGGTGATCGTCTCGACGATGGATTCCACATCGCCGCCATAGAGCCAAATCGCGTCGTTGAGGGCCGGCGCGCCTTGCATGCGGTCACCGCCGCCGTCCTCGCCATGGCAGGCCGAGCAATTGTTGAGATAGAGCTCTTCCGCTCCGTCCTCGACCTCGACGCTTGGATCCGACAGGCTGCGGACATAATCGGCGAGTTGGATGATTTCATCCCGCTGCAGGATGCCGTCGCGGCCAAAGGCTGGCATCTCGGAATAGCGGGTCTCGTCATTTTGTTCGTAGCGAATGCCGTGAAGCAGCGTGGTATGGATATCCTCCAAGCTGCCGCCCCAGAGCCAGTCGTCGTCGTTCAGGTTGGGATAGCCCTCGAAGCCTGCGGCGCCTGAGCCGTGGCACTGGGAGCAGTTGTTGGCGAAGGCGGAGCGGCCGCCGGCGACGGCGAACTGGAAGAGCTCCTCGTCATTGACGATCTGCTCGAGCGAGGCTTCCTCGATCTGCCCGTAGTAGCCGCCCTGGGCTTCGCGGGCCCGTTCGACCGCGGCAGCAACGTCGGCACGGCTCGAATAGCCGAGAAGTCCCCCGGTAGCGCTCGTGATCAGCGGCCAGGCCGGAAAGAAGATCGTATAAACCAGCGCCCAGACGATGGTGATATAGAAGGTCCACAGCCACCAGCGTGGGAGCGGCGTGTTCAATTCCTTGATGCCGTCCCACTCGTGGCCCGTGGTTTCGGTGCCGGTGATCTCGTCGCGTTCGACGTCAGCCATGCTCAATCCTCACGAAACGGGATCTTGGCGTTTTCCTCATACTTGCGCTTTGCGCCGGGACGGAAAACGAACAGGACCACCGCCAGAAAAACGATGATTAGGAACACCAGACCCCAGGTATCGGCGAATTGGCGCAGGCTCTCATAGTCCATCGCTGTCACCTCAAATTCGCGTCGGCGTCATAAACATCGAAATCGACCAGGGTGCCCAGCATCTGCAGATAGGCGACCAGCGCATCCATTTCGGTGAGGTTGTTCGGATCACCGTCGAAGGCACTGACCGGAACCCTCTCGCCATAGCGCTCCAAAAGCCCGTCGACGCCGTCGCTGTCCGGGTTGGCTTGCGCCCTCATGTCGCTTCGGGCGTTTTCGACCATGGTGTCGGTATAGGGAACGCCGACACCGACATTGGCCCGCAAGTGATCACCAATGTTCGGCAGCTCCAGATCCGTGTCGAGCAGGAAGCTGTAGGTCGGCATGATCGATTCCGGTACCACCGACCGGGGATCGATCAGATGCTGGACGTGCCAATCGTCCGAGTATTTGCCGCCGACCCGGGCCAGATCCGGACCGGTCCGTTTCGAGCCCCACTGGAAGGGGTGGTCGTACATGCTTTCGGCCGCGAGGCTGTAATGGCCGTACCGCTCGACCTCATCGCGGAGCGGCCGGACCATCTGGCTGTGGCAATTGTAGCAGCCCTCGCGGACGTAGATGTTGCGGCCGGCGAGCTCCAGGGGCGTGTAGGGGCGCATCCCCTCCACCTCCTCGATCGTGTTCTCCAGGTAGAAAAGGGGCGCGATCTCGACGATGCCGCCGATCGACACCACGACCAGGCTGCCGACCATCAAAAGCGTCGCGTTCTTCTCGAGGATTTCGTGACGGAACATGGGCTGGACCTCTACTCGGCGGGGGCGGCGACGGTCGCCGGGCGGGTGGTCATCGGTGCTTCTTCCCGGCGGTCACCGCGGATGGTCCGCCAGACATTGTAGACCATGATCAGTCCGCCGGCGAGGTAGAGCACGCCGCCGAACGCCCGGATCACATAGTAGGGGAACATGGCGGCGACGGTCTCGGCGAAGCTGTATTCGAGAAAGCCCAGCGTGTCGTAGGCCCGCCACATTAGGCCCTGCATGATCCCGCTGACCCACATCGATGCGGCGTAGAGCACGATGCCGAGGGTCGCGAGCCAGAAGTGCCAATTGACCAGGCGCATGCTGTAGAGGGCTTCACGCTTCCACAAGACCGGTACCAGGAAGTAGACCGCACCGAAACTGATCATGCCGACCCATCCCAGCGCGCCCGAGTGGACATGGCCAACGGTCCAGTCGGTGTAGTGGCTGAGCGAGTTCACCGCCTTGATCGACATCATCGGGCCTTCGAAGGTGCTCATGCCGTAAAAGGACACTGAGATCACGAGAAGGCGCAACACCGGGTCCGTCCGGAGTTTGTCCCAGGCGCCGGAAAGGGTCATCAGACCGTTGATCATGCCGCCCCAGCTCGGCATCCACAGCATGATCGAGAACACCATGCCGAGCGTCTGCGCCCAGTCCGGCAGCGCCGTGTAGTGCAGGTGGTGGGGACCGGCCCAGATGTAGAGGAAGATCAGCGCCCAGAAGTGGATGATCGACAGGCGGTAGCTGTAGACCGGGCGCTCCGCCCGCTTGGGCACGAAGTAATACATCATGCCGAGGAAGCCGGCGGTCAGGAAGAAACCCACAGCGTTGTGGCCGTACCACCATTGGGTGAGCGCGTCCTGGACACCGGCGAACGCCGAATAGCTTTTCGAGCCGGCAAGCGACACCGGCAGCGATAGATTGTTGACGATGTGGAGCATCGCGATGGTCACGATGAAGGCGAGGTAGAACCAGTTGGCGACATAGATGTGCGGTTCCTTGCGCTTCATCAGCGTACCGACGAAGACCAGGAGATAGACGACCCAGACGATCGTCAGCCACAGATCCACATACCATTCGGGCTCCGCATACTCCCTGCTCTGGGTGATGCCGAGCACGTAGCCGGTCGCCGCCAGCACGATGAAGGCCTGATAGCCCCAGAAGACGAACCAGGCGGCGTTGCCGAGGGCCAGTCGGGCGCCGGTGGTTCGCTGCACGACGAAGAAGCTGGTGGCGATCAGGGCATTGCCGCCGAAGGCGAAGATGACCGCCGAGGTGTGAACCGGCCGCAACCGGCCGAAATTGAAGTAGGGTTCGAGGTTGAGCTCGGGGAAGGCGAGCTGGAAGGCGATCAGCGTGCCCATCAGGAACCCGACCACGCCCCAGAAGACGGTAGCGATCACGCCGTAGCGGACGACGCCGTCCAGATAGTACTCGTCGTTCTGGGGTTTGCCGCGGCCTTCATAATCGAAGCTGCGCAACCGCCAGATGGCGGCGCCGGCGCAAAGGGCCACGACCACCCAGGCGTGAAACGCGAAGAGGGCGTCTTCCGTCCTCGCTGCAAGACCCAGGGCCACCAATGAAATCACGCCCAAAATGGCGAGCTGGACCGCTCCTGCCATAATTCCCCCGAAACGATTGTCGTCACGCAACCAAGCGCGACCTGTGGCAGCCCCCAATCGGCCCACCCACCGAACACGGATGCCAAGCTGACGCTGGCGGGTGCCGATTACCTTGACCTGGATCAAAGCGGGTCTGTGGACTTAAGGCTCGGTCGGTCGGTAAGAGCCCGTCGGGCGGTGGCTACTCGCCGGCCAGCTGGGCAAGGGCGCGGAGATCGGGGATGGTCACCACCCGCTGGCTGTCGGTCCGGATCAGGCCCGCGGTGCGTAGTTTGGTCAGTTGGCGGCTCACCGTCTCGATGGTGAGCCCCAGAAAGTCCGCCATTTCAGCCCGTGTCAGCGGCAGGATCAGCGTGACCTTTCCCTGGTCGGCGGCGCCATGGCCCGAGCGGCGCCCCAGGTGGCAGAGAAAGGTTGCGATCTTTTCGTCCGCGCGCTTTCGGCCCAGGAGAAGCATCCATTCCCGCGCCATGTCGAGCTCGCCCAGGGTGCGCTGAAACAGGCGAAGCTCCAGCTTCGGAAACTCCTTGAGCAAGGTTTCGAAGGCCGGTCGGGGAAAGCGGCAAAGTTCCACATCGGTCGCCGCCTCGGCATTGTGCGACGCCAGCTTATCAAAGGGGCGGCCTAGAAAATCGCCCGGAAACATCAACCCCACGATCTGCTCGCGGCCGTCAGCCATGGACTTGGTCAATTTAACGACGCCGGCGACGATGTTGGCGACCGCGTCGATGGGCTCGCCCACGGTCATGATCGAGGCTCTGGGCGGCAGATACTGGCTTCGGGCGATGGCGTTGAGGCGCTTGAGCTCGTCCGCCGTCAGGGCGCCGCTGATGGCATGGCTCCCGACCACGCAATGCTCGCACCGCAACTTGGCAGATGTCGGCCGTCCTGGGCATAGTTGTGCGTCCATCGCGGAACCGTTCTCCAATATGCTAACCACTCAACTATGGCACAGGCGGGACCGAAGACCGAGCGTCCGAAGCTCTTACCTTTCGTCTCACCCAAGGCACACTCGATTGATGTGGATCAAAGACAAGAATGACAGTGCCGCTCACGAAAGCTACGATTTTGTCTATGCGAGCCGTCGCGCCGCGCAAGCTTGGGGATGGGGCCAATGACGGAACAAGGTGGGGCTGGCGCCATGGTCGAGCGCCCTGTCGTGGGCGGGATGCCGGCGATCAAGACGATCGGTATCGCAGATGTCCGTGACGCGTTGGGCAGCGGCATCGATGATTTCGCCGCCATGGCCAAGATGAGCGTGGTCTTTGGCCTGGTCTACGCGCTCGCCGGTCTGTTCATCCTTTGGATCGCGATCGCCCAGGGCCTGTTGGTCCTGGCGTTTCCCTTGGTCGCGGGCTTCACGCTGATCGGACCGTTTGCCGCGGTCGGCCTCTACGAAATGAGCCGACACCGGGAAAAGGGTCTTCCCGTCACCTGGTCGACCTTGTTGCGTTCCATGCGCCACGCGTCGGCCGGCTCGATCGTATTTCTCGGCTTCGCGCTGATGTTCACCTTCTTCGTCTGGCTACGGATCGCGCTTCTGATCTACGCTTTGATTTTCGGCACGGCACCGATCGACATCGCCGATCTTCTGGATCAGTTGGTGACTACGGGCCGGGGATGGCTGTTCCTGCTTCTCGGCAACGGCATCGGCGCCGCCTTCGCGCTCATGGCGTTCTCGCTGAGCGTGATCTCGTTCCCGCTTCTTTTGGACAGGGACGCAGATTTCGTGACCGCCATCGTCACCTCGATCCGGGTGGTCCTGATAAACCCGGTGCCGATGCTGCTGTGGGCCGTCATCGTCGCAGCCAGTCTAGTGGTAGCCTGCGCGCCGGCGTTTTTGGGATTGATCATCGCCCTTCCGGTACTCGGCCATTCGACCTGGCACCTCTATCGCAAGACGGTGGCGGGCGCCGACAGCTAACCGTCAAACGGGCGCGAGCTCGAGTTCGCGCGCCAGATCACCGCTGTTTGCGAAGTTCGGCCTGACCGCCGTCAAATAAATCCGCTGACCCTGTCGCCACCTTCTTTAATTGAAATGTGGTAACCATCACATCGGCTAAAGTCAGGGCGACGTAGGGCTTAGGTATCATTTCGAGATCTTTGGCCTGCCGGAGACGAGGGCATGATACCGAGACTGTTGATCGGGGCGGTGATCTTGTTGGGCGCGATCGATAGCGCCAGAGCAGAGGTTCGCTGCGGTGTTTCCCGGCCGATCAAGCAAGAAGTCGAGCGAAGCACCGCCAACATCGACACCGCCAAATTCCTCAACCATGTCCGAGATTCTTTTCGAGAAAGATTCAAGGGCTATGCCGTCATTCTGACGGGATCCCAGGGCCGCCGTCTGGGGTTTCGTCGAGAAGGCTGGGCGATCGACCCTTGTGAGCCGTCGACCTCCGGGGTTCGGTTCGATCTGAATACGGAATCGGCCATCGGCAGCGTGACCAAACTTTTCACCACGGTCGCCGTCCTAAAGGCGACGACCGACAGTCCCGCTTCCCACCTGCAACGACCCCTCACACACTTCCTGCCGTTTCGCTGGCGGAACATGGCGCACAGCTTTTACGACACCGTCACAATCGAAGAATTGCTCCAGCACAAAGGCGGCTTCTTCAAGTCGGGCGGCGGAAAACATGTTTCCGAGCGGCTTGCCGGCGGCCGGGAAAGAAGTCTGGGTGATTACAGGCGCCAGCCAAGATTTTATTCGAACTCGAGCATGGGCATCTTTCATTTCATCTACGCCAGATACGGTTTCAGGAGCACCAACTTCCTAAATCCGAAAAGTCTGCATGATGTGGAAGTCGAGCACCAGAACAGCAACAATGCGACCTACAATGCGGAAGTTCAGAAGGTCACGTCCGCCGCTTTCAACCACGGGCTCTATCGGCATATACTGAAGCCTCTGGCGATCTCCGCGACCTGCGACGCACGCGTCTCGAGATTTCCGGCGAGCAACGCGATCAAGTCACCGCCGAACGCGCCCATCGTTCACTTCCCCTTCCACAATGTCGCCAGATCCTATGCGTCCGCGACCGACAGCCGGGGCGCCTTGTTGGCGAGTAGCATGCAGAACTGCGCGGCGGGCGGTCTCTACATGTCCGCGAAGGATCTGGCGGCCTTCGTTTTCGCGCTGGGTGACCTGAGCTTTCTGTCGAAGGCCGACCGGGACCGGATGATGAATGGCGGCCCGGTCAACAATCTTTACGCTTTCGGCACGATCAGCGCCGAGGGGGGCCGCGCGTTCTGGCATAACGGCAAGCGGACCGAGGGCGGCAACAGCTCCTACGCCGTGGTCCTGCGTTTCGCCAGCGGCGCGTCAGCGGTGTTCGTCACCAACTCCGACAATGACGGCACCAATACGCTGAACACCATCCGGGACGCCTACAATCTCGCCCGGCAGTAAATTTTCGTCCGACTGTGCTGAGACGTTTTTCCCGCCGACCTCACTTGGACCGCTGATCTAGTCAGCGTCCCGAACAGGCGAAGTTCCACAGTCGGCTCGGATTTCGTCGCTTACAAGCTTGCCCCGGGGGGAAGCTCGAACTCTCAGCCAGAAATCCTATCTGGGAGAGAGTAACCGAGCTGGATTTCATGAGCGCTGAGGCCATCCACCTCCCGTTTGACAATAGCTACGCTCGAATGCCGGAGCGGCTTTACGTCCGGATGCCGCCGACACCGGTGACGGCGCCGGCGCTGGTGCTTTTCAACGGGCCGCTCGCTGATGACCTCGGCCTCGGCCATCTCGATCCCCAGGATCCGCTCCTTGCCCAGGCTCTCGCCGGCAACCACGTACCCGCAGGGGCCGAGCCGATAGCCATGGCCTATGCCGGACATCAGTTCGGCCAGTTCGTGCCCCAGTTGGGCGATGGCCGCGCCATTCTTTTGGGCGAGATCTTGGACAACTCCCGGCGCCGGCGGGACGTTCAGCTCAAGGGCTCCGGACGCACACCCTTCTCGCGCAATGGCGACGGCCGCGCCGGCCTGGGTCCTGTGCTTCGCGAATACATCATCAGCGAGGCGATGCACGCGCTTCGCATCCCGACCACGCGCTCGCTCGCGGTCGTCACAACCGGTGAGCCGGTCTTTCGCGAGACAGCTCTTCCCGGCGCGGTTCTGACCCGGGTCGCGGCCAGCCACGTTCGGGTCGGCACCTTCCAGTTTTTCGCCGTCCGGCGTGATCAGGACGGCGTCAAACAGTTGGCCGACCACGTGATCGCCCGGCACTATCCCGAGGTCAAAGACACCGAAGAGCCCTATCTGGGGTTATTCGATGCCGTCGTCGCAGCCCAGGCTCAGCTCGTCGCTCAGTGGATGCAGGTGGGCTTCATCCACGGCGTCATGAACACCGACAATATGGCGATTTCGGGCGAGACGATCGATTATGGCCCTTGTGCCTTCATGGACACATTCGATCCGGCGACGGTGTTCAGCTCGATCGACCTCATGGGCCGCTACGCCTTCGCCAATCAACCGGCGATCGCCCAGTGGAACCTGGCCCGTTTCGCCGAGCCCTTGCTGGCGCTGATCGATCCGAGCCCGGAGCGCGCCGTCGAACGGGTAAGTGATGTTCTCACCAGCTTCACCGATCGCTTCGAGCGATCCTGGTCTGAGGGAATGGCCCACAAGCTAGGCCTGGGCACCGCCGAACCGGACGACAACGCGCTGATCAGCGATCTTCTGGAGACGATGCACCGAGGAAAAGCCGACTATACCCTGACCTTTCGCGGCCTCGCCCACGCAGCCGCCGATACCGAAGCCCACAACACCGTCCGCCGCCTGTTCGACGAGCCTGGGGCCTATGATCGTTGGGCCGAGAGGGGGGAGGCCCGGCTGGCGCGGGAGCCGGAACCGAGGGGGACGCGGGCAGCGGCGATGCGGGCGGCCAATCCGGCCTTCATCCCCCGCAATCACCGGGTCGAGCAGGCCTTGGCCGCAGCGGTCACCAACAGCGATTTCGGACCCGTAAAAGCATTGCTCGACGTGCTCGCCGACCCGTTTGAAGACAGGCCGGACCGGCGCTTTTACGCGACCCCGCCCGAGCCGAGCGAGCAGGTGTACCAGACGTTTTGCGGCACCTAAGCGGCGTCGACGTAGGCGCCGATCCCGCTGGCAACGCCATCCTGCCACAGTCTGGTGAGCATGAGATCAAACCTGGCGCTGAAATCATCATTGTCGGCGATATCGCCAAAAATATCCTTGAGCGCCAAGAAGGCCCGGGGCGTCGTCCTTGCTCGGCGAGCCGCTTCCCGAAGGCGGTCGGCAAGGGCGTCCTGGATAGAGATCGTCTCGCCCGCATCCGTTTCGCCGTAGCAATAACGGCACCAGAGGGCGGTCTCGAGCGCCAGACCATCCACGCTCTGGCCTTGGGCCAGGCGGTCACGGATCGAAGGCAGAATGAATTTGGGCTGCCGGTTCGAACCGTCCTGACAGAGCCGGACGATCGTGTCTTCAACCTCCGGATTGGCGAACCGGCGTTTGATGAGCTCGAGATAGGCGGCGAGGTCAACACCGGGAATGGCCGGCACCACCGGGATGATTTCCTCGCGCTCGAGCCTGTCCAAATAGGCGTCGATCAAAGGGTCGGCCATGGCGTTGTGGACCGTTTTGATGCCGAGCAGCGCCGCCGGATAGGCGATCGCGGCATGGCCGCCGTTCAGCATGCGGATCTTCATCAATTCATAGGCTGAAACGTCATGGGTGAAGGTTACGCCGACCTCTTCGAGCGCCGGACGGCCGTCCGAGAACCGATCTTCCATCACCCATTGCCGGAAGGGTTCGCAAAAGACCGGCCAACCGTCATCGATACCGACACGCTGGCGCAATAGGTCGCGTTCACGCTCGGTCGTCACCGGTGTGATCCGGTCCACCATGCTGTCGGGGAAGGCGACCTCGTGCCGGATCCATTTTGCCAGGTCGGGATCGGCCAGATCGGCGAGACCGACCACGGCATCCCGCGCCACGCCGCCATTGCCGGGAATATTGTCGCAGGACATGACGGTGAAAGGCGCGGTTCCCGCACCACGCCTTTTGTTGAGGGCCGCCACCAGCACGCCGAAGAGGTGAGATGGTGAATGGGGGCTAGCGGCGTCGGCTCTGATGTCCGGGTGGTCCGGGTCGAAGGACCCGGTGGCCGGATCGATGCAATAGCCGCCCTCGGTGACGGTCAAGGAGACAATTCTGATCCGCGGATCGTCGAGAACGCTCACCATGCCCGCCGTGTCCTGGCCGACCGGCATAAAATCGACCATGGCACCGGTGACCCGCGCCCTGGTTGTTCCCGGTTCGACCTCGACGACCGTCGTCAGGCAGTCCTGGTTTTTTAGGGTCTCACGCATGGCGGCGTCGGGCGGCCGAAATCCGGCGCCGATGATCCCCCAGTCAAGATCTCGCCCGGTATTGAAGAGATCATCGAGATAGACGGCTTGATGGGCGCGATGGAAATTGCCGACACCGATGTGAACGATCCCGGGGCTGATCTGCTCGCGGTGATAGCTCGGGCGGGCAACCTCTGTTGGGAGCTCGGCAAGCGTTTGAAGGGACAATCTCACGGCCATGAGCGACCGCTTTCTCTCAAGGACGTCGCGAGATCGGCCAGGTCGACGACCGGCTCGGCCCCTTCCGGCACGGTCATCTCGGTCTGCGGCCAGAAGAGGGTACGCATGCCGGCGGCTAGACCGGCTTTTGCGCCGGTGACGGAATCTTCGACGACCACGCAATCTTTCGGATCGACTTGCAAAAGCCAGGCGGCGCGCAGGTAAGGTTCCGGCAGCGGTTTGCCGTCGCGCACATCGTTCCGACTAACCGTGATCAAACCTGGATCGGTCAGGCCGACCGTGTCGAGATTGGCGCTGACGATCATCCGATCGGAGTTGGAGACCACGGCTTGCGCGAAACCTTCGGTGCTGAGCTCGTTGAACAGGTCGACGGCGCCCGACCGGGGTTTAAGCCGGGCCACGGAGGCGAAATAGGTTCGGTACTTCAGCCGCAGCCAATCGCGCAGCTCCAGTTCGAGGCCAAGATGCTGGCGGCACCAGGCGTGAACCTCCCGTGCATCGCGTCCGACGATGTGTTTATGAAATTCTTCGGGCGGCGACAGATCGACATGGCGCAGGGCCTGGACGAGCGCTGCTTCATGCAATGGCTCGCTGTCGACGAGCGTGCCGTCCATGTCCCAGAGGATTGCGGGCCGAGTGAGGTCCATGATGGGCGCTCGTTTCCGTTTTTTGCTTTACATCGGCTCATGCAATGCGCAGGCCCTGGGCGTCGAAACGGTGGATCTGATCCTTACGGGGCGTCAGGCTGATATTGTCGCCGTTGCTGAAACTGACCTCGCCGGGCGCGCGCACGGTGATCGTTTCCGCCAGTCCGGTTTCATGGATGTGGAAGAAAGTGTCCGATCCCAGATGCTCGGCCACACCCACCTTGCCCTGCCAGGCGCCACCCTCCGCGCCGACGTCGATATGTTCAGGACGAACGCCGATCGTATGCGCCCCGTGCTTTTTCGCCTCGGCGCCGTCGACGAAGTTCATCTTGGGGCTGCCGATGAAGCCCGCCACGAAGAGATTGCGCGGATTGCGATAGAGCTCGAGCGGGGAGCCCACCTGTTCGATGTTGCCGGCACGAAGCACCACGATCTTATCGGCCATGGTCATGGCTTCGACCTGATCGTGGGTCACGTAGATCATCGTCGTCATGAGCCGTTCGTGCAGTTCCGAAATTTCGAGCCGCATGCCGACACGCAACGCGGCATCGAGGTTTGAAAGCGGCTCGTCGAAGAGAAACGCCGCCGGCTCGCGTACGATGGCGCGGCCGATCGCGACGCGCTGGCGCTGGCCGCCTGAAAGCTGGCCTGGGCGCCGGTCGAGATAATCGGTGAGGTTCAATGCCTTGGCCGCGGCTTCGATCCGTCGGTCCTGCTCCGCCTTATCAATCTTGGCCATGCGCATCGGGAAAGCGATGTTCTTGCGCACGCTCATATGCGGGTAGAGAGCGTAGGACTGAAACACCATGGCGAGGCCGCGCTTGGCCGGCGGCATCTCGGTCGCGTCCCGATCGTCGATCCGGATCGCGCCGGACGTGACGTCCTCCAGGCCGGCGATCAGGCGCAGAAGCGTGGACTTGCCGCAGCCGGAGGGGCCGACGAAGACGACGAATTCGCCATCGTTGATCTCGAGGTCCAGGGGCGGGATGACTTCGACCGGGCCAAAGCTCTTGGCCACCTTTTCAAGCGTAATCTGTCCCATGTCACGGGTTCCCTATTTGACGGCGCCGAAGGTGAGACCACGAACCAGCTGCTTCTGACTGAACCAGCCGAGGATCAGTATCGGCGCGATGGCCATGGTGGAGGCGGCCGACAGCTTGGCGTAGAACAGGCCTTCGGGGCTCGAATAGCTGGCGATGAATGCCGTCAGCGGCGCAGCCTTCGCCGCGGTCAGGTTCAACGTCCAGAACGCCTCGTTCCAGGCCAGGATGAAGTTCAACAGGATGGTCGAGGCAATCCCCGGTATGGCCATCGGCGTGAGCACGTAGAGGATCTCGTTCCTCAGTGACGCGCCGTCCATGCGCGCCGCTTCGAGGATCTCGCCCGGGATTTCGCGAAAGTAGGTGTAGAGCATCCAGACGATGATCGGCAGGTTGATGAGCATCATCACGATCACCAGCCCGACGCGGGTGTCGAGAAGGCCTAGATTGATGAACAGGAGATAGATCGGATAGAGGACGCCGACGGCCGGAAGCATCTTGGTCGAGAGCATCCAAAGAAGAATGTCCTTGGTGCGCTTCGACGGCACGAAGGCCATCGACCATGCGGCGGGTACGGCGACGATGATGCCGAGGATCGTGGACCCGCCGGCGATGATGATCGAGTTCACGAGGAAGCGCATATAGTTGGAGCGCTCCTGCACCACGGCGTAGTTTTCCAAGGTCCAGTCGAAGAACAGGAAGACCGGCGGATCGGCGATCGCCGTCGCCTCGGTCTTGAAGCTGGTGAAGATCGTCCAGAGGATCGGGAAGAAGATCAAAAGGCCGATTCCCCAGGCGACGGCGGTGTTGATCGTCTTTCTTTGCGTGGTGACGGCGCGGGCCATGGGTCTATCTCCTCACGCGTCCAGGTTCTTGCCGACGATGCGCATCAGGAAGAGCGCGACGATATTGGCGAGGATGACGGCGTAGATACCGCCGGCGGAACCGAGGCCGACGTTCTGGCTTTCGAGCACGCGCTGATAGATCAGATAGGTCAGCGTCCGGGTGCCGAAGGAGCCCTGCGTTGTCACGAAGATCTCGGCGAAGATCGACAACAGGAAGATCGTCTGGATCAGCACGACGATCGTGATCGCCCTACTGAGATGCGGCAGGATAATGTAGCCGAAGCGGGCAAGCGGCGGCGCGCCGTCCATTTCGGAGGCCTCCAGCTGTTCGCTGTCCAGCGACTGGATTGCGGTCAAAAGGATGAGCGTCGCGAAGGGCAGCCACTGCCACGACACGAGTAACACGATCGAGAACAGCGAGACTTCGCTCAGCCATTCGACAGGCTGGGCTCCGAAGAACTTCCAGAGATGCGCGAACAGGCCGTTCACCGGATCCATGAACATGTTCTTCCAGACCAGCGCCGACACGGTGGGCATGACGAAGAACGGGGCGATGACGAGGATGCGAACGATCCCCTGGCCCCACATGGGCTGGTCCAGGAGCATGGCGAGCAGGACGCCCAGGACGACGGTGATGATAAGAACACCGCCGACGACAATGAGCGTTGCCTGAACGCTCGGCCAGAAGGCCGAGGAGGTGACGAAGCGGACGTAGTTTTCGAACCCGACCCAGCCCAGGTCGCCGCCGCGAAGCGGTAGGTAACGCTTGAACGAGAAATAAAGCGTCATGCCGAGTGGCACGAGCATCCAGCCGAGAAGAAGGACCACGGCCGGGGCCATCATGACCCGGGCCGCGGATCGGGAATGCTGGGTGGCCATGACGTCTCTCCTCGCGGAAGTTACCTGGACCGAGGCTGCGGGACCGAATGCTCGTTGAGAGCTGTTGGTTATTCAGGCCGGAGGGCGGCCTGGGCCGCCCTCCGTCGGGGAGGATTAGTAGCCGGCGGCTTCCATCTCGTCGGCAACAAGTGCCTGCGCGTTCTCTAGCGCTTCTTCAGGCGATTGCTGGCCCGCGAGCATGGCCGAAAACTCCTGGCCCGCCGCCGTACCGATACCCGCCCATTCGGGGATGGCGACGTACTGGATCCCGACATAGGGCACGTCGTCGACGGTCGGGTTGTTGGGATCGGCGGCGTTGATCGATTCCAGCGTCTTCTCGGCGAACGGCACCTTCTGGTATTCCGGGTTCTCGTAGAGCGAGGTTCGGCTGCCCGGCGGCACATTGGCCCAGCCTTCATTCTCGGCGACGAGCTCGAGATAATCTTTCGAGGTGGCCCAGGCGACGAACTTCTTGGCCGCATCGGTGGCGTCAGAACCGGCGGGAATGGCCAAAGCCCAAGCCCAGAGCCAGTTGGCCCGTTTGCCTTTACCCGTGTCGGGCGCGAGCGCGAAGCCCACTTTGTCGGCGACGGTGGAATCGTCCGGATTGGTCACGAAGGACGCCGCGACTGTGGCATCGATCCACATACCGCACTTGCCCTGTTGGAACAGCGCGAGGTTCTCGTTGAAGCCGTTGGTGGAAGCTCCCGGAGGACCAGCGTCCTGCATCAGGTCATTGTAGAAGGTGATCGCCTCCGCCCACTCAGGCGTGTCGAGCTGCGGCCGCCAATCTTCGTCGAACCAGCGCGCGCCGAACGAGTTCGCCACGGTCGTGAGAAACGCCATGTTCTCGCCCCAGCCGGCCTTGCCGCGCAGGCAGATGCCGTAGATCTCATTGTCCTTGTCGGTCATTGCCCGGGCCGCCTCGCCGATGAACTCCCAGGTCGGCGCTTCCGGCATTTCCAGCCCGGCCCCTTCCATCAGGTCGGTGCGGTACATGACCATGGAACTCTCGCCGTAGAAGGGTGCCGCATAGAGCGTTCCCTCATGGGAAAGGCCGGCACGCATCGCCGGCAAGATGTCGTCAGCGTCATAGTCCTCGCCGAGATCGTCGAGCGGCACGAGCCAGTCTTGCGCCGCCCAGATCGGCGTCTCGTACATGCCGATGGTCATGACGTCGAACTGACCGCCGTTGGTGGCGATGTCCTGGGTCACGCGCTGGCGAAGGACGTTTTCTTCCAGGGTCACCCACTCGAGTTCGATGTCGGGGTTTTGAGACGTGAAGTCGTCCGTGAGACCCTGCATGCGGATCATGTCGCCATTGTTGACCGTGGCGATGGTGACGGTTTCGGCGCTGGCCAGCGAAGTCGACGCGAGAAGCGCGCCGGCGGCAAGAAGGACCGGTCTCGAGAACATCGCTCTTTACCTCCCGTATTGAGCATTTGCTTTGATATTCACCAAATGCCCATACACATGATGGCCTGTCAAGGCCGTTTTCCTAATTTACAGCCAAATTTCTGGGTCCGACTTGCGCGAATTATCGAAGAATGGTCAATTGCTCGCCAACTAGCTTGGGAAAGGAAGGCCGATGGGTGAGGCCGTTGGTCCAGGTGACAAGCGACGGGACGAGGCAGCAAGGGCCGCTTGGCTCTATTTCATCGGTGGCTGCACCCAGGACGAAATCGCCAGGCAGATGGACGTTTCACGCCAGGCCGCGCAGCGGCTGGTATCGTTCGCCGTCAGCGAAAAGCTTATCAAGTTTCGCATGGAACATCCGATCGCATCCTGCATGGACTTCGCCAAGCGGATCGCGGATCGGTATCGGCTCGAATTCTGCGATGTCACGCCTTCCACCGTGAACGCGGGAGGATCTGTTGCCGGCGTCGCAGTAGCGACTGCTATTCGGTTGAATAGGCTTCTGACGGCGAAGACGCCGACGATCATCGGCGTCGGTACGGGGCGCACATTACGCGCGGCTGTTGATGAAATAGATTACCTGGATCGGCCGCAACACAAGATCGTCTCGCTTGTCGGTAATATGGCAACGGATGGTCGTGCCAGTCCCTATGAAGTGGCCATGAGACTAGCCGATAAAATTGGCGCACAGCGATTTCCAATGCCGGCGCCGGTGCTGGCCGAGACGGCCGAAGAACGCGAGGCGCTACGAAATCAGAAGTATTTCGGCATGTTGCGCGAACTGCGCGGCCAGGCTCGGGCCAGCTTCGTCGGCATCGCCGAAGTCGGTTGGCAGTCACCGCTTCATCAAGATGGCTTCGTGACCGATGCCGACGTCTCGGCGCTGCTGGATAGCGGTGCGGTGGGGGAGATCATAGGCTGGCCCTTTGATGCTTCTGGTCGACCGGTCGACACGCCGATCTATGAGCGGGGTGCCAGCCTCGAGCTCGAGGTCCCGCCGCAGCGCTTGACCGTCATCGTCGGCTGCGGGCCCCAAAAGACCTTGCCTTTGAAAGCAGCGCTCACCGGTGGTCTTGCATCGGCCCTGATCACCGACGTGACGACAGCCGGCGCGCTTCTCGAGGAATAGCCAATGCAGGCAGCGTCTCCACGACACTCTCCGAAAAGGCATCCGGACACCCATCGACAGCACGTTATGTTATACTATAACAAAAACCAGCCTATCGATGATCGCAAATGAGCCGCCATGAACACTCAAGACACCCGCCTTCCGGTCACCGTCCTCTCCGGTTTTCTCGGTGCCGGCAAGACGACGCTTTTGAACCGCGTCCTGAACAACCGCGAGGGCCGTCGCGTCGCCGTCATCGTCAACGACATGTCCGAGGTCAATATCGACGCCGACCTCGTGCGCGCCGACACCGTGCTTTCCCGCACCGACGAGACGCTCGTCGAGATGTCGAACGGCTGCATCTGCTGCACGCTGCGCGACGATCTGCTGGCCGAGGTGCGGCGCCTCGCAGGGGAGGGGCGGTTCGACTACCTGCTGATCGAGTCCACGGGTATCTCTGAACCACTTCCTGTCGCCGCCACCTTCGACTTCCGCGACACGGATGGCGACAGCCTGTCGGACGTCGCCCGCCTCGATACGATGGTGACGGTCGTCGATGCCGTGAACCTGCTCAGGGACTATTCCAGCCACGATTTCCTGCGCGACCGAGGCGAAACGCTGGGCGACGAGGACGAGCGGACGCTTGTGCACCTCCTGACCGACCAGATCGAGTTTGCTGACGTCGTCATCCTGAACAAGGTCGCCGATGCCGAGCCGCGTCAGGTGGACGCCGCGCGCAAGATCATCCGCAGCCTGAACGGCGATGCCCGGATTATCGAGACGAACCATTCAGATGCGCCAGCGGCCGCGATCCTCGACACCGGACTCTTCGATTTCCAGAAGGCGCACGAGCACCCGATGTGGGCCAAAGAGCTGTACGGCTTCGCGGACCACGTGCCGGAGACCGAGGAATACGGCGTCGCGTCCTATGTGTATCGGGCTCGTCGGCCTTTCGTGCCAGAGAAGATCAAGGCCGTGCTGGAAGGCGAGATGCCCGGCGTGATCCGCGTCAAGGGACATTTCTGGATTGCCACGCGACCGCAATGGGTCGGCGAATTCTCATTGGCCGGGTCGATGTCGAGTGTCGGGCCGATCGGGACTTGGTGGGCGACGATGCCCCGCGAGCGCTGGCCCGAGGACCCCCGCGTGATGGCCTACATCGAGGAAAAGTGGCAAGAACCCTGGGGCGACCGGCGGCAGGAGATCGTCTTCATCGGGTCGGGAATCGACTGGCCCGCCCTGAAGACCCGTCTCGACGCAGCCCTGCTGCCTGAGGTCGCCGCAGGCGGACCCGACGCGCTTCCTGACCTACCGGATCCGTTCCCGGTCTGGCGGCGTGCGGAGGCTGCAGCATGACACTGGTTCGCGAAATCGTAGCGGACGCTGCCATCGGTGTCGGTGTGGCTGATACGTCCGATGGTCTGTCTGTGATCCACCGCCCGGGTTGCGCCGCCGCGATCTGGCGGCGGCAATCTTTGCCGGTTTTTCAGTCGTGGATTGACGGGCTCGACCCCGCCCAACTGCCGAGCGCACGCGTGATCCTCCGCCCTGGAGAGGTACGCGACGCAGCCCAGCAGATCTGCGAGGCCTCCGGCACGCCGGCCTGCCCCGAGCGCAACCGGCTGATCGACGACGTCGCCGTCCTTACCGACATCGTCGCGGGCCTGATGCGCGCGAAGTGGCTGCGCCTGCGCCTCGATGTCGTGACCACCAACGCCTGCCGGAAGTTCCACATCGACGCTGTCACCGCGCGCCTTGTCTGCACCTATCGAGGGACGGGCACGCAATACGGCATCTCGACCGACGGGGCTGAGCCGAAGCGCGTCTTCACCGTGCCTACCGGCGCGCCGATCCTGCTTCGCGGAACGCTTTGGCCGGAGTGCCCGAAGTCCGGTCTGCTGCACCGCTCACCGCCCATCGAGGGCACGGGCGAGACGCGACTGGTCTTCGTCCTTGAACCGGTGACGGATCCTGAGGATGGAACATGAGCGGAGATCTCGGCGGCACATGCCGAAGCCGCGCCAGCGCGGCTCAGTGGAACAGGTGATCAAGCAACCACAAAGGAGGGTATTGGAGATGACGTCATCAAGACTTGCCGCCGCCTTGTTGGGATCGGTTCTGGCTCTAGGGCATCCCGCCTGGGCCGATGAGGACGCAACGGCATGGCGGCTTTTCGTGGCCGACCACACGGACCCGACTATCACCGCCATTGATCTCGACGCCCCGGACCAGCGCTGGAGCTTTGAGGTTGCCGGACCGGCAAGGCTCTACGCTTCGGCGGAGGAAGCCCTGATCATCGCGGTGCAGTCCGACCACGACCAGGTCGATTTTTTGAGAAGCGGCCTGACCCTGGAAAGTCACGGCGACCACGCCGACATCGAAGTCTCCGAACCCGAGCCGATCGGCTCCATAGCTGGGCCACGACCCTTCCATGTCGTCACTCATGCGGGCGAGGTTGCGATAAACTTCGATCGTGGCGGCTATGCCGGCATTCTCGACGAAGGCGCGCTCCTTGACGGCAAGATCGACCCTCAAAGGTTTCCGATGAACGTCGCACATCACGGCTTCGTCGCAGCCATGGGGGATTACTTCTTGAGCTCGATCGCGTCTGAACAGCCTGTCGCGGAAGACGAGTTGCCACCGCGGGTCGGCCTTGGCGCGTTTGCGGCGGACGGAACGCCGTTAGGCGACATGCATACCTGCACCGATCTGCATGGCGAGGCTTTCTCGGGCAGTTTTCTTCTGGCGGGATGCGGTAAGGGCGTGATCGCCCACGACACGACGGGCGGCCCCGATGCCTTCACCATGCTGCCCTATCCTGCGGATTTTCCTGAAGACAAAACCGGCACCTTGCTGGGTTCGACCACGGTGCAGGTCTTTCTGGGCAATTACGGCGCGGACTCGGTCGTCATCGTCGATCCTACCGTGGAACCCTACTTCACCCGCGTTGAATTGCCGTTCCGCCGGGTTGATTTCATCCTTGACCCAGCCAAACCGCAATTCGCCTACATCTTAACCGAGGACGGATCGCTGCACCGATTGAACATGCTGTCGGCCGCGATCGAGCAAAGCGCGAAGGTCACGCAGCCCTATTCGATGGACGGCCACTGGCGCGATCCGCGGCCTCGGCTGGCGGTCGCGGACGACCGGCTGATCCTGACCGATCCCCTAGATGCGAGCTTGCGGATCGTCAGCCCGGCCGACTTCACCGAACTCGATAGAGTAGCCCTGGACGGCTTGCCCTACAACGTCGTCGCGGTGGGCGGCAGTGGCCTGATCCATTGAGAGAAGGTTCCGGCGCGCGCCTCGAGTGTGCCGCGCGCCACCTTATCTGACGTGGATGGGACCTTCGGCAACCTATCGCCCAAACGCCGTGGCCATGATCGCAAGCGGGCCGGGCCTCAGGGCCCTGTTTTGGCGACACGGTGGTGATCGCCATTCCGTTATAGTATAGCGCTTTGCGATGATCGCCCCGACGGTGGAAGACCCGCCATGAACCTCCCAAGCCTTGCCTCACGGATCCCGGTTACCGTGCTCACCGGCTTTCTGGGGGCGGGCAAGACGACGCTCTTGCAGAAGCTGGTGCGCCGGCCGGAGCTCCGCGGCACCGCCGTCATCGTCAATGAGTTCGGCGAGATCGGGCTCGATCACGACCTGCTGGAGGCCGGCGACGAAACCGTCGTCGAGCTGGACGGCGGCTGCCTCTGCTGCACGGTGCGGAGCGACCTGGTGGACACGCTTCAGGACCTCCACCGCCGGCATGTGCGCGGGGCCATCGACCTCGAGCGCGTCATCATCGAGACGACCGGGCTCGCCGATCCGATGCCGATCCTGGCGACGTTCCTGGGCGACGCCTATGCCGGCCACTTCTTTCGGCTCGCGTCGGTCGTGACGCTGGTGGACGCGGTCAACGGCCTGGCGACGTTGGACGCCCATGTCGAAGCCGTCCGTCAGGTCGCGGTTGCCGACCGCCTTGTCATGACCAAGGTGGACATGGCACCGGAGATCGGGCCGCTCTGGTCGAGATTACGCGCGCTCAACCGGACCGCACCCATCATCCGGGCCATTAACGGCGAGGCCGATCCTGCGGCGCTCCTCGAAGACGGGCTCTACGATCCGGCGACGAAAAGCGCCGCCGTGCAGGCCTGGCTGCGGGCGGAGGCGCACCAGACGGCTCACGACCACGATCATCCCCACGACCACCACGACGTGAACCGGCACGGCGAGGACATCCGCGCGTTCTGCCTGCGCCGCGAGGAGCCGATCCCGACCGCCGCCTTCGACGCGTTCATGGATCTCTTATGGATCGCCGCGGGTTCCGAGCTGCTCCGGGTCAAGGGGATCGTTTGCCTGGCCGAGGAGGCGGACCGGCCGCTGGTGTTCCACGCCGTGCAGCACGCGATCCATCCGACGGTCACGCTTGAGCGCTGGCCCTCGGCCGATTGGTCCACGCGGATCGTGTTCATCGTGAGGAACATCGCCCCGGCCAAGATCGAGGAGATGCTGGACTCGCTCATCGCCCAGGCACCGCAGATCGAGGCACGGCGCGCCGCGGCCGAAGGAGGGGCGGCATGATCCCGGAGACCTATGAGCGCTGGCGCCGCTGCATCACCGTGGATTGTGGCCTTAAGCTGACGCCCGCCTTCATCGACGCGCGGCTCGCCGAACTGCGTGACCCGAGCGCCCACCGCACCCGCCGCTTCGTCGAATACTATGGCGAGAACCATCGCGCCAGCGTCATCGCCTGGTTCGAGCGGGCAAGGGGGGAGATAAAGGAATGACGCCCTAGGCTCTTGTCGGCGGTCGGAGCCGGAAAACTGCCGGTGCCGGGGCATGGCAGGGCCAGGCCCTTGAGAGACGTGCTCTAAACGCTCTAGCCGCTGATCCGCCCTAGGACCTGTTCGATGGGATCGAGCAGCGCCCGGTTCGGCTCGGCACCCGAAAGGTCGCATTTTTCCCGATAGGTCGTGCATATGGCCCGCATCAGATCCGCATGGGTGGCGGGAAGGGCGAGAAAGTAGGGCCGAAGGATCTCGATCGCCACGCGGTTCTCGGCGAGCGCCTCGTTCATCCGATCCAACGCCGCCAAATTGTCACTGCAGTTCCAAAGAGAACGGGCCAGGTCGGGGTTGAAGGCGTCGGGCCGCTTTTCCGCCAGTTCGCGGTAGAGGCGCACCGCCTCCTCGGAGGCGGCCAGCGCTTCCTCCCGCCGGCCGAGCTCGCCGAGCCTGATGCCAAGATTGCTAAGCGAACGAGCCAGGTCGGAGTTGAAGGCGTCGGGCCGCTTTGCCGCCAGCGTGCGGCGCAAGCGCACCGCCTCCTCGGTGGCGTCCAGCGCTTCCTCCCGCCGGCCGAGCGCGCTGAGCCTGATGCCGAGGTTGCTGAGCGAAGTCGCCAGGTCGGACCGGCGGTCCGGATCCTCCGTGTCTTCGGTTTGCGCTCGTTTTGCGCTCACGCGATGCTCTGTCACCACGAGGGCGAGCTCGCTGAGCGCGACAGTCGGATAGGGAAGCTTGGCATACAAAAGGTCCGCTACGTCCGTCCGGCCGTTGTCTTCGATCCACCGAGCCAGTTCGCGGCCGATCGGATCGCCTTCCTCCGTGGCCACCTCCAAAGCCGGTTCCGCGACCCTTGCCGCGTGGCGCTCGAATAGGGCGGTCAGCCCTGTCGCTTTCTCGGATTGTCTGGCCGCCAGCCGGTTAAGCACGGTGAGGCCGTTCAGGATCATCGCCCGGCTCGCGCCGTCGCCGAACCCGGCGTCGATCAGGTTTTCGATCTCCTGGCCGACCAGATGCTCGCCGAGCAGGTCGGGGCGGACGCCGGCGATGCCGCGCCCGGCATCTTCCCGGCCGGCATCATCCGCCGGGACCTGGCCGGGATAGAGCTCGGCCAGGATGCGGATCAGGTTGTCCAGCGAGACGTCCGAGGACTCGCGGGCGAGAAGGGGAAGCCGGCGCAACAGCGACCTGGCCTCCGTCCCGGTCGAAGTACCGCGGACCAGGGTGAGAAGGGCGGCGCTTTGGGTCAACGCTTTGTCATAGGTGATGAGACCGGCATCCCGGAGTGCCCTCGACCAGTGGCCCCGTTCACGCTTCAGAACGTTCTCCAGCATCTCTTGCTCGCCGGCGGGCTGGTCGCCCCGCAGATGGCCGAGGGCGGCCATGTGCAAAAACAGCGCTCGGCCGAACGTCTCCCGGCTCAGATCCGGCCGCCTTGTGCCGGCCGGCGGCTGGCCGCCGAGTTTTTTGGAGAACGCGGCGAGCGCGGCGTCGAACGCCTTGTCGCGGGCGCCGGCGGTATCGGCGAGGGCATGGATCGCCATCTCCGTCGCCGGGCGGTCCAGCCGGTCGAACAGGTCCAGCAGGGTGTCGTTGTGCCGCTGCAGTTGCGGCCACCAGTCGCCGGCGGTTCGGGAAAGCAGGAGGATGCGTCGTTTGCCGGCGGCAAGGGGTGTGTTCAAGCGGTGGAGCAGTTTGATGACGGTTGCTTGCCTCGTCGCCGCCTCGTCGACCATGATCAGGAGGTGGCGATCATCGGCGAAGAGCTCGTCGAAGGCGTAGTCCGGCGCGCCGTCGGCCTGATCATGCAGGAAGCCGGCATGCCAGTCGTCGAGGCGAAGCCTGTGGCCGAGCTCCCGGGCGAGCCGGGTCTTGCCGATACCGCCGACGCCGGTCATCAGCCGAACGCCGGTGGCGCCGTCGCCCCGGCACCAGGTCAAAAGCTCGTCGAGCTCTTGGCCGCGTCCGGGATCGAACGGCACGGCGCCGTAATCGGCCCGGAGCAGGACCGTGTCACGCGGGTTTTCGGGCAGAAGCTTTTGTCGGGTTTCGAGGAGATTGCCGGCGAGGAGAGCGCGAATGGCGGTGGCCGTCGCCGATGGCAGCGCCTGGATCTCGTGCTTGTGCGACAGCAACGCCCCGAGAATGTCCGCCTGGGCGCCTTGCAAGAACTCGGGATCGCGGGTCAGGGTCCGGTAGATGGCTTCGAGGCAATTCTCCACCGGGCCGCGAAGGTGTTGCTCGATCTTGTCGCCGCCCCTTTTCATGACCCGCTCGGCGGCGCGACGGGGCTCAAGGTTCAGGTCGATCAGCTCGGCGGCCGACAGGCCGTGACGCGCCAACAGAAGGTCGAGCTGGGTTGCCACCGGCACCGGATCGAAATTGTCGCTTGCGGCATATAGCTGGAGGTCTTGTTGGATGGTTCTCGCCTGGGCTTCTGCTCGCTTTTTCGGACCGCGAGGAAGTGCTGCGATGATCGCTTCCGCCGCCGCGCCGGCAGCGCCGCTGTTATCGCCCCGCCAGAAACCGTAGACGGCGACCACCGCGTTGAGCGCGACGGACAAGAATGTTCCCTCAAGAATCGCCACGTCTGTCCCAGAAATGCGCTTTCAGCGATCATTGAGCGCTAGGGCGTGGACCCGCAGAGGTCAAGACCATCGCCGTTCGTGGGCAGGCGTGTTCGGTTCCTGTGGGGTTCCTGGGCGATCGGCGACCAACGCCGCCGGACAGTTTTTCAGGCTTACTTTTTGATAAACGGCAAAAAATGGTGCCGGCGGACGGATTTGAACCATCGACCTACTGATTACGAATCAGTTGCTCTACCCCTGAGCTACGCCGGCGCGGGGAGTGAGAACCGGCCGACGAACCGGCCCGGGCTGGTGACTAGCTCGCGGCCGACTTGACGTCAACGACCGTCGGTTCCGGTTTTACCGGCACGATCTTGGCGCCGCTGACGTCGGACGGTGCGGCGGCGCCATCGCCGGCTTTCGGCGCGTCGAGGACGAAGCCGTCGGCATGGTCGTGGTCCGTCACCAGGGTGGCGACCTTGGGCGGGGTTTCCCAGGCCAGGCTGTCGAAGTCGCCCTCGGGACCGAAGGGACCCCAATGATCGCTGACCCGGCCGGTTTCCTGGCAGACCCAGGTGTGATCGGCCTGCGCCTGGAGGGCCATGGTCTCATGCTCGGCGGCCTTGGTCGAATTGCGGTCGATCGAGCGCTCGATCTCGGCGGCAAGGCGGTAGGTGCCGGCGGTCGGCTGGTCCTTGATCGCGCGATCGATGTAGTCCCGGGCCTTTTCCTTGCGGCCGGCGGCGAGCGCGATTTCGGCCATGGTCTGCAGCGTCACCGTATCGTTGGGCTGGAGGTTGTAGAGGCGCTCGAAGCGCTCGATCCGGGCGTCGGCGCTCTCCTCGGTGACCAGGGCCGCATAGGCCTTGGCCAGATCCGGATGGGGTTTGCGCGACCAGCAGGTCTCGATGACCTTGCGTGCCAATCGGTCCGAACCATCGGCCAGGGCGAGTTCGCTTGCTTGCACGGCCGGCGGCGCGAAGCCGGGCGAGAGCGATGCCGCCT
Organism: Geminicoccaceae bacterium; assembly: GCA_050331695.1. Lineage (GTDB taxonomy): Bacteria > Pseudomonadota > Alphaproteobacteria > Geminicoccales > Geminicoccaceae > JBHJGP01. The sequence goes on from JBHJGP010000015.1 coordinate 128,282, forward strand.
GGCGGGCGAGCGGCAGCGCATCGCCGATCTTGCCCTCCTCGCCCAACTCCTTGGCCTGCATATGGTGGAGGATGGCGCGCCGGCGGGTCGCTTCGGCCGACGTCAGAAGCTTGTGGCGACGCATATCGTCGATCACCCGCAAGCCTTCCTTCCAGCGATTGGTGCGGGTCAGCAGATCGAACAGGGTGGTGAGCACCCATTGGGTATCGGGCTTGCGCCGGTAGGCCTTGCGCGCATGGGTCAGCGCTTCCTCGAGATCACCTCGCTTCAGGGCATCACTCAAGAGCCCGCGAAGACCCAGGAATTCGGTCTCGGGCGTCTTCAGCATGCGCTGATATTTGAGATGCGCCAGTTCGCGCTTGCCCTCCAGCTCGGCATTCTGCGCGGCGAGCAGAAGATTGCCCGCATGGTCCTCGCCCAGAAGCTTTTCCGCGCGCTTCTTGAAGGCCCGGGTCTCGGCCGGATCGCCGGCGGCGGCGGCGACCATGCCCATGGCCATCGCCTGATAGCCTTCCTTCTCCTTGGAATGTTCCCGGGCGCGAACCACCCGTTTGGGCAGCACGTAAAGCCATCTCAGGAGTTCGACGATGAGCACCGCGGCCAGCATCAGAATAGCGATGGCGGCGACCAGGACCCCCATGGACGGCTGCGCCTCGTAGCCGAGCCAGGAGATCTGGATGTCGCCAGGGTTGTTGGCGAGCCAGGCGGCGGCCCAGGCGAGCACGGCCACCACGATGAAAAAGATAACCAACCTAATCATAACGCCAACTTACCCTTGTGGGTTATTGTGACCGGATCAGGGCGCTTCGCGCAGAAGCGCTTGAGCCCGGGCGGTGAGGTCTTCGGAAGCGGCCATGGCGGCGAGCTTGGCCTGGGCCTGGTTCAGCCAGTCGGCAAACGCCGCGCTCTGCCGTTCCTCGGACAGGGATTGGATCGCGTTGACGGCGCCTTGCAGGTCACCGTTCGCGAGCTGGTTTCGGGCGTCCTCGATCGTCTGGATCCCGGTCATCTCGTCGCTTCGCCTGAGATTGACGAAAGATGCGGCCTGACCGAGCACCGAATTGTCGCCCAGGTCCGGTGGCGGCAGGGAACCGACCGCCTCATCGAATCCCTGCTGAAGTTCAGCCAAGGTCGGAACGCCGTCGCCGGCGTAGGACGACAGCGCCTCGACACTGTCATTCAGGACCGGGTCGTCCGCGCTGACGGCGTTCAACTGCTCCAGCGCGTCGGCGAAGGGTCTGCCCTCGACGATCGAAGCACTGACTTGCTGGGCGGCGAGGGCCGCCGCCATCTGACGCATATTGTGATCGCGGACGTCGGCGATCTCCTGCTCGATCGTGTCAAACCGCTGACTTGTCTGCTGCTGTTGGTCCTCGATCGACGCGACCAGGGTCGAAAGTTCCTCGCCCTGACCGCCGACGGCGCCGCTGAGTTCGTCAAGCTGGCCGGCGATCTCGTCACTGAGCGTGGAGAGCCGCCACTCGATGTCGCCTGTCCGATCGGCGAGATTGCTCGCCGCGGCGGCGAGGCCGGCAGTGGCAGTCGCTTCCGCGCCATCGATCCGCGAGGACAAATCGTCGACCAGTTCCTCGGTGGCCGCGCGCAGCGTGCCGACTTCGGCCAGCGACTGCTCGCCCGAGGCTGTGATCTGCTGTTCCGTTGTGGTCCGAACCTCGTCGACCTGCCGGACGGCCTGGTTAATCTCCTGACCCAGCTCGTCCAGGCGGGTCGTCACCGCCGTCAGATCGACCGAACCCGCCTCGTCGAAGCTCGGGATCTCGATGTTCTCGAGGGCGCTGATCCGGTCCTCGATGCTTGTCAGATCCGGCGGCGAAACACCTTCCAACGTACCAAGGCGCTCCTCGAGCGCGGTCACATCGGGCACCTGGATGCCGCTGACATCCGCTTCCAATTGATCCAGCCGCTCGCTTAGCGCCGGATCCAGGGGCGGGGGGCCTTGCTGATTTTGGAAGTAGATCAAGCCGCCGCCGCCCAGCGCAGCGCCGACCAGGCCGCCGCCGATACCGGCAAACCAGCCGGAGCCGCCTTGGCTTTGTTGGTTGCCGGGGGCAGCGGTGGAGACGGGTTGGTCGGTGGCGGCCGACGTCGATGAGCTGCCGCTTCTGGGAACCGAGCTGCTCTTGGCCGAAGCGTCGCCAGGGGCAGTTTTCGGCGTTGGCTCTTTTTTGCCGGTGGGCCCGCCATTGGTGTTATTCGAACTCATAAACCTTTTGTCTCCCAGCCGGCCGCCGTCGCCGTTGTCGGATGTTTTGCGGAGCCGATCGCCAACGGGCCCGGTCACCGATGTCGCAGAGCGGTATCACCATCACCAAGCCTGTTCAAGCAGATGGCACAAGGCTTCGACGTTCGGCGCATCTGCAACCCGGATCTGACGCCAGGGGAGGCCGGCACAACCCTCGGCAACCGTGTCCGCGAGGCAGAACGCGTCGAGCCGGGCGAAAGATCCTTGAAGACCATCCTGGAGGCTCAGCCGGCAAAAGATCTCCGCCGAGCGCCGCGAAAAAAAGCAGATCCCATCCAGTCGGTTGTCCACGAGCAACGATTCGGTCTCCGGGCTGATGGTCTCGCTCTCGCGGGCCTCGTAGACGATTGTTGTGCAATATCCGTGACCACGTTGCGTGAGAGCACCTTCGAGCTCGCCGGAGCGGTGCCGACCGGTGAGATGGAGGATCTGACCCTTGCGTCCCGCCAGCGCCCTGTCGATGTCCTCGGCCAGCGCCCGCCCGCCGGCTTTGCCCACCGAGACGGCGTCGACACGATTGTCCTTCAGCGCCCCGGCCGTCGCATCGCCGACCGCAAACACAGGGATATCGGGCCTAAGTGCTGCCGCCGCCGGCGCCGCGTGGGCGCTGGTGATTGCGAGCCCATCGAACCGCGAGAGGTCGATGGCCGGGTGGGCGACGGCATGGATCGAGAGGACGGGCTCCAGCGACACCTGGTGGCCCCTCGCTTCGAGCAGCGCCTTGGTGGTCGTGGCCTGGTCCCTGGGCCGGGTTACCAGGAGGCGCGCCACTAACGAATGCTTTCCAAATAGCTCTTGTCCATGAACGGCGCCAACGCCTCGCCGGCATCCAGACCAAGACCCTCAGGATCATCAATCGGGCCGTCCCGGCTGACCTCCCTTAGACCGGTCCCGTCGGGCCGGGCGATCAGTCCCCGAAAGCGCAGCGTTTTGTCCACGAGCACCGCGTGGCCGGCGATCGGCGTCCGGCAGGATCCGTCCAGGCGTTTCAAAAACGCGCGCTCAGCGCGAACCGCGACGTGGCTTTCGCCATGGTCCAAGGCTTCCAGGGCATCGCGGGTTCTCTTGTCATCGGTGCGGCATTGGACGGCGATGGCGCCCTGACCGACCGCCGGCAACATGATTTCAGGCGCCAGGACCAGGGCGGCTTCATCGGCAAGACCCAGGCGGTTGAGGCCGGCCAGGGCCAACAAAGTCGCCCGCACCTCACCGCTGGCAACCTTGCTCAGCCGCCGCTGGACGTTGCCGCGCATCAAAACGACGTCTAAGTCCGGACGTCTGGCCAGCAGTTGGGCGCGGCGTCTGAGCGACGCGCTGCCGACCCGGGCGTTCTCAGGGAGGTCTTCCAGACCCCTGATGCCGTAGCCGATTAGGCTGTCGCGCGGATCCTCCCTCGGCAGCACGGCGGCGATCATCAGCCCGTCCGGCAATTGAGTCGCCATGTCCTTGCAGGAATGGACCGCAATGTCGGCACTGCCGTTCAGAAGCGCGTTCTCGACCTCCTTGGTGAACAGGCCCTTGCCGCCCACCTCGGCGAGCGGACGATCAAGGATCTGGTCACCCTTGGTCGTGCAGACCACCATCTCGGTGGCGTTGCCCGGATGGGTGTCGGCGAGCGAGCCTGCCACCAGTTCGGCCTGGGCCATGGCGAGCGGCGAGGCCCGGGTGGCGATCCGGAACGACGTGGTCATCGGGGGCAGGGCAGGCTAAGGGGCTGATCCATGGTCACCGCTGATAGCAGAAACGATCGCCTTCGCGCCACGCCGACCGTGCTCGGCATCGAGACGAGTTGCGATGAAACCGCCGTCGCGATCGTGACGGCTGAACGTCAAGTGATGGCAGAAAGGATCAGAAGCCAGATCGGCGAGCACGCGGCTTACGGCGGTGTGGTGCCGGAGATCGCGGCCCGAGCCCACGTCCTGGTGTTGGACCGGCTGATCGCTGACTGCCTCGAGCAGGCCCGGATCACGTTCGGCGAGCTCGATGGGGTCGCGGTCACGGCCGGCCCCGGCCTCATCGGTGGCCTTCTGGTCGGTACCGTCCCGGCGGATGCGATCGCGACCGTTAACGGTTTGCCCGAGATTGCCGTTAACCATCTGGAAGGCCACGCTCTGACCGCCCGGCTCACGGATGATCTCGGCTTTCCCTACCTCCTGCTGCTCGCATCCGGAGGGCATTGTCAGCTCCTGGTTGTCGAAGGGGTTGGCCGGTACCGGCGTCTCGGTACGACGATCGACGACGCACTCGGCGAGGCTTTCGACAAAACGGCCAAGCTTCTGGGTCTGGGTTATCCAGGCGGGCCCGCCGTCGAGGCTTGGGCGCGCCGGGGGGATCCCGGTCGTTTCGCCCTGCCGAGGCCGCTCAAGGGCCAGCCGGGCTGCCACTTCTCCTTCTCCGGCCTGAAGACGGCCGTGGCGCAAGCCGCCGCGGGCATGCCCGAGCGCTCGGAAAGCCGGGTGGCTGATCTCTGCGCTTCGTTTCAGGCAGCGGCCTGCGAGGCCGTGGTCGACCGCACGCGTAACGCGATCGCGCTCATTGCCGAGCGGAGCCCGGCGGTTCGCACGCTCGTGATCGCCGGTGGCGTGGCCGCCAATCAAAGCTTGCGGGCCGCTCTCGGCGATCTCGCCGAAAGCCGGAGCCTGGATCTGGTGGCACCGCCGCTGCGCTGGTGTACGGACAACGGCGCGATGATCGCCTGGGCCGGGATAGAGCGCCTGCGCTTAAATCTGGTCGAGCCGCGCCCGATCCGAGCCCGGCCGCGCTGGCCCTTGGACCCGACGGCGGAACCGGCGATCGGCGCCGGTGTCAAAGGTTAAGCTACCGCAGCGAGCGTTCTCTCTTCGCGCGGCGTGCGGCCATACATCTGGCGATAGCAGGTCGAAAAGTGCGACGCGGAGACAAAACCGCAGGCGCAGGCGACGTCCATCACCGGCATTTCCGTCTGATAGAGTAGATGGCGGGAGCGTTCGAGCCTGAGTTCGAGATAATATTGCGCCGGTGTCCGGCCGATATGTTTGCGGAAGAGCCGTTCCAGCTGACGTCGCGACAGTCCGACATAGGCCGCGAGCATGTCCTGGCTCAGCGGCTCTTCGATGTTGGCTTCCATCAGCTCGACGGCGAGGATCAGTTTCGGATGGTGCACGCCGAGCCGGACCCGGATCGGCATGCGCTGGCGATCATCGGGACTGCGGATCCGGTCCAAAAGACATTGCTCGGACACTTTGGTGGCCAGATCGCTGCCGTGGTCTTCGGCGATCTTGTGCAGCATCAGATCCAGCGATGCCGTGCCGCCGGACGAGGTGAACCGCCCCCGATCGATCTGGTAGAGGTCGGCTGCGACCTCGATGTCCGGGAACTCTTCCGAAAAGCCCGGCAGGTTCTCCCAGTGGATGGCGCAGCGATAATCGTTCAAGAGCCCGGCCCGGGCCAGCACGTAGCTGCCGGTGCAGACCGCGCCGATCTGCGCCCCCCGGCGCTCGGCCCAGCGAAGCCAGCCGAACACGTCGCGTTCGCGATAGCGCTCGGCCCCGATCCCGCTGCAGACGACGATCGTCGGCGGGCTGGCGCCGATAACGAGATCGGTCATCGCCATGTCGGCTTGAAGCGTGACCCCGTTGCTGGCGGTTGCCGGCTCGCCGTGCGGCGACAGGATGCGCCAGCGGTAGAGCGGGCTTTCGGACACCCGATTGGCAATACGCAGCGGTTCCAATGCGGTCGTGAACGCCAGCATCGAGAAATTCGGAACCAGCAGAAACGCCACGTCCTGCGTACGAGAGCCAATCAGGACATCGTTCATCGTTTAATAGTCACCATCCAAACTCGCCCTTCCACCGCCTACATCATTCGGTGCTATCGACAATATGGATTGTCGTAATTAGGAAAGATTTTTTGCGTTTGCTGGCCTCAGGGGTATGCGTTCGCGGGGCCCCAAGCTGGCCGTATCCCCGGCTTCGATGGTGACGCCGTCTTGAGTGAAACGGGTGTCGTGCTGCGCGTAGTCGGCAGGCGCGGCCTAGGGCACTAGCCCCGAAGACATCGCCGGCTCGGATCCGGTTTGACCGACGGAGCATCATGCAGCGCTACTCGATTTTCTCCCTGGCCCGAAACGCCCTCACCGGCCACCGCAACTGGCAGGCGGCCTGGCGGTCACCGGAGCCCCGACGGCGCTATCAGGTGGTGATCATCGGCGGCGGCGGTCACGGGCTCGCCACCGCCTACTATCTGGCGAAGGTACACAAGATCACCGACGTCGCGGTTCTCGAGAAAAGTTGGCTCGGCGGCGGCAATACCGGGCGCAACACGACGATCATCCGTTCCAACTATTTGATGGACGAAAGTGCCGGGCTCTACGATCACGCGGTTCGCCTGTGGGAAACGCTGAGCCAGGAGCTGAACTACAACGTCATGTTCTCCCAGAGGGGCGTCATGATGCTGGCGCACACCGAGCATGACGTGAAAGTCGCGAAGCGCCACGTCCATGCCAACCGGCTCAACGGCGTCGACAATGAGTGGCTGACGCCGCCCGAGGCCAAGGCGTTCTGCCCGCCGTTGAATACCGATCCAAATCTGCGCTATCCGGTTTTGGGGGCCGCCTTGCAGCGCCGGGGCGGTGTTGCCCGCCATGACGCCGTTGCCTGGGGCTTTGCCCGGGCGGCCGATGCTCTGGGCGTCGATATCATCCAGAGTTGCGAGGTGTTGGGCATCAAGAGGGAGGGTGACCGGGTGGTGGGCGTCGAGACCAGCCGGGGCGAGATCGCCTGTGCCAAGCTGGGCGTGGTCGCCGCCGGCCACACCTCTCAGATCATGGCGATGGCTGGCTTGCGCATGCCGCTCGAGAGCGTGCCGCTGCAGGCCCTGGTCTCGGAGCCGGTGAAGCCGGTTTTTCCCTGCGTCGTCATGTCGAACACGGTCCACGCCTATATTAGCCAGTCGGACAAGGGTGAGTTGGTTATCGGTGCCGGCTCGGATGCCTACATCTCCTACGCCCAGCGCGGCAGTTTCCCCGTGATCGAGCACACGCTGGAGGCGATCGTCGAAATGTTTCCGATCTTCTCGCGGATGCGGATGCTTCGAAGCTGGGGTGGGATCGTCGATGTCACGCCGGACCGCTCACCGAACCTGGCGAAGACGCCGGTGCGGGGGCATTACGTGAATTGCGGCTGGGGGACTGGCGGCTTCAAGGCGACGCCGGGCTCGGGCCATGTCTTCGCGCACACGATCGCCCGGGATGAGCCCCATGAGATCAACGGCGCTTTCACGCTTGAGCGCTTTCGAACTGGCGATCTGATCGACGAGGCGGCGGCCGCCGCCGTCGCCCACTGAGCCGCCCCAAAACGCTGCCGGAGTTTGCTCTTGTTCCTGATCACCTGCCCCTATTGCGGTCCCCGGCCCGAAACCGAGTTTCAATGCGGCGGCGAGGCCCACATCGTTCGTCCGGCCGAGCCCGACGCTTGCGATGATGGGGCCTGGGCGGACTATCTGTTCCACCGGACCAATCCGAAGGGAACCTGTTTCGAGCGCTGGCGCCATGTCCAGGGCTGCGGGCGCTGGTTCAATGTCCAGCGCGACACCAGGTCCGACATCGTCGTACGGACCTATCGCCAGGGCGAAACCCGGCCCGATGTTCCGGTGGAAGGCCTCGAGGGCCCACACACCGGCACGTCCCACAGCCCATGAGCCAGGCTTATCGTCTTACCGAAGGCGGGCAGATCGACCGGTCGCGATCGCTTGGCTTCAGTTTCGACGGCCGGACGCTGGAGGGCCATCCGGGCGACACCCTGGCCTCGGCGTTGCTTGCCAATGGGATCCATCTGGTCGGCCGCAGCTTCAAATATCACCGACCCCGTGGCGTTCTCGGCGCCGGCGCCGAGGAGCCCAACGCACTGGTCCAACTGGAGCAGGAGGAGGGCCGCAGCGATCCCAATCTCAGGGCCACGCAGATCGAGCTCTTTGACGGGCTGGATGCCGAGAGCCAGAACCGCTGGCCGTCGCTGACCTTCGACGTCGGGGCGGTGAACAGCCTGTTTTCGCCGCTTCTGCCCGCCGGGTTTTATTACAAAACGTTCATGTGGCCGGCAGCATTCTGGAAGAAGGTCTATGAGCCGAACATCCGGGCGGCCGCCGGCTTGGGCCGCGCACCGGCATCGATCGATCCGGACTGGTATGAGCACCGCCACGTCCATTGCGATATCTTGATCGTAGGCGGCGGGCCGGCCGGGCTCGCGGCGGCGGTTGCCAGTGCCGGGAGCGAGGCGCGCGTCATCCTCTGCGACCAGGATTTTGCCTTTGGCGGCGAGCTGCTGAGCGAGCCCGATCGGGCGATCGGCGATGGCACGGCGCTTGACTGGATCAAGGATCAAATCGGCCGACTTCGGGCTAGCGGTTCCTGTCGCCTTTTGTCCCGGACGACCTGCTTTGGCTATTACGACCACAATATGCTGGCCCTGGTCGAACGCGTCCAAGATCATCTGCCGGCCTCTGAGATCAACGCCGATCTGCCGAGGCAACGGGTCTGGTTCGTTCGGGCCAAACGGGTGGTTCTCGCCACCGGCGCCATCGAGCGGCCCTTGGTTTTCGACGGCAATGACCGCCCGGGGGTCATGCTCACCGGTGCCGCGCGCACTTACGCCCGCCGCTATGGCGTCATGGTCGGCCGCCAGGCGGTGATCGCGACCAACAATGACGGCGCTTATCCGGTCGCTCTCGATCTGGCGGAGCAGGGCGTCCGGATCGAGGCCATCGTCGACAGCCGGTCAGATCCGGACAAAAGTCTGGTTGCGGCCGCCGAGACCAAGGGCATATCGGCGCTCAAGAGCCACGTGGTGGTCGATACGGGCGGCGGCAGGCGGGTCCACACAGCGTTCGTCGCACCCCTGGCCGAAGACGGGATTAATTGTGGATATCCGCGGCCCTTGCCTGTGGATTGCCTGTTGATGTCCGGTGGGTGGAACCCGGCGATCCACCTGTTCTCCCAGAGCCGCGGCAAGCTCCGTTTCGAGGATGCTCGCGGCATTTTTCTGCCCGAGAGCTCACCGCAACCGGTCGCCGTCGCCGGCGCTGCCAACGGCACGGAAGACCTGGCGGGCTGTTTGGCCGAAGGCCAGGACGCGGGGGCACGGGCGGCGCGCGAGCTTGGTTTCGAGCCGCCGCCGCCGGCGCTGGCTTCTGTCGCGGGTGACCCTGTCGGCGTTCAACCTCTGTGGCGCTACGCCAGCCGCGGTGGCGGCAAGGCGGCATTCGTGGACTTTCAGAACGACGTCAAGGTGAAGGATCTGGATCTGGCGCTGCGTGAGGGCTTTCAGTCGGTGGAGCACGTCAAGCGCTACACCACCACCGGCATGGGCACGGACCAGGGCAAGACCTCGAACGTCAACGCACTCGCGGTCGTCGCGGCGAGCCTCGGCCAGGCGGTCTCCGCCGTCGGCACCACCACCTTCAGGCCGCCCTACACGCCCGTCACCTTCGGTGCCATCGTCGGCCAGAACCGCCGCGGGCTGTTCGATCCCGTCCGAACCACGCCGATGCACCAGTGCCACGTCGAGGCGGGGGCGGCGTTCGAGGCGGTCGGCCAATGGCGCCGCGCCTGGTTCTACCCGAAGCCGGACGAAGACATGGCCGAGGCGGTGCAGCGGGAAGCCCTGGCTGCGCGTACCAGTGCCGGCCTGTTCGATGCGAGCACGCTCGGCAAGATCGACCTCCAGGGTCCCGACGCCCGCACCCTTCTCAATCGCGTCTACACCAATGGCTGGTCCAAGCTGGAGGCCGGACGGTGCCGCTATGGCTTGATGCTCGGCGATGACGGCATGATCATGGACGATGGTGTCACCACCTGTCTGGCGGACGATCATTTTCATATGACCACGACCACGGGCGGCGCCGCACGGATCCTGGCCTGGCTTGAGGAATGGCTGCAGACCGAATGGCCGGACCTGCGGGTCTACGCGACGTCAGTGACCGAACAGTGGGCGGTCGTGTCGCTTTCGGGACCGAAGGCCCGGGCGATCCTGGCGCCGCTTACCGATCTCGATCTTTCGGCCGAGGCCTTTCCGCATATGAGCCTCAGAGAGGGCTCGGTCGCCGATCTGCCGGCGCGGGTCTATCGGATCAGCTTCACCGGAGAGACCGGTTTTGAGATCAATGTCCCGGCCCGCCATGGCGCCCAGCTTTGGCATGCGCTCACGGCCGCCGGCCAAGCCCATGATCTCACCCCGTACGGCACGGAGACGATGCATCTCTTGAGGGCCGAGAAGGGCTACATCATCACCGGTCAGGACACGGACGGGACGGCAACGCCCTTGGACATGGGCATGGGCTGGATCGTCTCGTCCAAGAAGGGTGACTTCATCGGCAAGCGCTCGCTATCCCGGCCCGACATGACCAAGCCGGATCGAAAGCAGTTCGTGGGTCTGAAGACCAAGGAGCCAATGACCGTCCTGGAAGAGGGAGCGCAGATCGTCGCTGTCGGCACCGATGCGAGCGCGACGCCGGTGCCGATGATCGGCCACGTCACGTCCAGCTATATGAGCCCAATTCTGGGCCGCTCGATCGCGCTGGCGATGGTTCGGGGCGGGCGCAGCCTCGAAGGTGAGACGGTGCTGGTGCCGATGGCTGATCGCGTGATTGAAGCCGAAATCACATCGCCGGTCTTCCTCGATCCGGCGGGAGAGCGCTTGCAATGAGCGTTTTGGGCGATCGGCCGGCCTTCCCCATCGAAGCGTCGGGGCTGCGGATCATCGAAAGCCAGCGGTCGAGCCTGATCATCGTCCGTGCCGGCGAGGCATCGCTTTCCGCCTTGGGCCAGGCGCTTGGGATCGAGATGCCGATCCAACCCCTGACGTCGAGCCATGCAGGCGATATCGCCGTCCTTTGGCAGGGACCGGCCGAGTGGCTGGTGATCTCGCCGGCGGAGGGTGCTGACGATCTTCTGGCCGGCCTGCGCCGGTCGGCAGGCCCAGATCCGGTTGCCCTGGTCGAGGTTGGTGATGCCTTTCAGGGCTTCGTGCTCGAGGGCGGCGAGACGGAGACGCTTTTGTCGATGGGTTGCCGGCTCGACTTTCATGAGACCGTAGCACCCCAAGGTTTCGCCACGCGAACCGCCTTGGCGAAGGCTGACGTCATTCTCTGGCGCCGGGAATCCGAAAGGTTCTCGGTCTGGTGCCGGCGGTCCTTCGCCGACTATCTGCGCTTGTGGTTCGCCGACGCCGCGCGCGGCCTTCGGGCTCAAGCCCCTGGATGAGCCGCGGGAACCCGTCGCTCAGGGTTCCGCGTTGACGAGCGCCGTCTCGATTTGAACCAACAGGTCCCACAATGCGTTGCTGCCTAAATCGCCCAACGTGACGAAGAGGCCGATCGCGGTCAGCGAACCGAGTAGGGCGTACTCGATCAGGGTGCTGGCCTCTTCGGCGCGTAGGAAACGGTCGAACAATTGGATCATGGGTCACCGCTTGCGTGAGACGCGGGAGTGGCCGCACCATGACAAAGCTTCGTGAACGATCCGTTAGGCGCATGCGCTTCAGCATCGGAAATAGGCGCGATCGCCCGAACACGCACCCTTTGCTACGCTGATTGAGGCCGATCCCCAGCTGCGCTGGACCCTGATGGCGGCCCGGACATGGACCTCGCTCCGGCCTTCATGCTAGCCGGTGATACTGCTAAACAAACGCATGTGGGGAACCCTCGATGGCTAATTTTCGCACGCTCGACGACGCCGACATCGAGGGCAAGCGCGTTCTCGTCCGGGTCGATTTCAACGTGCCCATGGCTAACGGCGAGGTCACCGATGCCACCCGGATCGAGCGCGCGGCGGTCACGCTCAAGGATTTGCTGGGCCGGGGCGCGAAGGTCGTGATCCTGTCCCATTTCGGCAGGCCCAAGGGCGAACGCCATGGGTCGATGTCGTTGCAGCCATTGGTCGAGCCGGTCCGGCGCGCCCTCGGGCTCGATCACGTGGCTTTTGCCGAGGATTGCATCGGCGAGACGGCGGAGCAGGCGGTCAATCAGCTCGGCCGCGGCGCGGTGGTATTGCTTGAGAACCTGCGCTTTCACGCCGGCGAAGAGAAGAATGATGCTGCGTTCGCCGACGGTCTCGCGGCCCTGGGCGAGATTTATGTCAACGACGCGTTCAGCTGCTCGCACCGGGCCCATGCCTCGGTCGTCGGGGTCGCCGAACGGTTGCCTGCCTTCGCGGGCCGGCTCATGCAGGCGGAGCTGGAGGCCCTGAACCGGGCGCTCGAAAGCCCGGAGAGGCCGGTCATCGCCGTGGTGGGCGGGGCGAAGGTATCGACCAAGCTCGCGGTTCTGGGTCATCTGCTCGACCGGGTCGACGGCCTCGTCATCGGCGGCGGCATGGCGAACACCTTTCTCCACGCCCAGGGTCTGCCGGTCGGCAAGTCTTTATGTGAAGCGGACCTGGCGCAAACGGCCCGCGAGATCATGACCGAGGCCGACGCCAAGGGCTGTGAGATCGTCTTGCCGGAGGATGTGGTCGTCGCGACCGAGTTCCGGGCCGAAGCCGCCAACCGGATCGTCGCGCCGGGCGAGGTCGGTGACCAGGACATGATCGTCGATGTCGGGCCGGTGTCGGCGAACGCCGTCGCGTCCCGGTTCGAAACGGCGAAGACGATCCTCTGGAATGGACCCATGGGCGCGTTCGAGCTTCAGCCTTTCGATGCGGGCACCAACCGGGTGGCCCAGGCGGCGGCAAAACTGACCGAGGTGGGCAAGCTCGTCTCGGTGGCCGGCGGCGGCGATACCGTCGCCGCGCTCGCCCACGCCGGTGTCCTGGAGAAGTTCACTTACGTTTCGGCGGCTGGCGGCGCGTTCCTCGAGTGGCTCGAAGGCCGGACGCTGCCGGGTGTTGCCGCGCTGGCGCCTTGATCCGCTGGCGCGAGGTTCAGGATCTGGCAAGCGCGCGTCTGGCGCTGGCGAGCGCCGACGACAGCGTCGAGCTCATCACCGCGCCCGGAACGGCCGAGGCTTGGGGCGTCGGCTACTGGGCAGCGCTCGAAGAGATGCTGGGCGCTCGGGTCTGGATCGACTGCGACGACCGGGCCGGTCTCGCCTTGGCGGCCTTGCGCGAGGGGTGCACGGCCATCGTCTGGCGGGGTGATCCGGAGAGAGGCCGGAAACTCGCCGAAATCGCCGCAGCCAAGGGTGCTGGCTTTCGCCAGGAATCGGCTCGTGAGCGGCAGGACGACGCGCCGGGGCGTGGCAAGCCGCAAGCGAGCGTGATAGAAGTCGCCCAGCATCATAAACCATCGGATTGAGGGAAGTTAACGGCATGCGCTTAACGCCGAAGGTGAAGGAAATCCTGTCGTGGTACGAGGGTGAAAATGCCGGGGTCAAAGGCAATCTTGCGCGGCTGTTGATGGAAGGCCGTCTCGCCGGCACCGGCAAGCTGGTCATCCTTCCTGTGGACCAAGGTTATGAACACGGGCCGGCGCGCAGTTTCGCCAAGAACCCGCCGGCATACGATCCCCACTATCTGTTCGAGCTGGCGCTGGAAGCCGGGCTTTCCGGCTATGCGGCGCCGCTCGGCATGCTCGAGGCGGGCGCCGACAGCTATGCCGGCCAGTTGCCGACCATCCTCAAGGTCAACAGCGCCAACAGCCTCCATGCGGGCACGGCGGATCAGGCGATCACCGGCGGCGTCGAGGATGCTTTGAGGCTGGGCTGCGTCGGCATCGGCTTCACCATGTATCCCGGTTCCGACGCCAATTACGGCATGATGGAGGAGTTGCGGGAGCTGACCTTGGAGGCGAAAGCTCACGGACTCTGTGTGGTGGTTTGGTCCTATCCCCGCGGCGGCAAGGTGAGCAAGGGCGAGGGTGAGACGGCGCTCGATATCGTCGGCTACGCGGCGCATATGGCGGCGCTGATGGGCGCCAACATCATCAAGGTGAAGCCGCCCACCGACGCCCTCGATCTGCCGGATGCGGTCAAGGTCTACGAGTCCGAGAACGTGGCGCGGTCGAGCTTGCCCGAGCGCATCTCGCACATCATGGACTGCGCCTTCGCCGGCAAACGGATCGTGGTCTTCAGTGGCGGTTCGGCCAAGGGCACTGAAGCGGTGCTCGACGAGATCCGGCAGATCCGGGACGGTGGCGCCAGCGGCTCGATCATCGGCCGAAACAGTTTTCAGCGGTCGAAAGCCGATGCCCTCGCGCTCCTTGATGAGGTGGTCAAGATCTATCTCGGCGAGACGTGATCGCGCCGAACGAGCCGACGTCAGAGATCGAAGACCAACGCTGCCGGCCTTTTCTTCTGTTGCCGCGGGAGATCGATCCGCACGACCTCACCGGGCTTCTGGAGAGCGTTCTCGAGCCGCTCGGGACCGGAGGGGTCCTGGTGAGGGGAAGCGAACGATTGGGCGAACCTCAACTCAGCCGGCTTCTCCTCCGCTGCCACGGCGCCGGCTGGGCCCTGTTCGTCGATCAGCCGGGACCGCAACATGCGGGCTCCGGGATCGACGGGGGCCTGGTGCCGGCCAGGCCCGGCGCCATTGACCGCGTCCGCTCGTGGCTCGGTGAAGCCGCCATTCTCCTGGCCGAAGCCGGGTTATCGCGGCACGTCGCCATGAGCAGCGGCGAAGAGGGTGCCGACGTCATCCTGTTCGGCCATCTGGACGGCCGCGACCGGCGAGAAGCGGCTATGGCAGAGGGCGAAACGCTGGAAGATTGCATCGCCTGGTGGCAAGAGTTATTCGTTCTGCCGTCGATCGCCTGTGCACCGGCACCAGCCGACATTGAGGGGCTCGCCAGAGCCGGTGCCGACTTCGTGGCACTGGACAGGGAAGTTTGGAATGAGGCCGGCGCCGCGAAAGCGGCCGCTTCAGCGCTTGCGGAACGTTTCGATGCGGTCAATCGCGAGCGCACCGCCGGTCTGACGGAGAACCGATAGCGTGAAGATCAACGGTAACGAGATCCGCCCGGGCATGGTCCTGGAGCACAAAGACAAGCTTTGGATCGCGGTCAAAACGGAGCATGTGAAGCCCGGTAAGGGCCCCGCCTACCAGCAGGTCGAGCTGAAAGACGTGGTGGGCGGCACCAAGCTGAACGAGCGCTTCCGCGCGGCCGAGACGGTCGAGCGGGTAAGGCTCGACGAGGCGCCCTATCAGTTCCTCTACGCGGAGGACGATATTCTGCATTTCATGGAACAGGAGAACTACGAACAGGTAAGCATGGACCGCTCGCTGTTCGGGGACGGCTTCGTCTTCCTCCAGGAGGGCATGGTGGTGACCGTCCAGAGCTATGAGGGCCGGCCGCTCATGGTCACGCTGCCGGAAACCGTCGTGCTCGAAATCGTCGAGGCCGAGCCTGTGGTCAAAGGCCAGACGGCGTCCGCATCCTACAAACCAGCCTTGCTGGAAAACGGTGTCCGGGTCATGGTGCCGCCGCACATCGGCACGGGCACCCGGGTCGTGGTCAACACCGCCGATCAAACCTATGTCGAACGGGCCAAGGACTGATCCTTGCGGCGATCAGCCAATCTCCAGGTTATGGTCCAGGCGGCGCAGAAGGCTGCGCGCACCCTTTCCCATGATTTCGGCGAGGTGGAGCAGCTCCAGGTCTCGATCAAAGGGCCCGGCGACTTCGTGTCGGCGGCGGACCGACGGGCGGAGACGATCATCAGCCGCGAGTTGGAGAAAGCGCGGCCCTCTTACGGATTTCTGCTCGAGGAAAGCGGGGCGTCGCGGGAACAGGCGACCAATCGCTGGATCGTCGACCCGCTCGACGGCACCAGCAATTTCCTCCACGGCATCCCGCATTTCGCGATCTCGATCGCTCTGGAACAACAGGGCGAACTGACCGCGGCCGTGATCTTGGACCCGATCAAGGGCGAGCTCTTCACCGCCGAGCGGGGCGGCGGCAGCTTCATGAACGATCGCCGGCTCCGGGTGTCGAGCCGCAAAGCCCTGCCGCAGGCGATGTTCGGCTGCGGCATCCCGGTCCTCGACTGGGAGGGCCGCGAGCGGGGTTTCATGGCGCAGCTCGATCGGGTTTCTGCGACGGTCGCCGGCGTGCGGCGGTTGGGCGCTGCCGCGCTCGATCTGGCCTACGTCGCGTCCGGTCGATTTGATGGTTTCTGGGAATTCGGTTTGAGCAGCTGGGACATCGCTGCCGGCATTCTCCTCGTGCGCGAGGCCGGCGGTCGGGTCTCGAAGCTTGAAGATGACGACCTCCTCGGACGGGGCACGATCGTGGCGACCAACGGCCAGCTTCACGCGCCCTTGGTTGAGCTGCTGCGGCACTGATTCCCCTTGCCAACGGCAAACCGCGTAATCGTTCAGGCCTTGTGCGGTCGGCAAGGGCGGGCCTATACGTCTCGTCGGTTGAAATTTCTCCGCTAAACGGATGATTTCACCAGTTTCCTTGCCTCAGTGCGGGCGCGCCGACAATGTCTAGCCTTAACCGCTACGTCTTCATCATCATCATCGTGCTTCTGCTGACCGGTGCCGCTGTCGCGCTCAGCTTCGATGTGACGTACCGCATCTTCAGCTACAATCCGCCCCTGAACTCGGCCATCTTGGTCGTGTTTCTGTTCGGTGTCGGTTACGCCTTCAGGCGCATTTTCACCCTCAAGCCTGAGATCAGGTGGATCGAGGCGTTTCGGGCGGCAGGGCCCGGTTTCTCGCTCGCCGAGCCGCCCCGGCTGCTGGCGCCGATCGCTACGGCCCTGGGCGAATATGAGCGGCGCACCGACACGGAACTGTCGACCGTCTCCATCCGCTATCTTCTGGATAGCGTCGCCTCCCGGCTAGACGAGCAACGCGACAATGCTCGTTACCTGACCGGCCTTCTCATCTTTCTCGGCCTGCTCGGCACCTTCTGGGGGCTGTTGGAGACCATCAGTTCGGTCGGCGACGTGATCGCCGATCTCAGCATCGGCTCGGGCGACATCGCCGTCGTTTTCGACGATCTGAAAGCCGGCTTGGCGGCGCCGCTCTCCGGCATGGGTACGGCGTTCAGCTCGTCGCTCTTCGGCCTCGCCGGCTCGCTGATCCTCGGATTTCTCGATCTGCAAGCCAATCAGGCCCAGAACAGTTTTTACAACGATATGGAAGAGTGGCTGTCAGGGCTCGCCCGGTTTGGCGACACGGTCGATGACCGGGGTCGGCCCGCCGCCACCCTCGGTCCCTCGGCGCCGATGCCCGCCTACATTCAAGCGCTTCTCGAACGAACCGCCGAAAGCCTGGAGAATCTGGATCGGCTGATCAGCCGCTCGGAGGAGACGCGTCACAACGCGACGGACGCGCTCAATCAGCTGGCGTTTCAGTTGGACCGGCTCAACGAGAACGCTCAGTCCGACCGCAACATGATGGCGCAGTTGGTGCGGATGCAGGACGAAACGCGCCAGGCGCTGATGCAGGCGGTTCAGGGTGAGGCCGGCGCCAACGACGCGTTCCACCAGTATCTGCACAGCGTCGACACCAATCTGAAACGTCTGATCGATGAAAGCTCGAGAGGGCGGGAGCAATTGGTTCGGGAATTGCGGGGCGAGATCAAGACCGTGACCAAGACGATCGCCATCGCCGCCGGCGACGCTCAGTTGGATCAAAGGTAGCGGCCCGTGGCTCGAAGTCGCCGGGAGCTTAGAACCAATAACGACATGTGGCCGGGCTTCGTCGACGCCCTGTCGACGTTGCTCCTGGTCATCATCTTTCTTCTGGTCGTGTTCGTCCTCGCCCAGTTCGTGCTCAATCAGCTGATCCAGGGCCGCGACAGGGAACTGGTTCAGTTGCAGGATCAGTTGGAGACGCTGGGCGAAGATCTCCGGGCAGAGCAGTACCTGGTCAATCGGTTGCGGCGCAATCTCGACGATGTGGCGGTGGAGCTGGAAACGGCGCTTGCCGAGCGCGACGACTTCGCCAGCGAGTTCGAAAGCGCGCAGAACGAACGCTTGCGACTGGCCGACGAACTGGCGGCCGTCCAGGGCGAGGCTTTGCGGCTCAGGCGTGAGCTGGGCGAGCGGGTGGAGACCGCAGAAGCCGCCGAGGCGCGGGCGGCGGATCTCGAGGAAAGCCTGGCCGAGGCGCGAGAGCAGGTGTCGGCCGACCGGGAGACCATCGAGCTGCAGATCCAGGAACTGGCGGCGTTGCGCGATGATATCGAAGCGCTCCGGGTCATCCGTGCCCAGCTGGAATCGGATATCGAACAGCAGCGGGCGGCGCTGATCGCCCGAGATCAACGTCTAGCGCTTTCCCAGGAGGAGCGGGCCGCCGCCGAGGAGCAACTGAGCACGGCGGAAGAACGCAGCCTTCGGGCCCAGGAGGAAATCACCGCGCTGAACCGCCAGCTCAACGCGCTGCGCCTTCAGGTGACGACGATGGAAGCGGCGCTGCGCAGTCGCGAGCTGGAATTGGACCAACAGGCCCAGACGATCGAAGATCTGGGCGCGCGCCTCAATCTGGCGCTGGCCGACAAGGTCGAAGAGCTCTCCCGCTTTCGATCCGACTTCTTCGGCCGTTTGCGGGGCCTGTTGGGTGACCGCGACGATGTTCGGATCGTCGGCGATCGGTTCGTATTCCAGGCCGAGGTCCTGTTCCCTTCCGGCAGTGATCAGCTTGAACCGGGCGGCCGGGATCAGCTCGAGGCCTTGGCCGCGACGCTCCAGGATCTGGCAAGCGAGTTTCCGCAAGATCTGCCTTGGATCTTGCAGGTGGACGGCCACACCGACCGGCGGCCGATCAACACCCCCCGCTTTCCGTCGAACTGGGAGCTTTCGGCGGCGCGAGCCATCTCCGTCGCTCAGTTTCTGATCGATCAGGGGATATCGGCGGAACGGCTGGCGGCGGCGGGTTTCGCGGAGTTTCAGCCGCTCGTCGAAGGCGCCGGCCCTCAGGCCTGGAGCCGCAATCGCCGGATCGAGATCAAGCTGACCTCACGCTGATTGGCCGCCAGGCCGCAGGAATACCGGCTGATGCGTCTGAAGGTTGCGTTTGCGGAGGTATGACGCCAAAGTTTACCGGTCGGGTGATGTGACGAGTGGGGGCAAAGATGGCTGAACCCAGCCATCAGGAAACGCTTGGCGTCAGCGGCCTGATCAGGGGCCATGACGGTGAACAGCGAGGACTGTCGCGGGTGTCAGCCGCGCTTATGGTCTTTGGCATTCTGCTGTTCGTGTTTTCCATGACGCCGTGGGCCAGCGACTACGGTCTTTGGCCGCTAGGTGGCGCCATCGCCGGCCTGGCGATCGCCGTCGCCGCGGCAGGCCCTTGGCGCGAGGTCTTGGAAAACCGCGACCGGGCCGAGGGGCTGGCCTATCTGGAGCGTCTCGCCACCAGTTCGCAAAGCGCCGACGAACATGACGATTCCATCGGCCGCATCAAGCTTCTTATTCGCCGCTTTTACGATTAGCACCTCAGTGGAACCACACCATGGCGGTTACCCAAGACCTTCGTGACCTCGAACATCAATACGCCTTGTGGGTGGGCAGAAGCCGGCGGCGAGGACTCCTGTGGGCGCTACTCCCGATCCTGGCCGTGGTGATCGGGCTGTTCGCTTTCTGGCACCATCGCCATGGCGTCAATCGTGAGGCTGCCGAGATCGTGAGCCGGCTGGCCGCAATTGATGGCGAGGAGATCTCCGTATCCGAAGCGCTCCGGTCCGGCGATCCGGTCTCTCGACTGGCGGCACTTTCGGACCGCGTTGACGAACTGGGTGGTGTTCGCGAGCGGGTTGCCGCAGCCGAGCGGGAGACCGGACAGCTGCGCTCGGCGCTGGCCGCCATCGAGTCCCAGGAACAACGTACCACCTCGGCGCTCGCCATCCGCGAAGAGGCGCTTGGCGCCGCCCAAGCGCGCATAGCCGATCTGGAAGCGGCGCTGGAGCGGGTACAACAGGCGTTGGAAGCCGCGCCGAAACCGGAAACGGTCGATGCGCTGGAACAGGAGCTTTCCGAAGAGCAAGCCGAGAACGCTTCGCTCAGTGATATCCGCGCTCAGTTGGAGGCGGATCTCAGCGCTGCCGGCGAACGGCTGGACGAGCTTGAAGCGGATCGTCGCCGGTTAGTCGAACTCGAGGCCGAAGCCGATCGGCTCGCGGGTGATCTGCAGCGTACCGGTAGCCAAAGAAACGCGTTGAACAAGGAGCTCGAGCAGCTTCGGAGCGACCAGTCCGCGTTGGCCCGGGAACGCGATCGGCTCGAGACGACACTCGGTGAGATGACAAGCGAGACGGAGAGCCTGCGGGACCGCCTGGCGCTTGCCGAGAGCGATCGGGTGGGTGTCGTCGCGGAACTGGCGCTCCTTAAAGAAATGACCGACGAGGTGGAAACAGCCTACGAGACCGTGAGCTCGGACTTGTCGGCGACGGCGTCTCAACTGACCGAGGCGACCGGTGAGCTGAATGAGGCCGAAACATCGCTTGCAGCGGCCAAGAATGAGCTGGCATCGAACCGTGACGAGCTGGCCCAGGTTCAGGCCGAGCTGGCGGAAACCCAGGATGACCGCGAGACGCTGACCGAAGAACGTGACCAACTCGCTGCCGCCCTTCAAGCAGCGGAACAACGGGTTGTCGCGCTCGAGGCCGAACGTGAACGACTGCTCGGCGAGCTCGAAGATCTGCGTGCGAGGCAGGCAGCCCTGACGGAAGAACGGGACCGGCTTGGCCAGCGGCTCGCCAACGCCCAGGGGCGGACCGAGACCCTGCAGGATCGGCTCGCCGAGACCGAAAGCGATCGGATTGGCCTGGCTGCCGACCTCGCACTTTTGAGGACTGAAGCGACGGGTACAGACGAAAATCTGCAAACCGTTACGTCAGCTCTGCAGCAAACCGAAAGCGAGCTTTCTTCGACCGAGGAAGCGCTTAAGACGGCCGAAACCAACTTTGAACAGGCGCAGGACCGGCTGACGGCGGCGGAGCGCGATCTCGCGAGCCTGCAGAGTGAGGTGGGAAGGCTTGAGCGCTCGCACGCCGCCGCCCTGGCCGAGCGTCAGGCCGAAGCGGAAGAGCTGCGCGACCGTCTCGCGGCAATGGAAAGCGAGCGGGTGGGCGTTGCCGCCGACCTCGCACTCGCCAAGGGCTCGGCCAATGAGCGGGGCAGCGAACTCGAAGTGGTCACGGCCAGCCTGGCATCAGCCGAGGATGAGCTTGCCAGCGCCAAACAAGATCTGGGCCAAGTTCAGGCCGCCGCGACGGCAGCGAGGGAGCAACTGCAGACGGCGGAAGCGCAGGTGACCGATCTGCAGGCACAGAAGCAGATCTTGGAGCGGGAAAAACAGGATCTCTCGGCGTCTCTCATGTCGGCCCGCGAGCAGTTCGCCGCTCTCGAAAGCGAGCTGAACGGGATTGTCACCGAGCGGGACGAACTCGCGGGCGAACTCTTGCAATCACAGCAAGCGCTCGAGGCCGTCGCTCAGGGCGCGGCTGACACCGATGTGCTGAGAGGCCAAGTCGAACGATTGCGCGACCGTTTGGCCGAGGCCGAGAGCGAACGGGTCGGTGCCGAGGCCGAGCTGAGCTTGATGGGGAACGCGGCGGTGGCGCAGGCGGATCACCTTGAAAAAGTTCGGTCCCAACTGGTGGCGGCGAACGACGATCTTGGTTCAGCTCAAGACGAACTGAGCCGCGTGGCCAGCGAGGTTGCCGCAGCCAGGGACGAGGTTGCGAGGCTCGAGACCGAGCGGGACCGGGCGGTTCGTGAGCGGGAAGCGATCGGCGAGGAACGGGATGAGCTGAGGGCCGCCAGGGCCGAGGCCGATCAAAAGGTCGCCGCCTTGGAGCTGGAGCGTCAAAGGCTGATCAGTGATATCGCCGGCTCGCAGCAGCAGATTGCGGCGCTCACGGCGGCCAATCGAGACAGCTCCCAAGCTCTAGAGCAACGCAATGAAGAGCTTTCGGCGCTGGCGAGCGTGAAAACGGAACGGGACGAGCTGGCCGGGGATCTGAGCGCTTCACGGCTTGAGATCGACCAGTTGGAAAACGAATTGGCGGCGAAAGACAAGGAGATTGCGGCTCTGCAAGAGCGGGCCAACGCCGAAGCGGCCAGGGGATCCGAAGCAGACCGGGCGCTTGCCGACCTCAAGCGTGAGGTGGCAACGCGCCAGCGTCAGCTGGACACCGCCCGTCAGGAGTTGGACGCGACCCGGGCGGCATCTCTCGACGAAGTGCAGCTACTCGGGCCGGCAGCGTCGGCCGATGACCGCGACGCCGGTGTCTACGTCCGGGATCCGCGGCCGCAGCAAGGCGATCTTACCGGGGATCTGCTCGCCGCCCAATTCGAGGGCGGCGTCGGCTATCTGTCGGACGCGGTCGTCGAAGGCGCGCATGTCGTTCTATCGACGGAGCTCCTGTTCGGTGAGGAATTGGCTGAGCTTAGCGACGAGGGGCGTGAATTTCTGGACCGGCTGGCCTACGAGTTTCGCAATCTTGCAGAGGACATGGCCGATCGCCAGGGCTGGGTGTTGCGTATCGACGGTCACGCGAACAGCATCCCAGTGTTCTGGCCCTACAGTTCCAATTGGGAGTTGAGCGTGGTCCGGGCGGCGGTCGTGGGCGACTATCTGGTCGCTAACGGCGTCCCGCCAGAGCGGATCGCGGTTGCCGGTTTCTCGGATACGAGACCCTTGATCGACGCCGATACCGCGGAGGCCAACGCCGCCAACCGGCGCGTCGAGATCACGCTCAGCACCTACTGAGTGGTCGTCCGAGGATCGACAGCGGTCGTTTCGGGTGGTACCGGCGCCAGGGTTTGCAGGGACGTCGCCACCAATCGCTCCTTTCCCTGGTTTCGACAGGTGACCTTGGCTTCGGCGATGGTGAGCCTCTGGCCGTGCCGAAGGACCGAGCCGCGTGCCAGCAATCTGTCGCCCAGGGCTGGCCTCAGAAAATTGATCTTGTATTCGACGGTCACGACCTCGAAGCCCTGGGCCATCAGGGTGAGCGCGGCGTAACCGCCGGCACTGTCGGCGATGGCGCCGACGACCCCGCCGTGAAAAAAGCCCTTCTGCTGGCTGAGGCCCTTGTGGAACGGGACCTCGATTTCGATCGTTCCGGGCTCGACGGCCGTAAGAGAGGCGCCGAGGGTCGTCATCAGACCTTGGGCCGCAAAGCTGGCTTGAACCATTTGGACGAAGGCCGGGTGGGCAGGCGTTTGGACGGACAAAAACCAAGCCTCCGAATTGATGGGAGCCGATGATTATCACGTGAGGCGTGATAATTCTCACAGCGCGGATGATGCTTTTCTCATAGTTTCGGAACTATCGGCTTGTCGAGCCACGCATAGACGAGGCCGATCGGCATAGTGGAAGGGATCCGCACATATGGTGAATGCTTGGTTGGCGCGCGCGCAGCGCGGCGATCTCGAGGCGAAATCTCGCCTTTTTTTCTATTTCGAACTGCTGCCTGAACTGGAAGCCGGCTTGCCTACGGAAACACCGGCAAAACTGTTTCCTGACACCGCGGTCGCGGACAGCGAAACCTGCTGTCCTTCGAGCTTGGATGACTTATTGGCCGAACGCGATCTCGCACGAACGATGATCGAAGGCCGGGACGCTCAGATCAGCATCGAGCCCCAGGATCAATTGCGGGTCGTTCTCAGCCTGCGGGACCGCCTGGCTGATCAGGTCAAACGGCTGGACGGGCGCATCAGCGATCTTCATGCTCGGATGCGCGGCGAGCTCAACGGCGAGCCAACACCTTCAGCCTGAGCGCATTCAGCGTGATGAAGCCCTCGGCGTCCTTTTGGTCGTAGACGGTATCGGATTCGAAGGTGGCGAGATTGGCATCGTACAAACTTCGGTCCGACCGTCGTCCGACCACCTGGACGCCACCTTTGTAGAGCTTGAGCCGGACCTCGCCGGTGACGGGCTTTTGGCTTTCGTCGATCAACGCCTGCAGCATCAGGCGTTCGGGGGCGAACCAAAAACCATTATAGATCAGCTCGGCGTAACGCGGCATCAGCGCATCTTTCAAATGCGCGGATGCGCGATCGAGCGTGATACTTTCGATGGCCCGATGGGCGTGCAGCAAAAGCGTGCCGCCAGGGGTTTCGTAAACGCCGCGCGATTTCATGCCGACGAACCGGTTCTCGACCAGGTCCAGCCGGCCGATGCCGTGTTTGCCTGCAATGTCGTTGGCCCGGGTCAGCAGATCGGCGGGGCTCAGCCGATCGCCGTCGATCGCCACCGGATCACCGGCCTCGAAGGCGATAACGACATAGGCTGGATCGTCCGGCGCCCGCTCGGGCGCCACCGAACGGGTGAACATCTCCTCCGACGGCTCGATCCAGGGATCCTCTAGCGCCAGCCCCTCGTAGGAAATGTGGAGAAGGTTGGCGTCGGTGGAGTAAGGCGGCTCGCCCCGCTTACCGCGCGGGATTGGAATCTGATGGTTTTCGGCGTAGGCGATCAGCTTTTCCCGGCTGTCCAGATCCCAGAAACGCCAGGGCGCGATGACCTTGATATCCGGGTTCAACGCGTAAGCATTGAGCTCGAACCGCACCTGATCATTGCCTTTGCCGGTGGCGCCGTGGGCGATGGCATCGGCGCCCGTCTCAGCCGCAATCTCGACCAGACGCTTGGCTATCAGCGGCCGCGCGATCGAGGTGCCGAGCAGGTAGGTCCCCTCATAGAGCGCGTTGGCCCGAAACATCGGAAACACATAGTCCGCGACGAAGCTCTCGCGCAGGTCCTCGATGCGGATGTCCTGAACGCCCAGGAGCTCGGCCTTCTGGCGCGCCGGCTCGAGCTCCTCGCCCTGGCCCAGATCGGCCGTGAAGGTGACCACCTCGCAGCCATAATGGTCCTGGAGCCAGCGCAAGATGACGGAGGTGTCGAGGCCCCCGGAAAAGGCGAGGACGATCTTACGCGGCGTTTCCGACATTTCATTCTGTCTTCTTGTGGCGGTTCGAGGGCGTCAGGCGGAGGTGTCGACCTGCTCGCCACGACTTGAGGGATCATCGTCATCTGCAGGTTTCGCCGCTTCCTGATCAGTGCTGGCTTTGGCGACACCGACCATAGCCGGCCTCAGCAGACGATCCGCCAGAACATAACCGGCTTGCATGACCTCGGCCACATGGCCGGCGGGCACGTCGTTGGTCGGAACCTCAAACATGGCTTGGTGACGCTTATGGTCGAACTTGTCGCCCTTCGCCGGTTCAACCGTGCGGACCTGATAGCGCTCGAACGTCGCTTTGAGACTGTTTTCGGTCATCTCGATGCCCTCTGCCAGGGTCTTGGCGAAGCCATCCTGATGACGCATCTCTTCGGGGATCGAGGACAAAGCTCTGCTCAGATTGTCGGCGACGTCGAGCAGGTCGCGGGCGAAATTGGTAACGGCGTAGCGACGGGCCTCCTCGACCTCCCGCTGGCTTCGTTTGCGCAGGTTCTCCATATCGGCGAGCGTGCGCAAGAGGTGATCCTTGGTCTCCGAGAGCTCACTCTCGGGATCGCCGGATCCCGTGTCCTCGGCGGGTTCCGATGGGATCTCGGCCTCGTGGAGGTCGACGGGTTCCACCGGATCCATCGAATGATGATCCGGCTCCGGACGAGGCTTGGCCTGGCTGTCCCCGTTGTCCTTGTCGTTTTCGGTTGATGTGGGTTTGTCAGACATTCTGGTTTTCCGATGCTGGGGCGCCAAGAAGCCGACCCATCACGCGGGCGGTGTAGTCGACCATGGGCACGATCCTGGAATAGTTCATGTGAAGCGGGCCAAGGACACCGACGGTACCCAATACCTGGCTGCCGGTGTTGGCGCCGTTGCGATAGGGCGCCACGACCATCGAGCACCCCGAAAGACCGAACAACTCGTTCTCGGCGCCAATAAAGATCTGCACGCCCTCGCTCTCTTCGGTCAAATCGATGAGCCGCAAAAGGCTTTTGTTGGTGTCGATCGCGGAGAAAAGCGTACGAATCCGCTCCAAATCAACGAGATTGGTGACATCGTCCAACAAGTTAACCTGGCCCTTGACGATGAGCACACCTTCATTGTCATCACCGCTGCGCTCACCGGACCAGATCGCGAGCCCGGTCTCCACAACTTTTTGGGTGAGATCGTCCAGTTGGCTCTGCTGGGCCTTGATCTCGCCTTCGATCAAGGTCCGCGCCTCGCCGAAGCTGCGTCCCGACAGTTTGGCCGTCAGGTAATTGCCCGCTTCGACCAGGGTCGAAGCGCTCATGCCGAGCGGCACGTCGAACAGCCTATTCTCAACCAGCCCGTTTTCGGTGACCACAACGACCATGGCCCGGCCGGGACCCAAGGCCACGAACTCCACATGTTTGAAAGGCTGGTCGGTTTTGGGTGCGACCACGAGACCGGCGTAGCGTGACAGCCCCGAAAGCGCGTTCGATGCCTCCGTCATCACCGTTTCGACACTGCGGCCAGTTCCGGCGCATCGGGCTTCGATATCGCTTCGCTCTTCCTCGCTGAGTTCGCCGATGGCCAGCAGACCGTCGACATAGAGCCGAAGTCCGGCGTCGGTCGGCTGCCTGCCGGCCGAGGTGTGCGGCGCGAAAAGGAGGCCTGCCTCCTCGAGATCGGACATGACGTTGCGGATGGTTGCCGGCGACAGTCTCCGCGTTAGTCGGCGCGAGACCGTGCGTGAGCCGACGGGCTCACCCGATTCCAAATATAAATCGACAATCTCGCGGAAAACTTCCCGCGAACGCTGGTTAAGCTGTGTGATCATGAAGTGCCGCGCAAGTCCCTGATGCGCAACGAAAGCTGCGCGCTATGTAGGAGGCGTTCGAGAAGACGTCAACCGGGTGGCTTGGTTGGGGCCCGGCTCACTCGTCACCACGAGGCCGGCGAGGCCCCCTAGCTCGGGCGAGGGCAAAACGTTTCGGGCCCTGTCTGTCATCATCTTCGCGAAATCGCTCATTGCGCCGTCTCGGTTCGGCGACGCTAACAGCGAGAGATCGGCCGCCAAGGTCGGTGCTGTTCATCTCGTCGGCCGCGGCCTGGCAAGCCTCGGCCGATTCCATGATGATGAATGCGAAGCCCCGGGATCGGCCGGTATCGCGATCGTAAATGATCTTTATCTCCTCGACCGGGCCAAACGGTTCGAAGAGGTCGCGAAGCTCCTCTTCGCTCGTCGAGAACGGGAAGTTCGCGACGAACAATTTGCGGCTCATCTGCGCCGGCTCCCAATCCAACGGGGTTCACTATCGGTATGTGGTGACGCGCGCCTGTTTGTGAAGGTAGCTCAAATTTGATCGAAAATCGAGGAACGGTTGGCGAACCTCGGCGGCGACAGACCCTTGATTCACACCAACTCCGCGCGAGGTCGCGCCAAGGGCGCGCTTTCGTGATCGGTGCTGTCCGCGTCCGAGGTTTCCAGATATTCCGTCGCCGCTTCCTGGGCGAGGCGGGTGGCCACCGGTGTGGCGGTACCGACCAAGACGGACGGGCCTTGTTCGTCAATGGGTTTCGCCTCGCGCTGGGACATCCGATACAGGCCGAAACAGACGAGTGAGAAGCCAATGCCGCCGATGGTCAGCGGCAAGCCCGGTGGGCCCAGGATATCCATCAGGGAGCTCGCGACCAAAGGGCCGGCAACCGCGCCGATGCCGTTGGCCATCATCAGCCCGCTACTGGCTGCGACGATCTGTTCGGTGTCCAGATAATCGTTGGTATGGGCGATGGCGATCGAATAGAGCGGCAGGCTGAAGGCCGCGATGACGACCAGTGAGAACGGCGCCAAGGACCCGGCAATCAATGCCCCGGCGACGCCGGCCAAGGTCGCTAGAAGTGCCGTGGAAATCATGATCTGGCGCCGATCCAGCCGATCCGACAGCCAGCCGAGCGGCCATTGGAATACCATCGCTGCCAGCACCACGGCGGCCATCAGAAAAGATATGGTTTTAAGATCGAGGCCGATGAGCCGGCCGTAGACCGCACCGAGGCTGAAAAGGGCACCGGAGATGAAACCGCTGGAGAAAGACCCGAACAGGCCAAGAGGCGATGCCCGGAAAAGCTCGCGAAGGGTCATCGACGTTCCGGCGCCCTGGGTCGGTGCCGGACTGGCGTAGAGCAGCATCGGCACGACGTCGATCGACACCAAGACCGAGACGACGGTGAAAAGGACGAAACCGCCCGGATCGGCGACGTTTAGCAGAAGCTGGCCGCCTGCCATCGAGGCCCAGCTGAAGAGCATGTAGAGGCTCAGGATCTGACCGCGATCCCGGTTGGAACTCTCCGCGTTGAGCCAGCTCTCGGCGACGATGTAGAGGCCCGCGAAGCTGAAGCCCGTAATTGCTCTCAGCACCGCCCATATCACCGGTTCGGCGACGATCGGATGCACCAGTACGCTCGCCGATGCGATGGCGGCGAAGGCTGCGAAAACCCTGATATGGCCCACCCGCGCGATGAAGCGGGGCGTCATCATCGAGCCGAACAGCAGGCCCAGATAGAAGGCCGACATGACGAGCCCGGTGACGGTGGTCGGGAAGTTTTCGATGCTGGCCCGGACACCCAAAAGACTGCCTTGGAGACCGTTTCCCAGCATCAGCACGGTCATACCGAGGAAAAGGGGCCAGCTCGAGAAAAGCGTCTTTACCATTGGGGGAGCCCCGAAGGAGAAAGCCGGCAGCCGGCGCAAAAGCCGCATATCACCGGCCGACGAAGTCGTCCCGCCGGGCGCCGACATTCGGTAGCGAGGATACGACCGGGGGGGATCTGGCGAGCGGGCTCAGACGTTCAAAAGCAGGTGTTCGCGCTCCCAGGAGCTGATCACGCGCTGGTAGGCGTCATGCTCGCTTTCGCGGACGCCGAGGACCACCTGAACGAAGCGGTCGCCCAAAATACGCCGGAGCGGCATCGATTTCTCAAGCGCGGCCAGACCATCCGACATTTGCCGCGGCAGATTGTGACCGCGGGTGTAGGCGCTGTCCTTCAGCGGCGCGCTCGGTTCCAGCCTGTCGACCATGCCGAGATAGCCGCAGGCGAGAGACGCTGCGATCGCCAGATAGGGGTTGGCGTCGGCGCCGGCGACACGGTTCTCGACCCGGCGGCTTTGGCGATCGCTTTCTGGCACCCGGAGACCGACCGTCCGGTTCTCCCAGCCCCAGTGATTGTTGATCGGCGCCTCGGAATCCCGTCTCAGGCGCCGGTACGAATTCACGTTCGGGGCCAACAGCGGCATGGCCGCGAGCAGATGGGTCTGCAGGCCGCCGATATAGGCCAGGAACAGGGCCGAGTAGTCGCCATTGGGCTCGGCGAAGAGATTGTCGCCGGTCACGCTGTCGAAAACGCTCTGGTGAATGTGCATCGAGCTTCCCGGCTCGCGTTCCATCGGCTTTGCCATGAAGGTCGCGTAGATGCCGTGCTTCAGGGCCGCCTGTCTCAGTGTTCGCTTGAATAAGAACGCCTGATCGGCAAGCGCCAGGGGGTCACCGTGGTGGAAATTGATCTCCATCTGGGCGACGCCCGCCTCGTGGCTAAGCGTATCGATGTCGATTTCCTGCCGCTCGCACCAGTCGTAGACGTCCTCGAAGATCGGATCGAACTCGTTTGCCGCCTCGATGCCGTAGGACTGCCGCCCTGTTTCTTGGCGCCTCGATCGGCCGATTGGCGGCTCCAGCGGGTAATCCGGGTCGTCATTGATCTTGGTCAGAAAAAACTCGACCTCCGGCGCCACGACCGGCTGCCAGCCCTGTTCCTCGTAAGCCGTCAGCACGCGGCGCAGCACCTGCCGCGAGGCGATGTCCAAGGGCTCGCCCTGGTGATCGTGACAATCGCAGATGACTTGAGCCGTGGGCTCATCGTACCAGGGCACCAGACGGATCGAGCTCGGATCCGGTCGCAAGCGAACGTCGCGGTTGACCGGATCGATGACCAGCTTGTCGTCTGAGGGGTAGTCGCCGGTGACGGTCTGGGTGAAGACGCTTTCGGGCAATCTAAGGGAACCGTCCACGGCTCCGGTCAAAAAGCGCTCATCGGGTAAAATCTTGCCCCGGGCGATGCCGGTCAGATCCGGCACCAAACATTCCACCTCGGTGATCCGCTGTGCCTTAATCCAGGCGGCGATATCGCTCACGCTGCCGCCCGGGCCGAGACGCGTTGATCCATCCGCCGGCGGCAAGCCTCGCCGAAAGCCTCGAACAATCGCTGGTGGTGCCAAATCTGATCGGGCTGCCATTCGGGATGCCACTGGACGCCGACCGCGAAGCCGGTAGCCTGGACGATGCTGACCGCCTCGATCGTGCCGTCCGGTGCCAGGGCCTCCTCGACGAGCCCCGGCGCCAGCCGGTCGATCCCCTGGCCGTGGAGCGAATTCACCTCGATTGAGCTTTGGCCGAAGATTGCCTGGAGACGGCCGCCCTGAGAGAGGGTCGCGGGATGCCTCGGCCGGTAACGCTCCGGGCCCGGCACGGTCTTGTCGGAGCGGTGGTCGTCGCGGCCGGGCACTTTGTGGAGCTCCTGGTGGAGGCTACCGCCATAGGCCACATTGAGCTCCTGGATACCACGGCAAATGGCAAGCAGGGGCACCTGCTGGGCAACGGCTTCGTGGATGAGGGCAAAAACGGTCTCGTCCCGCCTGGGATCGGTGGGATTGTCAGCGGGCTCGGGACCGCCTTGATAGTGACGCGGTTCGACGTTCGACGGGCTGCCGGTAAGCATCAGGCCGTCAAGTCTCTCCAGCCATTGATCAACCGCCACCTGATCACCCAGGGCGGGCAACAATACCGGCATGCCAGCGGCGGCATCGGTTACCGCTGTGATGTATTTTTCGCCAACTTTGTGGATCGGATAGCCGCGAACGGACTGGCGGCAACAGCTAATTCCGATAAGAGGCGTCATCCTTCCCGCCTGACATCATCAAGAGATCCGGTGTAACCGGGCGATGATCTCGACTGGATGCAGGCTTGGCAATGACAAAACGCGCCGAACAAATGTCCGGCGCGTCTCAAAACCTTCTGGGATCAATCGGTCGCTGCTCCGCCGGAAATCCCAGAAGATCTATTCATTTTCGGCACAGCAGCCTTAGGCGGCCTTGCCCTCGATCACCTCAGCCTTGCCGCCATTGCCCGAAATCTTGCGCGGCTGCATGGCCTCGGGCACCCGGCGGACGAGGGTAATCGTCAGCATACCGTGTTCGAGTGCCGCATCACTGACCTCTACATGATCGTCGAGCTGGAAACGGTGCTCGAAATTACGCTGGGCGATACCGCGGTGAAGGTATTCGACCGCTTTGTCCTCGGATTTGGCCTCGCTCTTGCCCTTGACAACCAAGGTATTTTGCTGGGCCGTGATGTCGATTTCGCCCTCGCCGAAACCAGCCACCGCCATCACAATCTGATAGTGATCGGGGGCAGTCTTGACGATATTGTAGGGCGGATAAGTCGGCTCGCGCGTAGCCTCGCGGTAGGCCGTGTCGAACATCTTGTCGAGCACATCGAAACCGACGCTGGAACGGAACAAGGGAGAAAGATCAAAAGTGCGCATTTGCGTTAGCCCTCCTTTGAGCAACCAACTTCGTGAACCCGGTATGGCGTTCACAATTTGCTAGGTGGGTAGCGTTGATCGCGGTTCAAGAGGGTTATCGACCGGACCACGTGCGGCGCTGCTGACCCTTACTTCGATCTCAATTTGTCTTGTGTGCGCTGACCGCAACGTTGCTCTCCGGCAGCGCCATGGTTCCCACACCCATGAGGTTAGCGATCATCGCTCTTGTTCTGAACATCCCACTTCTCGACCGCGGTGTTACTCCGCTACACCAGAGCGACACCCGCCGGATCACCGGCAAAATCAGCAGGACAACCGGCGACAAGCTTATGACCGAGACCCTCGTTCCCGAAACGCTTCTGACTGGCTACCGGCGGTTCATGGCCGGACGCTATGCCGACCAAAAGGCGATCTACGATCGATTGGCGGAAGGTCAGCGGCCGGCGACGATGATCATCGGCTGCGCGGACAGCCGGGTCGATCCAGCAACGATTTTTGCCGCGGATCCGGGAAAATTGTTCATCGTTCGCAACGTCGCCAACTTGATCCCACCGCCGGAAAGAGACGGCGCCCACCATGGAACCTCGGCGGCCCTGGAGTTCGCCGTCACGGCACTCGAAGTCCGCCAGATCGTGGTCATGGGCCACGGTCAGTGCGGCGGGATCAAAGCAGCGCTGGCGGCGGCGGAGGGTTCGAAACCCAGCGACTTTCTGGCGCCTTGGGTGTCTCTGATCGACAGGGCGCGCGATGAGGTGTTGGCCGAGTTGGGCGATGCCGACGACGCTACCAAGCAGGTCGCGCTCGAGCACCGATCGATCGGCCACTCGCTTGAAACCCTCATGGCTTTCGATTTCGTCGCCGAGCGGGTCGAGGCTGGCACGCTTTCGCTTCATGGTGCCTGGTTCGCGATCAAAGACGGTGCGCTCCACTGGCGCGATCCTGAAACCGGCGAATTTGCGACAGTCGATCCGGTGCCCCGCTGAGGTCTGCTTGCCGAGATCCCCGACACAGATCATATCGCTGCCATGACCTTCGAGACTGCCGCTACCATCAAGCTTGTCCTCGCACTCGGCGGCATCATCACATTCGCCTTCTGGGAGCGCATCTGGCCGAGCGTTGACCATCCGCTTCTCGTCCGCTTGGGCCGGGCGGGCCGAGACGCCTGGCGGCGGCTGGCCAAGAATTTGGGGCTGCTCGCCTTTAACATCGCCCTCGGCCCCCTGATCGTGCTGCCGATCACGCTTTGGGCGGACGGCTTTTCACTAGGGCTTCGCCCTGACATCTGGGCCGGCTGGTGGGGATTGATCCTCGACGTCCTGGTTCTGGATCTCTGGATCTACTGGTGGCATCGGGCCAATCACGAGATCCAGATCCTCTGGCGCTTTCACGAAGTTCACCATCTGGACGAGTTTCTCGACAGCTCGAGCGCGTTTCGCTTCCATTTCGGCGAAGTTGTGCTCTCGGCCCTAGCCCGGGCGCTCCTGATCATTCTGTTCGACATCCCGGTCGCGTCCGTCATTCTGTTCGAGGGGCTGATCGCCTTCTTCACCGTTTTCCACCACAGCGACGCCCGTTTGCCGGAGCGCTTGGAGCGACCCCTCTCGAAAGTGGTCGTGACGCCGTCGATCCATTGGGTGCATCACCACGCCCTCAGGGCCGACACAGACAGCAATTACGGCACGGTTTTCAGTTTCTGGGATCGCCTGTTCCGTTCGCTCAGCGCCACGCGCCGCTGGGCCGGCATGAAGATCGGTGTTGAACGGCGGTCCGACCGGTCCTTCAGGCGGCTGCTTCTGTCACCCTTTCTCCGCTCATGAAACGTTCGGTCGCCTGTAGGCGCCGGTAGCGCCAGGCGAACCAGCCGCCGCGCGCGGCGAGGAAGAGGCCAAGCGCCAACCAGAGCCCATGATTGCCGAGCCATGAGGGCAGGGTGAAAGCCGCCAAAACGAAAAGAGCCGTGGCGACAATTGTGCCGTCGCGAAGCTCACGGGTCTGAGTTGCGCCGGCGAAGACGCCATCGAAGAGATAGGCCCAGATACCGATCAGCGGGGCCACGATTAGGTAGGGAAGGTAAGTTGCCGCGGTGTCCTGCACGACTGTGATGGAGGTGATGAGCCGGATCATGGCCGTGCCGGCAAGGGCGTAGAAGAGCGCGATCACGGTCGCGAAGGCCAGCGACCACAGCGCACAGGCCCGGACCGCCTGGCCGACACCGCGCCTGTTCCGGGCGCCCACCTGACGCCCGACCATGGCCTCGCTGGCGAAGGCGAAGCCGTCCAACGCATAGGCCGCCAGCAGAAGAAAATTCTCCAGGATTGCGTTGGCGGCGAGGATCAGCTCGCCCTGGCGGGAGCTGAGAGCGGCGAACAGGGCGAAGGAAATCTCGAGAAAGATGGTGCGGATGAAGAGGTCCCGGTTGACCGCGATCAGCCGGGCGAAGGCCCGCTTATCCATCAAGATTTCGGGCCGCCAGCGGCCGGTCAACCGACGCCAGGTTCCGCTCACGATGAGCAGGGCAATGGCTAGTCCCAGATAGTTAGCGATGACCGTGGCCGCGGCGACGCCGCCGGTCTTGTAGCCGAGACCGAAGACGAACCAAAGGTCGAGAAGGATGTTGGTGCCGTTGGTGACCAAGAGAACGATCAGGGACGCGCGGGCGTTCTGGCAGCCGAGAAGCCATCCAAGGACGACAGCCTGGCCGATGGCCGCCGGCGCGCCGAGGATCCGGATGGTGATGTACAGATCCAGCTCAGGCCCGACGGCCTCACTTGGCGCGAAGACGAAAGCGGCGCCGGTGGCGATGGCCGGCCCGAGGAGGATGAACAGAATGCCCAACACGAGGGCGATGGCCATCGGACGGATCAGGCTGGCGCGGACCTCCGCGCCGTCGCCGGCGCCGAACGCCTGGGCGGCGAGTGCCGTTGTGCTCATCCGCAACGAGAAGATCACGAGATAGACGGCGGAGAAGGTGGCGGCACCCAGCGCGACCGCGCCCAGATAGTGCGGCTCGCTCAAATGACCGACCACCGCGCTGTCGACGATGCCGAGGAGGGGCACGGAGATATTAGAGAGGATGAGGGGCCAGGCGAGCCGCCAGGCCTCGCGGAAGCTCTCCCGCGACGCCGTCATCGGCGCCTTTGACGGTCGATTGGGGCAGGCAACGGTGAGGCCTTCGGGCGGATGACGGTTGGCTGGCGGGGTGGCGAAATGTCGGTTCTTGTACCGACGGTTGGTCGCTTGCCGGCTCGCGGCACCGGCGTCATACTTCGCCTATGACTGATCGCGCACGACGAGGCAACGCTAGAGCAACAGCGAGCAACGGCGTCCGTGGCGGGCCCGTGCCGGAGATCGATCCGCCGCCTCGCTTCGGACCCGCACCGCGTTGTTGCGACTGGCCAGGCTGCACCGAGGAAGCCTCGTTCCGGGCTCCGAAATCCCGCGACAGTCTGCGCGAGTATCGCTGGTTCTGCCTGCAGCATGTCCGCGATTACAACAAGGCCTGGGACTACTTCGCCGGGATGAGCCGGGACGATATCGAACGGCATTTGCGCGAGGACGTCACCTGGCATCGGCCGACCTGGCGGATCGGCGGCTACGGGCCGGCAGGCGGCTCGCAATCGTTCCGCTTCAGCGATCCGTTCGATGTTTTTGAAGGCGCGCCGCCGGGTGGCGGCGGTCCCTTCAACGGCAACGGCAATGGTCACGAAGCGGAAGCGAGGAGCCGCTCAACGAAGGTTGAGCGCATGTTGGCGCGCCTTGATCTGGACCTTGCCGCCGACCTGGGCGAAGTGAAGAGACGCTATAAAGAACTGGTGAAGCGCCACCATCCCGACCTGCATGGGGGTGATCGCCAGGCGGAGGAGAGGTTGAAGTTGATTAATGAGGCGTATACCTACCTCACTCAGAGTGGCGAATTCGCCTGATCCCCGCATGTTCCTCGATCCGTCGGTTTCTGGAGACATGAGTTGAGCGCAAAGGCTGCGGCCCACGCTGCGAGCACCCTTGACGTTTTGCCCCGCGAGCCGGACATCAAAATTTCGGTGGCGCAGACGTTCGGTGTGGAAAGCGAGCTCGAGGTGGGCGCGTTCTCCCAGGAGACAGACTATGCGCCGGCGGTCGACGAGACCTATCGGTTCGACCGGGACACGACCTTGGCGATCCTAGCCGGGTTCGCCTACAACCGGCGGGTGATGATCCAGGGATATCACGGCACAGGTAAATCGACCCATATCGAACAGGTAGCGGCGCGGCTGAACTGGCCTTGTGTTCGGGTCAATCTGGACAGTCACATCAGCCGCATCGATTTGATTGGCAAGGACGCAATCGTCCTGCGCGAGGGCAAACAGATCACAGAGTATCAGGAAGGGATCCTGCCCTGGGCCTTTCAACACCCGGTCGCTCTGGTGTTCGACGAGTATGATGCCGGTCGTCCGGACGTGATGTTCGTCATCCAGCGGGTGCTCGAGGCCGAGGGCCGCATGACCTTGCTGGACCAGAACAAGGTCTTGCGCCCGCACCCGTCGTTCCGCCTGTTCGCCACCGCCAATACGGTCGGTCTGGGGGACACCTCAGGGCTCTATCACGGCACCCAGCAGATCAATCAGGGCCAGATGGACCGCTGGAACATCGTCGCGCAGCTCAACTATCTGGGCCACGATGCCGAGGTCGAGATCACGCTCGCCAAGTGCCCCAGCTGGAACAATGAGAAGAGCCGAAAAATCGTCTCGCAGATGGTGGCCTTGGCCGACCTTACTCGAAACGGCTTTATGGCCGGCGACATTTCGACCGTCATGTCGCCGCGCTCGGTGATTACCTGGGCCGACAATGCGACGATTTTCAATGACGTCGATTTCGCCTTTCGCGTGACCTTTCTCAACAAGTGCGACGAAACCGAACGGGCGATCATCGCGGAGTATTACCAACGCTGTTTCGGAACCGAACTTGCCGAGACGGCGGGGACCGTGACGCTCAGCTGATGCGCTGCCGTTCGAACCATGTCAGGCGGTGATTCTAAAAAACGGCTGGACGCATTCCAGAGGGCTGTTGCGGCGACCACTCGGGCGCTGGCCGCCGAGCCCGGCCTGACGATCGCCTTTCGCGGCAATGATCGCCGGCGCAACAGCCCGGCCGCCGATCTTCGCCTCCAGGGTCCCAAGCCCGACCTACACGCGGCCGACGTGGCGCGCGTCCGGGGCGAGGCCGACGGTTTCGCGCTTCGCGTGCGCCATCACGACACCAAGCTACACCGGCAGTTTCAGCCGCAGGGGGAGACCGCTTCGGCCCTTTTCGACGCGCTGGAGCAGGTTCGGGTCGAAGCGGTCGGCTGTTCCAGGATGGCCGGGGTCAAGGCCAATCTGGCAATGGCCCAGGCGGCCCGGCTGAGCCAGCCCACCGAAGGCAATATCAAGGATCAAGCGCCCGATCGGGCCGATGAGGGCGCACTGGCCCAGGTCGCCGAACTCTACATTCGAGAGCGGCTTTTGGATTTTCAGGCGCCCACCATGTACCGGCCTATGGTCGAGCGGTGGCGCGAGTTCCTTGACCATCGCCTGGCCACCGGCCTGGGTGACCTTAAAGAATGTATCCAGGATCAATCCGAGTTCGCGCTTCAGGTCCGGGACATGCTGAAAAACCTTGGCCTCGAGGACGAACTCGACCCGCTGCCGCCGGATCAGGAGGAACAGGAAAGCGAGGATCAGGACGGCAAGGATCCCCAGGGTTCGGGCGAGGAGGAGGCCGATCAGGATCAGGGTGGCAGCAGTGATCAGGACGCCAGCGATAGCGAGGGAGACAGCGGCGACGACGATGAGGAGATGGCCGGGGATTCCGAGGAGCAGGGCGGCGAGGATGAGATGCAGCCGGTCGGTTCCGATCAGGATGCCGGCGAGGAGGCGCCGCAAAATCTCCCGCAGCTGACCGCGGTTCCGGGCGATCCCGAGTCCTACAGCGTGTTCACCCATGCCCATGACCAGATCATCGAGGCGGACGAATTGTGCAGCCAGGCGGAGCTGACCCGCCTCAGAATGCAGCTCGACCAGTCGCTGGAGCGCTTTCAGGGCATGATCGCGCGCATGGCCAATCGGCTTCAGCGCAAGCTGATGGCCCAGCAGACCCGCTCATGGCTGTTCGATCTCGATGAGGGTCTGTTGGACACGGCCCGTTTGCCCCGGGTGGTGGTGACGCCCGGATCGCCTCTCTCCTTCAAACAGGAAAAGGATACCGAGTTTCGGGATACCGTCGTCACGCTCCTGATCGACAATTCCGGCTCGATGCGTGGACGGCCGATCGCCGTTGCCGCTGCTTGCGGCGACATTCTCGCCCGCACGCTGGAGCGCTGCGGGGTCAAGGTCGAGATCTTGGGCTTCACCACCCGCGCCTGGAAGGGCGGCCAGTCGCGCGAGGCCTGGCTCAGAGCAGGCAAACCCGGCAATCCCGGCCGGCTCAACGACCTCAGGCACATCGTCTACAAGAATGCCGATGCACCCTGGCGGCGGGCAAGGCGCAGCCTCGGCCTGATGCTGCGCGAAGGGATCCTGAAAGAAAATATCGACGGCGAGGCCATCCTTTGGGCGCACCAGCGGATCGCCAACCGTCCGGAGCAGCGCAAGATCCTGATGGTGATCTCCGACGGTGCGCCGGTCGACGACAGCACGCTGTCGGCCAATCCGGGCAACTATCTGGAAAAGCATTTGCGGGACGTGATCGATCATGTGGAGAACAGGTCACCGGTCGAGCTTGTCGCCATCGGTATCGGCCACGACGTCACCCGCTATTATCAGCGTGCGGTGACGATCTCCGATCCGGAGCAGTTGGGCGGCGCGATGCTGGGTAAGCTCACCGAACTGTTCGAAGAGCGCCACACCTCCCGCTGATTGGGCCCGGGCTAAAGGGCCGCGTTCGATCGGCCGCGCCGATTAACGCTGGTTAAGTATGCACCCTTTGGTGACGAAAGCGCGATCATGATTGTCGCTTTTCGCCTTTCGCGTTAGATGCCGGCCATCCTCGAATGTGACAAGGGTGGAAGCGTCGATGGCGGGTGCGCCTGACAGCCATAACCAAGATCTGTTGCCTGCAGGCGAGACGACAGGTTCGAGCATCACCGGGGCCATCGGCACTACGGGCGAGGGTGGCGAAGATGAGGCCAACGGTCTCAAGCGTCAGGACGAAAGTGACGAGGGCGCCGGCTTCGCCCACCTAACGGCGACACCGCCTCAGGAGACCGGCCTTCCTTTGCTTGCGGGCACGGACGGCAAGGACAAGCTGATCGGCGGCAGCGCTGCCCAGGAGATCGTCGGCCTGGCCAGCAAGGATGTGATCAAGGGCTTTGGCGGCGACGACATCATCCGCCCAGGCCTGGACAAGGACTATATCAAGACCGGCAAGGGCGATGACTGGGTTCTCGGCACGGCGGTGGAGCTGGACCAGGATCATGTCGCGGATTTTTCGGGTGGTGACCGAATCCTGGTCGAGGGCGCTCAGTTTTCGGCCGACTCCGCGACCCTGACCGAGAGCGAGGGGTCCTTCTTTCTGGCGGTCGATCTGGACGGCGACGGTGTTGATGACCTTTCCGTCAAGCTCACTGGTGATCTGATCGGCGTGGATATCGCGGCGGCGGAAGGCGGCACGGTTTTGTCCGTGGGCGATCAGGTGGTTGTCGGTTCGGGCGCGGACGAGCCCACTGACGAAACACCGGGCGAGGAAACGCCGGGTGCGCAGCCGACAGACGAAACGCCTGGTGACGAAACGCCGAGCGATGACCAGCC
>JBHJGP010000016.1:0-193459 GCA_050331695.1 Geminicoccaceae bacterium
CATATCGTTCTCCATGTGTGCCGAAATTTCAGCGGAGTTGCTCTAGGGGGCGGTGCAGAAGGCGCTTGGCATGCGGAAGGTGCTGGTCTGTTCCGCCGGGAACGAGGGCTCTCTTCGATCCGTTAACATCGGCTATCCGGCGCGATATGGCGGCGTAATTACGGTGGCTGCTCACGACCGATTCGGCCGGCCCAGCGGCTTTTCGTCGGCTGGCGGCGAGGTCGATATCAGCGGTCCTGGTGAAGACGTGTTGTCCACCTGGCCCTCCGGCTATGCCAAACGAAGCGGCACGTCGATGGCGGCGCCTTGGGTGGCAGGCGTTGCCGCACTCATCCTTAGCAAACATCGGTTTGCGGCCGAAGAAGATAAGGCAAAAGGCAAGATTCCACGGTTCGACAAGACACCCGTGCAAAATTGCGAAGATATGCGTGAACACTTGCGCCGGATGGCCGCCCATGGCGGACACTTCAATGCTTTCGACGGTTACGGGCCCCTGTGGCCCGGCGACTATCTGATGCGAGGCCTTTGACTGTCTAGATTGACTTTTTCATCAACGCTTCTTTTTGGAAGCACAAATCGGGAGTGCATGATGAGGATACCAGGAACACTATTGATCAACGCCGGCGGTGAAGTTTACTTCATTGAGGGTGGTATCAAAGGACATAAAATCGGTCATCGTCGTGATCTCAATCTTGATGGTGACGGTTCGCTCAGCATTCAAGGCAACGTTGCCGCTGGCGATACCGTTCAATTGATCGACGATAGCAAGCTGCTCACAATGGAGAACGAGTTTCGCAGCGGAGGCACGCCATCGCTTGACCCACGTGTTTATCCCACATCGGACGCGGGTTCGGGTGAAAGCAATATCGGTGTCGCACTGATTCAGGCCTACAGTGTGTTCGTCGAGAGTAAGGAAGTTGGCATCGAATCGGTTACCGCCAACGACGATGCGGTGAGCATCTGACCTCTTGCGTGCAAACGATTGATGGTCTCGAAAGGGTTTCTGCGCGGTACCCACAGGATTTGTGACCCGACCGAAACCCTTCGAGGCCTTGAACCCCATCTTCCGCGGTTCGGGATCACTCGGCTTGCCGACATCACCGGTCTCGATCGCATCAATATCCCGACCGTCACTGCGGTCAGGCCCGCCGGCCTTGCTCTGGGCGTCAGCCAAGGCAAGGGATTGAGCCTGGCGGCTGCAAAGGCCTCGGCGATCGTCGAAGCGATCGAAGGCTGGGCAGCGGAACGGCTGACCGAGCCTCACCGCGTTTGTTGCGCGAGTTCACTTGCCGGTCGCGAAGCCGTGACGGACGTTTGTCGGCTGCCTCTCAAGCTTGGTCAAACACGTCCGCTCACCACGCCGATCGCCTGGGTACAGGGCCAGGATCTGATGAACGAGATGGCGCCGATATGGACGCCTCTGCCACTCGTTCATCTTGATTTTGCATCCGATGAGCTTCCCGGCTCCGAGCTTTTTGTTAGCAGCAGCAATGGCCTGGCTGGTGGCAACACCTTGGCAGAGGCTTTGATCCACGCACTTTGTGAGCTCATTGAGCGTGACGCGGTGGCCATCTGGCACTGGCGAGGCCAGGAAGAGCGCGATCGCACCCAGATCTCGCTCGAAGGCGATCTGGGCCCGGACATAACCCGTCTTCTGGCGCTACTTGCCCAGGCCGACATGGACCTGGCGCTGTTTGACTGTACCAGCGACATTGGCATTCCAGCAGTGCACGCCGAGATCAGCGAACGCGTGGACAGGCTGCCCGCCTTCTTTCCCCGGCGCTTCGGCGGCGATGGCTGCCATCTTGATTCGGAAGTGGCCGTACTTCGCGCGATTACAGAGGCGGCGCAGTCGCGGCTCACCTTTATATCCGGCGCCCGGGACGATCTTGAGCTGTCAGGCTATCCCGCTGAAGACGCTGAGCCGCCGCGATTGCCGGCTCGGTCGAAACGACCGTTTGACGCCATGCCATCGCTGGCTAGTATAACCTTCGAGGATGACCTTCAGCTCGTTCTTTCGAGGTTGAAAGCGATCGGGATCGATCAGGTCGCGATGATCGAGCTTCCGCTGCCCCAAAACGTGCCGCTCTCGGTCATTCGGTTGGTGGTGCCCGGTCTCGAGGGCAAATACAGGCCGCGTTACATCAGACCGGGACCGCGGGCGTTGAGCAGGATGTTCGCTCAATACGTCGGATCGTCGTTGAGCCCTGCCACATGAACGGCACGGTTGTCTTCCTTGGCCCCACGCTGGGCTTGCGAGAAGCCGTAAAGCTCCTGGACGCAGATTACCGGCCACCGGCGGCTCGCAGCGACGTGACCAAGGCCGTCGGCGAAGGAATTCAGACGATCCTGCTCATCGACGGTCATTTTCACAGCGTGCCGACCGTCACTCATAAGGAGCTGATGTTCGCTCTCGCTTCAGGTGTTCGGGTGATCGGCGCCGCCAGTCTGGGCGCGCTACGCGCGGCGGAACTGGAACCGTTCGGCATGGAGGGTTACGGGTGGGTCTACGAAGCCTACCGTTCTGGCAGCCTCACCCGTGACGACGAGGTGGCCGTGCAATCTGCACCTGAGGAACTGGGCTTCGCGCCCGTAACCGATGCTTTGGTGGACATTCGGGGCACGCTCGAAGCGGCCAAGCGAGCAGGCGTCATCGACGAAGAAGCGGACGCGCTTTTAGCGATGGCGCAGGC
The DNA here is from genome assembly GCA_050331695.1 of Geminicoccaceae bacterium. Taxonomy (GTDB): domain Bacteria; phylum Pseudomonadota; class Alphaproteobacteria; order Geminicoccales; family Geminicoccaceae; genus JBHJGP01. The sequence goes on from JBHJGP010000016.1 coordinate 2,694, forward strand.
TACCCATTTTCCGATGCGGACCTGGACGAACCTGATCGGGCAAGCTCGCGCCGCCGGTCTGGACGTGGACCAGCTCGAGGCCTGGTTGCCTCAGGGTCGCTGCAGCCGGAAGGCCGAGGATTCGAAGGCGGTTCTGACGAAACTCGCCGATGGATCGCTGCCGCCCAAGCCTAATTCTTCGTTTACCTGGGCAGAAACGTTTCATTTCCACAGGCTCCGTCAAAGCGTCGGTGTCGTGCCGCCTTGCGACTAACCCCCGGGCGATCGCGCCAGTCGGACCGTCACAATCCCGCCAGTGGAAAATCGCGCCGATCGAAGAACGAAGCTTCCAGCACCGAGACGACTGCGAAGCTTAGGCCATCAATTTGGACGGCGACAATCGCCTTTGATCTTGTGATCGTTTCCGGAACCCTCACGACCTTTCGACGTTGTCGAGGGCTTAGCGGTCCTAGTCGCCCGGCCAGATGGTCGTTTCGCCAGTCCCAGGCGGAGCGAACCAAAATCTCGGGCCTCCACCGGCGGGCGGGTTGGCCGGCATCGCGGGTCTGCCGTCTCGAGCCTGGCTGTCATCCATCTTGACGAAGACTGAGTGAACTTGTCGATTTTCGCTGAATTGCCCCTCTGGAGCGTATTTGCGCTCTTCGCCCTGGCCGGTGTCGTGATCCTGATATGCGGCCTGCAGATGACCGACTTGGCGGACCGTATTGCTGATCGAACCGGCTTCGGTGAGGCGGTCGTCGGCGGTATCCTGCTCGGCGCGTCCACATCACTCTCGGGCGCCATCGTTTCCGTGACCGCGGCTCTTGACGACCGGGCGTCGCTGGCCTTTTCCAACGGCATCGGCGGGATCGCCGCGCAGACGGCGTTTTTGGCACTCGCCGATCTGATCTATCGCCGCGCCAATTTGGAGCACGCCTCCGCCGAGCTTGCCAATCTGTTCCAATGCTCCCTTCTCATCCTGATGCTTTCCGTGCCCCTGGTGGCGTTCACCGCGCCGGAGATCGCAATCTGGTCGGTGCACCCGGCATCCATCGTTCTCGTCGGGCTCTACATTGTCGGTGTGAGAGCGACGGTTCAGGTTCGAGAAAACCCGATGTGGCGTCCGGTCCGGACCCGAGAGACCCGCGAGGATGCGCCGGAAGACGAAGAAGACGCGGCCAAGAGTCCGACCACCTTGCTGGTTCGGTTCGCGCTTCTCATGGTGATCCTATCGGTCGCTGGCTGGACGATCGCACGATGTGCCGGCGTCATCACCGATGAGATCGGTATTTCGGCGACGACCGTGGGCGCCTTGATGACGGCCGTGGTCACGTCGATGCCGGAACTGGTCACAACCATCACCGCGGTTCGGCGAGGCGCGTTGCAGTTGGCGGTCGGCGGCATTATCGGCGGCAACACATTCGACAGCCTGTTCCTGACCTTGTCAGATATCGGCTATCGTGACGGTTCGATCTATCACGCGGTCGGTCCCCAAGACTTTTTTTGGCTCGCCGTTGGTCTGAGCATGACCGCGGTCTTGCTCCTGGGACTGATCTTGCGCGAAAGACGCGGACCTGTGGGTATCGGCATCGAGAGCGCGGGTATCCTGACGATCTATGGTGGCGCGATCCTGATTCAGGCCGCGATGTGACGGATCCGCGTTTTCCCCTGATGGGAGCTTGATCCTGACGAGGGTAAGATCCTGGGCCGAACGGCTTACTGACCGAGCCGCGGGCAAGCCACAATTGGCCCTGGCGTCTTTTCTGGAGAGCACGATCGTGCCGATCCCTTTGGAGGCGCTCGTGGCACCCTTGATGATGGCGAGATACGATCGGGCGCTAGGCATTGCCCTCACGATCTGGCTTGGCTGTCTCGCCGGCGCGCTTAGCTTTTATGCCATTGGTGGATTGTTGTTCGAACCGTTGGTGGAACCGGTCCTTCAGACGCTCGGTCTTGCCACCGAATTCGACGACATGGGCAATCGGTTGGACCAGGAGGGGGTGTTCTGGGCCGTCTTTTTGATTTCGATCTCGCCCGTTCCGTTTCAGTTGGCGACGCTCGGAGCCGGCAGTGCCGGCGGCGATCCGACGACCTTCACGCTGGCCGTCGCCTCGTCCCGGGGCTTGCGCTATTTCGGCCTGGCAATCCTGGCGCTGACGCTGGGGCCAAGGCTCACTCATGTCTTGAACCATGGCCCGGTACCGGTCATCGCGATCATCGTGGCGCTGGTCTTGGGCTACGTGGCGTTCCAAATACTCAGGTGATGTTGGTCGCTGACGGTGCTGACGGCCACGTCATCGAGCCCCCCGGGACGGGGGCTCTGGTCCTGAGGTGAGCTCTCATGAACCTTATGCGCCGAGGGCACACCTTGAAGAACATCGGCCTCGGGCTTCTTTGCTTGGTGATTCTCGCCACCTGCGCGCGTATTCCCGATCCCGAGATAGAACCCCCGCGAACCGTCAAAGCCTTCCCGGGCGCGCTTGGGTTCGGCGCTGACGCCAGCGGTGGACGCGGGGGGAAAGTCGTGCGCGTCACCAATCTTCGGGACGCGGGTGAGGGCTCTTTACGTTGGGCGCTCGAGGATCTGACCGGGCCCAGGATCGTGATCTTCGACGTCGCTGGCCTGATCACGCTCCGGGACCAGATCCGGGTGAATGGCGACGTCACCGTTGCCGGCCAGACGGCGCCGGGCGCGCTGACAATTCGGGGCGCCCGTCTGCAGATTGTGGGCAGCAATGTCATTATCCGAGGCCTTCGGCTCCGGCCTGGAGACGATCCGAATGGCCAGGATCCGGAGAGCCGCGACGCGCTGTCGATCGGCGCCGCCGATCGAGTCGTCGAAGATGTGATCATCGACCGTAATTCGTTGAGCTGGGCGACCGACGAGAACGCGGCCACCTGGTTTCCAGTCCGAAACGTAAGCCTCTCGAACAACATCATCGCCGAAGGGCTGAACCGGTCGATCCATCCCGAAGGCGAGCACAGCATGGGCGCCCTTATCGGTGATGACGCCGAACGGATCTCGGTGATCGCCAATATCTTCGCCCACAACAAATATCGAAACCCGCAAGCGAAAAACGCCCGGGCCGTCGAGATCTTCAACAATCTGATTTACAATTATGGGCCGGGCGGCGTGGAACTGCTGGCCGATGGTGAGACGCCTTCGACGGCTCGTGTGGCAGGCAATCTGTTCATTCCGGGCGCCGCGTCACTGGACCGCGAGCCGATCCGTTTGCACGGCGAGGACCGCGCGGGACGCTACGTCGTCGAACAGAACCTTGCCCTCACGCTCGACAGCGAGACGGTCACGAGCGCAGACCGCATTGGCGGGGACGGGCGATCGAGGGTGATCTCGGAATATGCCTTCTCCGGTAGTGGCTACCGAGCGTTGGCTACGGATCAAGTCGAAAGCCATGTGCTCGCTTATGCCGGTGCCAGAGTGCCGGATGTCGATCCGATCGACCGGCGGATCCTGGCGTCGGTTCGCGACCGAACCGGTGATCTGATCGATACGCCAGCCGAAGTTGGCGGTTACCTGCTGCCTGAGCCGTGCCCCCGTCGTCCGGACAGCGACGGTGACGGCATGCCCGACCAGTTTGAGCTGGACCAAGGCTTCGACCCATCGATCGATGACGCTGGTCTCGATGATGACGCCGACGGCTACACGAACATTGAGGAATATCTGAACGCCCTGATTTCCGCTTCACCCGGACTGGGGGCGATGGCCGTCGATCCAGTCGGCGACGTCTCCTTTGAGGCCGTTTGCAGCGCGGCCGGGTTGACGTAACCGTTTGGCGATCGCCGCTGATTGCTCGATGCCCACGACCGCCCGGGCTAGCTCCTTCGCTTTGCCGCCGAACTCGTCGAACGGGTAGGTGACCAGTGCCGTCGCTGCATTCCGCAGATGGCGCTTACGGTCATAGTCGATCGTGGTCTGAGCCCGGGCGAATTCCGCTCTGCTGAAGGCGCGCAAGTAAGCGAACGGTCGGCGCCAGAGCGGGACCCGACGGCCGATCTCGCGAGCGCTGAGGCCATGGAGTGTGCGGTGTCGTGCCCAGATATTCTGATGCGACATGTTTCGGTCGTGCCAGCGGTAGAGCGTGACCGGTTTTTCGACGAAACCGATCTGCCCTTCAGCGGCGATCCGCATCCAAAGTTCCCAATCCTCACACCAGCGGATGTCTGGGTCCCACGGCCCCACCCGATCGAAGATCGAGCGTCGGACCAAGACCATCGACGGAATGCCGACACAAATGGAAAACACGATCTCCCGCCTGAGTTGGGGCATGGCGGGTCGCCCGTAGCTCATGATGTAGCGCTTCGACGGGTCGTCCATTTGCCACCAGATCTTGTCGCCGCTGACCAAGTCCAGCGACGGCTGGGAAAGGAATAGATCGAGCTGGTTTTGCGTCTTATCGGGCAGCCAAGCGTCGTCACCGTCGAGAAATGCAATCAGATCGCCCGTGGTACGGCTGAGACCATTGTTACGTGCCGCCCCCGGGCCCTGGTTTAACTGACGCAAAAGCTGCACGCCGTCCTTTTCGAAGCTCAGGGCGATGTCCGGCGTGGCATCCACGGAGCCGTCGTCGACCACCAGGATCTCATCCAGAGGTCTGGTCTGGTTGAGGACGCTGATGATGGCTTCTCTCAAGTGCGCGGCCTCATTGTAGGCTGTGAGGATGGCACTTATCCGAGGGTTCCATTCAGGCACGTATCTCGCCTTCAATAGTGTCGTTGTTGTCCAGCGCGTCTAACTCTTTTGGATGACAAATCGAGCACGAAGTCTATCGTCGATGATGCCAGCCCGGGTCAAGCTGAGGGCGCAGCAACGTTTTTGCGTTCCGCCAGTGCACGCTTGAGTTCGACAAAGAGTTCGGCACTGACAAAGCGTAACGCCACGACGTAAACGAACGCCCCGCAAAGGGTCACGACAACCAATTCCAGGAGCGGCTGGTTCTCGACCATCTCGGCGGTCGCAAGCGTGGAGCCAACCACGAGAATGCAAACCACCAAACCCGGAACCATAGCCCTCACAATCTGACCGAAGCTGATCCTGATCATGTGGTTGAGCACGAGCAGGTCGATCAACAGATAACTGACAGCCAACCCGATTTGCGAAGCGGCGACGACATTGATACCCCAGGGTACGGCGAACCAGAGAGTTACAGCCATCAAGGGCAGTTTTAGCGCCGCCGTGTAGGAGAGGGTGTCAGGACGATTGATCGCCTTGTAGATCGTGCCCGGCAGGAAACCGATCGTCGATATGGCGAGCGCGACAGCGAGACACTGCATCGGTACGACGACGGGAAGCCATTCGTCCGTGTAGAGCGTTCGGACGAAGGGGTCGGCGATCACCGCGATCCCGGCCCCGGCGGGCAGGACGAACAAGGCCAGGTAGCGCAAGCAGCCATAATAATACTGGCGGAGCACATCCCTGTCGTGCTGCAGGCTCGACATGATGGGATGAAGGACGACGCCTGTGACCATATTGGCGCTTCGGATCACGAGATCGGGGATACGGAAAGCGAGCGTGTAAAGGCCGAGCGCCGCGGCGCCCAGGAACTTACCGACCAGCATGGCATCGAGATTGTTCCGGATCGCGCCGATCGCTTCAGCCCCGACCAGATGCACGCCGAACCAAAGAGCATCGCGGCAGACCTGCGGATCGAGATCGCGGCGCGGCCGCCAGGGACGCACGGCGAACACCAGAATCGTGAAAGTCAGCGACCCGGCCAGGTGGCCGATCACCAGCGACCAGACGCCGTAGCCTTGGAAGGCGAGGATGATGGCCGTTGTGCCCTTGACCACGCCTCGCCCGAAATCGGGCACCAGTTTCGCCCGAAACCTGAGTTCACGTTGGAGGAAGCCATCCGGCACCACCGAGAAGGCTTCGATGATCAATGCCAGGGCTAGCACGGGCAACAGGGATGCGACTTCGGGCTGTTCGAAGAAAGCGGCGATCGACGGCGCCGACAGCCACGCCACGGTCCAGAAGAGAAAACCGTTGGCGATGCCCAAAAAGAAAATGGCGTTGGCGAACCGGTTCACGTCCTCGATCCGGGAGATCAGAGCCGCGCCCAGACCGAACCTCGAGAGAACCTGAAGATAGGCGATCGCGATGATGCAAAAGCCCATGAGACCGAAATCTTCCGGGCCCAGAAGACGGGCGAGGACGACGATCGCGACGAAGCCAAAGAGCTTGGACCCGAGAAACGAGGTGTAGGACCAGGCGACGTTGACGAAGCTCTTGCGGCCGAGGCTCTGTTTCGCGGTCATCCTGGGTTCGCCGCGTTCGGATGTCGAGCTTGCACGCAAGATGGGGCGTCAACCAAAGGGCGCCCTCTCGATCAGTGGCCGGGGCTCGCCGACCAGAAGCGTGTGGTAGAGTGAGGCCAGGCGATCGGCGGTGCGCTCTATATCGTAGCGCTGCTCTACCACCGACCGGGCCCGGCGGCCGAACAGCTCTCGCTTGGTTGGGTTGCGGCACAAATCGATCAGCGCGTCGCTCAGGGCGGTGCGGGCGTCGACCGGCACGAGCGTTCCGCTTTCGCCGTCCTGCACGACGTCCGTCGAGCCGCCGACCCGGGTCGCGACGATGGCCTTCGCCGAAGCGGCGGCTTCCAAAAGCGCGTTGGAAAGCCCTTCCGTCGCGGAAGGCAGAACGAAGATATCCACGGCTTGCAGGAGCGATGCCATGTCGTCGATATGGCCTAGCCGGACGACACCGACCCTGGCGGCGTCGGCGACATCTTCGCTCAAAGCATCGCCGACCAGTTCACGGTTCGCCCCCGCTAGAAGAAGGCTTGCATCGGGCACCGCCCGGCGTACTTCGCGCCAAGCCTCGAGGAGCAAAGGCACCCGTTTCTGCTGGGTGATGCGGCCGGCGAAAAGAACGAGCGGGCCGTCGCCCAGGCCGAATTGCCTTCGAAGCGCGATGGAACGATCGGCAGCGAGCGGGGAAAACCGGCCGACATTGACGCCGTTGGGCGCGAAGACCCGTTTGTGCCGGTCGATGCCCAAGCTTTCCAACTCCTCTTCGATCTCCCGGCTGATCACCGCGAAGCCGTCGATCAGACGATTGAAAGCGCTGATACGAGCGCCGCCAAGCAGTTTGGAGCGGACCCGGGTGGCTTCGCCGCCGCACATGGGCTTCGCGACTACCGGCGTCCGGCCGAGCGCTTTGGCGATGATGGCCGCAAGTGCCGGCGAGAAAAGCGAATGAGCGTGGACTATATCCGGCTTCAAGCGAAGGATCTGCCGGGCGGCGCGGGCGACGAACAGCGTTGCGGCCAGCGGCTTTGGTCCCGGTGTCGGTAGCCGATGGACCGGGACACCGTCCACGGTTTCGCTGAGTTCCAGACCCTTATGGTGTCGCGTGACCACGACGCTGCCGATCCCACGGGCCTGCAGAAGGGGCGCGAGCTGACCGAGCTGACGTTCTGCGCCGCCGACGATCGGATGGTATGACGTGATGACCATGGCGACACGCATCAGGCGGCTTCCGGCAAAACGATAGGCGAGCCGCCGCAGGCGATCTCATGGCGGTAGATCGAAACCAGCCGATCGAGCCAGGCGTCGACGCCGACCGCCGACGTCGCCCGCGAACCCGCCGCTTGGCCGCAGGCTTTCATCCGCTCAGGCTCGCTTGCCAAATCGACGATCGCGGCTGCCAGCTCATAGGGCGCCTCGGCCGGAACGGCGATATTGCCCGTATCACCCAGAAGCAGGCGGTTGTCGCCCACATCGGTGACAACGCAGGGCAGATGGTTGACCATCGCCTCAAGAAGCGCCACCGGTGTGCCTTCCCAGTGTGATGCGCTGACGAACATGTCAGACGCGGCGAGAAGGCGGGGAACGTCCGTTCTGAGCCCCAACAATGCCGCGCTGCTTTCCAGCTCGAGAGACGTCAAAAGCTCGCGAAGATCGTCTTCCAAAGGTCCGGCGCCGACGATCAGCAAACGCGCGTCCGGACGTTGCCGGCGGACCCGAGCGAACGCTTTCAGGAGATCGTCATGGGCCTTTTGTGGGATCAGGGAGCCGACGGCGATCAGAAGCAGCGCATCCGGCGCGATGCCCAATTCAGCTCGCGCATCCTGCGCCTGGTCTTCGGCGCCCACGGCCGCTCGCGAAACCGCGTTGTGGACTACGTCGAAGGGACGATTGCCGGCTTCCTCGGCGTTGGTCGTCACCACCGCCTCGCCGACGGCGATCAGCCGATTGGCCCGCCGCCTCAAGACGTAGCGATGAAGCCACGCTCTCGCCCGGCCCACCCGTCTGACGCTGGGTTTGGTGTTATGGATCGTCGCGACCAGGGGCAGGCGTAGAGCCAGGGCCGAGAGACCGCCCATGATAATCGCGGTCGACAGATGCGCGTGGAGCAGGTCGATCCGCCGTTGCCGGATTTCAAGGATCATCCGCCACAGGCGACGGGGGTCGGCCAGCGACCGGTGCGGCAAGGCCACGATCTCGACATCGAAGCGCTCCAAGTCGTCCCGCAGTGGTGTCCGATCGTCCGCTAGCACGATGACGGAAACCTTTAGGTCGGTTCGCCGCTGGGCCGCCTCGACGAATGTGACGATCAATCGTTCCGCACCGCCGGTCACCAGACTGTCGACGATCTGCGCCACGTGGATCGGTTTGTCCCCGCGATCGACGCTGCCGGCGAGCGGCACAACCGTTTCGGGCGAGGAGGCGAGAGATCCCATCAGGCCGGCACCGTTGCCCGATCGGTTCCGCGGCCACGGGCCAAACGGACCATCAGATCCTGCCATTGATAGAGCATCTGCTGGCGGGAAAAATGCCGCTGGATGCGTTCTCGCGCGGCCTGGGACATGGCTCCACGCTCGCCCTCGTTCTTGAGCAGGCGGACGATCGCTTCGGCAATGGCGCCGTGATCGCCGATCGCCGCCAAATAACCATTCTTCCCCTGTTCGATGACGTCGACAATACCGTCGGCGCGGGTCGCAACCGGCACGCAACCCATGGCCATCGCCTCGAGCAAGGAGAGGGGCAAGCCTTCCCAGCGCGAGGTCATGACGAACAGATCCATCGCCTCCAAAAGGCGGATCACGTCCGTTTGCCACGGCACGAAACGAACATTCTTGGCGACGCCGAGTTCCGCGGCCAGGTCGACGGTCTCGGCTTTCTGGCTGCCTTCACCGGCCATGAGAAACTGGGCATCGCCGATGTCATGAACGACGCTAGCGATGGCGGCTAAAAAATGCTCCGGCGCCTTCTGCCGTTCAAAACGGCCGGCCCAGCCGACCACCGGCCGTTCCGGATCGAGATCAAAATGCTGGATCGCTTCGGACCGTTTGCCGGTCGGCGCGAACCGTTGCGTTTCGACGCCCGTCGGTATCACGGTCACCCGGCTGGCGGCGCTGAGCCCGTGGCCGACCGTCGCTTCCTTCGCGCCCGAGGTGAGCGTCACGATATGACCACCGAAAAGCCGGGCAACAAACTCCAAGCCCCGATAGAGATAGGCTTTTCGCCCTTGCACGCGGGTGATGAAGGGCAGCGAGGCCTGGGCGTAGACGGCGGGGACACCGGCAATCGCGCCCACCGCGCGGGCGAGCAAACCGGCCTTGCTGCCATGGCCCAGAATCACGTCGGGGCGGAGCTGCCCCACCAGCTTTCGAATATGCCGAAACAGCCGGGCGTCGGACAAAGGATCGATGTGATAGCGAGCCATTTCCGCGGTGCCGGCCTGGAGCCCGGCCTGTCTCAAATCTTCGGCGTAGGTCTCCGCCTGGTCGGACAGACAAAGCGTGAACGTCTCGAAGCCCAGTGGATCGAGACCGGTGCACAGCATCTTGTTGTAGTGGGCCAGGCCGCCAGTCGATTTGGTCAGGCTTAGCACGGAGAGGGTTTGATTGCCGGTCATGGGTCGCATCAAGCCGGTGAAAGGGACTGGTGGTACAGATCGAAGATCCGTCCGTGCATGCGCTGCGTGCTGTAGTCTTTCCTGACCTTGGCGATGGAGGCCGCTGCCAGATTCTGGCGAAGCTCGCCATCGTCGAGGGCGCGGGTCAGGGCATCGGCCAGACCGACCGGATCAGCCGGTGGAACCAGAAGCCCCTCCTGCCCGTGGTTCAGGACCTCCGGTATGCCGCCGACCCGGGTCGCCACCACCGGCCGTCCCATGGCCATGGCCTCGAGCAGCACCATGGGCAGGCCTTCCCACGATGAGGAGAAGGCCACGATGTCGATCGCGGCCAGAAGGGCTGGAACGTCCCGAACGATACCGGTGAAGGTCAGATGATCCGGCAGCAGCCCCGCCTCGGCCGCCGAACCCTCGAGCGATTGCCGGAGCGGACCGTCGCCAACGATTAAAAAGTGAGCGTCGCAGCCCCGTTTCACCAGCAAAGAGACGGCGTTGAGAAACGTGGCGTGATCTTTTTGCTGGGTCAGGCGGCCGATGACGGCGACAACCGACTTGCTCGTCGGCACGCCCCAGCGGCCTAGATCGATGGGCGCAACCTCTCCGGCACTGAAGCGGGCGGTATCGACGCCGTTCTTTAGCACCAGAAGCTTTCGGTTCGGGCAACTGCCGAAGGTAGCACTATGGCGGGCAACCTCTTCGGAGACGGCGATCAGGCGATCGGCGCCAGAGGTCAGGAGCCGAAAGATCGAGCTCAGAAACATGTTGCGGCGCCAGGGATCGACATTGTGGAGCGTGGAAAGCCTCACCGGCACGCGGGCCAGAACGGCGGCGGGCTGACCCACCAGATCGCTTTTGGTCAGATGGGTGTGAACCACATCAGGCTTGAACCGGCGGAACAGGCGCCAGGCACGAACCAGGGCCAGCGGGTCCAGCAGCCCGTGGCGGCTCAACCTGGTGACGGCGACGCCACGGCTTTCGACCTCGGCGATAAGCGGGCCTGGCGTGAAGTAGCCGACCTCGACTCGGTGGCCTCGGCCGAGTGCCCCGTCGAGCAGGTCGAGCAAAAGCGTCTCCGCTCCGCCAAGCTTAAGGCTGTCGATCAGGTAGGCTATTCTAAGGGGGTACGGGACCGCTGTTGACATACCGCTCTCAGGCAAAGCTGGACGTCGCAAGCCCGCTTCGACCGCGGACGCCGGCGCGGCTCGAAAGGCACGCCACGGCTCCCTCACTCCGGTTTTGCTTCAGGCGTGAACCAACGGCCGAAATAGGCCGCCGTGCCTAGGACGTAGGCGGTCAGGGCACCGGGGACGGAGATCAGAAACTGAAGGAAACCGGGCATCGGCGAGGCTTCGACGCCGGCGCCATCGATCGCCGTTTCCTCCTCCCCAAACGAAACACCGAGAAGGTCGAGAATGTCTCCGGTCGTGATCATCTGGGCTTCCTTGAGGAGCGTCAGAAAAGCCACGCCCTCGGGCCTCTGTTCCGTAATCAGGACGGCGACATCGATCGCGAAAATGAAAATGGCCGCGGAGAGAAGAATGACGCTCGATACGGTGAGCAGAAGCCGCAGCGGCGAAACGGTGGATTGGCCGCGATACTTCTCACCTCCGACCAGTTCGGCCAAGAAGCCGGGCACCCGAAAGCGCCGTTTGTTGAGCACCACCCCCATCAGATGGCCGCCGGCCCGTTCGATCAACGCACAAGCGGCATCCGCCGTCGACTGCGTGGTTTCCTCGGCCTCGATCACCAACACGACCGAACCGGCATACTGGGCGATTAAGAGGGCTTCGGGGGCCCGGCTGATCGGCGGCGAATCGACGATAAAGGTGTCGAAACGCGACGCCAGATGCTGACAGAGCTTGGGCAGCCGCTCCGAGACAGCCTCGATACCGTCACGCGTGGAAAGCCAGACGACGTAGACGTCTGTGTTGACCAACCGTTGGACGGTGACGCCTGCATCCTCCTCGGCGAGTGACACCGGCGTTTCGTCTTGGTCGCCGCCCTCGCGTGCTGCCTCCGGACAGGTGCCGACCGTGACGAAACAAACCGATCGCCGAAATTTAAGGGACAAAAGCCGGGCGAACTGGAGGGCCACCGTCGTCGTGCCTTCGCCGCCCGAAGGCGAGACGAATTGAATGACGTGGGTCCGCCCCTTTTCAGGTAAACGGGTCGCCAGCGTCTGCAGAACACCGAACAGTTCGTGCTCTTGGTTATCCAAGCGCGTAGGTCCGGTGCCGTGGGCCATGGACCTTTGGCGGGCCGCTCGGGCCGCCTGTCGACCGCCTTGGTGCTCCTCCGGCCTGGCCACAACCGTCATCTCAGGCTCACGCACCTCGTGCCACTCCACCAAGACTCAACACTACTCTCGCTCTTCCGCCGCAGCCAGTTCGGCCCCTGAGATCACTTCCGGTCATGTCCGTATGCCTTTCAGGAACCGGTAGACCACTGCAACCGCAGGGGTCTCACCCCCTGCCGCGAGGGAATGAAGCGCGTGCTCGCGAGAACCGGCAGACCCAACCGCCGTTCGACCATCTCGGTGGAAAGGAAGGTCGGGCGGATCAGGAACGACAGGAAGGCCGATCCCACGCCGACGACCACGCCGCAAATCAACGCCATGATCAGCCGCAATTTGTTGGGCAGGCCGACCGGACCCAACGGCGCGATAGCCGGCTCGATGATGCTGATATTGGTCTGGCGGCCCGGCGCATCCGCGAACTCGGCCTCACGCACCCGCTCATTGTAGGCTTCGAAATTGGTCTCGTGAAACTCGAACTCCGCCTCCAGGGCGCGGAGCTCCTCGGAGCTGTTGGTGAGGTCGGCAAGCCGGACCTTGTTGGTCTCCAACTGCTGTTCGAGGGTCGCCTTGCGGCCTTCCAACTCCCGCAGTTCGGAGGCAATCGACATGAGATCGGTCTCGGCATCCCGATACAGCGGATTGGACACCAACCGGGAGCCGACGGTGATCTGGTCCGGTTGGCTGGCCGCGAAATCCTCGACCGCGGCCAATTCGGCGACGGTGCTACGGACGGCTGGATGTTGCCGGTCGTAGGTCTGGAGTTTTTGTTCAAGCTCGAGACGCAAGGTCAGAATCCGGTCTTCGGCAGCCTCCACGGTGGGATTGCGTCGGACCTCCTGATAATCGGTAACGGTCGGCGCCAGTGCCGTCATCTCGTCGGCGATCGATTCGCGCCGCCTTTCCAGTCCTGCCGTCTGGGTTTCGATCGCCTGCAGTTGATCCAGAAACGATTGCTGCTCCGCCAGTAGCATGCTGAACTGGTCTTCGTAGGAGTACAGGTTTTGTTGCTTGCGGAAGGTGTTCAGCCGATCGGCTGCTTGCTGCATGGATCGGCGCGCATTGGCCACTTGTTCGCGCGCGAATTCGGAGCGCAGACCGCCAAAGATGGAAACCCGCTCCTTCAGATATTCTTCGACCATTTGGTTGGTGATTTCGGCTGCGAGCTCGGGATCTTCGTGCCGCGTTCTCACCTGAACGACATTCGCCCCGGGGACCGTGTTGATGGAAAGAGCGTCGTTCAGTTCATATTGAGCGATGCCCAAGGCATTGTCGGCGCCCACCAGGTCGGGAAAAAGGCGTTCCATGCCGATCTCGGTCACCACCTTCTCGCGGAGAACGCGGCTGTTGAGAATCTGCATCTCGGCGTTCACCAGATCTTCGAGATCGCCCGGATTGGGTGCTTTGGCTCCGGCATCGGCCAATTCGGGGACATAGAGATATTCGCGGCCGAGTTTGACTAGCAGGGTTGCTTGAGCCTGGTAGGTCTCGTCTTGGCTGAACAGGGCGAAGCCACTGACGATTGTGCAAATCGCACCTAGAAACAGTGCCCTGAACTTGTACAGGAAAATGATTTCGAGCACTGATCCGAGCAAGGCAACTTCCTCTCCAGAGAAACAGGCGTAAGACGCTTTTTATTTACTGTTCATACAGCCAGTGAGTGTGGTCAACAAACCCCTTTTCTGGGGTCGCTGGGAGATCAAGCGTACTCCGTGGCACGACGCCGGTTTCGATCGAGGACCAAAGCGTGAGCCAACGGGACGGCCGACACCCCGCGCCACCGTTCGACGATCTGCGGCAGGGCGATGGCGATGACCAGAATCATCCATAAAAAGCGTGGATAGGCGTCATGTAGGAAGGTCATCGCCGCCAGATAGCCGACCACGGCAAGACCGAACGCCGCGACCTCGGCCCGATCGCGGGCCTGGTGAGGCTCCGATAGCATGGTGAGCGCCCGGCGAACCGCGAAAATCGCGCAGCCGACAATGATGGCGAATAAGATGAAGCCAACGATTCCCATCTCCGCGAGGATTTCGACGTAGAGGCCGTGGGCGGACCGGTCGGCACCGCGCGCCATCAGCCCGAGATCCAGGGAGTAGTCCTGGAAATGCGCGTTGTAACCACCGATACCGACCCCGAGCAACGGGTTGTCGAGAAACAGCTGAAGGGCAACCATCCATTCGGCGAGCCGCCCCTGGACAGACGTGTCGGTGGCGGCGGCCGAAGCGTGAGGTGACAGGATCTCGATCAGCACCGCGAACCGTTCGATCAGCTCGTCCGAAAGAAGCACCGCACCGCAAAGGGCGGCGATGCATGCCACCACCACCAACCGAACCACGACCCGGGCCTCGTAGAAGAGCCCGGCCGCGACCAGCATCGCGGCCATGGCGACCAGTGCCCCCCGAGAGGTGGTGAGCACGATCGCGATCAGCACGACGACGCCGATATAGGCGCCCAGCATTCGCCAGGCGAGGGTGACGCCGTGCATGGCGCGATCGGCCGCCAGCGGCAGGATGAAGACAAGCATGGCGGCGAAGAAATTCGGATCCTCGAGGGGGCCGGCGAGCCGCCGCTCCTCGTAGATCGTTCGGGCGAACCCGCCGAAATCCATATGCCAAGCGCCGACGGCATATTTGTAGCAGGCGATCGTGCACAAGAACCCGGCGGCGGCCAAGAGTGCCCAGGTGATGCTGCGAAACGCGTTCCGTTCCCGCAGAAAAGCCAGGATCACCAGCGCCAGCACAGCGTTTTTGACGAAATCCTCGAAGCCCTCGATCGCCAGGTCCGGCTCCGCGGCGTGAACCGCCCCGAAGGCGATCAGGCCACCGAAACAGGCCAGCAAGAACGTGGCGAGACCGTGGAAGAACGGCTTTTCGTAGAAGAAGAACCAGCGGCCCGCCAGGACCAGCATAAGAAACGGAGCGATCTGCTTGGAGACGGATGGCAGGCCGAGCACCGTGATCATGATGTCTGAAAAATTCGTGTAGGTGATGAAGACCAGCCCGATGGCGCCGATCAGCGGTCGCGCGAACACGACCGCGGCACCGATGACGCCCACCAAAAAGACGATTGCAAGCTTGATCTCGCCTCCGGAGCCGACCAACCAGCCGAGAAAGACCGTCGCCACAGTCGCCAGGACCAGGCTGACCCGGTCGATGGTACGGCCGCGCGGTTCTTCAATCGCAAGCGCCAAACGGCAGCTCCCCGCTTTCCAGTGCCCGCCTTGATCCGGGCGTCACTGACCCTTGAACGCCGCCGGCAGCGTCCGGAGCAAGACCATGAGATCGCTCATCAGCGTCCGGCGCCGGCCGTAGGATATGTCAAGCCGGGCCCGCTGGTCGAACTCGATGGTACCGCGACCGACCACCTGATAAAGCCCGGTAATGCCGGGACGCGTGTCCAGGCGTTCAGTATGCCACAAGTCATACGTGGTGGCATCGAATGACGTCGGTCTGGGGCCTACGAGCGACATGTCGCCCACGATCACGTTCCAGAGCTGCGGTAGCTCATCCAGGCTGGTGCGCCTGAGGAAGCGCCCGGGTCTGGTGATGCGCGGGTCGTTTCGAACCTTGAAGTCCGGCCATTGCAGCAGGTTCTGGGCGGCGAGCTCCGCTTTTCGCTCCTCCGCGTCCACGACCATCGTTCGAAACTTGAGCATGTGGAACCGCCGGCCGTTTTGGCCTGTGCGCCATTGCCGGAACAGGATCGGATCCTTGAGCGAGTCGAGCTTGATCCAAAGGGCGGCGGCCGCCGCCAAACTCACCAGAAGCGGCGAAAACAAAAGGACCAGGCCGAGGTCGAGAAGACGGCTGAGGTCGGTGCGGGTCGACGCCGAGGCCAGCGTCAAGGGCATTCGCTGATATCGATCCATGGGCTTATCCACCGCTCGCGACAGGTCGCCCCGTCACGAAGAACGCTAGCTGGCTTTCTCGAGAACGATGTCGGGCTTATCCATATGCCGGCCGCGCTCGCTTGCTTCACCCTGCTCTTGCTGGGCGAAGGCATGCTGCAAGAGGCCGTCATAGGAAAATCCCTGATCCGGAAAGGTGGCCGGCTTGATCGACACCGCCGGCAGGCCGGCTTCCGCGAGTTTGCGCCGCAGGCGCGTGGCGGCCGCGCGCGCGCCCGCCATGTCCGTGTCCGGGCAAACCAGCACGACAACGCCCGCCGGCAGATCGACGAGCGCGACGAAGTCGACCATGCGGATGTGCTCTTCGAACAGCCGGCGCAGTCTACCGAGCGGGCGTCCCCACGTGCCGCCATCGTCCGGTTGCACGGCGAGGATGCTGAGCGACGTCTTCTGGCGCCTGGCCCTGGCCATTTCCACGTCACATCGCAGCTGGTCGCGGAACACGCTATCAGTATTCACCCGACGGAGCTGCGCCCGGCGCCAGCGGATGATCGCGGTCGCCGCCACGTAACCGACGATCAGGGCGAGCGCTCCGAGGCCCAAAGCTTGTTGCAGTGAGAAGCCTACGGGGTCCAGAGCCGAGAAGATCACCAAAGCTGCGTGGAGAGCTGAAGCGCCGGCGATGATCATCACGACATACCAATTACGCGTATCCGGGCGTAAATTGGTCTCGAGACTCAGCAAGACGACGCCGGCGGCAATACACGCGCAAATAACAATAAAGTCGAGAGTGACGCCGTAGTGGTTGAGAAAATACCAGCTATTTATTGAGGCCAGAACCACGATCGACATAAGGCATGCGGCGACGATCGACCGTTGGCTATACCAGGGCATGGCACAGAAACCCTTCGTTCCTCAAACTGTCCCTCCCGCACGCCATTCCCTGTCAACCAAAACAGAGCGGAAAAGCCGAGTTTTCGCTCTAAATCGATTGTCAGCGGACACGCGAGGCTACGATGGGCGCACATCTCAAGGTCGTCATATTGCAGAAGTCCGTCGGGATGACACAGGACCTCCGGCAACTCTGGCCAGACGATGTCTTTCGCACACCTTCACACTAATCGAACGCTACAAATCGCGAGCGATATTGTAAAGCGAAAGAAAGTCGCGTTCTTAGGCACTTCTGGATCTCATAAAAAGTGGAGTGGACGCTGCCGGCGCCACCCAGCAGTTGCATTTTCCAAAGCGCTTATGCATTATGATACGGCAGGAAGGCTGTCATTATTCTGGTTTGATTGACTATCGTGCTGCAGCAAATCTAAAATATCAGTGTCGGCGTTTTTTACATATTTGGTGTGCCTCAGAAATTATGCGGTTTATGTCGGTTTTACAGCGATGTCGGCGTACTCATATGCTCGCGAGGCGCTTGGACGGGAACTAACCGATCACGCGATAGGTTGTGTTCTCATTGCACCATTTTTTTGCAAGAATGATGGAATAATTTTTACTCGAGGAACGGCCTGATCCAGGCCGGAAACAGCGTTGGAGCTGAGTCGGCCAAATAACCTATGGTGAGGAAAATTTTCTTTTCATTTGATGTCGGCAAACCAAAATAAAGATCGTTTGAAACGTTATGGGTTTTATTGTCTCAAACAAGAATAAACAGCCACCAGTTGGCCGAGGAGAGACATCGCCCGTCCGGCGCTGTCACGCTAGTCTCCCGGCGCGCGTTTGATCACGCGTTTCGAGACATGTTTGGTCGAAAATCAACCGACGCCGGCATTTGTGGTGCTACCGCCGTTGCGTTTCCCGACCGAAGACCAGCGCAAATTTCCGGCGATGCCCGCCAAAACGGATAGAGGGGCGTCGACCCACCTGGTACTCCGTCGGGCCAGGCAAAGACGGCTGTGAACATCCAAGGTCGCCTCAACGCTCGATCCATCGCCGCCTTCGAACAACCACAGCGCCGCGATCCGATGGCTGTGAAACGCCTTGGCAAGACCGGCCCGGCGCAGGTTCTGCTCCAGAGCCATGTCCGGTTCCGGTTGGCCATGCCGATGGATGATGTAGCTTTGCTCCGTCAACGCCGAAAGCGGCAGCCGGTAAAGATCGAACGCCATGCCTTCGAACTGGGCCTGGAAACAATTTTGGAACAGACGATGGATCGGTGACGGGATCGGCAGAGCAACATCGTCCATCTCGATACATACGGTCGCGTCCAGGACCTCTTCGGCTCGAAGGACGTGGTGCTGCTCGCCGAGCCAGCGATTGAGGCGGGCCGGAGCGGGCTCTCCGTCCCGAACCAGCGGCTGACATTGTTTGCCCTGCCACGCCGGAGACTCTGGGCAGACATACCCCGCCGCGGACAGCCCATCGACCGCTGCCTGGAGGTTATCCTCGTCGATCAGGAAGCTGATGTCGTCGATCACCGGGGCGCCGAGATCGCCATAGACATCGTCTGCAAGCGACGCTGTCTCACCCAAGAGCGTGGCTCGAACACCAGCCTGGTCCAGGGCGGTGGCGATCGCCTTGATCTGGGCCCGGATCTTAAGGTTGCGCTCGTTATTACGCCCATGGGCGTGGCGGATCAAGTCGATTTGGTGTTCGGGCACCCAGAGATTGATACCTTTGCGCAGGATCGACGCGTAGAGGAGCGGAGACAGATCCTCGTCGTCAGCTTCCGCAAAAACGCTCTGCCAACCACCGCCGGTGGCCAAAAGATCGAGGACGAGTGGATCCTGGGGTGGCTGATCGCCCGGGCCAAGCAATGCGCCGAGAGCCTTGAGCCGCCGCCTGCCGCTGAACGCGCTGGTCTCCGCAACCACTAGACGACACCGTCCGACGGTGGGGTTAGAAGCTGCTCCAAATTCAACGGTTCCGTCGGCGCACTCGCCAGGCCGGTACTGGCCGCGGCGGCAGGGCTCGGCTCGAAGTCCAGAAAATCCAGGCGCAACGGCTCGCCGCCATCCTGCTGGCCGGCGAATTCAATCACGCTGTCGCTGTTGATCACGACATCCTCGATCACCCGCGTCGTCTTGGTCGCCGATGACGCGAAATTATCGCCCAAATCCTGATCCCAGCTCCAGTTGTCGATGACCGCGCCGTCGACCAGGAACGACGCCTGGCTGACCCCGTCGTTCTCGTCGAAATAGCCCACGGTGACGTCATAGGTGCCATTGGCGCCGGTGAACTCGGTGCTGGCCGAGCTGTCGGTCGCGGAAGCCGGCGCCCTCAGGAACTGACCGCCCGATGCGTTGCCGTTGGACTGGGCAATGAAGCCGTCAAGCGTGGTGAAATCCTCGGCTTCGATCCGGAAGGCGGTCGGACCGCCTGTGCCGCTGTCCTCAAACCGCAGCTTGACAGGATCCGAAGTTGCACCGGTCACCGTACCGTCATCGCCGAGGACGCCGGCCACGACCGAGAAGGTTGGCGCTTCATTGTCGCCGGTCTCGCTGTCGACGCTGATGTCGATCACTTGGCTGCCCTGGCCTGATCCGTCGACATCGACGTCGAAGGTCACGACCGAGCGGACGGTGTCGGCCTCGAAAGCGCTCGCATCGATCGGCGTGTTCGAGCTGCCGACGTCGCCCTCGAGGACGACTAGCCGGACCGTCTGGTTGGCCGGCCCGGAAACGGACACGGTCGGTGTCGCCACATCGCTCGTGGTCTGACCGCCATTGGATTGGCCCAGAACCGTGAGATCGACCGATCCAGGACCGTCAGTGACCGCGAGGGCTTCGCCGCCGCCCTGTGAACTGCCATCCGCCAGGATCATTGCAGAGGCGTCGGTGCCACCGGCCGACGCCGAAAAAACGCCGCCCGAAAGCTCCGCCCCCGACACCGAACCGGCGCCGCCACTGCCGTTGACGCCCTGGATGCTGGTCGGATCCACATCGATCCGGAATGTGAATTGATCGCCCGGATCGAAGCCATCCAACTCCAGGGTCAAGACCTCGTAGCCCTGTTGCTGACGCGCCTGGCTGTCGTCCTCGAAGTTAGGATCGCCGTCATAGAGCGCCTGGACCACGGTGAAATCACCGCCCGCGTCGACGGGGGTTTGGCTGAGTTCGAAGGGCGCGGCGACACTGTCGCCTGCCTCGCCGGCGGGATCGAAAACGATCTCGGAGGCACCGCCATCGAGGGCGGTCGGGCCCAGATCGATCTCGATCTGATCGATCACGGCATCGCCGGTATTGGTCACCGTGAAGGCGCCGGCGCTGAACGTGCTGCTGTCGATGCCGGAGCGCTCGAGCACGGTCAGCAGCGCTTCCACCGTTTGCGGTCCGCCGAAATCGATGCCGAAACCCTGGGCCGAAGCCTGGTTCGTGTTGGTTCCGTCGCTGACGGCGCCGGCCACGACCTCCGCCGAATAGCCGGCGCCCTCGACCCAGCCGAGCCCTGATGGCGGCGCGAAATCGTAACTCACGGTGGCTGTCGTAGCCGTGCTGGTGAGTGTCGTGACCGTCGGTTGGCCGCTCGGCGTCGATGGCCCCGAAATGGAGACATCGTTGGTCCCGATGCTGGAGAGGTCCAGCGCGGTCTCGTCCAGATAGTCCACCTCGACGGTCAAGACATCATCGGCGAAGGCCGGCTCGTTGATCCGGATGGCGGCTACGGTCGGCGCTTGGGTGTCGCCGCTGCCAGGCGTGCCGGGGGCGAAGTCGACGAAATCGACGCGCAACGGCTCGCCGCCGTCGGCCTGGCCGGTCAGTTCGATGGTGCTTCCCGCACCGAGATCCACGCCGGAGATCAGCCGTGTGGTTGCCGTCTGCGGGGAGGCGAACGCATCGCCCAAATCCTGATCCCACGACCAGCTGTCGATGGTGACGCCGTCGACGTGGAGGGAAAGCTGGCTGACACCGTCATTCTCGTCGAAATAGCCGACCGTGATGTCGTAGGTTCCGGCGGCACCGGTGAAGCTGGTGCTGGTCGTGCTTTCCGGCGCGAAACTCTGGGCCTGGAGGAACGCGCCCGAGGAGGCGTTGCCGTTGGATCGGATTTGAAAGCCGTCCAACGTCGAAAACGCTTCCGCCTCGATTCGGAAACTCTGAAGCGTTCCGCTGATCGACACATCGAAACTCGCCAGATCAGCGACCGCTGTCGCCGCGTTGAACGAGGTGTCCTCCACCTCGTCGCCTTCGAGCGCGATCGTATAGGTGCCATTGTCGGCGCTATCCCAGAACCCGCTGGGCGCGGCCAGCGTGTAGGTGACCGTTCTGGGCGAGCCGTTGCCGCCTGTATCGACGGTCGCCGTCGTGATCCCGAGCGAGCCGCCGGGACCGGTGACGCTGATATCGCCGGTGTCGAGCGATCCTGCCCTGAGCGCGACGTCGTCCTCATAGGTAACCTGAACGGTCACCGGCGCGCTGGGGGTCTCCGTGATGTCTTGGGCAACCACCGAAGTGACGGACGGCGGCTGGGTGTCCGCCGAACTGCCGTCGCTGGGCTCGAAATCGACGAAATCGACCCGGAGCGGCTCGCCACCGTCCTGTTGGCCGACCAGCTCGATCTCATCGCCGGCGTTGATCGTCACTGAGGGCACGAAGCGAACGGTCGCGGTCGCCGGCGAGGCGAAGTTGGCGCCCAGGTTCTTGTTCCAGGACCAGGTGTCGAGCGTGGCTCCATTCACGATCAGCGAAAGTTCGCTGACGCCATCGGTTTCATCGAAATAGCCGACCCGGATGTCATAGGTGCCCGACGCGCCGGAAAACGCCGTCGTCGCCGAGCTCTGGGACGCGCCGCCCGCCGCCTGGAGGAATGCACCCTCCGAAGCCACGCCGTTTGAGACCACATTGAAGCCGTTCAGCGTGCCGAAGCTTTCGGCTTCGAGCCTGAACGCCTGGGGGGTGCCACTGCTGATGGCGACCTCAAAGCTGGCAAGATCGTCGATCGCCGCCGCCGTATTGGCCGACGTGTCTTCGATCTCGCCGCCGTTCAAATCAATGGTGTAGGTGCCATTATCCGCCTCGTCCCAGTCACCGCCCGGCGCATCGAGCGTGTAGGTGACGGTCCGAGGCGTGCCGTTTCCGCTCGTGTCGACGGCGATGTCACTGACATTGACGGATCCGTTGGGACCCGTGACGGTGATATCGTTCGTGTCGAAAGACGCGGCAGCGAGCTCTTCATTGTCCGCATAGGTGATGGCGACCGTCACCGGCGAGGCGGGTGTCGCGAAAAGGTCGTTGGCGACGGCCCCGCTCACGGTCGGTGCTTCGGTGTCGCCGGGCGTCGATCCGCCCCCATCCGGATCGAAATCCAGAAAATCCACGCGCAAGGGCTCGCCATCGTCGGCCACCCCCGAAAGCTCGATGACGCTGCTGGCATCGATCGCGACGTCCGGGATCAGACGGGTCGTGGCCGTCGCCGCTGTGGCGAAGCCGGCACCCAAATCCTGATCCCAGGACCAGGTGTCGACGGTGGTGCCGTCGACGATGAGGGAAAGCTCGGAGACGCCGTCATTTTCGTCGAAGTAACCCACGGTGACGTCGTAGGTGTCGCTCGGACCGGTGAAGCCGGTGGTGGCAATGCTCTGGATCGCTAGGGGTTCGGCCTGCAGGAATTGACCTTCCGAGGCGTTGCCGTTGGAAGCAACCTGGAAGCCGTCAAGCGAGGTGAAGTCTTCCGCCTCCAGCCGAAACGCACCGGCTGCCTGCGCGGTCGAGGTCACCGTGATCGGCTCCCAGCTGGCGCCGAAGCTGTCATCGCCGGCCTCGGCCGTGGCCAGCAAGCCGAGCGCGATGCCGCTTTCCTTGCCGTTGACGCTGAAATCGCCGGTGAGGACCGATTGCAGGCTGCCGGAGGTCGTCACGGCGTCGCCGGTGGTGAAGGCGGGGCCGGTGCCGGGCTCGGGCACATTCGGCGTGTCCAGGGACCGCCATTTGGGCGTCACCGTGCCGTTGCTCGCGTCCACCTCGAGTTGGAATTGTACCAGGCCGTTGGTGGGACCGCTGTCCAAACCGGCGAGTGCGTAGGTGTCGCCCGAATAGGTGCCGTTGACCTCGAAGCCAACCTCGATGCCAGGCGCCCAGGACGGGTTCTGCGCGCTGCCGAAATTGACCATGCCGTGGAGAATCTGGACGAAATTGTCCTGATCACCGGTGCCGAGATAGATGCCGGCACGCTCGCCGCCCGTGAACTCCTTGCCATCGCTCTCATTGGCGCCGTAGGTGAAGATGTTGCGGGTCGCGACATCGACCGTGTAGCTGGACGTATTGTCGCCGACGGTGAAGCCGACATGGGTGGCTTCGCGCTGGCTATTGTCGTCGGTCGAGCCGTCATCGGCGACCTCGATGTCGACCCGGCCGGTGGCGCCTCCGAACTTCCAATTGGAATCGGTGATCAACCCATCCTGCAATAGCTCGGAGCCGTCGGTGCCACCGAATATCGCCCGGTGCGCCGGCGTCTGGAGATCGGCGAATGCGCCGATAAAGCCGATTTCGTCGATCGGCGCTTCGTAGGGTGAACCGGGCGGTGCCTGTCCCGTCGGCTCCCAGGTCCAAACCAGCGTGCCGCCATTGTTCAGGACGGCGTCGGTGCCTTCGCTGGCATCGCCGGCGAACCGGTCGTCGGTATCCTCGATGCCGTCATCGTCCTGGTCGGTATCGATGGTCGTCGTCGGCGCTGACGGCAACCAGGCCTGGATCGTGTCGGGACCATATTGAACGGTCCAGAAACTCCCTTCGAACGCCTCGCCCTCGCCCTGGGCAACAACGTCAAGCGGACTGTTGCCGTCCACCGGCAGTACCTGGGCTTCGATGACCTGGGTGCCGGCGGCGTTCAATTTCAACAGACTGACCGTCTCGTCGAAACTGACGGCGATCAGCGCCCCTGTTAGCTCGCCGTCGAAGGCGTCGTCGAAGGTCCATTCGGCGAGGCCGTTGGTGCTGGCGACGAAATTGGCGAGCGCATCCTCTTCGGTGGGGCGGAGAAGGGACGATTCGATCGAGTGGCCCTCGTCGTCGACCAGGCTCGGCCCGCCGCTCGGACCGCGCCAGGCATAACCCTCGACCACCTCGTCGAAGTCGCCAGGCAGCGGCGTTCCCGCGTCGATCCAAACACCGTCCGTCTGCTCATTATAGTTGATCAGAAGCTTCGATTGGTAGTCGGCGAAGGCTGCCGAACGGGCATCGTCCAGTTCCTGGGGCGTCGCGTTGCCGGGACTGACGCCCGGCGGCAGAAACGGTGCGATCTCCGCGTCGGTGAAGTCTTCTGGATCGGCGGTGACGCTGGCGCGAATCGGATTGGCGTGGCCACCGTAAATGCCGAACGCGTCATTGAGCTCGCCGACGAAATGGAGCTGGTCCTGGGTGCCGGCGGAGCCAACCGCGTCGTTGAAGATGTTGGTCGATCGAAGCGTCTGCCAATCACCGCCACTCAGATCGCCATCGACGACCGTGGCTGAATTGTCGGCCGGCTCGGTTCCTTGGCCCGAATTCTCCCAGGCGACCGGTTCGCCGCCCCAGCCGCCATTGGGGCCATTATCGACAGTGTAGATATTGCCGGCTTCGGTCAGCACGACGTCATAGGCGTTGCGGTAGCCCGGCGAGAAGATCGTGATCGGATTGGTCACGGATTGAATCTGGCCGCCGACGGAGGCTTCGACCGTGTCGGTGATCTTGGCCATGTTGAAGCCGTCATTGCCACCGAAGACCTCGCTGACCGAACCGTTGCTGTCGGCGCCGCCGCCGAAGTTGCGGGTCGGATCGTCCAGCGTCGGCAGATCGACGAGATAGCTTTCGCCTTCGGGGTCGGTGCGAGTATCGAAACCGTCCAGCGCCTGGAGATCGATACGGACAATGCTGTTCGCCCAGGCATATTCGGGCGTACCTGAAAAATTGTTGCTGGGGGCGCCGTTGTTGGTGTTGCCGCCGGTGACGACGATCAATTCCACCGCCTCACCCGCTGCGTTGGTGACGATCTCGATGCCGTTGACCGAGTGATTTTCCTCGGACCGGGGCAGACCGCGGACCAGGTGCACGATATCCCACTGGCCAGTCGGCTGCCCGGCGCCGTTCAGTTGCTGGGTCAGCTTGCTGATGATGCCGGAATTGGTGTCGAGATTGCTGTCCTCACCAATCGAAATCCGGGGATCGGAGGAACCGACGTAAAGCACCACGGCCTCATTGCCGTTGCCGTCGGTCTCGCTCGACGTTGCGATGCCCGTGATCTGGCGATTGGCGGTCGAACTCGTGGAGCCATCATCATTGTGGTTAGGGATGTCCTGGACCACACCGATGTTCTCGGTACCGGTGACCGTGAAGGTCGGTTCGCCTCCGGGCCCGGTGCCTTCGGTGACCTCCAAAGCTTGGATAAGGCCGTTTTGCTGGGAGACATAGAGCCGCCCGTCCGAACCAAATTCCAGGGACGTCGGATTTTCAATATCAACGCCCGCCAATGTATATGCCGTGAAACCGATATTCACCGCGTCCTCCGTCCCATCGCACCGCTTAAATCAGGGCGCGGACGGAATAGCAGCCGCTTTTATTTCGTCAACACGTGGTTTTATTGCCACAAATTCAATCAGATGGCGGGTAATATCTCTTTAAGTTCGCATTTTAGTTGAAAATGGTGAGGTTGAAAGGACGACGACAGCGGTTTGAATGGTAAAAAGGGCGCTGAATTCCAATGGTCTACTCAATTTCGAGGCGAATTCGCCCCTGACCGACGGCGATGACCTGCCCGTGAATTCACCTGTAAACGGTACCGGCGGTCTGAAGACAGTCAACATTTTGAGTATTTGAGTACGCCAGCGCCCATCCAGGCAGGATAGCATCCGCGACTTTTACATAAGAAAAAATACTTATTATAAGATAATAAGCCTATTCTGGCTTCCTTTATGTTTTGTCCAGCGAAAATTCTAACAATCAATAGGCAATTTCACTTGCATTAAATCAACCATAAGGAGAAAAACTTGGAGGCATGGATGTTGGAGCTACGCCGCCATGGCCGGCCTGTACGCGATTTCGCCGCCTAGTGGATAGTCCTTATGGCTTACCAAACGTGGAAGGTGCCAATTGGTACTTCATCCGAACAAATTGAGGTCGGCCCGATCCGGGCAAGTCATTGTAAAACGGCAAGTAATGGCGGTGCGCTTGGTTAGGCTCCCGAGGTCCATGTTCCTCAGCGGGACTAAACCCAAACGAGAGTTCGTCCATTGTCATGATGGCCTGCGGCTCTTTCTTTCGGAACGTCCCATTCACATCACCTCATAACAATTGACCGGTGCTCGACGATGACCCATCCGCCGACGTGCAGACCGTTCGCGCCGAATCCGTTCGGCAGTGATCTCCGCTTCCAGAGCCTGAAGGGGATCCGCCGATGAAGGCTTTTCCCGGCGCGGTTGGCTTCGGGGCCAACGCCGAGGGCGGCCGCGGAGGTGCCGTCGTTAAGGTGACCAACCTCAACGACAGCGGCCACGGCTCTCTTCGTTGGGCTCTGGAAGATTTGTCCGCCCCTCGGACCGTGGTCTTCGAAACCAACGGCATCATCGATCTCAAAAGCCAGATCGAGATCAAGGGCGACGTCACGGTCGCCGGCCAGACGGCTCCGGGCGACGGTATCACGGTCCGTGGCGCTCGACTGCGGGTCGTCGACGACGATGTCATCATTCGCGGCCTGCACGTCCGCCCCGGGGACGACCATGGCGGGCAGAGTCCCAAGGATCGCGATGGCATCTCGGTCGGCAAGAGCGGCACCACCGTCGAAGACGTAATCGTCGATCACAACTCCATCACCTGGGCGACAGACGAAAACCTGGCGACTTGGAACGGTGTCCGCAACATTACCTTTTCCAACAATATCGTCGCCGAGGGATTGAACCATTCGATCCATCCGGAAGGCGACCATAGCATGGGCGCGCTAATCGGTGATGGCGGTTCCCGAGTTTCGCTGATCACCAACCTGTTTGCCCACAACGAGCACAGAAATCCGACCATCAAGAGCGTCCAGTCCGCCGAGGTCATCAACAATCTGATCTATAACTACGGCGCGGTCGGTACCGAGGTTCCAACCGACGTCAGCGGCGGTGCGTCGGTCCACGTCATCGGCAACAATTATCTGCGCGGCCCCTCGTCCGCCGATCGGGCGCCGGTTCGCCTGCAAAAGCAGGGTAGCTCCTACAAATATTTCCTCGAGGATAACCGCGGCCACACTCGGACCAGCGACAACGACCCTGAGAACGACATCGCCAGCGGCTCCGCGGCCAACAGCAGCAGCATCAAGAACTACGAGGTCTTCACCACCAGTGGCTACAAGCCGATGGACGTGGACCTGGTGCAGAGTTACGTACTTGCCAACGCTGGCGCGCGCGCGCCGGGGCTCGATGCCATCGACCAGCGCATCGTCAACACCGTCAAGAACCGAAGCGGGCGCCTGATCGACAGTCCGGACGAAGTTGGCGGCTATCTGCCACACCGCAGTGCGTCGGCACCGAAAGACAGTGACGATGACGGTATGCCGGACTGGTTCGAGCAAGATTACGGTCTTGATCGGTTTTCCGACGACGCCAACGCTGACAATGACGGTGACGGCTACACCAACATCGAAGAATACATCAATGGCCTCATCACCGGCTTTGATCTCGCGGTCGGTTCCGGTGGTGGTTCTGGATCCGGCAAATCGTCGAAGCTTGCACAACGGATTGAACTCGAGGATTTCGCGTCACTCAACGACTTCCGGGTGATCAGCGGCCGTTCTGCGGCATCTGACGATGCCTATGTTCAGGCCCGTGACGATGACCAGGCGGACGCGTCCTTCACCTTCCGCGGCGAGGATGGGGTCTACGATCTGACGCTCGGCTATTTCGACGAGCAGGACGGCGAGGCCACCGCCGCGATCAAAGTCGATGGTAGGACCGTCGACCAATGGACATGGGACGAGCGTCTCGGCAGCAGCCAGGCCAATTCCCGCACCCATACGACCCACAAGATCACCAACGTCACGCTCAACGACGGCGACCGGATCGTCTTCACCGGCCGGGCCGATGACGGCGAACCGTTGCGGGCCGATTATCTCGACCTGCAGCAGATCTCCGGCAAGCAGACGAGCGGTCAGTCTTCCTCGTCGTCTTCGTCCAAACTGATCATCGAAGCTGAAGATTTCGAGGTTAAGAAGAATGCGTTCGTCAAGAGCAACCCGCACGCGTCGTCCAAGGAGTTTGTTCAGGCCAAGGACAAGAACAAGGTGACCTTGGAAGAGGTCTTCGATGGCCCCGATGATGTCTATGATCTGGTCCTTGGTTACTTCGATGAGAGTGACGGTGAAAGCCGGGCGACACTGACCGTCGACGGCAAGCGTCTCGGCAGGTGGGACTGGGACGACAAGGATGACTCCCGTTTCGTCGACAAGAAATCGAAGGCGACCAAGACGTTCCGAGACGTCGATATCGACAAAGGCGACGTCATCAAGTTCGAGGGCTATGCGGACGCCGGCGAGCCGCTGCGCGTCGACTTCATCGAGCTGATCGCCAGCTGATCGGAGGGTGAGCGGGGGCCGCCCCGGCTTCCGCTCACCCATTCACCGCCTGGCCCGGTCCTCCAGCGCCGCTTCAAAGACCCCAACCGTCAGCTTTGCATCGCTTCGCGAAGACTCTAATCTAGCCTCCGAAAGTTGCCGTACGCACGCCGTTCCAGGGATGGAACCGCTTGATGCGACGCTGACAAAAACCAAAGGCGCCCGGTGTCGATCGGCAAGCGGCGCAGGGGAGGAAGAGATGAACAAGACGGTTCTGGCGACGCTTGCCGTGGGAGCGATCACCGTCGCCGGAGGCGCGCACGGTCAAACCACCTTGCAATTCTGGGACAATCAGCAGACCGAAAGCGGCCTTTCGCAATTCCAGCAGGAGGCGGTTGACCGCTTTACGGAGGAGAACCCGGACATTCAGGTGGAGGTCACGACCATCCCTTACCCGGAATATCAGCAACGCCTCCTGACCGCGGTCCAGGGCGGTAATGCGCCGGACATCGCTACACTCGACCAGATCTGGGTCGCCGCCTTCGCGGAAGCGGGTGCCGTTGCCGATCTTTCGGAACGGGCGGCCGCCGGCGGCCTTACGCGCGACGCCTTCTTCGCCGGCGCGTGGGACAGCGCGCTTTACCATGACGGACTGTTCGGCATCCCATTCAACGTCGATGTCTGGCAGTTCAGTTTCTACAACCAGGACCTGCTCGACGCCGCCGGTGTCGAGCCCGCAAGCCTCACAACCTTCGACGGTCTTCGCGCCGCCGCCGAAGCGCTGACCGGTGACGGCAAGTTCGGCGTCGGTCTGTTCAGCCATCGCGGCGAGGACACGGTGGTCGTGATGAACAGTTTCGTCTTTTCCAATGGTGGCCGGGTCCTCAATGACGACGGATCCTGTGCGCTGAACGAGCCTGAGGCGGTGGAGGCCCTGACCTATCTGCAGGAACTCGCCCCGTTTGCGCCCGAGGGCATTTTGAACGCCTCTTCAGGCGACATGCGCGAATTGTTCTTGAACGGCTCGCTGGCGATCGAATTCTGGCCGGCCCTGGAGCAACCGACGCTGCAGGCGAGCGACATCAATTGGGGTTTCGTCGCCGGAACCGCGCCCCAGGGCAAGACTCCGGTCGGCACCTTTGGCGGTTGGAACCTCGCCTTGTTCGAGAGCTCGGAGAACAAGGACGCAGCCTGGAAATTCATCGAGTTCATGGTCCGCGACGATGTGAATGGTGATGTCGTCGACCTGATCCCCGCCAACAAGGCGGCGGCCAGCGTCTTTCTCGACGCGAACCGCGAGGGACCAGGCGTGATCATGGAACATCTGGAGAACGCCGCGCCCCGGCCCCTCTCGGCACGCTATCTCGAGGTGGCCGATATCCAGATGCGGCTCTCCCAAGACGTGTTCTCGGGCTCGGACGTCCAGGCGGCGGCCGACGAGGCCTGCGCCGCGATCGACGCGCTCGGCGGGTGATAGACCGAAGGGCGGGGCCGATTGGCACCCGCCCTGATCGGTACTTGGTGGGGCCGAAAGCGCATCGGGACGTCGATGGCGAGCAATGACCGCCTGCTTCGCTGGCTGTTTCTGGCGCCGACGCTGATCCTGCTCGCCCTGCTTCTCTACTATCCGATGATCGGCACGGTCATCGAGAGCTTCTACCAGACCTCGTTCATCAATCCGGAGCCCAAATTCGTCGGCTGGGCGGTCTATGAGAGCGTCTTGTCCAGCCGTGATTTCTCGGAAGTGGTCTGGAACTCGATTGCCTGGACACTCGGTGTCGTCATTCTGCAGAACCTGTTCGGTTTCTTCGCCGCCCTGCTTCTAAACCAAGGTCTGCCGGGCCAGGGGCTGGTCCGGGCGGTGGTGCTCTTGCCCTGGATCCTCCCTGGCGTGGTCGCCGCCATTTTGTGGCGCTTCATGTACGATCCCCAGCTCGGTCTGATCAATTCGCTCCTGATCCGAACCGGTCTCCTGGAAGACAATGCCGCCTGGCTGGCGGACAGCTCCACGGCCATGGCAGCGGTCATCGTCGCGGCGGTATGGAAGGGCTTTCCGTTCTCGACATTGATCTATCTGGCCGCGCTCCAGACCGTCGATCGTGAGCAGATCGAGGCCGCGATCATTGACGGCGCCGGCGCGGTGCGTCGGCTGATCCATGTGACCCTGCCGGCGATCCGCGAGGTGATCGTGGTCAATGTCGTGCTGACCTTGATCTTGACCTTTAACTATTTCGACATGGTCTGGGTGCTGACCCGGGGTGGCCCGCAAAACAGCACCCACATCTTTCCGACCAAGATTTTTGAGACCGGTTTCGGTCAGTTGCGTTTTGGCGAGGCGGCCACCTACGGCGTCGTGTCGATCCTGGTGCTCGCTATTCTGGTGAGCTTCTACGTGCTGGCTCAGCGCCGACCGGGCGATGGCCGAACGCCATGACCCCGCCGCTTTCGGCCCGCATCGGCCTGACCTTCTTGCAGACCCTCCTCGCCGTCCTGGTGCTGCTGCCGTTCTTTTGGATGGTGTCGGTCAGCCTGAAGCCGGCGACCGAGCCCT
Source organism: Geminicoccaceae bacterium (assembly GCA_050331695.1). Taxonomy (GTDB): domain Bacteria; phylum Pseudomonadota; class Alphaproteobacteria; order Geminicoccales; family Geminicoccaceae; genus JBHJGP01. The sequence goes on from JBHJGP010000016.1 coordinate 33,700, forward strand.
TCGCCATCCCGGCGCGGCTGTGGCCCGAGGCACCGACCCTCGCCAACTATGTGACCGCGTTCCGGCCCGAATTCCGAACCTATTTTCTGAACTCGGTCGTCGTTTCCGGCACGACCGTTCTGATCACGGTGACCCTTGGCCTCCTGGCGGCCTACAGCTTTACCCGGACCAAGCTTCTCATCGTCACGTTCTTGATGTCTCTTGTCGTGTTGGCGCAGATGTTTCCCCATTCGGCGATCATCATCCCGATTTACAAGATGATGCGCAGCGCCGACCTCCTGAACACCTACGCCTCGCTGATCATCGCTTATGTCTCCGTGACCCTGCCGGTCGCCGTCTGGATGCTCCGGGGCTTCTTGACCAAGCTGCCGATCTCGCTGGAGGAAGCGGCGGCGATCGATGGGGCCGGACCGGTCCGCATCTTCCTCCAGATCATCGTGCCGCTGGCACGCCCGGGCGTGATCGCGACGGCGGTCTATGTTTTGGTCGTGACCTGGCAGGAGTTCTTGTTCGCGCTCTCCTTCACCTCGACCAAGGAGATGAGGACGCTGCCGGTCGGCCTCAACGATTTCATCGGCCAGTATGGCATTCGCTACGGCGAGCTGATGGCGTCATCGGTGATGGTTTCGCTGCCGGTGATCGCTGTCTTCTTCTTCCTGCAACGCTACTTCGTCGCCGGCCTCACCGCCGGCGCGGTCAAGGGATGACACCATGACCCTGATCGAAATTTCCGAGCTGATCCCCGGCGTTCGCCAGTTTTTGTTCAATCGGCCCGACAAGCTAAACGCGCTATCCACGCTTCTGATGGCGGAATTTGACCAAGGGCTGGATGATGCGGCGTCAGATCCGACCGTCCGAGTGTTGGTGCTTCGCGGCGCCGGCGGCATGGCTTTCGTCGCCGGCGCCGATATCGCCGAGTATCAGGGCGACCGGCGAGCCGCTTTCATCGCCTACCAGCAGAACAGCCGCCGGGTGTTCGATAAGCTCGAACGGCTACCGAAACCGGTGATCTGCGCGATCGACGGTTTTGCCCTGGGCGGCGGCTTCGAGATCGCCCTTTGCTGCGACATCATCCTCTGCGCCGAGCCCGCGCAGCTCGGTCTGCCTGAGGGACGGCTTGGTCTCAATCCGGGGGGAGGGGGCACCCAAAGGCTGGTCCGGGCTGTCGGCAAATATGCCGCGTCCGATCTCATGTTGGCTGGCTGGCGGCTGGACGGGACCCGTGCCCACGCGCTGGGGATCGCGTCGGAGGTGGTGCCGGCGGACGCGTTAGGCGAAGCCGTCCTCCAGCGGGCCCGGGCCTGCCTCAAGGTGGCACCCCTCGCGCAGGCCGAAATGAAGCGGCTCTTGCGCGAGGGGCTGGACGCGCCGATCGAAACGGCCAAGAGCTATGAACAGGAAGTCCTGTTCAGACTCTACAGTACGAGAGATGGTCAGGAGGGGATCGACGCGTTCCTTGAGAAACGCGCGCCCGACTTCAAGGGGGAGTGACCATGGGCGAGTTCGACGGCAGGGTCGCGGTCGTGACCGGTGGCGCCATGGGCATTGGTGCCGCTTGTGTCGAGGCGTTCGTCGCTGCCGGCGCCTCGGTGGTCATCGCCGATATCGATCGAGGCAAAGGCCAAGCCCTGGAACGGAAGCTGGACGACAAGGCTTTGTTCGTCGAGACCGACGTCGCCTCGCTGCCTTCCATGGAAGCCATGGCGTCACGGGCGGTCGAGCGGTTCGGCGGCGTCGACATTCTGGTCAACAATGCCGCCCGGGCACTCAACGGTGTTGTCGACGAGATCGACGAGGAGCGCTGGCAGACGGTGATCAACACCAATCTCACCGGCGTCTGGCGGGGGATGAAGGTGTGCGTGCCCTCCATGCGAAGCCGGGGCGGCGGCGCCATCGTCAATATGAGTTCGGTCCAGGGGCTGATCGGCTTCAAGGGGTGGCCGGCCTATGCGGCGGCCAAGGGCGGTATCAACGCGCTCACCCGCCAGACCGCGATCGACCTGGCGCCTGCCGGCATCCGGGTCAACGCGGTCGCCCCCGGCACCATCATGACGCCGATGAACGCCAAGATCTTTGATGATCTGGATGATCCATCGGAATTGATCGAGACCTGGAACAAGGCCCATCCGATCGGCCGGTTTGGCGAGGCCCGTGAGGTGGCGGACGCGGTCTTGTTTCTGGCCTCGCCGCGGGCGGCGTTCATGACCGGCGAGGTGGTCCGGGTCGATGGCGGCCTTGCCATTAGGGGCGAATGATCTTGGCTGGGAATGGCAGAAGCTGGCTGACGCTGAGCCATGGCGGCCATGACCTGGCGCTCGATCTGGCGCTGGGCAATCTTCGCCAGCTCAGCTTCGATTGCGGCGACCGAAAAATCCGGCCGCTGCACAGCGCGCCCTGGCTCGATGATCCGGCGGTCCAGAACGACGAAACGCTGCTGCCGATCGAACGCAATCTTGCCGGCTGTTTCTTCTGCGCGCCCTTCGGCGCCAGTGACGTGGAGGGCGGTCCGGCCCACGGCTGGAGCGCCAACAGCGCGTGGACGGCAATCGAAGCGGGGGAAAACGACCTCCGACTGGTGCTCGATCGCCGGGTCATGGGCGCAAGGATCGAGAAACGGTTGCGGCTGACCGAGGAAGCGCCGATCCTCTATCAGACGCATCTGATCGAGGGCGGGGCCGGCGAGCTGACGGTGGCCCATCACCCGATGGTGCGAAGCGAGGGCGCGGCCCGCCTTTCGGTCTCCCCAAAACAGGCGGCCATGACGCCGCCTACGCCGCTGGAGCCGGGGCGCCATCACCTGGCCTACCCGGCGCAACGTTCGGACCTCGGCGCCTTTCCGACCGCCGACGGCGGAACTTGCGATCTCCGCGAGGTCCCGTTTGGCCAACTGAATGAGGATTTCGTGACGCTGGTCGAAGCGCCATGCCAGGATCTGGGGTGGACGGCGCTCATCCGCGAGGTCGAGGACGACCTGATCTTCATCCTCAAGGATCCGGCCGTGCTGCCGGTGACCATGCTTTGGATGTCGAATGGCGGCCGGGATTATCCTCCCTGGTCCCGGCGCCACACCCGCGTGCTCGGCATCGAGGACGGCTGCACCGCTGGCATGGGCAGCCATGCCCAGGCCTTGGGCGACAATCCGGTCCGCCGCCTCGGCGTCAAGACAGCGCTAGCTTTGGGCGGCGGCACCAGGCATCGGGTCGCTCACGTCATCGGCGCCATGCCCCGTCCCGCAGGCTGGTGGACGGTTAGAGACATCGCCATCGATCAGGGCCGTCTGACACTGACCGAGGCCGGTGGCGCGACGCTGACCTTGCCGATCGATCCGGATTTTTTGTCTTGAGTAGCAAGGTACCATCCCGGAGCTCGCCGATCTTGCCTCTCGAGCGGGCGTCCGTCTTCTTCGACGGCATCTTCTCCAAGCCCAAGCTCAGCCATCCGGAAGGGGTCGCCGTCGGCCCGGGCGGCTGGATCTGGTGCGGCAACCAGGACGGCGACATCCTCCGCATTGCGCCTGACGGCGGGACCATGGAGAAGGTGGCATCGACCGGCGGCTTCGCGCTTGGTCTGGCTTTTGACGGCGACCGGGCCTGCTTCGTCTGCGATCTGAAGCATGCCGCCGTCTTCCGGCTCGATCTTCAGAGCCGGGAGCTGACCCGGTTCAGCCAGCCCGGTGTTCGTATCCCCAACTTTCCCCTGGTCGATCACCGGCGGCATCGGCTTCTGGTCTCGGATTCTCATGCTTCCGGAAAGCCGGGCCCCGGGATCTGGGCTTATGATTTGACCACCGGCGAGGGCCGGCTTTGGTACGAGAAATCGCTCAACTTCGCCAATGGTTTAGCCATGGATAAAGGCGCACTTCTGGTATGCGAGACTTTCGCATACGAGATAACGCGGATCCCGATCCTGCCGGACGGGGAAGCGGGCGAGGCAGCGCCCTTTGCGAGTGACCTGCCGGGACTGCCCGACGGCATCGCGTTCGATCACAGCGGAGATCTCGTGGTCGGCTGCTATGAGCCCTCTCGTCTGTTGCGGATCTCGTCCGACGGATCCGAAACCAGGCTTTTGATCGAGGATCCGACCGCCCACACTTTCTGTCATCCGACAAACATCGCGTTCGATGGCGATAGGCTGTTCACCGCCAATCTCGGCCGCTGGCACATCACGCGCGTCGAGATGGACAAGGGCGCCCGGCCCCTCTGGGAGGCGAGCGCTTGAGCGCGGAGTTCACCGGTCTCACCTGGGACCACCCCCGGGGCTATGACGCCCTGGCCGAAGCGGCGCGCCTGGCAAACAAAGACCGGCCCACGCCGCTTCTTCACTGGGACAAACAGCCCCTCGAGGGTTTTGAGAGCGCGCCGATCGCGGAGTTGGCAGCGGCCTACGATCTCCTAGTTCTCGATCACCCGCATATAGGCGAGGCGGTGGCCGACGATTGCCTGATCCCCCTGGACCAGCTCTATGAGCCCGAAAAACTGAAACGATGGCGCGCCCAGAGCATCGGGCCATCGCTCGCTTCCTATGCCTGGCGGGGACGGGTGTGGGCCCTGCCTCTCGATGTGGCGACCCAGGTCATGGCCAGGCGCCCGGACCGCCTCGCCGATCCGCCCCGATCCTGGGACGAGGTCATGAGCGTCGCCGAAGCCGTCCCCATCGCGCTTTCGATCGCCGGACCTCACGCGCTTCTCACCTGGTTCTCGCTTGCCGCGAGTTCAGGCGCGGTGCCGCGGGGCGACGATCTCCTCCCGGATGAGCCGGCGCTGGCAGCGCTAGATCGGATGCACAAGCTCCATTCGGTGTCCATCCCCGAAAGCCGCGACCTCAACCCGATCGCGCTTCTGGAGCGGATGGCCCGAGGCGACGATCTGGTTCTGGTGCCTCTGGTCTTCGGCTACGTCACCTACGCCGTTGCCGGCCATGCGCCGAGCAAGGTCGCCTTCTCGGACACGCCACGGGAGCCCCGAGGCCATGGTGGCGTTCTGGGCGGTACCGGTATCGCCTTCACCAAACGCTCTGAGCCAAGTGCCGCGCTGCTGGAACACATCGCTTGGCTGTTGGACGAAGTGACCCAAACCCGGTTTCTTCCAGCAAATGGCGGACAGCCCTCGGCGCGGGCGGCCTGGCGCGACGAGACCGTGAACGAGCGATGGGGCCATTTCTATCGGAGCACGTTTGTCACCGCCGAAGCCGCCCTGTTGCGGCCGCGATTTGACGGCTACATCCGTTTTCAAAGCCGGGCCGGCGAGCTCATTCGCCAAGCGCTCGCCGCTCGCGACGCGCCCGAAAAAACATTGAGCCGGGTTCGAATCCTTTGGCGGGAAGCAAGGGCCACCGCCCGGGACGGCCTGGATGACGACAGAGGACAGCCATGAACGACATGCCGAAGGCGCTCAGCGGGATTACGGTCCTCGATTTTTCCCATCTCCTGCAGGGCCCGTTCGCCACCCAGCTCCTCGCCGACATGGGCGCCGACGTGATCAAGATCGAACGGCCCGGCGCCGGTGATCTGTTCCGCTCGCTGACCTTCCGCAACAAATGGATCGGCGGCTCCGAAAGCCCCAATTTCCTGGCCTGGAACCGCAATAAGCGCTCGCTCGCGCTCAATCTCAAAGCGGACACGGCGAAGGAGGCGATCATGGCGCTGGCCGAGCGGGCTGATGTCATCGTCCAGAACTTTCGGCCCGGTGTGATGGCCCGGCTGGGCTACGGTTATGAGGACTTTCGCGCCGTCAATGAGCGGATCATCTACTGTTCGGGGTCCGGTTATGGCGAGGACGGGCCTTATGTGAGCCGACCGGGCCAGGACATGCTGATCCAGGGGCTCACCGGCATCATGGCCGCGACCGGTTCGGCCGACGGTCCGCCGGTGCCGGTCGGCGCCGGCTTCTCCGACCAGATCGGCGCCATGAACATGATCTACGGCATCCTGTCCGCGCTTTTGTGGCGCGAACGTTCGGGCCTGGGCCAGGAGGTGAAGGTCAATCTGCTTGCCGGCATGCTGGCTCACCAAAACCAGGAGATGGTGATGGCCATGAACTTCGGTGAGGATTTCGAACGCCCCAAGTCCGGTATCGGCCACCCCGGCATGGATGCGCCCTTTGGCGTTTATCCGACCCAGGATGGTTGGGTCACGATCGCCATGAGCCCCTACGCCAAGCTGGTGGGCGTGCTCGGGAACGACGATCTTCTGGTCCACGACGATCCCGAGACCCTGTTCGAGAAGCGGGATGAGATCTGGCGCGCGCTGGCCGATGAAACCCATAAATGGACCACAGGTGAGCTCATCAACGCACTTCTTGAGGCGGACATCTGGTGCGGCGAGGTTAAAACCCATCTGCAAGCGGCCGACGACACCCAGGTCCGCCATATCGGCTTGATCGACAGCTACCAGCATCCGGTGGCGGGCGAGGTCAAGGTGGTGGCCCCCGCCGTCTCGATGAGCGAGACGCCGCCCGCGATCCGCCGTCCGGCACCCCTGGTCGGCGAGCATACGCGCGAGATCCTGAGCGAACTCGGCTGGTCCGACGATCGGATCGACGCGGCCCTGGCCGATGGAACCGCCGGAGAGAACCGGCCCGACTGAGTTCGATCGGCGTCAGGGCCAAGCCAGGCGCGAGGGGTCGCCAGGGTTCCGGTAACGAACGCGTGATCGCGTCGGGCGAGGTGAACCTTTTCGATGCGCGCGGGAACTCACTTTTCATTTCGCGACGACGATCGAGGATGGGTTTGTGACGAAATCAGGAGCGGTGTCGGCCCGGCTGGTGCCGGCGACCGGTTCGGGCCAGCGATCGCCTGAGGAAGACGACACCTTTCTCTTGCGCCGGATTGCCGCCGGCGACGGCGATGCGTTCGAAAACCTTTACCGGCGTTATTACAAGCGCGTTTTCGGCTTCGTCCTGCGGATGACGAGCCGCATGGAGCTGGCGGAAGAGGTGGTCGACGACACCATGCTTACGGTCTGGCGACGGGCGGCTGATTTTCGGGGCGCGTCGCGGCCGTCCACCTGGATCTTCGGCATCGCCTACCGCAAGGCGCTGAAAGCGGCGATGCGAACCGGCGCCGGGCAGAACGCGGTTGAGCTGGATGAGACGAACCATGAGCCGGTCAGCTCCGGCGTCGAGGCCATGATCCTGCGGGATCAGATCGCCAAGGCCTTGGACCGTTTGCCGACCAAGGAGCGGGCGATCGTCGAACTCACCTATCTCCACGGTTACAAATACACCGAGATCGCGGAGATCGCCGACTGCCCGGTCGGCACCGTCAAGACCCGCATGCGCAGTGCCCGGGCGAAGCTTCGCCAGATTCTGACCGGTTTTGCAAAACATGAAGAAGGACGGGGCGATGATGACGGTTGAAGGCGGACACTCGCCGATCAGCGACCAGGAGGCCTGGGATCTGATCCCCTGGTATGTAAACCGGACGCTCGATCCCTGGCAGATGGAAGCGATCGACGAGATGATGGCGAGAGATCCGGCGCTGCGGGCAGAGGTCGCGGCCCAGAGGCGGCTGGCCGAGGGTGTCTCCTCGCTGGCGATCCTGGATTCGCAGGTGGAGCGCTCGCTTGCTGACATCCGAAAGCGGATCGACACGAGCGGCCCGGCGCGGAACAGGATCCAAACCCGCAGCTCCCAGCTTGGAAGGCTGACCGGTTGGTTGCGCGCAGGCAAGATTTTGGTCTGGCCCGCCGGTCTTGGCGCTGTCGCGGCGGCGGCGCTTGTCCTCGTGGTCCAGCAGCCGGATGATGCCACGCGGCCGACGGCCACGGCGCCCTTTCAGACCCTGACCACCGAGCCTTCGGTCGCGGAGCCGGGTGACATCCGGCTCAAGGCCGCGCCAGATGTCGGCGTCGAGGCCTTGGCGGATCTGTTCGAGGCCCATGATCTTGAGGTTCTCGAAGGGCCCTCGCCGGGCGGGATCTACACCCTGCGGCCGAAAGGGCGCGAGGATCGGGCAAGCATTGCCGCCGCGCTGGCCGACCGGCCCGAAATTGATTTCGTCACGGTGATTGAAACGCCATGAGACCCCGGTTTTGGGTGGTCGCGATTGCCATCTTCATGGCCGCCTGCGCGCAGCAAGTTGCCGAGGACGACCAGGGCACCTTCGTCCGGACAGCCGCGCCGGCCGTCGCCGACGACCGTCATGTGATCGTGACCATGGCTCTTGCAGACCCGACCGTCCTGGACGCTTTGGTCCGCCGGCTGGAGATCGACCACCCGATCGAGAGGGTCGCCGAATGGCCGCTCCGCTCGATCGATATCCATTGCGTGGTGTTTCGTGTGAACGCCGGCGTCGAGGTGGAAGCGCTGCGGCTCCGCTTAGCGCGCGATCAACGCGTCAGAACCGTGCAGCGGATGCAGCGCTTCGACGTGCTCGGTTACCGCGACCAGTATTTCCTCCTGCAAACCGGTTTCGCCGACATCAATGCAGTGAATGCCCATCGCCTGGCGACCGGCAAAGGTGTTCGGATCGCGGTCGTCGACACAGGTATCGATATCGACCATCCGGACCTGAAACGGCAGATCGATCTGGCCAGGGATTTCGTGGACGAAGCCGACGCGGTGCCGAGCAAGGAGCTTCATGGAACCGCGGTCGCCGGCGTCATCGCCGCATCGAGCGCCAATGGTGAGGGCATTGTCGGGGTGGCGCCGGACGCCCGTTTGCTTGCCCTTCGCGGCTGTTGGCAGGATGGGGGCCGAGGCCGCTGCTCCACTTTCTCCCTGGCCCAGGCGATCAATTTCGCTTTGCTCGACGGCGCACAGATTTTTAACCTCAGCCTCTCCGGCCCGCACGATCCTCTTCTGGCGGAACTGTTGAGTGCGGCCATCGATCGGGGCGCGATCGTCGTCGTCGCCGATGCAGGCGAAACGACGGCATCCTTTCCGGCATCGCTGGAAGGCGTCATACCGGTCGGAACAGCGGGCCTTGCGGCCGGTACCCAGAGCGCATCGCGGCAACCACTGCCTGCTCCGGGGGTCGATGTCATCAGCACGGCGCCGAACGGCCGCTACGATTTTTATTCGGGCGCCTCGATTGCGGCCGCCCATGTTTCCGGCATGGCGGCGCTTGGCTTGGAACGGGAACCGAGGCTGACGCCGGGAGAACTCTACGCCGCGCTCCGGAAAGGGGTCACCGATCCCGAGGGGCCGTCCGCGGATCCGACGATCGATTCCTGCCAGGTCGTCGCTCGATTGATCAGCCCTCCGGGACCCGCTTCCTGCTGAGCCATTCGCTCGGAAATGAGCAAGAGCTCCCGTCCCGAAAAAATTAACTGACAAAAAACCAAACCAAATCCGCGCCCGGCGGCACTTACGCCATGCGTGACCGATCGAAGCGGCACGCAAACAGGTGAACGCTGGCAAAGGGAACGCGGATCATGGACGACAATTCCAGGTGGAGTGACGACGGTTCTGGGAACTGGACCAGAATCCAATTCGGTAGTCGCCGGGCCGAGGAGATCATCGGCACGGATGACGACGATCTTCTGATCGGTCGCCGGGGTGACGACGATCTGATCGGTGGCGAGGGCGACGACGGTCTGTTTGGCGGCCGCGGCGACGATGATCTGTTCGGCGACGCCGGCGAGGATCTGGTGGTCGGCGGCCGCGGTGACGACCTGCTTCGGGGTGGCGCCGACGATGACCGCCTGATCGGTGGCCGCGGTGATGATCTTCTGATCGGCGATACAGGTGACGATTTCATTGCCGGTGGCCGTGGCGATGACATTTCGGTTTGGAACAATGGTGACGGCTCGGATCTGATCAGCGGCGGCGGTGGCCACGACCGTCAGCAGGTGAACCTGGCGGACGGCGGCAATGACGTTGCCACGATCGCCGAGGCCCGCCGGGGCGTCGCTTTCGAACGCGACGCTTTCGAAAGCGGCGCCGGGGCCTTCGCCCTAGACATCCGCACCACCGAGACGCTCGAGGTCAATGGCAATGGCGGCGACGACATGATCGCCCTTGTCGGCGACATCATTCAAGCCATCGATCTCGAGTTGAACGGCGGCGCCGATACGGCCGACGACGCGCCGGCGGTCAGTGCCGCCGACATCGCGACCGGCGATACGCTCGATTTGGGCGAACTCGACACCGGTGTCCTGGTCGATTTGGACGAGAACAATCAGGGTGTTCTCCAGCCGGCCGATGAGAACAGCGATTCCACCGCGCCGGGCCTCAGCGATTTTGGCTTCCTTGAGACCGCGGACGGCGACCGGGTCGAGATCCTCGACGATTTCGAGAACGTGGTCGGCACAGCCTACAACGATACCATCTTCGGCAATATCCAGAACAATGTGTTGCTCGGCGGCGACGGCGACGACGCCCTCCATCCATTCGGCGGCACCGACTTCGTCGATGGCGGCGGCGGCACCGACATCCTGTTTCTCCAGGGTTTCGGGGTCGGTCAGTTCGTCGATTTCGAGGCCGGCGTCGCCGGTAACCTGAACGAAACCGGCGACGGCATCGCCGAAGGCGCATCGATCAACACCTTCATCAATTTCGAGAACGTCAACGGCAGTTCCGTCGGCGGCGACGTGATTCTGGGCGACGCGGGCGACAATGGCTTGAATGGTCTCGGCGGTGACGATGTGCTGGTTGGCAACGCCGGAAGCGACACGATGAGCGGGGGTGATGGTGCCGACACCTTCGTCTTGGGGGACACCGGCAACGGCGATGTGGACACCATCATCGACTTTGAGGTCGGGATCGACGTCCTCCAACTCGACGATTTGCTCCAAGGCTTCGATGCCGGCACCGAGCTCGAAGCCGTGGTGGCGCTGGAAGACAACGGTACCGATACTATCGTTCAGGTCGGCACCGACGAAAGTGGTTTCACCGACTTGGCGGTTCTGACCGGCGTCACCGGCACGTCCCTGGAAACGTTGATCGACGCCCCCACAGGCTAGTCTCCTCGTTCCCCGCCTTGGGCCCGATCCGAACAGGTTCGGGCCCTTTTTTTATGGGAAACAGGCGCGCAGCCCGAGCCCGACCAGGAGGCTCTGAGTTAAATCCTCATCACATGACAGGGACGACCATGGGCCGGGGCGGAGCGATGGCTTTCCACCGGCTGAAGACATGCCTAGCTTATTCAATAAGGTCGCGGAGATGGTTGAAGCGCCGGTCTTCGTCGGCCAACGAGCGAAAAACCGTTCAACATCGTTGCATCAGTTTTGGAAGAGATGGATTTTCCGCAATACAGCTCGGCCGAGCGTTTCGCCGACGGTGTGGTCCACATCGTCGGTGTGACATTCGGCGTTGTCGCCAGCGCCATCCTGCTAACCCTGGCGATCGAACAATCCGACATAACCTACGCCATGGGTCACGGCGTTTATATCTTCGGCATCCTGGCCATGCTGGTGTGCTCGGCGCTTTACAACATGTGGTGGCAGGGACCGCTGAAGGCCTTCTTCAGACGGCTGGATCATGCCGCCATCTTTCTCGCGATCGCCGGTACCTACACACCGTTCGCGCTGATCTCGATCGGCGGGTCCTTCGGCCAAAACCTGCTGATCTATGTCTGGTCGGTGGCCACGCTCGGCATCCTCTTCAAGCTGATATGGCCGACCCGCTGGGAGGCCTTGTCGATCGCCGTCTATCTTCTGTTGGGCTGGACGATCGTGTTCGCGATCGACCCCCTCGTCGCCGCCGTTTCCATGGAGGGTTTTATCCTCTTGGTGGCTGGTGGATTGCTCTACTCGGTGGGCGTGATTTTTTATCGGTGGACCAGTCTGCCCTATCAAAACGCGATCTGGCACGGGTTCGTCCTCGCTGCTGCCTCCTGCCATTTCGCCGTGGTCATCTTCGATACGGCACTAAAGGGCCAGTGACGCCGTTTCCGCTACCGGGTCACCGCCTCGACCTGGCGTCTTGCCTGATTCAGGGCTGAAACGAGGCGGTTCTGGCCGCGAACCAACTGGGTCTTGGCGAAACCGATCGTGTCCTCACCATGGCCGGCGAGTTCGCTCGCGGTGGCAATCGTTGGCAGCGGCGGCACGGTGAGCGCCGGATCGTGGCGGAACCGGGCCTCGCGGGTGAAGTTGATCGGCACCAAAATGCGTGCCAGATCCTGGATCGTCTGGTTGGCGGTTTTGCGTTCGATCTTTCTGCTTTCGGCCTGCTGATAAAAGCCTTCCAAAGCCGTTTTGAGCTTCCGGGTCGCTTCTTTGGCGGCTGAAAGATCGAACCGGTCCCCCGCATCCTGCTGGTAGCGCTCGATCGTCGACAAAAATTCGTCTGTGGTGGCGCGCCAATCGAAGGGCAGCAAATCGGCATTGGCGTTCCGCATCACCGCTAGCGCATAGATCTTGATATCGCGAAGCAGCATGTCGCGGTCAGCGATCTCAAGCGTGTCGTTCTCGGTGTGCCAGGCGATGTTGGCGCCGCAGCCGCCGACGGCGTAGTACCCCTTCTCCTCGCGTAGCGCCGTCGGCATGGTCGAGGACAGCATGAAGTAGCTGCTGATGCCGATATTGTTGAAGGAGTAGTCGCCGGCCCGGTGAGGACGCTCGCCGAAGGCCTGTTTGTCCGCGACCTCTTTGATCACGTCCGAGACGAAGGCGTCGGTCTCGCTCATCAAGGACAGGTTCAAAAACTCGGTGGCCCAACGGCAGCCGGGGCTGTCGCAATTGACCTGGGCCACGCAATTCTCCTCGAGATCGATGGCGAACTGATCAGCAAACCAGGTCGAGCCGGCATAGCGTCCGGTGGAATGACCCGGCCACCAGGCGATGCGCACGGAGCGTTTCAGCTTGTCCCGGTGCTTCCACAACAGGCGCGCGACCTCGAGCATGGTGGCGTCGCCGGTGGCATTGTCGCCGACGCCCACGTCCCAACTGTCGAGATGACCGTGGAGCAGAACGTATTTTTCGGGCTCGTCGGTGCCTCGAATAAAGACTTCCGGAAGCTTTGAGGAAAACCAGCCTTCCTCCATCTCGGTAAACAGCGTGACCGAGCCGCCGCGACCGGCGATCTCGATCAGCTTCTGGCCGTCCGGCTGATTGACCGCTACTGAAACCACCTTCGGCTTGCGCGGCAGGTCGTCCAGATCCGGCGTGCCCCAAACCGTGGTGCAGATACCCCAATGGATATCGACGCCGGGATTGATGCCGATCACGCCGATGGCACCCAGCTCCTCGAACTGGGCGATCATGCCGGGGCTGGCGAAGCCTTCGGAGATGACGATATTGCCCTCGACTTGCGAGCGCACGTCCCGGCTCGGGTCCAGCTTTTTGTCGAAGATGGTGTCTATGTCGTCGGCTTGGTTGGCGCCGATATAGACCAGCTTGCCGGTCAAACCGCCCCTTGCGTCCAGGCTGTAGGCGGGCGGCTTGGCCCGGAAGGTGACGCCGTCCGCTTCGACCCGAGCAGCGCCGGGAAGCGACAGAAAGAGTGTCGGTTGGTGAACGGAGACCTCGACGCCGTGATTGCGCAAGCGCTCCACAACCTCGTCCATGCCCCTGTCGACGTCAGCGGGGTGCTCACGCTTGAAGGTCGCGAAACTCTCCACCAGCGCCCAGGGTTCATCGAGGCTGGCGTCGGCCAGCACCGCTTGCTCATGCTCGTTCATCAGCCTTCCTCCCGAAGCAGCGCCGGCGCGAACGACCGAGGCTTTGTTTCATTCAATGAAACATTGTTTTGCTGTAAGAGAATAGCAGCGCTCAAGAGCGGGCTCAAGCGGCTCGGTCCTCAAGGGTGTCGATGCCAACGCCCAGCTTGGTCGAGATCCGCGCGGCGGCCCGGCGCACAGCCGTCAGATGATGTTCTCGCCGATCGTCGTCGAGCCGGGCCAGGGCGCCCGCCACCGAAATGGCGGCGATCACCTGACCGGACACACCGGTGATCGGCGCGGCGATGGAAAATGCGCCTTCGTCCAGGTCGTTCTGGGCGATGTTCCACCCCTGGTCGCGGATCCGGGCCAGGGTCCGGCGCAGTTTGGCCGGCGCGGTGACAGTATCGCTGGTGTAACGGGTGAGGGGACTGTTCAGGACCATCTCGCGAACGGCATCAGGGGCGAAGGCCAGTAGCAACAGCGAACCGCCACCGGCATGAAGAGGGCCGTGACGGCCTGCTTGGGCGAACAAACGCATGGAGTGGCGCCCCTCACGGGTCGCCACCACCAAAGCCCTGGTATCGTCTCGCACGACCAGGTTGATGTTCTCAGCGGTCTCGTTGCGGAGCTGTTCCATGACCGGCCGGGCGGCCAGAACCAGCCCCTTTTCGTGGCCGGCGCGTTCGCCGAGCACGCTCATCCGGTAGCCCAGCGAGAAGACGGCACGATCCGGATCGCGGGCGACGAATCCCCGGACCTCGAGGGTCTGAAGAATGCGAAAGACCAGGCTCTTGGTCATCGCCAGCCTGGTCGCCAGTTCGGAGACCCCTTGTTCCGGTTTTTCGGCCAACGATTCCAACACGTTCATTGCCCGGTCCACCGCCGCTATCCGATAATCCCGTTCTTCCGTCACGATTTGTTCCTTTGCCAACCCGTTGGCCGGCGCTTGCCAAGCGGTTTGCGCTGATTTAGCGTGGCCAGAATATAAGAACAGTGTTTTATTGAATGAAACGTTTGCGTCAAGCATGGGCAACGCGGAGGGAACGCCATGCGCATCGCCTACGTGATACCCGGTCCGATGTCGAAGGGACCGATGGGTGCCGCCGAGGTCCGGCGCCGCGAACAGCTTCTGAACGAGTGGGCGTTTCCGGGCACGGAGGTGCGCGCCCTGGACGTGGCCGACGGTCCCAGCTCGATCGAGTCGGCTTATGAAGAGATGCTCTCGATACCGCCGACGCTCGACGCGATCGTCGCCTGCGAACGGGACGGCTTTGACGCCGCGATCATCGGTTGCTTCGGCGATCCGGGTTTGGAGGCGGCGCGCGAACTGGTCAGCATGCCGGTCATCGGCCCCTGCGAAAGCTCCATGCTGCTTGCCGCATCGCTCGGCCACAAATTCAGTGTGCTCACCATCTTCGACAGCCTGATCGCCGGCCAGGAACTATTGGCGGTCAAGGCGGGGGTGCGCGACAAGCTTGCGTCGGTACGCGCGACCAACATCCCCGTTCTCGATCTGAGGAAAGATCCGGCAGCGACCAAGAGCCGGTTGATCGAGGTAGCACGGGCCTGCGTCCGGGAGGACCGCGCCGACGCGTTCCTGTTCGGCTGCATGACCATGTCGTTCATGGACCTGGCGGACGAAATCTCGATCGAGGTCGGTGCGCCCGCGATCAATGCCGGCAGGGCAGCACTCAAACATGCGGAAATGCTGGTTTCGATGGGCCTCGCCCATTCCAAGACGGCGTGGCCGACACCTGCCAAGATCGCGGCGGCCGCGGCGGGCACCAAACGCGTCGCCTGAACGCGGAATGAGACGAACGAAAAATCACGGCGGAGACATCACCTATGAAGACCGTGCTCAAGTCGGTTGTGGCGGCCACGCTTTTTGCGGGCTTGGCCACCCCGGGTCTCGCCGCCGGCGACAAGATCCGGGAGCTCTCGATCCTGTCCCGGCCGCAAGCGGCCCAGCCCCAGGAATTCCAGTTCGTCCAGCTGATCGCTCAGGAGTGGCGCAAGCTTGGCCTGGACGTGAAGGTCGAGGTCATGCCCTGGGAGCAGATGGCCGATCTGGTCTGGTACAATCGCGATACCTGGGACATGACCGGCTGGCAGATGGTGGGCCGGCCCGAACGTTCGGATCCGGATGAGATCATCTACAATCTGTTCCATTCGACCACGGCCGCCGATGGCTACAATTTCGTCGGTTACTCAAATCCGGCGTTCGACGAGGTCACGGAAGCTCAGCGGGTCGAAACCGACGAGGCCAAGCGCAAGGATCTGATCTACCAGGCCCAGGAAATCCTGGCCGCCGATCAGCCGAACGTCATGCTGGCCCATCCCTTCAACACCTTCGCCTACGACAAGACCGTCTGGAACCCGGACAGCGTGGTCGAGCAGGGCGGCATCGGCATTCGCAACACCTGGACCTTTATCAGTATCGAGCCGTCGGGTGAGCAGAAGGACGTGATCCTGAATTCATCGGACAATATTCAGGCGATCAATCCCTTGTTCATCTCGGGCGCCACCGATAGCTGGATCACCGAGCTGGTCTGGGATCGATTGTTGCGGATCGGTCCGGACGGTCTGCCCCAGCCTTGGGCCGCCGAGAGTTTTGAATGGGTGGACGGTACCACGATCGACGTGACGCTTCGCCCCGACATGGCCTGGCATGACGGCGAGCCGGTCAGCGCGGAAGACGTGAAGTTTTCCTTCGAGGCGGCCATGGGCCAGGAGGCGCCCATGTACCAACCCTTTGTCGGCAATATCGAAAGCATCGAGACCACCGATGACCGCACGGTTCGCTTCAATCTGACGACGCCGGCGGCGGCCTTCACCACCGGCACGCTCGCCAAGCTCAACCTGATCCCGAAACATGTCTGGGAGCCGATCCTGGCCGATTTGGCGACCAAGGAAGAAAACGCGGAAAGCTACCAGGAAGAGGCGCCGGTCGGCTCCGGGCCCTATCGCTTCGCGTCCTGGACGACCAATGAAGAGGTGGTTCTAGAAGCGAACCAGGACCATTTCTCGCCGCCCAAGGCCGAGCGCTGGATCCTGAGGATCGTGCCGAACACGGAAGCGGCCCTCGGCATGCTGCGCTCGGGCGAGATCAATTTCCTGGCCGATTTCACCGGCGATCCGAAGATCCTGGAAGACATGGCCGCGGAGGATGGCGACCTCGAGATCGTCAAGACGACCGATATCGGCTTTCGCTACATTGCCTTCAACAATCGCCGGCCGCCGTTCGATGATCCCGCGTTCCGCCAAGCGCTCTCAACGGCAATCAACCGCGACCTGATCGTCGGCGCCGCGTTCAAGGGCAATGCGGTCAAATCCAATTCCGTCGTCTCTCCGGCGCTGGGCTTCTGGCACAATGAGGAGACGGTGAACATGAAGACCGGGCTCGAAGCAGCGCAGGCCATCCTCGCCGAAGCCGGCTATGAGGTGGTCGGTGGCGAACTCCACTATCCCGACGGCCAAAGCGAGACCTTGGCCGAGTAGCTCACGCGCCCGGGCGAGGGATGCTCGGTCTGAAACAGATCGGTGGCCGCCTGCTCCAGCTCGTTTTCGTGCTGTGGGCTGTGGCCACCATCTTGTTTTTGATGTTCCGGCTGATGCCGGGCAATCCGCTCGCGGCTTATATCGACCCTACCTTCACCCAGGAGCAGCAGCAGGCGCTGATGGCCAAGTTCGGCCTCGATCGGCCGCTCTGGGAGCAATACTTCGTCTATCTCTGGAACCTGCTCCAAGGAGAGCTCGGCGACAGTTTTTTCTATCGCCAGCCGGTGGGTGAACGGGTCCTGGCTTTATTGCCGAACACGCTTGTCCTCACCTTCACCTCGCTGATCATCGCTTACGCCTTCGGCATCATCGCCGGCTCCTGGCTCGCCTGGAAACGCGGCAGCATGGCCGAGCGGGCTTCGATCCCGGTTGTGCTAACCACCCGCGCCATGCCCGAGTTCTGGCTCGGCATGGTGCTGCTCGCGATCTTCAGCTTTTCCTTGGGCTGGTTTCCGGCCGGTGGCACCCGTAGCCCCGGCGCCGAGTATGAGAGCCTGTTCCAGCTCTACACCTCTGCCGATTTTCTCTCCCATCTGGCGCTGCCGGCGCTGACGCTCGCGATCTACAGCCAGGGGCTGCCGCTCCTCCTGATGCGCTCCAACATGCTGGAGGTCATGAACGAGGACTTCGTTACCATGGCCCGGATCAAGGGCCTGTCGGAATGGTCCGTCGTCGTCCGCCACGCGGCGCGAAATGCGCTGTTGCCGATCATGACCTCGTTCGCGATCGCGGTCGGCTACCAGATCCAGGGCAATGTGGTGGTGGAGACCGTGTTTTCCTGGCCGGGACTGGGCCGTGAACTGGTCAATGCGGTCTCGGCCAGCGACTATCCCCTGGCCCAGGGTGCGTTCCTGATGATCGCGGTGGTCGTGGTGCTCATGAACCTTCTGGCCGATCTGCTTTACGGTCTCCTCGATCCGCGGATCTCCCATGCCTAGCGCGGTGGCGAGCGAAACGCTGAGCGGACCGAGTTTGTTGGGCCGTCTCTTCGAACGTTTGCACCTGCCGACCGGCGATCCGTTCGCCATCGCCGGTCTGGTGATCTACGCGGTCTTCATCCTGGTCGCGATTTTCGCTGATCAATTGGCGACCCATGACCCAACTGAGATTCTGTTCACCGAAAGCTACGATTTGGCCTCGGACCGCCGGCCCGGCGAGGACGGCTTCATCCTCGGTACCACAAGTCTCGGCCGGGACATCTATTCGCAACTCATCTACGGCTCGAGATCGGCGCTTTTGATCGGGGTTACGGCCGCGGCCATGGTCGCCGTGATCGGCACGGTCGTCGGCCTGGTCGCCGGATATTTCGGCGGGATCATCGACATCATCTTGATGCGGCTCGCCGATATCGCCTTCGGCATCCCGTTCCTGCCCTTCGTCATCGTGCTCGCGGCGTTTCTCGAGCCGTCGATCTGGAACGTGGTCTTCGCCATGGCGCTAGTGCTGTGGCGCGACACCGGCCGGGTGATCCGAAGTCAGGTGCTGACGCTTCGCACCCGGGCCTATGTCGAAGCGGCGCGGGCGGTCGGCTCCTCCGATCTCAAAATCGTCTTCCGCCACATCGCCCCCAACATTCTGCCCTTGTCCTTTCTCTATGGCTCAATCGCCATCGGCTGGGCCATTTTGACCGAGGCATCGATCAGCTTTCTGGGCTTCGGCGATCCGGAAACCATCAGCTGGGGCTACATGCTCCAAGACGCCTATGCCAGCCAGGCGCTATCGACCCGCGCCTTCTACTGGTTCGTGCCACCGGGCTTGTGCATCATTCTGGTGGTCGTCGCCGGCTTCTTCATCAGCCGGGGCTATGAGGAAGTACTGTTTCCGAAGCTGAAGGAATGAGCGAGCCGCTTCTCGCCCTTTCCGGCCTCAAGGTCGCCTATCGCATTGGCGAGCGGGAACTCGTGGCGGTGGACGATGCGACCTTCGAAGTGCCCAGAGGCGCCATCGTTGGCCTGGTCGGCGAATCCGGTTGCGGCAAGACAACGGTCGCCCGGACGCTGACCCGGGTGATCGCGAAAAATGCCCGGATCGCCGGCGGCGAGGCGCTTTTCCAGGGCCAGGACATGCTGAAGCTCAGCGAAGCCCAGATGAACCAGCTTCGCTGGCGCGACATCGCGTTCATTCCCCAGTCGGCGATGAATTCGCTGGATCCCGTCTACCGGGTCGAGGCCCAGCTCCTGGAGGTCCTTCAACAACGGGGCGGCATGGCCACTTCAGCAGCCAGGGTCCGGGCCGAACAGCTTTTCGAGATGGTTGGCCTGGAGCCGCAAAGGCTGCGCGATTTTCCGCACCAGTTTTCAGGCGGCATGCGCCAGCGGGTGGCGATCGCCCTGGCCCTGGCACTGGAGCCCAAGCTGGTGATCGCCGACGAACCGGTGACCGCGCTGGACGTCATCGTGCAACGCCAGATCCTGGACCAGTTGCTCGACCTGCAGCGCCAGCTCGGCATTTCGGTGATCCTGGTGACCCACGACATCTCCGTCGTCGCCTATGTCTGCGATCGGATCGTCGTCATGTATGCGGGCCGTGTCGTCGAGTCCGGCGACATGCGGACCGTACTGACCCGGCCCTACCACCCCTACACGATGGGGCTTTGTCACGCCTTTCCCGATCTCCAAGGGGCGATGGACGTGCTCACCCCGATCGAGGGAGCACCGCCCAGTCTCCTGGAGCCACCCGCCGGCTGCCGGTTCGCCCCGCGCTGTCCCTTCGCGCTCGATTTCTGCCGTCAGGCCAAACCGACCCTGGAGACTGTCGACAAGGCCCATGCTGCCGCCTGTCACCGGGTCGACGAGGCCGAGACGCTGGCGGAGAGGGCGGCCCGGCTTGAGACCTGGGCATCCATGGCGTGAACGGCGTGCCCCTGATCGAGGCGCAAGCGGTGACCATGCATTTTCGCGTGGGCAATCCCTTATTGTCCGCTCTTCGTGGTGACACGACCGTGGTGAAAGCCGTCGACGGCGTCGATTTCACCCTTGCTCCCGGCGAAAGCGTCGGTCTGTTGGGCGAGTCCGGTTGCGGTAAAACCACAATGGGTCGGCTGCTCCTGAAGCTTCAGGAGCCGACCGGCGGACGGATTTTCTATGACGGCGAAGATCTGGCCGAGATCAAAAGCGACGCGCTCCGAACGTTTCGGACCCAGGCGCAACTGATCTTCCAAAATCCGTTCGAGGCGCTGAACCCGCGCTTCACCATCGCCCAGTCGCTGGCCGAGCCTCTGGAGAACGCCAAGATCCCCAAGGCCCAGCGAGCAGCGATGATCGAACAGGCGTTGGAGCGGGTTCGCCTGCCGGAGCCGTCCCAGTTTCTCGACCGTTACCCCCATCATCTGTCCGGCGGTCAGTTGCAGCGGATCGTGATGGCGAGAGCACTTATACTGGAGCCTCGCTTCGTGGTCGCCGATGAGCCGGTCTCCATGCTCGACGTGAGCGTTCGGGCCGGTGTTCTGAACGTCTTTCGCGAGGTTCGGGAAGGTCTCAACCTGACCGCGATCTACATCAGTCATGATCTGGCGCTCGTCCGCTACGTCTGCCAGCGGACGATCGTCATGTATCTGGGCCGGATCGTCGAGGACGGCCCGACCGAAGAGATCGTCCGGGAACCGCTCCACCCCTACACCAAGGCCCTGGTCGCCGCCGTGCCACAGCCCCATCCTGACCAGTCCCACGACCCGTTGCCGATCAAGCGAGGCGCGCCCGATGCCCGCAATCCACCCTCCGGTTGCCGGTTCCGTGACCGGTGTCCGATGGCCCATGAGCGCTGCGCCGAGGAGGAACCCCGTGGCCTCACCATCGGTTCGCGCCAGGTTTTCTGTCATTTGTTCGACTGAACGAAAGTCGATGCCGGCAAGCAGGTTTCCCGTGGGACCGGTCTGACGCGCTATGGTGCGTTCCCATAAGCGTTCGTGGCAGTCGCGACCGCGATGCGCTAAGCTGGACCCCAGGACCAGGGGCGCTCGCGTCCTGATGTAAGCAATCAAGATAAGGGAGGCGCAATCATGCGCATGCCGACAAAACTCATGGGCGCCGGCCTGGGCGTCCTGCTCGGATCGGTTCTCGCCGCAACACCCGGCGAGGCCTTCGAACCTCAGTCCAGCGAATGCATAGCACCGGCCGCGCCCGGCGGCGGTTGGGATTTTACCTGTCGTCAGGTCGGAAAAACCCTTCAGGATTTAGATTTGGTTCCGGGGTCGGTCCAGGTGACCAACCTCGCCGGCGGTGGCGGCGGTGTCGCCTTCGCCGAGGTCGTCAACAAGCGCAACGACAGCAATGAGCTGATCGTCGCCGCGTCGACCGCGACCGCGACCCGCCTGGCCCAGGGCGCTTATCCCGGCAACAGCATGGACCAGGTTCGCTGGCTTGCCACCGTCGGCGCCGACTACGGCATCATCGCCGTTGGCGCCGATTCGCCGATCAACACGCTGCCGGAATTGTTCGAGCAGATTAAATCCGACCCTACGGCTGTGTCCGTGGCAGGCGGTTCCGCGGTCGGTGGTTGGGATCATCTGAAGGTTCTGATCGCCGCCAATGCCGCCGGCGTCGAGGATGTGCGGACGATCAAATATGTGGCGTTCGATGGCGGCGGTGAGGCGGTGACGCAGTTGCTGGCCGGCTCCGTTCAGGCGTTCACCGGTGACGCGTCGGAGGCCAAGGGCTTCGTCGATTCCGGTGACATCAAGGTGGTCGCCGTGCTGGCACCGGAACGGCTGGAGGGCGATTTCGGCTCGTTCGCCACGGCCAAGGAGCAGGGGATCGACGTGGTCGGCGCCAATTGGCGCGGCTTCTACGCGCCGGGCGGCATGTCCGACGAGGCTTACGATTACTGGGTTAACTCCATTGCGACGGTCTATCAGTCCGATGAGTGGAAAGCGGTCATGGCCCAGAACGGTCTCGCACCTCTGGATCTGCAGGGCGACGAGTTCGAGACCTTCGTCTCGGAATCCATCGCTGAGATCACCGACCTCTCCAAGCAGATCGGCCTGATCCAGTAACACCACACCGGCGGCGGCGCTGGCGATGCCGGCGCCGCCCTCGCTCCCGGGAGCACGCCCATGGGCGACCGCCTGTTCGGTGGCATCGGCCTTGCCCTCGCCGCCTTCTTCATATGGCAGGCGACCCAGATCCAGTTGAGTTTCATCTCTGATCCTGTGGGGCCGAAAAGCTTTCCGATCATCATCGGTCTGGTCCTGGGCCTCTCAAGCGCGGTCATCATGCTGCGGCCGGACCCGAAGCCGAGTTGGCCGTCGCTCGGCAGGCTCGCGGAAATATGCGGCTCGGTTCTGGTTCTCGTCGTCTACGCCTACCTATTGCCCGTGCTCGGCTTCGTCATCGCCACCGCCTTGGCGTCCTCCTACCTTTCCTGGCGGTTGGGCACACCACCGCTCACAGCGCTCCTCGCCGGCGCTCTGACATCGGTCGGCATCTACGTCGTGTTTCACCTGATCCTCGGCCTGTCGCTTGCCGAGGGTCCGCTCGGCTTCTGAGCCGATGGAAGCGCTCGGATCGCTCGCCGACGGTTTTTTGGTCGCGTTCACGCTCAACAATCTGTTTCTCGCCCTGATTGGCTGTTTTCTGGGAACGGTTATCGGCGCGTTACCGGGCCTTGGTCCCTCGAACGGTGTCGCTATTCTGATCCCGCTCGCCTTCTCTTTGGGGCTCGATGCGACCGCGGCCCTGATCCTGCTCACCAGCGTCTACTACGGTGCCATGTATGGCGGCCGCATCTCCTCGATCTTGTTGAATATTCCGGGTGATGAGCCGGCCTTGATGACCACGCTCGACGGCTATCCCATGGCGCGCCAGGGCCGCGCCGGCGAGGCTTTGGCGCTTTCCGGCATCGCGTCCTTCGTCGGCGCCTTCTTCGCCACCTGGGGCCTCGTCTTCCTGGCGCCCCTTTTGGTGCAACTGGCGCTTTTGTTCGGACCGGCCGAGTATTTCGCCCTGTTCGCACTGGCCTTCGCGACCCTGGGCGGGATCTCCTCGACCAACCAGGCGAAAGCCGCCTTCGCCGCCGCCCTGGGGCTGGGGATCGCCATGATCGGGGTCGACGGCCAGCCCGGCGTTCCCCGCTTCTCGTTCGGCGAAGTCCATCTCTATGACGGGATCGACTTCCTGGTCGCCATCGTCGGTCTGTTCGCGCTCTCCGAAGTCTTCATCTTTATCGAGCATCGGGGAGAGGGGGCCGGCAAGGCGCCCAGCGAAACCGTCGGCATCGGCCGAATCACACCGCGATTGTCGACGCTTCGTGCCTGCACGCCGACGATGGCCCGATCGACTATTCTGGGTTTCATCGCCGGGGTGCTACCCGGCGCCGGTGCGTCCTTGGGCTCGTTCCTCGCCTATTCGACCGAAAAGCAGGTGGCCGACAAAGACGGCACTTTCGGCACAGGCGATCCCCGGGGCGTGGCCGCGCCCGAGGCCGGCAACAACGCCGCCGCCGGTGGTGCTCTGGTGCCGATGCTGTCACTGGGCGTGCCCGGCTCCGGCACGACGGCCGTGCTTCTGGCCATGCTGCTCGCGCTCAACATCACGCCGGGACCGCTTTTGTTCCAGCAGAACCCCGACGTCGTTTGGGGCCTGATCGCGGCTTTGTTCATCGGCAATCTGATGCTGCTTGCCATGAACATCCCGCTGGTGGGCCTGTTCGTGCGCGTCCTCATGGTGCCGCCCCGCCACCTCATGCCGATCGTCGCCATGGTCTCTTTCGTCGGCATCTATGGCATTTCGGGCTCGACCTTCGATCTGTTGGTCATGGTTCTCTTCGGGGTTCTTGGGTGGGGATTGCGCAAGCTCGACGTGCCCCTGGTGCCGGTGATCCTCGGCATTCTTCTGGGCAATCTCATGGAGGCGAACCTGCGCCGGGCGATCACCATCTCGGACGGCGACTGGAGCGTTCTGGTCTCCTCGCCCCTGGCGGTGACGCTCTGGGCGATCGCGGTGATCGGTTTCGTGCTGCCGATCCCGTTCGGGCGCGCCCTGAAAAAGCGGATGGCGATGCAGAGAAGCGAGGTGGACTAGGCAAAGGATCGGCGCCTCGGGGCTTACAAGCTCGATCGGACCAGCCGACCGCCCTTCATCACCATGGCAACGGTTCGTTCTGGATGGGCGAAAAGCGAGAGATCGGTGAGCGGATCGCCGTCGACGATGATGATGTCGGCGAGCGCGCCGCTTCTAATCGCACCGATTTTGCCCTCCTGTCGGACGATCCTGGCGTTGACGGACGTGGCCGAGCAAAGCACCTCGGTCGGTGACTGGATCTCGCCCCTCAGCAT
This sequence comes from Geminicoccaceae bacterium, assembly GCA_050331695.1. Lineage (GTDB taxonomy): Bacteria > Pseudomonadota > Alphaproteobacteria > Geminicoccales > Geminicoccaceae > JBHJGP01. The sequence goes on from JBHJGP010000016.1 coordinate 58,073, forward strand.
CAGCTCGCGGCCCTGGCTCTTCAGAAAATCGTGACCGTGCAGATCACAGCCGAGGCCCAGCTTCACCCCGGCCCGGGCACAATTCTCAACCGCGGCCTTCGCCAATTCGCTGACCTCCTTCACCTTATCCGCAGCCGAGGCAGGAAGGCCGATCGTCTCGGCGTGGGAGGCGATCATCTTGCCGGCCGATAAGGTCGGCACGACGAACGCGCCGGCACGCTCGATCATTGCCGCCGTCTCAGGCGTAATCAGACTGCCATGCTCGATGGTGCGCACGCCCTGCTCGAGGCAGCGCCTGGCGCCGTCATCGGTGTGGCAGTGCGCCATGACATAGGATCGCCGCCGGGCGGCCTCCTCGACCGCAACGCTGATCTCCTCGTCGGTGAAGTGGGCCATCCACAAGGGCGCCAGGTCGGTCGAAACACCGCCGCTCGCGAAAATCTTGATCTGATGGGCGCCTTTGCGAAATTCGTCCCTGACCGCATGGCGCATCTGGTCGGGACCATCAACGATCTGGCCGAGCGTGCCCGAATAAGCGCAGCCGCAGGGCTCGATGAAATCGCGCCGGCGCATGTCGGCATGGCCGCCGGTCTGGGTGATCGCCCGGCCGGGAAAGAAGAACCGGGGGCCGTCGATCAAACCCTCTTGAAGCGCAGCCCAAAGCCCATAGTCGCCGCCGCCCGCATCCCGCACGGTCGTAAAGCCCCGATGCAGGGTGTCGGTGAGCATTTTTCCGGCATGGGCCGCGAGCAATGCCTTGGGCATCCGGTCGGTGGCATAGAAATCGTATGACGGCGTGTTCGCGTGAAAATGGGCGTCAATCAGGCCGGGCATGAGAAACCGGCCGCCGGCATCGACGGTTCTGGCCTCCGAGGCGATCGTGAGGTTTTCGCCAACCTCGCGGATGTGCTCGCCCTCGATGACGATCGAACCGTTTTCGGGACAAGACAGGCCCTCGCCGTCGAAGATGCGGGCGTTTTTGATTAGGGTTGAGGCCAAGGGGCGGCTCTTTTCAAAGGTTCTATGATGCGTGTTTCAGACTAGACCTTTGTCAAGCGCCCGGCCAACCGTCGTCGTTTTTGCCGGATCCTCCGCTCAGCTAACCGCACGTTAAGGATCGAAAGCTAGACCTCGAACCCAGCGATCTCAGCGTTGAGTAAGCCCATGAGCCTTGGCCGTATCAGCCTTTCCGCACTGGCAATTCTAGGCGTTCTGGCGGGAGGGCTGGGTCTGGTCACCTACCTCAACCTGGCCAAGTTCCGGCAAACGCTCGTCGAGCTCGAGGCCAGCCGTTTCGAGGTGGTGGCGCGCGAAATCGTCGATGTCATCGAAAACGGCATGAGCGTTGGGCTGGCTCTCGATCAGATGGAGCATCTGGAGGCCGTTCTCGACAATGCCCGGCGCTTGGACCGGGACATCCTCGCCATTGATCTCTTGAGCGCGTCCGGTGAGACGCTTGTCACCAGAGGCGAGCCGGGGACGGAACCTCTGCTCGCTACAAGCCGCGCGGACCAAGCGCCTGGTCGATGGCATGCCGTTGATCCGGCCGGTTATCAATTGAGCTTGCCGATCACCAACAGCTTTGGGGTGCCCGCCGGCGCGGTCGTGCTGCGCTACGGCGATGAGGATTTCAGAGCCGCCACCCGGATCGTGTCGGACGACCTTCTCCACGCCTTCGTTGAGGCGTTGATCATCGCCTCATGCCTGGTCACGGCAAGCGTTCTGGTCATGGCGCTGCGCGAGGAGAAGGCGTGATGACCGGATCCGCCAACTTCCGGCTCGTGATCGTCGCCATGGCGTTGCTGACGGTATCCGCGCTCTGGGTTTCATTCACCGCCTTCGGCAGCTTCGAGCGGGCGCTTGGCGAACCGCTGACCAAGAAATCGGCGGCCATCGCCGATGCGGTGGCGGCTTCAGTCGACCAGGCGACGGGGCTCGGTGTGCCCTTCGATCGGCTTCGTGGCGTCGATCTTTACCTGGATGACGTGCGGGCCGCGCACCCGGAGGTCGCTGCCATCGACATCACCTCGATCGACGGCGAGACCGCCTATCGCCGGGGTGAAGACGCTGCTGCCGGTGCCGATCATCTGTTGGTGACGAGGCCCCTCAGAGCGGACGATCTCGCCTATGGTGAGGTCCGGGTGAGCGTCGACCGGGCCCATCTGCAGGCGACGATGGCCGACGTCCGCTACGATATTCTGGTGGTGCTGATCGTGGCTGTGGTCATCGCCAATGAATTTCTGGCCCTGTTTTCAGCTCGGATCGCCCGGCGGCGTTCGGTCGACGGTGGCCGACCCGCGGCTAGCAAGCCGATCGATCCGGCTTTGATCCGGCTGCCTCTGTTCATCTTCATGTTCGCCGAGGAATTGTCCCGGTCCTTCCTGCCGCTCTATGCGGCGGAGATGGGCCAGCCGTCGATCGCGCTCGATCCGGCCTTCACCCTGGGTCTTCCCATCACCTTGTTCATGCTGACCGTGGCCTGCGCCACGCCTGTCGCGGGCTGGCTGGTCGATCGGTTCGGGGTCAAACGGATCCTGATCATCGGCATGGTGCCCGGCTTGATCGGATGCATCGGCACCGCCGGCGCCGAGACCCTTTGGGCCCTGATCGGCTGGCGGGCGCTGACCGCGATTGCCTATGCGGTCATGTTCATCGCCGCCCAGGGCTTCGTCGCCCGGCACAGTTCCGGGCAAAACCGAACCAAATCCATGGCGCTCTTCGTCGTCGCCGTGGTCGCGGCGGGCGTCTGCGGCATGTCGGTGGGCGGCATCCTCGCCGACCATATCGGCCACCGCCAAACCTTTCTTCTGTCAGCTGCCCTGATCCTTCTGTCGATGCTGTTGGTCGCAGTTCTGCTGCCGGCTGAGCGGAAATCCCGGGCTGACAAGGCAGCTCGGGCAGCTAAACCCGCCGTCGGGCGCATGATGACCGTCCGGCTCGCTGCCCTCCTTCTATTCGCCGCCATTCCGGCCAAGCTCCTGTTGACCGGTTATCTCTTCTACCTGGTGCCGATCCTGCTCGAGCAGGCGGGATCGACCTCGTCGGCCACGGGCCGGGTGATGATGCTGTACGGGCTCGCCATTCTCGCGGTCTCGCCGCTGGCGGCCCGATTGTCCGACCGGCTCGGTAGACCGGAGATCTTGGTTGCGCTCGGATGTGCCTTCGCCGGCGCCGGTCCACTACTTTCGGTGCACCTTGAGAGCTTTAGCGCGGCCATAGCCGGCGTTGCCCTGGTGGGGCTCGGCCATGCGCTCGCCAGTGCCCCCCAACTGGCGCTCGTGCCCACCACCGTCGGCCTCGGCACGAGTGATCCTGGCGGGCTGGCAGGCTTGTTGGCCCGCTACCGGCTGGTGGAGCGCTCGGGCGCAATCCTCGGTCCGTTGGTCGCAGCTTTTCTGGTCGCGCAAACTGGGGCCGAGCAGGCGTCCAGCTGGCTCGGCGCCGGCATGTTGGTCTGCGCGATCGGTTTCTCTCTGGTCTTTCTGGGATCGGCGTCAGCACGGAAGCCGAAGACGGCCGAACCGCGAGGTTCCGGTCCGGGAACCCGTAGAGCCGTGGCCGTCCTCGTGCTGGCCGGCATTTTCTTCAGCTTTCCGGGCGATGCCCAGGCCGCCAAGGGAACAGCCGACGATCCCTATCGGGTGGCCATGGTCTTGTGGCGCGGCGAGACCGAGGTCGAACGGGGATTTCGGTCGTTCATGGCGGCGGAAGGCATCGCCGTCGAAACTTTCGTCTTCAACGTTGATCGGAATGTGAAGCGGATACCCGACATCGTCGACCAGATCCGCGATCTCGCGCCGGATCTCGTCTACACCTGGGGTACATCCGTGACCTTAGGCGTTGTCGGCGCCCATGACAGCGTTGATCCCGAGACGCACATCACCGACATCCCAGCCATCTTCACCCTGGTCGCCGATCCGGTCGGCGCCAAAATCGTTCCCAATTTTGCCTCGTCGGGCCGCAACGTCACTGGTACGGCCTTTCTGGCGCCGCTCGACGCCCAACTTCGAACCATCGAGGACTATGAGGGAGAGCTCTCCCGCATCGGCGTCATCTACAACCCCAAGGAGCGAAACAGCGTTCTCAACGTGAGAGCGCTAGAACGCCTGGCCGAGAAACAGGGTTTTGCGCTGGACGCGCGGCCTGTCCCCCTAAGCGCGGACGAAAAGCCGGACCAGCAAGCGATTCCGGGTCTGGTCGCGGCGATCGCCGAAGCCGGCGCACAGACCCTTTACATCGGACCCGATTCCTTCCTCGCCGTTCACGGTAGGAGCCTGACACAAGCGGCCATCGACCGTGATCTGGCGACCTTCGCCGCCACCGAGCGGCCGCTGACCAAGGCGCAGGCGATGATGGGACTGGTCAGCAACTACTATGCGCTCGGCAAGTTCGTGGGCTTCAAGGCGCTGCGCCTTCTCGAAGGTCAGGTCCGGGCGATCGACAGTCCGATCGAAAGCCTGTCCCGGTTCTCGCTCATGCTCAACATGGACGTGGCCCGCCGGATCGAGCGTTTTCCGCCGATGTCGATGATCAAATACGCGGTGATCCTGGGCGGCACCGACGAGGCTCGCGCCGAGGGGGCGGCCCAGTGACCGGCCCGGCGACGAATACCGTGCCAGTCTCCGAGACGTTCAAGCTAGGGCGCCTCAGCGCCGCTGATCCCGCTATCGACCAGGTACTAAAGGCGCACGGCGTGACCGCTCGCGATCAGATCACCTGGAGCGCTTTCAACGAGATGGCCTTGCTTATTCAGGCAAGGATTTCGCCGGACGTCGCCACTCATTACTGGGACTATGTCCACCCGCCGGCGTTGCAGATCACCACGCCCGAACGGCTGCGCAAACCCAGGCGCGTGCGGGCGAGCTACACCCGGTTCGGCCCCGAAGCCAGCGAAGCCGTGATCTGTCTCGGCGGCATCGCCAACGTTGCCCGGCGCTTCGACCGGCTGGCGACCCATCTCAGCCGAGACCATCAGATCGTCGCCATGGACTGGTTGGGGCGCGGGCGCAGCGGCTGGCTGCCGGAGCAGGGGGATTACCATGTCGAGACGCTGATCGAACAGGTCCTGCAACTGATCGGTCACCTGGGCCTGGTCCGCGTCGCCTTCGTCGGATCCTCGCTCGGCGGCTCGGTCGCCATGGCGATCGCCGCCTCCTGTCCGGACCTGGTCCACGCTCTGGTCCTGAACGATATCGGGCCGTTCATTCCGGCAAAGCGCCGGTCGCGCCGGGCCGAGTCCGTGGCACGCCACTACGTTTTCCGGCAGCCGATCGATCTGTTTACGCGCAGCGGCGCGGCCCAGAAACATGACGGACCGGTGGATGATGCGACCTTGCTCATCAATTGTTTTCACCAGACGACATGGTCCGACGAGGAGGACGGTCGGATCTACCGCCACGATCCACGGGCGCTCGCGGCCTATCGCAGCGTCGCCGGTGAAGATCACGACCAGTGGCAGGACTGGCACAGGCTGCGTTGTCCCGTGCTGGTGGTTCACGGCCTTTGCTCCGATGCGCTACTGCCGGAAACCGTCGATCGGATGGTCCAAAGCCACAAATGCGACGTGCTTCGGGTGCCGGACACGGGCCACACGCCGACATTGACTGATCCCGCTCTTCTGAACGGGGTCGCTTCCTGGCTGCGCCATCCCGAAGGCGAAGGGACCGATCGCACGCTGGCTGCAATCGATCCGCCCCGCCGGGTGCTCTTCACAACGGATCTGCCGTTCAAACCTAAGAAAACATTGGAGAATTGCGCATGAACGGGTTTCGCCGGTTCGGTGCCGGCGCGGCAGCGCTGTTGTTGTTCTTGACGACCTGGGCGGTTGCGGGCCCGGCGAGTGCCGCCGCACCGGCGGTTCGTCCGTCGCCGGCGGCAGCGCCCGAGCAAAAGGTGATCACTCTCGGCGCGGTCGTCTCCCTGTCCGGGCGCCACGCCCAATTGGGACGGCACCAGACCCGTGGTTACGATCTCGCTGTCAGGCGCATCAACGAACAGGGCGGGGTCCTGGTCGGTAACACCCATTACCGCCTGTCGATCGAATATCGCGATGATCGATCGAAACGATCCGTTGCCCAGGCGGCGGCGAGGGAGCTGATCGAGGGCGGCGTGGACTTCATGCTTGGCGGGTTCAGCTCAGGGCTGATCAATGCCGTTGCCGAGGTGACCGAGCCCTCGGCCATGCCCTTGGTGCAGGGAGGCGGCGCGCTCCTCTCGCTCTACAACCATGATCGCCGTCATCTGTTCGGTGTGGTCTCGACCATCGATAAATATCTCACCAGCATTCTGTCGGTCGCCATCGAGCAGGCCCGACACCGGGGCCGAAATCCGGCCGATCTGACCTTGGCGATCGCGGTCGTGGCGGGCGCCGCCGGTAACGAGATCAAGGCGCCGGTCATTGCCCAGGCGAAGCGCGCGGGCATCGATCTGATCGTCGATCAGACCCTGCCCGCCACCTTCGACGAGGCCGAGATTTCCGGTCTGATCGACCGGGTCGAGGCTGAACGGCCCGATATTCTCCTAGTCTTCGGCTACGCCAAGGCGACTTTGCTCACGGTTCAGGAACTGGCTCGACGAAAGCTGAATGTTCCGGTCGTGGGCGCGACCCATTGCGACGGCGCGGAAGTCGAAAAGCTGGGCGATGCGGCGAACTACATTCTCTGCACCTCCCAGTGGGATGCTTACGCCAACTATCCCGACCGCCGGTTCGGCAGCTCGGTCGCCTTCCTGGTCGATTTCAATCTGCGCTACGGCTACCTGCCGCCCTACCAAGCGGCGCAAGGGGCCGCGACGGTCCTGACACTGGCCGAAGCGCTCGAGCGGGCCGGGACGTTGGAGCGGCCGAGAGTGCGCGAAGCTCTGGCCGCGACCAACCTCATAACGATGTTCGGTCCAATCCGATTCGACGAAACGGGAAAGAATGATATAAAACCTATGGTTGTTCTTCAAATTCAAAACGGTCGCTATAAGGTTGTCTGGCCCGAGGCTGTCGCCTGGAGCCGCGCGATCGTCCCGGCGCCGGTTTGGACAGATCGCTAGACCGGCGGCCGATTGACCATGGAGGTTCGTAACGCATGCTTGCGAGAAAGGTGGCGATCTTCGCCTTGGCGAACCTCCTTTGCGGATGCTCCCTCTGGTCGGAAGACTGGCCCGAGATCGAAACCCGGGAGATCGCGTTCGACGTCGCTCTTGACCTGAACGAAGATTTTCCGCTGGCCTTCGATCTGGTCTTCGTGCGGGATCCTCTGGCGGTCAGGCGGCTCGGCGATCTGAGCGCCAGCGAATGGTTCGATCGCAAAGCGCAGCTCCTGCGCGACGATCCGCAAGCGACGCTTGTGCGCAGCTACGAGATCGTTCCCGGCCAGCATCTGGCGCCGATCAGGCTCAACGGCGAGGAACAAGACGCCGTCGCCGCCTTCCTGTTTGCCGATTATCGCCGCGCCGGCGCCCACCGCGCCCGCCTCGATCTGTACCAGCGGCCGGTCCTGGTGCTGGGCGCCGACACCATCGATCTCAGAGCCCGTTCGTGACCAAGGTCAGAAACGCCGGCCGAAAGCCCGAGATGCCGTTTTGGAAAGGACGCCGATGACCGAGGCCGACGCCCTACTGCCGCCTCTGCCGATCGACTGGCATGACGGCATGCTTCTGGCGCCCGAGCATTTCCAAAGCTTGTCCGAGCGGATCGATACCCTCTCGCACTACCATCTCAGTCAGGTCATGCCGTTTCACTGGGGCGTGCTCGCGATCGCGTTTGATCGGGCCACCCTGATGCAGGGGCAGTTGCGGATCGACCGCCTGGATGCGGTCATGCCGGATGGCCTGATCATCGATCGCGCCGGTGCCGATGGCGAGTTGGCGGTCGAGCTGACGAGCCGCGAGGAGGCCTTTCGGGCCGGACCAGTACGGGTTCACGCCGTGGTCACCAGGGCCCGGCGCTTCGACGACCATGATGCCCGCTACCGAAGCGTCGAGGGACGCCCGGCGCATGACGATGAGGGCGATAACCTGCCCCTTCTGGCACCGCGCCTGGAGCTTTGGCTGGGTGATCGGCCGCCGGCGCGGTTCGTCGCTCTTCCGCTTCTTCAACTGGAACAGCGCCATGATGGTTTCGCGGTCATGGCCTATCAGCCGCCGGTGCCCAGGCTCGAGCTGGCTAAGAGCCTGGTCGCCGAGGCGACCGACCTGGCGCTCGACATCCGCCGCAAGGCGACCGGCGTTTTGGAGGAGGCGCAGGGTTCGGAAAGCGTTGGCGCTGCCGCTTCCACCGACGCCCCGGCCATGGTCGCGGCCTTGACCTCGGAGCTGCCGACGCTGGAGGCCCTCTTGGCCTGCGGCGCCTCGACGCCACTGGAGCTTTACCGCGCACTGCTCCGGCTCGCCGGCCGCCTGGCCGTCTTGGGCGACATGGTGGTGCCTCCCAGCTTCGGGGCCTACCGGCATCACGATATCCAGATGAGTTTTCGCCCCCTGCTCGATTTCATCGCCGCCAGGCTTGGTCGTATCCGTCTGCAATCCGTCGAGATCCCGTTCACGCTGGAACGGGGCGCCTATAGCCTGAGCCTGAGCCTGGACTGGTTCGTCGATGGCGCGTTGGTCGTCGGTCTGCGCCGACCGCTCGACCGCAGCGAGGCCGAGGTCGTGGCCTGGTTCGAGGCCGCGATCATCGGGCCGGCCGACAGCCTCGAGAACCATGAGAGCCACCGGACCGTGGGCGCCAAACGGCAACGCATCGCCCGGCATCCGCGCTTGAGGATCAGTGGCAGCGCCGAGCTTCTTTTGTTCGCCATCGCCTGGGACGCCCCGATGCCCAAGACCAACGTCCCGGTGATGATCGTCAACCGCCTTGCTGATAAGCGGCAAACGCCGCCGCGATCGATCGTTCTCTACGCGCCTCCGGCTCCAGCCGCCGGACAAGACCAATGAGCGGCGGCCTGGTGATGCCGGCGAACGCGACGGCGCTGGGCGCTCGCGGTGAGGCAGGGATGGCTCACCGATCTTCCCCGCTCTGGAGTGAGGCATCCAGATCACCGAGTTTTCCGCTGATCGATATCTTCGAGCTCTACTATGCAGAGATCGATCGGATCCGCAGGCGCGTCGAGGGACCGGCGACAGCGGCCGAACTCGCGCCGCCGGATCGACCTTTCGCGTCGCTGGCAGGCTCTCATGTTGAGGATCAACCTCCGTCGACGCCAGAAGCCGGTGAGCCCCGAGCAGCCGCCGTCAGCCGGCACATCGCCAACCTGCTGCAACGCTACGGCGTGGATCTGTCGCGCTCGTTCGGAAGCTACGGTGCGACCGTGTTCGAAGAAGCTCAGCTCCTCATGGCGGCGCTGGCCGATGAGCTGTTCATCCACGAGATCGAATGGCCGGGCCGGGCCGAATGGCGGCGAACAACGGTGGAATCCCAGCTTTTCGGTACGAACAATGCCGGCAATATCGTGTTCGATCGCCTGGATGAGCTTCTGAACACTGGCGATGCGGCGAAGGTCGAACTGGCCTGCCTCTATCTCCACGCACTTCGGCTCGATTTTCAAGGCCGGTACCGCGGAACTGGATCCGCTGAAATTCTTCTAAGGTATCGCAAGCGCTTGTTCGCCTTCATCGCCAACCGCGACGCTGATCTGGCCAACCCGGATCGTCGGCTGTTCCCAGAAGCCTATGATGCGACGATCGATTTGCCGCTTGCCCGGCCGATGCCCCATGTCGCCCGCTGGCTGGTTGCTCTAGCCGGCTTCGTTGCTTTCTACCTTGTCACCTCGCACCTGATCTGGTCGAGCCATATCGAGCCGGTGCGGCGGATCATCGAACTGAGTTAAAGGACGGCGTCCAGCGTATGGTGGGTCGGACAAAGATGAGATTTGTCTGAGCCGCCGGCCCTTTCCAAACCACCGTCGGCTGACCTCCTGTTTAATCTCCCTTAACCAAGACCGGCTAGCCTTCGCTTGTGATCTTCCTCGCAACGAAGCGGCCGATGACCGAAGCCCGACGCCATCCCTCAAATCTAACGGTTGCCGGCCGGTGACCGACAACAGTCTCGGTCAGGAAGGCTGCTTGCTGACGCTCGACACGCCCCTGGGCAAGGATCGTCTCATTCCGATCCGGCTCACGGGATGGGAGGCGTTAAGCGAGGGATTTGCCTTCGACCTCGATATGATCTCGACCGATGGCGCCCTTTCGCCGGACGCCCTCTTGGGACGACAGGTCACGGTCGGCATCAAGCGGGGCGACGGTAGCCACCGATCCATCAATGCGGTTGTTACCCGCTTCAGCGCCGGCCCGCGCGATGACCGGGTTTTTCGCTACCGGGCGGAGCTCAAGCCCTGGACCTGGCTGCTCGAGCTCTGCAGCGACTGCCGGATCTTCCAGAACTTGAGCGTCGGCCAGATCATTCAGGAGGTCTGCAAGAGCCGAGGTTTCACCGACCTCAAGCTCGATCTGAAACGGGTGCACGGCAAGCTCGATTATGTCGTCCAATATCAGGAAACCGACCTCGCATTTCTGTCGAGACTGATCGAGCAACACGGTCTGTTCAGCTTCTTCGAGCATGAGGCCGATCGCCATTGGCTGATCATCAGCGATGATGCGGATGGCTACCGGCGGACGCCGGGTCTCGAGGCGAACGCCGTCACCGTTGCGCCCGACGGCCTAAGCTCCTGGCAGCATACCGATCTGTTCGTCGAGGCCGGTATCGAGCAGAAGCTCATAACCGGCGGGTTCGCCGTCGAGGACTACAACTTTGAGACCTCGACCACCGATCTGCTCGCGACCGTCAAGGGAGGGGGCGGCCGGATCGAACGGTTCGTTTATGCGACCGGTCATCAGGTCAAAGCCGATGGCCAAGCGGCAGCGCGCCTGTTGATGGAGAGCGAGGAAGCGATCCAGGCGGTTCTAACCGCCGAGGGCCGGTGTCGGTCGCTTCAGCCCGGACACACCTTCACGCTGAAAGGCTTTCACCGGGCGGACGCCAACGGCGCTTACGTGGTTCGAAAGATCCATCACGATGTCAGCCACGACGACTACCGAAACAAGGTCGAGGCGATCCCCGCCCAAACCTCCTATCGCGCCAGGCGACAAACGCCGAAGCCGGTGATCGCCGGCACCCAGACTGCCCGGGTGACAGGGCCCAAGGGCAAGGAGATCTGGACCGACAAGCACGGTCGGATCAAGGTCCAGTTCCACTGGGATCGCCAGGGCAAGGTGGACGACAAGACGTCCTGCTGGGTTCGGGTGGTGCAGGGCTGGGGCGGCAAGCAATGGGGCAGCTTCTTTCTGCCCCGGGTCGGCATGGAGGTGGTTGTCAGTTTTCTGGACGGCGATCCCGACCGGCCGTTGGTCACGGGCTGCGTCTATAACGGTCAGCAGAAACCGCCTTACGCTCTGCCGGCCCACCAGACGCGCAGCACCATCAAGTCGGCGAGCACGCCCAACGCCACCGGCGCCAACGAGCTGCGGTTCGAAGACAAAAAAGACAATGAGGAGATCTATCTCCACGCGCAGAAGGATCTTTTGACCGAGGTCGAGCGGAACCGGACCACGCGTCTTGTCGAGGGCGACGATCTGCTCGAGGTGAAAAAGGGCGACAGAAGCTCGAAGATCGCCAAGGGCAACGAGACCCACGAGGTCGCCGGCACGCGGACGCTCACGGTCGGTAAGGCCGAGACCCATAACGACAAGGCCGGCTTCACCCACAATGTCAAAGGTGACTACACGTTAAAGGTGAAGGGTTCGCTGACCATCGATGTCGGCGGCGCCATCAATGTGAAGTCGGCGAAGTCGATCACGCTCAAATCCTCGCTGGCGACGACCGTCAAGGCAGGGACGGCGATCACCCAGAAAGCCGGCACCGCTTTTGCCACGGAAGCCGGGACCAGCATGCGCCAGAAGGCGGCTTTGTCGATCGAGACCAAGGCCGGCATGTCGATCAAGACCAGCGCCGGTGCCGGCATCGAGCAGAAGGCCGGCGGCAGCCTGAAGAGCCAGGCCGGCGGCATGGTACAAACCAAGGCGGCCGGCATGATGCAGGCCAAGGCCGGCGGTATCCATCAGGCCGAGGCCGGGGCCATGATGATCGTCCGCGGCGCGCTGGTGAAGATCAATTGACCGGCTCCGAACCAGATCGCCGACCGATGCCGGTTGCGGAGACGGACCCGTTTTTCGCCGAGGCTCCGGTGCCTGCGGATCAGGAAGAGGACAAGTCCTCACTCAGTGAGATCGTCGAAACCTTCGAGGAAGACCAACTGGTCGAGCAGGCTCATTTCGAGGCTGGCCAGTTGGAGGGGCCGGTTCGGCGCTTCGAGGACGGACGGTTGGTCGAGGACCTCCGTTTCAAGGGCGGACGTCTCCAGGGCGCCGCTATCTTTTTCGATGAGGACGGCCGTATTGCTCAGGCGATGACATTCGAAGATGGCCTGCCGCACGGGCGCTGCACCGCTTACGCCGACGGCGAGCCGGTACTGGTCCAGGAGTTTCGGGGCGGCCTTTTGGAGGGACCGACCAGGATTCTCGAGCGGGGTGGTGTGATCGCCGAGATCAGCTATCGCGCCGGGCTCCAGGACGGGTATTCCAGAACCTGGCGGGAAGACGGCAGTCTTTTGTCCGAGACCTGGTTTGTCGCCGGTAAACGGCAGGGCCAGGCCCGGCAGTTCGATGAGCGGGGCGCGGTTGTCCGGATCGAGAGCTACCTCGATGATCTGCTTCATGGCGAGCAGCTCGATCGTGATGCAGCGGGCCGGCTCCTTCGCCGCCAGGAGTTCCGAGCCGGCAAGCTCGATGGCTGGAGCCGGGTTTTCGGTCCTGACGGTGACGAGGTCGAGGCGCAGCTCTACCGTGATGGCAAGCTCGTAGAGCCCGATGCCGACCGCCTTGCCTTGGCCAGGGAGGCCTGACGCCCATGGGCATGCAAGTGAGCCAAGCGGCTGTTACCATGTGCAGTTTCGGCGTGGCGCCGTCGGTGTTGAATGTGCCGCCGATCAACCGGACCTTCGCCGGCCTGCCGGCAGCCAACATCATGGACAACAAGCCGTTCATGAACATTGCGCCGTTCGGTCTCTGCACGAGCCTCGCCAATCCGACGGTGGCTGCGGCGACGGCCGCGGCGCTTGGGGTTCTGACGCCCATGCCTTGCGTGCCCGTGACGGTGGCACCCTGGGCACCCGGCAGCCCGACCGTCCATGTCGGCGGCATGCCGGCCCTCAACAATTGTTCCAAATGTGCCTGCGCCTGGGGGGGCATGATCAGCGTCAGCTTTCCGGGCCAGGTGCAGGTGAGTGTCCCCTAAAGCAAGCTGGGATCGAGCGATGCGTCTTCTCATCGGCCTTTGCGCCGTTTGCATTTTCCTCTTGGGTTTCGGCAGCGCCGTGCTGGTGCTCGATATCGAGCCTCCGGCCGCCAAAGTTGCCGGCATTGAGGCGGCTCAGCAGGTGATCGCCACGGCGCCCGCCATCGCTCCGGCACCCGCGGCCGAAGTGGCGAACGAGACCAGGTCGTCGGGTGCATCGGAGCCGGCTTCGCCGGGCGTCACCGTTGCCCAGACGGGCACAGCCGAAGCAGGGCCACCGCCGGCGGCGAGTCCCATGCCGGCGACGGCCATCGGCCTTTACGGTGCCTCGTCCAGAGCCGATTGGGTCACCGGTCCAGGGGAGGGCGCTGGTCCACCGGTTCCGGCGCAATCAGCGGGCGCCGAAGCCGCTTCGCTGCACCGGGTGCGCCGACCTGAAGGCGCGTTCTACACCCTGGTGGTGGCCGACTACACGGAAGAGGCGAGCGCCCAGGCTATGGTCGACACCTTGGCCAGCCGTTCGCTCACGGGTGAAATCTTCGCCAACGGCTCCCTGGCAGGGCAGGACTGGTACACTGTCACCGTCGGCCGTTTCGAGGACCGATCGGCGGCGGAAAGGTTCAGCAGAACGCTGGTCCCCTCGCTCGGCCGCCGCCTGCCCCCGCTGCTCTTGTTCGTGAGCGAGGAATTCTCGGGATAAGTTAATTTTTTTTCGATCAGTATTCTACTATCAGTTGATATTGCATAGGGCGCTCGCTACCCTCCGGTTCGCCTTGGATGACAGTTGCCCGGTCGTCGACGGCGTCAATCCCCATTCGGAGAGAGTGCGTGTCCTCAACCAGCATTCAGCACAAACTGGACCGCGTGCGTCCACCGCGTGTTCAGATCACCTATGACGTCGAGACAGGTGACGCGATCCATTCCAAGGAACTGCCGTTCGTGGTCGGCGTCATGGCCGATCTTTCCCACAAACGGGCCGAACCGCTGCCGCCCATGAAGCAGCGCAAGTTCGTCGAGATCGACCGCGACAACTTCAACGAGGTGATGGAGAGCGCCGCGCCGCGGGTCGCCTTCCAGGTCGACAATCAGCTCGCCAAGGACGACAGCAAGCTGAATATCGAGCTCAACTTTAAGACGATGGGCGATTTCGATCCGGTTCGGGTCGTCGAGCAGGTGCCGAGCCTTCGCCGGCTGTTGGAAGCGCGCAACCGTCTGCGCGATCTCTTGACCAAGCTGGACGGCAATGACGAGCTGGACGCCATGCTCTCCCGGGTGATCACGAGCCAGGAGGAGCGGGGCAAGCTCGAGGCGGAAGTCAAGGCGATCGCCGTCGACACGCCCGCCGATGAAGGCGCCGCCGCCGACCAAGGCAAAGATACCAAGAACGACGCTTAAGCGAAGTCATACACGGCGGGGCTCGCGCCGGCGGTTCAAGCCGATCGCCCCCGTTCGAGCCCGGGCCAGGAGAGCATCCAGTCATGAGCAAGAAAGCGACCACGGAGACCGCCGAAGCCGGCACCGATAAGCCGGTGACCCTGCTCGACAGCATCGTCCAGGACGGCCGAATGATCGTCAGTGAGAACCAGCGGGGCTATGCCCGCGATCTCATCAGCGAGTTCGTCGGCCAGGTCCTGGCTGAAAACGGGTCGATCAGCGGCAATGTCGTCCAGGCGATCAATGATCGGATCGCCGAGATCGATCAGCTTTTGAGCGACCAGCTCAACGAGATCATTCATCAAGAGGATTTTCAGGCAATTGAGGCGGCGTGGCGGGGCCTCGCCTATCTGGTGTTCAACTCCGAGACCGGCACCAGCCTCAAGATCCGTGTGCTCAACGCCAGCCGGCACGAGCTGCAGAAGGACCTGGACAGCGCCGTCGAGTTCGATCAGAGCCGGCTGTTCAAGCGGATCTACGAGGACGAGTACGGCACCTTCGGCGGCTCGCCCTACAGTCTTTTGATCGGCGACTTCGCCTTCGGCCGCCATCCGGAGGATGTCGGTTTTCTCGAGAAGATGTCGAACGTGGCCGCCGCCGCCCACGCGCCATTCATCGCCGCTGCCGACCCGTCCATGTTCGACATGGGGAGCTTCACCGACCTCGGCGTGCCGCGCGACCTCGCGAAAATCTTTGAGAGCGCCGAGATGGTCAAATGGCGTTCCTTCCGGGACAGCGAGGATGCGCGCTACGTCGCCCTGACCCTACCCCGGGTGCTGATGCGCCTGCCCTACGGACCCGACACCATGCCGGTCGAGGGTTTCGACTTCCGCGAGCAGACCGACGGCCGCGATCACGGCAAGTATCTCTGGGGCAATCCCGCCTATGCCCTGGGCGAGCGCATCACCAACGCCTTCTCGCTGTTCAAATGGTGTGCCGCCATCCGCGGTGTCGAAGGGGGCGGTCTGGTCCACGGTCTGCCGACCCACACCTTCCGCACCGACGAGGGCGACATCGCGCTCAAATGCCCGACCGAGATCGCCATCACCGATCGCCGCGAGAAGGAGCTCAACGATCTCGGCTTCATTTCGCTGGTGCACTGCAAGGGCACCGATTATGCCGCGTTCTTCGGTGGTCAGACGGCGAACAAGCCCAAGACCTACAATACCGACGAGGCCAACGCGAATGCGCGGCTGTCCTCGATGCTGCCCTACATTCTCGCGGCCTCGCGTTTCGCCCACTACTTGAAGGTGATGATGCGCGACAAGGTCGGCTCCTTCCAGAGCCGGGGCAATGTCGAGACCTACCTCAACACCTGGATCATGCAGTACGTGCTCGGCAAGGACGACGTCGATCAGGAGCTCAAGGCCGAATACCCCTTGCGCGACGCCCGAATCGACGTGGTCGAGGTGCCGGGCAAACCCGGTTGCTACACCGCTACGGCGTTCTTGAGACCCCATTTCCAGCTGGAAGAGCTTTCGGCCTCGATCCGGCTGGTGGCCGAGTTGCCCCAGCCAGCCGGCGGCTGACCCGACCCAGGACCGGACGCGCGGCCAGGATTTCTCGGTATTGATCTCGGCCGCGCCCTCTCGCGCAAACGCACCCCAAACGGGAAAGCACAGTCATGGCGACCAACACCTATATCGAGTTCAAGGAACCCAACATCAAAGGCGAGTCCACGGACAGCAATCACAAGGACCATATCGAGGTGATGAGCTGGACCCACGGCTTCACCCAGACCACCTCGGCGACCCGCGCCTCGGCCGGTGGCGGTACCGTGGAAATGGCCAACCATCAGGACTTCAATTTTACCAAATATACCGACAGTGCAACCGATGATCTTCTCCAATATTGCTGGAGCGGTAAGCATATCAAATCAGCGATCTTCCACGCCTATCGCGCTGACGGCGACAACAAGCCGTGTAAATATCTCGAGATCAACATGGAAAGCGTTATCGTTTCCAACATCTCGATCGGTGGTGGCCCGAGTGATTTGCCCGTTGAGAACGTTTCTCTCAGCTATGGCAAGGTCACCTACAAATACATTCCGCAAGATGAGGCCAAGGGGACGGCCGGCGGTGTCGAACCCGTCAGCCATGATCTGATCAAGCGTCAGGTTTCCTCGAAGTAGTTGCGGTTTGGCTGAGCCTCTTGCCGTGGCGAAGCGGGCACCGCGGGCACCTCTGTTCGAGCGGTTGAGCGCCGGCGGCGACAAGGGGCGCGGTCTGACGTTCAGCGAGCTGGTGACCTCGATCCGAACCGAAGTCGAAGGGCTTCTCAACAGCCGTCTGGCTGTGCCCATCGACGAGCTCATCGGCGCCAGGCGGACGGTCACCAGCTACGGCGTGCCGGATCTGCCGCCGTTTTCGGGCAAGAGTTTCGGCACTTGGGGTGAGCTCTGCGCCTGTCTCGCCGAAACGGTCGCGGCCTTCGAGCCGCGTCTCGCCGGGATCAAGGTCGAGGTCATCGATATGGACCGCCATCGCCGCAGTCTGGCGCTTCGCATCACCGCCAATCTGCGCGACGGCCCGGCCCAGGCACCGATCCGGTTTTCGGTGCATTTGCCGGCCGGTGCTCCGTGAGGCCGGTCGGCGACGAAGGGCTCCTGCCGCACTATGAGAGGGAGCTTGCTTACCTCCGCTCCCGGGGCGCGGATTTCGCCCGGCAGTATCCAAAGGTGGCCTCGGCCCTTGAACTCGGCGACACCGGAGCCGCGGATCCCCATGTCGAGCGTCTTCTGGAAGCCTTCGCCTTCCTGACCGCGCGGGTTCAACGTCAGCTCGACGACGCCATGCCGGAGGTGCCGGCGGCCCTTTTGTCCGTGCTCTATCCGCATCTGACACGCCAGGTCCCCTCGATGGCCATCGCCGAAATCGTGGTCGATGCGCTCGAGCGGGACCTGAGCGAAGGCTACGTCCTGCCCCGCCACACGGCCCTGTTCGCACGCAACGAAGATGGCGAGGAGTGTCGTTTTCGGACGGCCTTCGAGGTCGAACTCTGGCCGCTTACGGTGCGCGAGATCGTCCACGAGCCGGCTGCCCGCTACGACGAGCTTTCCGATTTTGCCGAGATTGCTTCGGTGGTCCGGGTCAATCTGGCGGCTCTCAGCCGGGAGATCCGGCTGGAGACCCTGGGGGTCGATCGTTTGCGCTTTCATCTTGGCGGCGAGCGGACGTTGGCCTTTCGTCTGCTCGAAACCCTGCTGATCCACACTCGCCGGATCGCGACCTGCGCCGAGGGGTCGGACAAACTCCGCTGGATCGATGCGACCGTGTCGATGGTGGGGCTTGAGGACGAGCATGCGCTGTTGCCGGCACCGCCGGAAAGCCAGGCGGGCTACCGCCTGCTCCAGGAATATGCCGCGTTTCCCGACAAGCATTTGTTCATCGACGTAGCCAGTCTCGAAGGTCATCTGTCGGGGACGGCAACCGATCTTCTATTCTGCATCGACGGCCTGGCCGGCGAACCTCCGAGGGTGGGCCCTTCGAGCTTCAAGCTGCATTGCGTGCCGATCGTCAATTTGTTCCAAAGGACGAGCGAGCCGATCAGGCTCGATGAAACCCACTATGAATATCGCCTGGTGCCGGACGCCCGCGCCCTGCGGTCGACGGAAATCTACGCGATCGAACAGGTTTCGAGTTCGAGCGACGCGTATGACCCGGCAACCATCATCCGCCCCTTCTTCTCGTTTGATCACACATGCGAAGCGGACCGACCGTCCTGTTTCTGGCTGGCTCGGCGGGACCAGGCGCTCGGTAGCGAGATCGGCGGAACCGACACGTTCTTGTCTTTCGTAACCCTGGACCTGGACCTCGCCCAGCCGCCGGCTCGAAGCGCCTACGCGCAGACGCTTTGCACCAACCGGCACGCCGCCGAGCGGGTTTCCAGCGGCGCCCGCCTCGAGATCGAGCAGGACGCGCCGGCCCAGGCCATCCGCCTTCTCGGCAAGCCCACCGCCCAGATCGACCCGCCGCTCCACGGCCAGACGCTGTGGCGCCTGGTCTCTCATCTAAGCCTCAATCACCTTTCCCTTGAAAGCGGGCGGGGTGGTCTTGCCGCGCTGAAGGAGATTTTAAAGCTGTACGCGTGCGGCGATCCGGCCTCGCTCAATCAACAGCTCTCAGGCCTTCAGGCCCTGGAGACGGGGCGGGCGCACCGGCGGATCGGCTCCCAAGTGTGGCGTGGTTTCTGCCATGGCACCGAAATCGATCTGACGGTGGATCCCAGGCTTTTCGTCGGCTCTAGCCCGTTCGTCCTCGGCGCTGTTCTGGACCGTTTCCTGGCGCTTTACGCCGTCTGTAACAGTTTCACCCGGCTCGCCCTGCGGCGGGTCGGCCGACAAGGGATCTGGCACGCATGGCCGCCTCGATCTGGCGATCGTCCGCTAGTCTGAAGGCGGCGCTGGCGCAAACGCCGGAGCGCTTCGATTTCTTCCAGGCGGTTCGTCTGGTGGAGCAAGCGGATGCCGACCCGATGTCGCGACGCAGTATCAGAGACGGAAGCTTGTCCCTTCACTTCGAAAGCAACATCGGTTTCGCCTTCGCGCCTTCGGACATCGAGGCGATCCGTGGGCTCGATGGCGGCGACCGACAAGTGACGATGATCGTCCGCCATCTGAGCCTCGCCGGCGCCTTCGGCCCTTTACCTGCGGCCTATGGCGAGCGACTGATCGAAGCGGTTCGCCGGGGCGACCGGCAGGTCATTGATTTTCTCAATATCTTCCATCACCGCCTGACCGCGCTCCTGGTCGACGCCAAGAGGCGGGCGCGTCCGGCCCTGGTTCGCGCCGCACCTTGGCGCCATCCCCTGGCGGCATCGCTGTTTTCGCTGATCGGGCTGGGTACCAAGGAGCTGGAAAACCGGCTAAGCTTTCCGGACCGCTCGCTCCTCGGATTTGCCGGCGTGCTGGCGCCTCGTCGGCGCTCGGCCGAGGCCGTCGCCCGTCTCGTCGCCGGCTATTTCCGGGTGCCCGCGAGGGTGCATCCGAACAAAGGCGGTTGGCGCAAACTGGCGGCCGATGACATCACGGTCCTCGGCGGCCGCGGAACCGCCCAGGCCCTGGGTCAGGGCGCGGTTCTCGGGAGCCGGGTCTGGGATCAGGCGGCCGGCATCATCCTCGAGATCGGCCCCTTGGGCCGGGATCGGTTCGCCTCTTTTCTACCCGGCGGTTCGGCCCACCCGTCGCTCTGCGCGCTCGCCCGCTTTGCCACCGAAGATCGCCTGGATATCGAGGTTCGGCTCAGCCTGCGTCCGAAGGATTTCGAGGGTTCTCGTCTCGGCCATGCACGGCTCAGCTATTCGAGCTGGCTAGGAAAGCCGAAAACGGCAGAAAGCTCTTCGTCCAAACGAGCCCGATTTCAGCTCAAAATGGTGGCCGACTAACGTGCGCGAGCGGTCACTAACGCCGCTGGATCGGAGGTGAGGTGATGCCGGCTTCGCCCCATGTCGCTGCCGTCGGCGGGTCGGTCTATCTCGTTCTCGGTCCCGAGGTCGGTGCGCCGATCGACGGCTGGATGAAGGTGAGAGCGATCGCCGACGATGCCGGTCACTGCCGAACGGCGCTCCTCAATCTCATGGCAGACCCTGACGATGAGCGGGTGTTTCTGGTCTATCGGGCCGACATATCGCCAGCCAGCGAGCTTCTCGAATTGACCCTGGGCGACCTGCTCGAAGATCCGGGCCTGGCCGCGATCCATCTAATCGGGATCAGTCAGGCCGTTCGCCACAAGATCTCCGGTCTTGAGGCAGCGGCCTCCTTGTTCGGCGTTTTCGGCAGCGACTATCTGGTGTTGGGCGCCCATGTCCTAGGCCTCAGTCCGCCGGAACTGGTCTCGATGCTGGAGAGCGATCAAGTTCCGCCGACGACCCAAAAACTGATCGCGGCACTGGTCGCCCACGGTCGGCCGGATGGCCATCAGGAACTGATCGAAGCGGTGGAGCGCGTCGATCTGATGCCGTCCAGCCTGCTCCAACGTTTCCCTATTGGGTCGTGAGGTGAGGCGGATGACCCGAGGGCGAGAGCGGCTTGGCTGGTGGAAAGCGAAAGACGCCGGCCGCCTGGGCGCGACAGAGCACGCCCAGAAGGGTCAGCCGCTGATCGGCCGTGAGCTTCGCCATCGATGGCTCGGCACCCTCGGAGGCGAGAAGGCCGAGGCTCGCCAGTTCCGTCTCCAGCCAGGCGATGACGGCGTCGGCTGGGGCTGGCCGCAGCAGGTGCTCAGCGCGGGCGAGCTCGAAGAGCATTTCGGGCAGGATGATCTTGTGGCCGTAGAGCCAGAAACAGACGGCCCGTTCGCGAGTCTCATGGGTGGATCCCCGGGCTGGCGGCCGCGCAAAGGCGCCGAGGATCTGCACCGCCGATGCCAGCGCCTCGTCCCGGCTCCGATGGGGCGCGGCCGATGGTGAGCCCACGACCAGCGCTCGGCCGGCCGGCGCGGATTTCAACTTCACATCACAATGCCAACCACCCAGTGGTGCCCGGTAGACATGGATCCCCTCGACATTGTCCAGATGGGTCCATGGCAGGCCCAGATCGCGCCAGGGTTCGGGGAGGGATGCGGACCGACCGGCACATCCCGGTAGTTGGCGAACCAGGTCATCCAAAAGTACTGCCGCCTCGCGTCTCGCCGTTTCGTCTTGGTAGTCACGCATGTCAATCGGCCTCCCTGCCGACGCACCGGCGGCGGTCATCATCATTCGGGTACCGTTCCGGGTTTATTGTAGCCGAGGTCCGGATGGCGATGGATCATCGGATCGAAGGCAGGAGCAATACTTGACTATTCTTAACCGTATCGAAGTCGCGTGGATCCATGATTTAACGTTAATTGACGGCCCGGATTCCTGCGCCTTCAGACCTTCAGCTAGGGGCCGTGGCACGCGATGACCCTCCTCCATGCCATCCACGAGCACCTGCCTTGGCTCCTGATCGGTCTGTCGCTCGTCACGGTTCTACTCATGGGTTTGATTTGGCGGACCTGGAAGCGCTCGCGAAAGGCGGTCGGGGGCAAGCCGTCGCCCAAGGCCTCCAGCCAAGAGACTGCCGGTCAGCCGAGCCTGATGTTCAGGGTTCTCTCAGGTGTCGGCTTTCGGACGCCCGCCGGCGTCGAACTCGCGCTGCTTCGCTCGTTTCACGCTGCCGGCCGGCAGTTGCGTCGCTACGCCGGCGGTAGGGGTAACGCTGATCGCCTCCCCTGGTATCTGATGATCGGTCCGCAGGGTGCCGGGCGGTCATGCGCGCTGGCCGCGTCCGATCTTCATTTGCCGTTGGGACCGCCATCATCGTCGGCGGCGCTCGGTAACGATGCTCTCGCCTGGTGGGTGTTCGAGCAAGGCGTGGTCATCGAACCGGCGCCTGAGGTCGTGGGCCTACCGGAGGTCGGCAGTGAGCCGGACCGCCGCTGGCGCCATTTGAGCCGGTTGTTGCAGTGGTATCGGCCCCGGCGGCCCCTGAACGGGATCATCGTCGCGCTCCCGGCGGACCTGTTCATCGGTGAGCAAAGGCGTTCGGTCGACATGCTCGCGGATCTGGGCAAATTGATCGACCGACGGCTCGGGGCTATGCAGCGCCGTCTCGGTCTGAGCCTGCCGCTCTACGTGCTGGTGACGAAATGCGATCTCATCGCTGGTTTCGAGCCTTTCTGGCAGGCGGCGCCACCGGCGAAAAGGCACGAGATCTTCGGCTGGTCGTCGCCTTACGGGGTCGACCGTGCCGCCAAGGCCGAATGGCTGGACGAGGCTTTCCAGACCCTCGGTAGCCGACTGCGCTGGTTGCAGTTGGAACAGGGTGCCGATGCCGGTAACCCGAGCGCCGATTCCTTCCTTTTCCCGCGGGCGTTCGAAGAGGCGGCCGAGACACTCAAACAGTGCCTTCGTCCTCTGCTACATGCCACCGGCTCTCCTGGCGCCATGCCGTTTCGAGGCCTGTACTTCTCGGGTTCAGCCGAACCCGTCGCGGGGACTGCGCAACAGCTGGTCATCTCGGCCGACACATCGAACGTCGAGACCGGTGGGCGCGCCACCCTGCCGGAGCCGGGAATGCTATCCCATCTCCTGGCCGAGAAAGTGTTTCGCGAGCAGGCCCTGGCCCGGCCCCAGGCCGACAGTTTTTCGGTCCGTAATCGCCAGGTTCGCCTGGCTCAGACGGCTTTCGGCCTGGCCCTGGTCCTGGGCACTGCGGCTCTCTTCGGTGCCACCCGCGAGCTGAGCGACGATGTCACCAAGCTAAAGCCCCACCTGCGAGAAATCCGGGAGACCGTGCTGGCGCTCCAGGAGCGCGAGCGCGAGGTCCGTTCTGCTGACATCGAGGAGTTAAGCGACCTCGATTTTGCCGACGAGAGAGATATCGGCCGGCTTCTCGAAGCCATGGGACGGTTCGAGACGGACACCTTCGGTTCGGTGTTCCTGCCCACGAGCCTGGCAAGCAGCGTCAATGACGAACTCGCGGCCTTTTTGAGCCACGGTTTCGACACGGTCATCATGCGCG
This sequence comes from Geminicoccaceae bacterium, assembly GCA_050331695.1. GTDB lineage: Bacteria > Pseudomonadota > Alphaproteobacteria > Geminicoccales > Geminicoccaceae > JBHJGP01. The sequence goes on from JBHJGP010000016.1 coordinate 81,265, forward strand.
CCATGTACAACCAGCTTCGGGTTCGAACCGAGCGCGCGCTGGCCCAGGCCGACCGCGCCCGACGCTCGGCAGGCGCGAATGACCGTTCGTCCTTGAGCGTCGGCGACGAGGTGGCGCGGCTGCGCAGCTTTGTCGCTGAACTGTATGCGATCGACGGTCTGGCCAAGCTCTACAACGACCTCGGCACGACCCGGAATCTCGAGCATCTGAGCAAGCTTTCCACAGAACTGTTCGGCACCGATCTGCCGCCGGCCATGTCGATGGTCTCGCATCTGGTTCGGGATGCTTTGGGGCAGGTGAACTACGAGCCCTTTGACGCCACCGCGTTTCGCGACCGGGCCACGACCCGGGCGAGGCAACTCAACTGGGATGTTCACGACGCGCTCCTCAAGGCCGGCACGCTCGAGCGAGCCTTGTTCGATCTCACCAGGGATCTGGCGGGTTTTTCGGATGCGATCGGCGACAGCGATGCCATGGCTCTTCGGGTCCGCGACCTCCGCGCCAAGATCGCCGCTGTCAAAGGCCTTCTGGCGCACCCGGAAGTGGCGTGGGCGTCCAGCGAAACACTGGAACTGGGAGACGGCTACCGCTCGGCCGTCGAAATGATCGCATCGACCGCATTTTTCTCGGCCGACCTGGCGGCTGAAATTTCCGGCGACGGTCAGCGGGATTTCGAGCGTTTTCGAACCCGTCTCGCGGCTTATGAAGCGCCGATCGTGGGGCCAATCCTCGAGCGCGCCAATGGCGAGCTGCAGATGACCCTGTCATCGAACGTGGCGGATTTGGCGGAGCGGATCGACCAGCTCTTCGCCGAGCCGTTCATGGCCGTGCCGCCCGCCAGACAGATCGTCACGGCCGCCGGTGACGGCTCGTTGGGATGGACGACCGCCGAGCTTGATGAGGCCCTGGCGCTTTACGCATCGTTCGATCGCTTTGCCGCCAACGCGCTGGCTGGATTTCCCGAAGCTCTTCGGCGTCCGCTCTACGACCTCGCGATGGTCCGTGTCGCCAATGCGATAACGGCGGCGATCGCCGAGGCGCAGACCCTGGAGCAAGGGCCCTCTCGGGCCTGGGCCCAAGCGCAAGAACGAGGGATCGAGCGCCGGCTCGATGGCTTCGCCGCAGCGGCACCCCGCGTCGACCGGCTGATCCGCATCCTTGACCAGCTGGGCGTCGAGGAGAATCGCGCCAAGCTGGCCCGCCTGACCCAGGCCCAGGCAAGCGTGCTTCTGTTCGATCTCGATGACATGCTGGAGAGGGAAGGGGCCTATCTGCCGCCGGGCTCGATCGCGCTCTGGGATGGCGAAACGCCGCTCAACCAAGCGGCTTACGCTTTCGCCGACGATCTCCAGGCCCGCGCCTATCTGGGCTATCAACGCGAACGCCTGGCTTACATGGCGGAAAACCTGGCGAGGCCCTTGATCGATTTTCTCGATCGCCACGACCAGGGCCTCAGCGAGCGGGCTCGGCGGTCCGTCTTTCGCTGGCGCGCCATCGCCGATGAGCTGAAGCGCTATGACAAGCGCCAGGCGGACAGTTCACTCGCCGCGCTCGAGCGCTTCATCCGCTTCGACCTGGCCAAGATCGATAAAGGCGGTTGTGGCGAGCCCATCGCCACGGGCGGGCGGTTCGGCGCGGCGACCGCCAACTACTTCCTCGACCGGCTGCGCCAGATTGAAACCCTGGCCCAGGAGCGCTGCCTGGAACTGGTTTCCGACGACATCGCCAACGCCTACGGCATGCTCGCCCGAGCCTTCACCCGGGAACTCGCCGGCCGTTACCCGTTCGGCACGGGCTCCTACAGCGACGAGGTGGATCCGGGAACCTTGGCGTCGTTCTTCGAGGCTCACGGTGACACGATCGTCCGCGTCGCCGATCGTCTCGAGGCTCTGAGCCTGGAGCAGGAACGGCTCGAGCCCCACGCCCGGTTCGCCGAGGCGTTGCGGGATGTCTACGTCTTTTTCGCTGGAGTCGATCGGCTGGAACCGTTCCAACACCATTTAGGCGCGGCGTTTCGGGTGGCCCGGGACCGGGAGGTGCTGGCCAACCACGTCCTCGACTGGCGCCTGGCAATCGGGGACCGGCGGGTCATCGACGGAGAGCGACAGGATCCAGTGATCTGGCGCGTCGGGGATCCGATCCGCTTGAGCCTCCGTTGGGCAGCCAATGCACCGCGCCGGCCGGCCGATCTGGGCAGGGATGAGGTCGGCCATTTAAGCGTCGACGGGACGGTTGCCCGCTTCACCTACGGCGGTGCCTGGGCGCTGGTGCGGCTCGTCGACGACCAAAGGGTTCGGGACGCCGACGCTCTGATCGGTCCGCCTCATCTGCTGGCCTTCGCGGTTCCGACACTGCCAGCGGAGGGAGACGCGGTCGAGGACGGTCTTGCCGGTGATCCGATCACGGCCAAGGGGTTCTGGCGGCTCGCCGTCAGCCGGACCGGCGAGCCAGGGGCACCGGGCTTAACGGTCCCCCGTTTCCCCGCAAGCGCGCCGGATTTGCCTCGGATCACGCCGGTGGGGGGCAGGCCATGAGGACCATGCCGAACCGCGAGAGCTGGCTCACGTTCGAGCATTTGCCGGTCGATCCGCGGGCCCTGCTCGATCCGGTTGCCGGCGACGAGGGCGCCAGCGGTGCCTTCTTGCTCCACGATCCGATCTACGATGCCATCCGGGTCGCGCGCCGCGCCGACAACCCGCTTCTGCCCCAGGGGATCTGGGAAACCGACCTGAAGCGCGCCGACTGGGATCACGTCATCGCCACCGCGACCGACGCCCTCTGTCTCAAGAGCAAGGACTTGCAGCTGGCCGCCTGGCTCACCGAGGGAGCCCTTCATCGCCACGGGTTGGCCGGCCTTGCCGAAGGCCTGATCGTTTCGCGGACCATAGCCGAGGCGTTCTGGCCGGACATTCATCCCAGGCTCGACGCCGACGATCCCACGGCCAGGCTCGCGCCTTTGGAGTGGATCAACGCCAAGCTCCCGCCGGTGATCCGTCGATTGCCGCTGACCCAGCCGACCGCCGCCGACGATCGCCGCTTCTGCCTCGAGCAATGGGATGAGGCGGCTCGGGACGGGACGGCCGGGGGCGACGCACCGAGCCGGGGGCGCATCCTTTCGGCGATCGAGGCGAGCGAACCGGACTGGTGCCGGAAGCTGGAGATGGCGAGCCACCGGGCGATCACCGAGATCGATGCCCTCTCGGGTCTGCTCGATCATCATTGCGGTTCCAACGCGCCGAGTCTGGCGGCCCTTCGGCAGATCATGGTCGAGGTCGCGGCATTTCTGGCCCACAACAAGGGAGTTCCGACGATGGCCCAGGCGGCTGCGGTCGAACAAGCCGATCCGGCCGCGCGCAAGAAGCGTCCGATTGCCCAGGCGATCACGGGCCGTGAACTCAATCTCGGCAGCAACATCGTGCGCGGCAGGGACGAGGCCTACGCGATGCTGGGTTCACTCGCGGCCTATCTGATCGAACTGGAGCCCCACAGCCCCGCCCCCTATCTGGTGCGCCGCGCGGTCTCTTGGGGCGAGATGCCGCTACCTCAACTGCTCGATGAGCTGCGCCGCGAATATGGCGATGTCGATCGGGTGATCGCGACGCTCGGGCTGACGGAGGTCGACACCAGGTCGGATTGAAGGTTGGTGAATTCATCAACTTAAAGTAGAAATTTGTTTCGTTTCTCGCCGATAAGTTCCTCTCCACACCGTCAAGAACTTTGCCAGGAGATCAGCCATGCCGAAAACGATCGTCTTTAGTGGTCATGGTCGCTGGGACCTCGGCGATGACCAGTATGTTCAGCTGCCGGCCAAATGCAGCATGAAGTTCTATACGCTGAACATGAAGCTGGTGAGCGACTGGTTCGCCCGTTTCATCGACACAGGCGTGGTTGAGGGACATGTCGAGCCGGAGCAGGAAGGCGGCCCCTTTTCCTCCGTGCCGGATATGCGGCTGTTCCCGCCCCACGGGCTCCACCTGGCGACGCCCAATCTCGCGAAGTGGCACGTGATCGAAGCGGGCGATCCGGTTCCCCAGGACAATCGCAATATCCAGGTCCGCATGCCTTCCAAGTTCGGCGGTGGCGGCACCCTGTCGCAATTGTTCACGTATCTGAAGCCGGCGATCGAGTGCGCCGACGCTGTGACGTTCCTCTGGGGAGCCTGCCGCGACATCAAGCTCAAGGATGCCGGCGGTAAGGCGTTTGGCGTGAACGTCGGTCAGCGCTGAGCCTACCCTGCACTAGAAACGGGACCGCCGTCGGTCAGCCCTGGGCGAGCGTGGCGTAGAGCATAGCCACCGCGGTCAGGGCGACATAGGCCGCGAACAGCCTTAACAGCACCAGGCGGTTCATCCTGTGGGCGAGCCTGACGCCCATGGGCGTAGTGATCGTGGCCATGGCGGCGATGATGGCGAAGCCGATCAGATTGACGTAGCCAACCGAGCCCACCGGAAGGCCTGCGGCATTCCAGCCCGTGGCCATGAAAGCTATCGCTCCGGGCACGGCGATGGCGAGGCCGAAACCGGCCGAGGTGCCGACCGCCTGGTGCACCTCGCGGCCGAACCGAGTCATGACCACGACCCCGAAGACACCGCCGCCGATACCGAACAGGCTTGAGAAAAAGCCGGTGCCGGTTGCCATGCCGACGCGAAGGGGGCCTTCCGGCATTTGTCGAGGAGGCCGCGAAGGAGCCCGCGCAGCTTTGCCGTCAAAAGCCGCACGGACGGCGACGGCGAACGCACCAAGTGCGAAGACGGTCGTCAACAGGCGAGCCGACATGATGTCAGCGGCGACAGCGCCCAGCACGGCACCGACCGCGATCCACGGGGTCCAGTTTTTGAGGACGGTGAAATCGACGGCGCCGCGGGCGTGATGGCTGGCCAGCGACCTGAGCGAGGTCATGATGATGGTCGAGAGCGACGTGCCGATCGCCAGATGGGTCCGTACTTCCGGATCCACGTGCAAAAAACCGAACACGGCGTAGAGCGCCGGCACGATGACGATGCCTCCGCCGATACCGAAAAGACCGGCGACGAATCCCGCGAAAAGGCCGGCACCCAAGACCGAAAGGATCAGTTGCGCCAATGTCGGACCCGTTGCTTGACGTCGGTAAGTCATGTCGGACGGCATCGCGCCGCCCGCAGGGCGTTAGCAGGGTTGGCGAGGTTCCACGAGCCTTAATGATGACGGGCACCGACCGTGCCGTTCAGTCGCAGGGGGGCTTTCATCGGCGTTGACGGCGACGAAATACCTGTCCGCGTCCGGCAATTGCTTTAGGAAGAAGCGGGTGCGCGTTGAGGGCGCTGTCTCACGCGCGCGCAGCAGTCTGTCTGCGCCGAAGCCGGCGCTTAACCGAATACAATGCTCGTTAACAGAAGGTTCAGATGACGACAAATAACAGGGCCGTTAGCGGGCCGGCGTCAACGGAGACTTGGCGCCAATCGCCAGGGCGCGAGAACCACGGCGGTCAATAAAAGAGAGCGAACATCGAGATGTCCCAGTTCATCACCAATCTCCTGGCGGAACGCGCGGGAGAAAAGTTCGCCCTCCATGAAAAATATCTCAACGGGCAGATGGTTCGGGTTTTGCGGACCATTGGTTTCGACCGCCACTATGCCCGGGCCGTGGGTCCCTACCTCTATGACGACGCCGGCGAGCAATATCTCGATCTGCTGAGTGGTTTCGGCACCTTCGCGGTCGGCCGAAACCACCCCAAGGTCAACGCCGCCCTGCGTGAAGTCCTCGATGCCGATCTTCCCAACCTTGCCCAGATGGACGTGTCACCGCTGAGCGGATTTTTGGCCGAGGCTCTTGTGGAGACAGCGCCGGGCGACAGCCTGCAGAAGGTTTTCTTCGCCAACTCGGGAACCGAAACCGTTGAAGGTGCCATCAAACTGGCGCGCTACGCCACCCGCCGGGATAAGATCGTCAGTCTGATCAATGGCTATCACGGTCTGACCCTGGGTTCGCTGACGATCACCGGCGATCAGATGTTCCGTCAGGGCTTCGGCTCCCTGCTGCCGGGCTGTTCCGCGGTGCCGCTCAACGACCTGGCCCGGCTGGACGAGGCACTTCGCCAAAGGGATGTCGCCGCCTTCATCGTCGAGCCGATCCAAGGCAAAGGCGTCAACATTCCGGATGACGATTATCTGCGTGAAGCCAGGCGGCTTTGCACGAAGTACGGAACCCTGTTCGTCGCCGATGAGGTCCAGACCGGCCTCGGACGCACTGGCAAGATGTGGGCGGTCGAGCATTGGGGCGTCGAGCCCGACATGCTTTTATGCGCCAAGGCCCTTTCCGGCGGGCAGGCGCCCGTCGGCGCCATTCTCTCCCGGGCGGACGTAATGGACGCGGTCTTCGATCGCATGGACCGGGCCGTCGTTCATGGCTCCACCTTCGGTAAGAACACCATGGCCATGGCGGCCGGGCTGATCACGCTGAAGGTGCTGCGCGAGGAACGTCTGGTCGAGAATGCGGCCGCGATCGGCGCGCGGCTGATCGAAGACATGATGCCGTTCGTCGGGCGCCATGAGTTCGTCAAGGATGTCCGCGGCAAGGGGCTGATGATCGCCCTCGAGTTCGGCGCGCCCAAAAGCCTCAAGCTCCGGGCATCCTGGGCGATGTTGGAGAGTGCCAACAAGTCGCTCTTCAGCCAGATGGTGCTGATACCCTTATTCGAAAGGCATAAGGTGCTGGCCCAGGTCGCTGGCGCCGGCATGCATGTGATCAAGCTGCTGCCGGCTCTGGTGGTCTCGGACACCGATCGCCAGTGGATCGTGTCCGCTTTGGACGAGGTGATCGGCGATTGCCACAAGGTGCCGGGGGCGATCTGGAACCTGGGCGCATCGCTGGTTCAGCACACCCTCGCGCCCAAGCGCAGGGCGGGTGCGGCGGTCGCCGCTGAATGAGCGATCCGGCCGCCGGAGCCGGCCCCAGCGACGCCTGGCGTCTGTGGCTCGCGTCCTGGGTGTTTACACCCCTTGCCGGCGTCACGCTCGGCGACTGGCTCGGCGTCTTGCGCCGCCATGGGACAGATATTCCACCCCGCTATTGGGCCAGAACCCTCTTCACGACACTGATGGCGGCGATGAATTCCGTCCTGGCCCGCCTTGAGAAGCGCCGCTGCGGCGAAAGGCTTGGTGCCGTCCAGGTCCGCCGTCCGGTCTTCATCATCGGCCATCACAGAAGCGGCACCACCCATCTTTGGAACCTGATGGCGCAGGATCCGAGGACCGCCTCGCCGACGGTGCTCCAGGCCGTCTTCCCGCACTCCTTTCTGACGTTCGAGCGGCTGGCCGAACGCTGGGCCAGGCGGCTGGCGCCGACCAAGCGACCTCAGGACAATGTTCGCTTCGGGCCGAACGCGCCGATCGAAGAGGAGCGTGCCATCTGTGCCAGCACCTTTCTCTCGATCCAGATGGCCCGCCATTTCCCCAAGAAGCGCGAAACCTTTCAGCGTTTTCTTTCGATGGCCGATGCCACGCCGGCGGAACGTAAGAGATGGAAGCACTCGCTTGACGCCTTCGCCCGCAAGCTCCTGATCCGCTACGGCGAGGATCGAACGCTCCTGTTCAAGGCGCCGGACCACACCGCGAAGATCGCCTTGATCCTCGAGCTCTACCCGGACGCGCGGTTCATTCACATTCACCGCGACCCCTACACCGTCTACCAGTCGACCCTGAAGATGGAGCGGACGACGCTGCCGCTCTACGCCTATCAGCGCATCGACGAGGACGACGGCCTGGGTCCGTTCATCCTGTGGCGCTACCAGACCATGTATGAGGCATTCTTCACCGATCAGCCGAAGATCCCGCAAGGTCAATTCGCCGAGACCTCGTTCGATGATCTCGAGCGCCGGCCGGTTCAGACGCTGGAGCGCATATACGGAGAACTGGGTCTGCCGGATTTTGCGTCCGTCAGACCGGCGATCGAGCGTTATCTGGTGAGCATCGGAACCTACCGAAAGAACGCTTACGCTCCTCTCGAGACGGATCTTCGAGCCCGGGTTGCGGACGCCTGGGCGCCCGCCTTCGCCCACTGGGGCTATGCCCAATAACGGTGGTGGCACAGCTCTCCCGCGGTGCAGCTCGGGCGGGGACCCGTCGGGGGCCCGGTCTCAAACATCCCCTCATGGGCGCCCGGCTTTCGGTTCTCATCAATGTTTTTACCCGCAACGGTTTGATCGAACCGCGTCACCTGCCGCTCGCGCTCTTGATGATCTTGAGCGCCCTCGGCCGATTGCCCGTCCAGCCGATCGAGCGCCTGAAGCTGGCCCGGCTTGCCCGAGCAGCATCGCCGATGGAAGCGCCGGTCTTCGTCATCGGCCACTGGCGGTCCGGCACCACCCATCTCCACAATCTCCTGGCCCGCTCGGCGGCCTTCGGCCACATCTCGCCTCTGGCAAGCGGCCTGCCCGATGAGATCCTGACCCTCGGCACCTGGTTCAGGCCCCTTTTGGAGCGAGCCCTGCCCGAAGACCGCCACGTCGACCGGGTGGCGGTCACGCCCGATTCGCCCCAGGAGGACGAGATCCCGCTCGCCAATCTGCAGCCGCTTTCGGTTTTCCACGCGGTCTACTCTCCCAAACACTTTCAACGCCTGTTCGATCGCGCTGTGTTCTTCGAAGGCTGTTCAGCCGAGGAGATCGAACGCTGGACCGGCGCAGTCAAAAGCTTCGCGGAGAAAATCAGCCTTCACCAGGGTGGCCGCAGGCTCTTGATAAAAAACCCAGTCTACACGGCGCGTCTGACGCGGCTCCTGGAGATCTGGCCGGAGGCGCGTTTCATTCACGTCCGCCGCAACCCGTACGAGGTCTTCGTCTCCACCCGCCACTACTATCGGACGCTGCTGGCCGACCTCGCTATGCAGCCCTTCGATCACATCGATCTGGACGCCTTCGTGCTCGCCACCTTCAAGCGTCTGATGGACGCTTACGACCAGCAATGCCGCGCGCTGCCGCCCGGCACCCTGACGGAAGTGAGCTATGAGCGGCTTCGGCGCGAGCCCTTGCTTGTGCTGACGGATATTCACGAGATCATGGGCCTACCAGGATGGGCCGACACCGAACAAAGGGTCCGGGCCTATCTCGAGACGGTGGCCGACTACCGGGCCAACAGCTATCGGATCACGGACACCGACCGATCGGCCGTGGACCGTGCCTGGAAGCCTTACATCAAGGCTTGGGAAGCCATGGCACGCTAGGCTCGGCCAGAGCCGGCCGTTGGACCGGCGAAGAGGATCCTTTTGACGTCCGTTTGCCAATCGAGGAAACATCTGGCCAGACCAGCCACGCATCAGCGCAGCCATGGCCTCGCTCCACGAGATCCTCAATCGGTTCGACGGCAAGACGACCGCGGGCCTTGTCGAAGCCAAACAGATCTTCAGCAAGTCCGAAACCTTTCTCGCCGAACTGGTGGATTTCGCCGCCGATGATCAAGATCACATCGCCATCGGCGCGACCTGGCGCATCAAGGCGTCCCTCGATGATGGGGGCCGCCTGCCTGCTTGGCTTATCGAGAAACTCATTCGTCGACTGGACGCCGTCACATCCTGGCAAGCCCAGCTCCATATCTGCCAATCGGCCAGACACCTGGCGATGCCGGACGACGTTGCACACCGTTTCGCGACGTGGCTGAGAGCGCTGCTGACGAGCGATCGGCCTTTCCTGCGGAGTTGGTCGATGGACGCCCTGCAACATCTGGCCTCCCGCCACAGCCGTCTGCGCCCGGTTGCCGCCGCGGCTCTCAGCGCTGCTGCAGGCGACCCCGCGGCCTCGGTCCGCGCGCGGGTGCGCCGATGGCGAGCGACACCAACGTGAAATGGGGGCGCTCCTGGCGGTGTCAGACCGCCGCCGAACGGCTTATGCGAACCAAAACAGCTGCCGGCCGACAGGTCCTGTTTCCGCCCCAGCCGCCTACTCACTTCCAAGGTTCAGAGAGCTGATGGCTTGTTGCGAAACCAATCCGAACAGGAGCGATCGATGAGCCCCAATTCCAAGCCCGCAGCTGTCCATTGACTGACGAAACGCAACCGAAACTGTTGTCCGGCGGCAACCCCCAAATCGCCAAGGGCTACGGCGACGCGCCAGTCCAGAAATACATCGCGGCCATGCCGGACTGGAAGCGCGACGTCGGTCGCCAGACCGACAAGATCGTCACGCGCGCCGTCCCGCAGGTGCAGAAAGCGGTCAAATGGAACTCACCATTTTATGGCAACGAACGCGACAGCTGGTTCCTCTCGTTCGACGTTTTCACCCGCTATGTGAAGATCACTTTCTTTCGCGGGAGGTCGTTGCGACCGATGCCGCCGGGCGAAAGCAAACATCCTGACGTCCGCTATCTCAACATCCACGAGGGTGACGATTTCGAAGACCAGTTCGTCGATTGGGTGGTACAGGCCAGCCGCCTGCCCGGCGAGAGGATGTGATCGACCGACGAAAGGGCGCGCGACGATCCCATTGACGACTATTGGCGGAGGGAGGGGGATTCGAACCCCCGGTGAGGTTGCCCCCACAACGGTTTTCGAGACCGCCCCGTTCAACCACTCCGGCACCCCTCCGCGCGTGCGGGACCGCCGCTTCTTACACGAAGCCTCCGGTATGCCACAAGATGGTGGGCGTTTGCCGCAGGCCCTCGGCCTGCTAGTCCTGGCTCACCATCGATGCGGGGGCTTGGATGAACCATTGTATGAGATATGCGACGATCGGAATGGGTCTGTTGTCGCTCGCCGGCGGCGCCCTTGCTGAAGACAGCGTGACCGAGCAGATCGACGCAGGCCGCGCCTACTATTTGGAGGGCGACCGGCCCGGCGCGATCAGCGAGCTTCAGTTCGCAATCAATGAGATCCGGTCGCAGATTAACCAGGCGGTGGCGGCAACCATGCCGGATCCGCCGACCGGCTGGAGCGCCGAGGCGGCAAGCGGAGAACAGGCGGCGGCGTTTCTCGGTGGCGGCACGATGATGACCCGGAGCTACCGTCAAGAGGGCGGAGCCGGTCGGATCGAGGCCCAACTCGCCGCCGACAATCCCATCGCCCAGGGTATGGCCGCGTTCCTGGCCAACCCGGCGTTTCTCTCCAGCCAGCCGGGCGCGAAGCGGGTCCGGGTCCACCACGAGAACGCCGTTTTGATCGAGGACTGTGAACGCGCCGAGCTCAATCTGATGCTTGGTGGCCGGGCGCTGCTCAAGCTCGAGGGCCGCGATCTCTCCTCGCCGGATCTTTTGGTCGACATGATGGAGGCCTGGGACGTGGAGAGCCTTAAGAGCACCCTGGGCCTCTAGGGGAGGCGGCGAAACGGAAGGCTCCGTCTGTTTGGTCTCATGAGCGCCATGGACGCCATGATCTTGTGGGTCTTTCGGATCAATCGGGTGGGATCCGTGCGATTGGTCCACACCGCTAGGCTGGCGGTCAGGCGATGCGGGTCGCCGCAAGCCGGTCCTCGTCCAACTCGATGCCGAGGCCCGGCGCTTCCGGCATCGCGAGGGTGCCGTCGGCATCGGGGAGGATCGGATGGCGCAGGGCAAAATCCCGGCGCTCCGGCGTCCATTCCGGCGGATCGAACGGATATTCAAGATAATGGCAGCCGCCGATCGCGCCCACTAGCTGTAGGTTGGCCGCGAGCACGATGCCGTCACCCCAGCTGTGCGGCGAGACTTCGATGGCCCGAGCGCGGGCGAGGCGCCCGAGGCGGTTGAGACCGGTGAGGCCACCGACCATGGCCACGTCCGCCTGGAGAACGTCGACCGCCTGCTCGTCGATATAGCGCTGGACATCGTGCATCTCGCGCAACAGCTCGCCGCCGGCGATCCGAAGGCCGCCTGCCTCCCGGCGCAGTGTGGCGAGCGCGGCAACGTCGCCCCGATGGAGCGGCTCCTCGAGCCAGTAGGCGCCCATCTCATCGAGCGCCTGGGCGACGACCCGAGCGTCGGCATGAGACCAGAGCGGCCGGTGGTCCCAAGGCATGCGCCAAGCCTGGTTGGCATCGACCATCACCTCGACATCCCTGGGGCGCACGGCCTCGATGACCCGGCCGATCCGCTCCAATTCCTCCGGCCAACAGGACGGATCGAGACGAAGCTTCAGCGCCTTAAAGCCCATGTCGGTGATGCGGAGCGCCTGTTCGACACTTGCCTCGGCCGTTCGTCTGACACCCGTCGACGCATAAACAGGGACCTTTGTCTGGGCCGCGCCCAACAATCGCCATACCGGTTGCTTTCGGGCCTTGCCGATGGCGTCCCATAAGGCAATGTCCAGGGGCCAGCAGCGGCCGTGGTGAAAGCTCAGATTGTCGATCAGACGGTGATGACGGTCGACGGCGAACAGGTCCTGACCGACGAACAGTTGTTCGTTACCGGCGAAGCCCGGCATCGGGTCACCGGCGCCGACACCGACGGTGCCGTCTTCGGTGCGCAGGCGAACGACCGAGATCTGAAAACGTTGGCGGGGTGTCGGATCCCAGGCCGCCGGAAAGGGCGGGTCCAGATCCAAACCGTGATGGCTGATGTCGATGGCTGCGATGCGCATGGCCGACGATCCGGGAGAAGAGGTATGACGATGCCGACTTACCACGCCCCGGGGCGAAGGTCCCGCCCGCGAAAGGGTTTTGCGTGAGTGAACAGATCCTCACCGAGGGGCCGCTCGTGCCGGCGCTCCTGGCGTTGCTCGAGGAGCCGCGCCATCGCGCCAGGGATATCGTCATGGTGGCCGACCCGACCCTGGTCGCCCTGGGCCGGTTGGCACCCCTGGAACGCGCTCTCGCCGGTACGGGGCGGAGCGCCGACTGTTTCACCAGCTTCAGTCCAAACCCCTCACTCGGGCAGGTCCGGGATCTAGCGGCGCGGTTGCGCGGACGCTCACCGATCGTGGTGATCATTGGCGGCGGCTCGGCGCTCGACACCGGCAAACTCGCGGCGGTTCTCGCCGGGGCCGACGATGACCTGCCGTCCGTGCTCGGGGTGGATCTTTCGGCAATCAGGCGCCCCTCAACCCTGATCGCCATCCCCAGCACCGCTGGAACCGGTGCCGAGGCGACCCGCACGGCCGTCGTTTCCGACGATGAGATGCGAAAGCGCTGGGCCTGGGGCGAAGGCCTTCGGCCCGACGCGGTCATCCTGGATCCGGCGCTCTTGCAGGGACTGCCGCCAAAATTCCTCGTGTGGACCGGGCTCGACGCGCTGGTGCACGCCATCGAGGCGGCAAGCCATCGGTGGGCCGACACCCGGACCAAAGCCTGGGCATGTGATGCGATCTCGATCATCCTGGCGGCCTTACCAGCCTGTTTGGACGATCCCCGAGACGAGGCTCGGCGCCAGGCGATGCTCCAAGGCGCCTACTTGGCGGGGCGCGCCATCGACCGGGCCGGGACCGGCGCCGCCCATGCCATCAGTCACGGCATGGCGAGCGTTATCGAATGCCATCATGGCGCCGTGGTGGCGGCGGCGCTCGCCGTTTGCCTGAGGGCAAACCTGGTGGCGGCGGCCGAAAGCTTCGTCGAGGTGGCGACCCGGTTTGGCGTCATCCCGGCAGATCTGCCTCTGGCCTATGAGCGGTTTTTGGACCGCGTCGGGTTCGAGTGGCCGGCGCTGGTGGGCGCAGACGGCGAGAGGGCGCTTTCGGAGGTGATGGCCGAGGACAACCGGCCCATGCGGGACCACAATGCCGCCCGCTTTGAAGCCGAAGACTATCGGCGATTCATCGAACGGCAGACCATGGCACAAGGGGCCTCCGGAGGATCGGCATGAGCCAAGCACTGACCATTCGATTGCACGGGCGCGACAATGTCGTGGTCGCACGCTTGAACATCCTGGCAGGAACCGAACTGGCGGGCGAGGGGATCCGCGCCCAAGATCCGATCCAGCGGGGACATAAGATCGCGACGGCGCGGATCGCCCCAGGCGAGCGTGTGATCAAGTACAATCAGGTGATCGGCGTCGCCAGCCAGCCGATTGAGCCCGGCGAGCAGGTTCACGTCCACAATTGCGAGATGGCGGCGTTGGATCTCGACTACGCCATCGCCAGCGACGTCAAGCCGACGGCGTTCGTCGCCGAGGATGAGCGGGCCCATTTCCAAGGGTTCCGAAGACCCAACGGCAAGGTCGGCACGCGCAACTACATCGGCATCCTGTCGACGGTCAATTGCTCGGCCAGCGTTTCCAAATTCGTCGCCGCCTCGTTTCCCCGAGAGGAGTTGGCGGCTTTTCCCAACATCGACGGCATCGTCTCGCTGACCCACGGCACCGGCTGCGGCATGGCCGATACCGGCGAAGGTTTCGCGACCCTCCAGCGAACGCTCTGGGGCTATGCGCGCCATCCCAACTTCGCCGGCATACTGCTGATGGGACTGGGCTGCGAGGTCAATCAGATCGATTTTCTGCTGGAGGCCTATCAGATCGAACGCGGGCCGATGTTTCAGACCATGACGCTGCAGGGGGTGGGCGGCACGCGGAAGACGATGGACAAGGCCTTCGACATCATCCGCGAGATGCTGCCGGCGGCCGATCGGGCGGAACGCCAGCCCGCCCCGGCCAGTGCTCTATCCCTGGCGCTCCAGTGCGGGGGGTCGGACGCCTATTCGGGGATCACCGCCAATCCGGCGCTTGGTGCCGCGGCTGACGAGCTGGTTCGCCAAGGCGGCACCGCGATCCTGGCGGAAACGCCCGAGATCTATGGCGCTGAGCATCTTCTGACCCGGCGCGCGGTCAATGATCACGTCGCCCAAAAACTGCTTAACCAGATCACATGGTGGGAGGCCTACACCAAGCGCAATGGCGGCGAGATGAACAACAATCCGTCGCCCGGCAACAAGGCGGGCGGGCTTACCACCATTCTCGAGAAATCGCTCGGCGCCGCGGCCAAAGGTGGCACGACCAACCTCACCGGCGTCTACGCCTACGCCGAGCCGGTCACGACGCCCGGTTTCGTCTTCATGGACAGTCCCGGTTACGATCCCTGCTCGGTCACCGGTCAGGTGGCTTCAGGTGCCAATCTGGTCGCGTTCACCACCGGTCGCGGCTCCTGCTTCGGCTACAAGCCAGCGCCGTCGATCAAGATCGCCACCAACACGCCCATGTATCAACACATGATCGAGGACATGGATGTCAATTGCGGTGACATCGTTGATGACGGTGTTTCGATCGAGGACAAAGGTCAGGAGATTTTTCACCTGCTTCTCCGCGTGGCGTCCGGCGAGAAGACGAAGAGCGAAGCGCTGGGCCTCGGCGATCATGAGTTCGTGCCCTGGCAAATTGGTGCCGTGATGTGAGGATCGATCCGTCGATCGACATATTCTGGGTTCGCCACGGTGAGACGGTCGGCAACCGAGAACGGCGGATGATGGGGCAGCGCGATTCCCCGCTGACCCGACGAGGCATTTCCCAGGCGGAGCGTGTCGGGCGGCTACTGGCACAAACGGTTCGGGAGGTGGGCGAGGTACGGCTGCTCGCGAGCCCCCTTGGCCGCGCTTGGCAAACGGCCGTCATTGTGACGGAAAATCTGGGCCGGACGACAGCCGATATCGAACTCATCGACGATCTGAAGGAAATGACCTGGGGCGACTGGGACGGTCTCAACGCTCAGGAGATCGCGGCGCGCGACCCCGAACTCTGGGCGGCCCGGATCGCTGATCGTTGGACCATGCCGCCGCCGGGGGGCGGGGAGACCCAGCAGAACATCATCGATCGGGCCGCTGCGTGGCTCGCGACCTTGAGGCCCCGCGAGCGTTGCATCGCCGTTGCCCATGGCGGCATCGGCCGGGCGGTGCGCTGCGTCTATGCCGGATTGTCGCCGGAAACCATGCTGACGATGGACGAACCCCACGACGCCGTGTTCAGGCTCAACAATGGCTCGGTGATCCGTTTGGACGCGACCGGCTAGATCACTTCATTCGCCATCGACGTCGGCGCCGAAGAACTGGTTGCGCACCCGTCTGAAGTAGGCGTCCGGATCGTGCAGATCGACCGGCAGGTCAATCTGCTCGGCGGTCAGCGCGCCGACAGCGCTCAGCAGTGTGAATTCGCTGACCGTCTGATCCTGTTGCGCTTCGACGAGATCGATCTCGGACTCGAACAGTTCCTGTTCGGCATCCAGAATGTCGAGGACCAGACGGGTGCCGACCAGAGCTTCCTGGCGAACGCCGTCAAGGGCCACCTCATTGGCGCGAACCTGCTCCCGAAACGCGTCGATCTGCGCGCGCGCGGCGACCAGCTCCTGCCAGGCCGAGGTCACCTCCTGCATCACGTCCCGCTGCGCCTCGTCCAGCTCCCGGCGCCTTTGGAACAGGACTTGCTTCGCCTGGCGCAGCTCGGAATACTCGGCGCCTTGCTGATAGAGCGGCACCGACAAGGTTG
This sequence comes from Geminicoccaceae bacterium, assembly GCA_050331695.1. Classification (GTDB taxonomy): domain Bacteria; phylum Pseudomonadota; class Alphaproteobacteria; order Geminicoccales; family Geminicoccaceae; genus JBHJGP01. The sequence goes on from JBHJGP010000016.1 coordinate 97,605, forward strand.
CGCCGAAGAACAGGGCCCGCTCTCGATCCAACATCGCCGACGGCTCATCGGTGTAGGAGAGCTCACCGCTGAGATCGAGGCTCGGCAGAAGATCGGAACGTGCCACCCGGACATCGGCATCACTGCCGAACACGTTCTCCTGGGCGGTGATGATCAGGGGATTGTTGACTTCCCGGGCATAGGCCTCTTCCAGCGTTGCCGGGATGTCGGGCGGCGTTAACACCGGTTCTAGAAGGCCCGGTTGGGAGCCGACAACGGCGACGTAATCGGCAATCGAGACGCCGAGGTCGCTCTGGGCCGCGACCAGATCGGCGATGGCGCCCGACACGGCGGCCTCGCCCTGGGCGACGTCGGTTCGCGTTACCTGGTCGCCGGCGTTGAACCGGTCGATGGTCGCCTGAAGTTGCCGGCGGAGCCGACTGAGATTGTTCTCGGCAAGCTCGACCACCCTTTGATCGCGAAAGACCGAGGTGTAGGCGACGACGGCGTCGAGCAAAACGTCCTGCTCGACACTTTGCAGGATACCTTTCTGCGCCCGGTAGAAGGCCTCCGCGGAATCGATCGAGGCCACGGTTCCGCCGCCTTCATAGAGGTTCTGGGTGACGGTCAGTGACGTCGTCGTGCTCTCGAACGAGCTGTCTCCCTCGTTTGTGTCCAGATCGGCAACCGTCGTGCCCACGCTTGACGTGACGCTGGGCCTGTAGCCGGCGACCGCTTGTGGCACCTCCTCGATCACCGCTCTTAACTCGGCCCGGGCGGCGAGAAGGGTCGGATTCGATTGATAGGCTTCGGCCAGGGCATCTTCGAGCCGCTCCGCGCCAGCCGGCGGCGTGATCAACAGGTAACAAAAACACGCCACGGCCAGCGAAACCCGGATGCCGAGTACTGGCCGTCCGCTCCGACGGTTAAGCACTCTTCCCCTCAATTCAGCCATCCAACCCACCCCGACACCCGTTCCATGACCAAAAGAGCCTGCTAGAGCCTGTACGACAGGAAAAAACGCCGCGTATCCGCGGCGCGACCACCAACGCCAAACCTAACGCAGTTGGTCAGACGATCGAGACAAAAAATTGACACGGAACGCTTTTCCGCTGGCGCTGCGCTTTTCGGGCGGCGGTTCAAGCGGCGAAAACAACACATGTCGTACTGCCGTGTGCCAGCAACCGGTCGGCGCGATCCAGGAGCTTGCCTTCAGCCGTCGCGATCCTGCGGCCCATGTGCAGGACCTTGCCAACGGCCCTGACCGGACCGGTTTCCGCGCCCATGGCCCGGGTGTAATTCACCTTGATCTCTAGCGTCGTATAGCTTTGGCCGACCTCGAGCCGGCTGTGCACCGCACAGCCCATGCAACTGTCCAGCAACGTTGCCGCCCATCCTCCATGGGTGGTGCCCAACGGATTGGCAAACGCGATGCTGGGAGCGCCCTCGAAGGTGACCGATCCCGGCTCGACAGCGGTAATCATGAATTCGAGAACGCGGCAGATCGGTGGTACCGGCAGCTCACCCGCCGCCATTCGTCTTAGCGTTTCGCATCCGCTGATGTCTTCGATATCGTGCGCGAGAAGCGTTCCGAACCGTCTGCTTGTCTCGACCATGGTTTCGGTGCGACCGCCGGCTGACCAACAACAAAGATCATCGCCATACACCGTTTCCCTGTGCCGGTCACCGGACCGATCGTCACTGGACCACAAGAAGCAGGCGAGACCATAGTATTGCGCTGACGCACTACCGCTGGTGGTTAGCACCGATTCATGCACAATCAGAACGGGTTTTCACCTTTGTTCATTCAACTCTGCGTCAGGGCTGTTGGTTGCGGGCCCGATCTTTAAGCGTCGAGGGGCTGTCGTCGATGAAGCATGCGCTTGCTGAAACCATCCGATCCAGCGAAGACGAGTTGGCCTCGCTGTTCGCGAAGACGACCGCCGTTGTCTACGCGACCGTCCTTAAGATCCTGGACGACGATGCCAAGGCGAGTGCCGTTCTGTGCGACGGCTATTTCGATCTCTGGCACCAGCGTCTCCTGCCCGCCGGCAGCGACGAGGATCAGGCGTTCGCGTGCGTCATCGCCTATTTCCGGCGCCGGGCGCTTGCCCGGGTTCACGCTGACGAGGATCAGGAGGGTGGCGAGGTCGCGGTCGGCCACGCCTCGCGGGCATCTGCCGAAGAGCCGTGGTTGGTCGGCGTCGCTCAACAGGCCTTCCCGACGCTGTCGGGACGGGCGGCGACGTTGATGGACCTGGCCTATGTGGACGGCCTGCCCTTGAGCCAGATCGCGAAGCGGCAGGGCCTGAGCAAGGCTCAAGCGCGGGTCGAGTTGCACAAGGCGCTAAGCCTCATTCTCCAAGAGAATCAAGAGCGCAGGGGCGAGATTGAAGAGGTCGAGCTGTTGGCCGGTGAGTATGCCCTGGGAACGCTGCGCGGCCCGGCGCGAAGCGAATTCGAGGACGCCATGACCAATGTTCAAAGCTTGCGTGGCGCGGTTGCGGCCTGGGAGAAGCGCTTCGGCGCGCTCGCCCAAAGATTGCCGTCGACGCGGCCCGGGACGCACATCTGGCACGAGATTCAGCGGCGCCGGAAAGTCGCTCTCGGCGGCGGCGCCAACCAGGCGCAGATCGATCGCGAGATGGTGCAACTGAGGCGAGCGGCCCGCGGCTGGCGGTTACTCGCTTTCGCCGGCGTCGGCCTCGCCCTTCTGAGCGTCGGCCTTTATCAGGCGACGAGCGGCGTCGGTGATGCCCGAGCCGAGACGACGACCGCGAGCCGGCCGCCGGCCGCCGTGGCCGTGCTACGCGGCCAGATCGAACAACCGGCCTGGCACGTGGTGCTTGACGGTAAGGCGGGCAAGCTGGTCCTGACGCCCGTCCATTCACCCGCCGTAGAGGCCAACCGCACGCTCAAGCTCTGGGCCATCACCGGCAGTCAGGCCCGGCCAATTCTCATCGGTAGGGTGGACACGCTCAGCACGGTTAAGCTGGAATTGCCGGACACTCTCCGGGCCGCGATGCCCGCGGCCATTCAACTGGTGGTCACGGCCGAACCAAAATGGGGCGCCAAAAAGGCCTTTCCCACCGGCGAGGCAGTACTGACCGGCGAGTTGATCGCCGGCTAGGGCGGGTTTACTCACGCTGGAAACCGTCTGGATATGGCGTAGGTTCCTGCTAGCTTGCCGATCCGATAACAGGGTCGGAGGGACACCAGATGAGCGGATTTGACCGGCAGGCCAAGCAATTGGTCCTGGCGATGGACCATGCCCGGGCGATGGGCCCGGTGACCGGCCTGGAGCGACCCGAGGCGGTCGTCGACATGGCGATCGAGGGCGGGGCGAACGCGATTATGACGTCCTTCGGTACCTTGCGTCTGTGCAAGCATCAACTCGCCGGCGCCGGCATGGCCAGCATCCTCAGGCTCGACGGCGGTGTAGCGCTGGTGCACGAAACCTGGCTCGCCAATAGCGAGTATCGTCTTCTCCATACCCTGGAAGAGGCCCTCAGCCTGGGCGCGGACGCCGTCTGCCTGATGTATTTCATGGGCGCCGAATGCGAGATGGAAACGCTCGAGAACGTCGCCGAGATGGCGAGCGAATGCGAGGCCGCCGGCATGGCGCTCATGGTCGAGGCCTTGCCCTGCGCCCATCCCAACATTCCCAATCCGAACGATGCCGGCATGATGGCCACCGCCTGTCGCATCGCCTTCGAGCATGGCGCCGACATTTTGAAGACCTACTACAGCGGCTCGGTCGAAGGCTTTCGAGGCGTCGTCGAAGGAACGCCCGCACCTGTGCTGATCGCCGGTGGCCCCAAGTTGGACAGCGACGAGGCGGTCTTCGCTATGGTCGCCGACGTCACGGCCGCCGGCGGCAAGGGCGTCGTTTTCGGCCGCAACATTTGGCAGAACACGAAGCCGGTGGCGATGATGAAGGCACTCGGCCATGTGATCCGCAAGGAAGGCAGCGCGAGCGAGGCCGCAGAGATCTACGCCGGCGGCTGATCCGGTTCACGCCATGGGTGGCTATCCCAGCCAACCGCTGGTCATTGGCATCGATGCGGGAACCACCCGCATCCGGGTCATCGCGTTCGATCTCAGCGGCCGCATCGTCGCCGCCGCCAGCGAGCCCACGCCGATCAATCACCCCCAGCGGGGTTGGGCCAACCAGGACGGCGAGCGGACCTGGGAGGCGGCGGTCCGCAGCCTTCGCCGGGTCACGGTGCAGCTCGACGATCCGTCACGAGTTCGGGGTCTTGCCGTCGCCAGCGTTGGCGAGGCCGGTGTACTCGTCGACCGGGACGGCCACGTCAAAGCGCCGATGCTGGCCTGGTACGACAAGCGGACGGAGAAAGAGCTGCGGGCGTTGGTCGACCAGGTTGGCCAGGAGCGCCTGACCCGGATCACCGGGCTCGCGCCCGATCCGACCTTTTCGATTGTCAAACTGATGTGGCTCCTGCGGCATGATCCTGCCGCCGAAGGGGCTATTAGGTGGCTCCACGTCGCCGACTATCTGGCCTGGCGTCTAAGCCGTGAGGCGGCGACCGACATGAGCCTTGCGTCCCGAACCATGGCTCTCGACATCGCGGCGGGGCGATGGTCGGAGCCCTTGCTCCAGGCCGCGGGTATATCACCGGATCTGATGCCGCCGATCAAATCGACCGGCCACGCGCTCGGCGCGATCCTGCCGGCGGTGGCGCTTGCCACCGGTCTGCCGGCCGATTGTGTCGTCGGCGTCGGTGGTCATGACCATGTCCTGGGCGCTTTGGCGGTGGGTGCGGTAAGGCCCGGGGTTTTGTTGGACAGCATTGGCACCGCTGAGGCAGCGACGCTGATGTTGGACCGCCCGAGGCTCGATCCGGCTCTGGGCGCAAAGGGCTACAATCAGGGCTGCATCGATACCGGCGATGTCTGCGCCTACATCTTCGGCGGCATGCCGACATCCGCTGCCTGCGTGGAATGGTTTCGGCGGCTTTATGGAGGCAATGTCAGCCACGGCCGCTTGATCGACGAGGCCAGTGAAGCGCCGATCGGCGCCGAGGGTGCTCTGTTCCTGCCCCATCTTCGGATCGGCTCGCCGCCTTTTCCGGACGTCAGCGCCCGCGGCGCCTGGCTCGGACTCAACGCCGATCACGGCCGTGGTCATCTGTTTCGGGCGGTCCTGGAGGGCATGGCCTTGGACATGGCGAACCTGCTCGCCGTCCTCCGCCAGCAACTGGGTCACCAGGCTCCCGAACGGATCATCGCCATCGGCGGCAGCACGCAGAACCAGCTTCTGATGGCAATCAAGGCGGCACTCTACCAGCGGCCGATCGAGGTGGCCGAGACCACCGAAGCTACCTGTCTCGGCGCGGCCATGGTCGGCGCGGTCGCCTCGGGTCTGTTCAGGGGTCTGGATGAGGCGAGAGCGGCCATGGGCCCCGAATTTCGTGCCGTCGAGCCAGATCCCTCATGGATCGAAGCCTATCGACAGAGGCTGCCTTTGTTCGCGAAGGCCTACAAAACGCTTAGAAGCGTCAACGGAGAGATCCACAACTTCAAGGATTAAAAGGAAAGGGAGAGGAGCGTGACGGTATATATCCTTGCTCAAATCGATGTTAGGGAGCCGAAGATTTACGCGGAATACGCGAACCAAGTTCCATCACTGGTTGTAAAACATGGTGGAACCTTCATTATCCGGGGCGGTGACCATGAAACGCTTGAAGGGGCCAAGCCGCGCCAACGGATCGTCCTTATCAGCTTTCCGAGCCGATCGGCCGCCCGAGCCTTTTATGACGATGACGACTACCAGGCGATCGCGGCCATTCGACGGAGAGCAAGCGATGGCGGGCTCATCTTGATCGAAGGTGTGTAGAAATCTTGACATGTTATCGGATGCCGAGGGTCTTTCAGACCTGGATCGGTTTGTCCCTGGTTTTCGGCTTGATTCTGGTGATCGGCGCGTCTGCCTTCGCCCAGTCCCTGCCGAGGACACCGGCAAACGATCAGCAGGCTCCGGCAAACGAGCAAAACGTCGATGACCAGGCCGTCCAAGACCTCATCTCGACCCTGGAGGATGAGCAAAAACGCCAGCAGCTGATCGACGATCTTTCTTTGCTGTTGGATGCCCAGGAACAAACCTCTTCGCCGGTCAATAACGGGCCGATCGACCTGCTGCAGGAGGAAGTCACCAAGCGGGTCGGAATCCTCAATACGGTGGCGGAAGCCGTTGTCGATTCCGGGGATCAAGTGCCCGCGCTCATGACCTGGCTTCAGTCGACAATCAGCAATCCAGATCGTTTGACCAATCTCGCTCGCGTGGCGCTTTGGGTCGGGTTCGTCCTGTTCGCGGCCTGGGTCGCCGCCTGTTTGGTCAAGAAGGCGATGACCCCGTGGCGACGGGCCTTGATCGACGGCGCGTCGGAACGATTGCGGGACCGGGCGTTTCGCTCACTGGTTCACTGGATTTTGGCGGCAATCCCCAGCCTGGTCATGGTCGCGACGGCCTATCTGATCATGCGCGTGCTGGGCCCGAACGAGACCAATCGATCGGTCGCCGAAAGCCTGCTTCTCGGCATCCTCGTGACCCGTCCGCTGGTCCTGGCCATGCGCGCTCTGTTTCAGGCGAAGCAGCCGAAACTTCGCTGGATCGAGATCGACGACGAAGACGCGACGCGGCTGGAGAAGCGGACGGTCGGGCTCGTGTCCACCGCCGGTTACGGTTATTTCGGTTTGCTGGCGGCCCGCCAGGTCGATCTGCCCTGGACCCTCCACGGTTTCCTCCTGCACCTCCTGTTCTTCTACGTCGCCATCGCCGTCATCTTTACCATTCTTCGGGAACATCAACGCTTCGCCGCCATGTTCCGCCGGGTCACCCACAGCGGTGACGACGCGTCAGAACTGATCCCCTGGCGGTTCCTGGCTCAGTTTTGGCCCCTGTTCGCCAGTCTTGCCGTCGTCTCGCTCTACTTGGTCTGGGCACTGAAGATCCCAGGCGGCTTTTCGTTCCTCCTGCGCGGGACGCTGTTGAGCGCGCTGGCCTTGCTGTTCGCGCTCTCGATCGATCGTTATCTGGTCAGCGCCCTCGGCTCGGATGAGCCGAAGAGCCCGCCGCCCGAAGACGAGTTCGGCGAACAGGCCGCCGCGGCGACCATGACGCCCACCCAGTATCTGGCCCATGGCGGGCTTGGCCTGGTGACCGTGCTGGTGCTCGCCGAAATTTGGGGACTGGGTCTTCTCAGCTGGCTGTGGTCGCAGCAGGGCCAGGAGGTCGGCACCCGCCTGGTGGCGGCGCTCTTGATCGTTTGCGTCACCTACCTGCTCTGGCGGGCGGTGAAGGCGATGATCTTCTCGGCCGTGGAGGCAACCGACAGCCAGGGACGGCCCCTTCGCAGCAACCGTACGCGAACCATCCTGGTGATCGCGCGAAACGTGTTCGGCGTGCTGCTGGCCCTGTTCGCAACGCTGACGGTGCTCTCGGAACTGGGCGGCGATATTGCGCCTTTGCTGGCCGGTGCCGGTGGCGTCGGCCTTGCGGGCGGTTTCGGTTCGCAGAAACTGGTTCAGGACATCATCACCGGCTTTTTCATCCTGCTGGAGGTCACCATGTCGGTCGGCGATGTGGTCGAGGTCGGTGGCAGGTCCGGTGTGGTCGAAGCGGTGACCATTCGCACGGTCCGGCTCCGGGATTATTCAGGGCACTTACACACCATCCCCTACAGTGCCATCGACACCGTCACCAACCTGACCAAGGATTTCTCCTACGCGGTTTTCGACATCGGCGTCGCCTACCATGAGGATGTGGACCGGGTGATGGACGTGATCCGGGAGATCGGCGACGCCATGCAAAAAGACCGCTCGGTCCGGCGGTTGATCCTCGAGCCGATCGATGTAGCCGGTGTCGACCGCTTCGACGAATCGGCGGTGATCATCAAGGCCCGCTTCAAGACCCGGCCGCTGCAGCAATGGACCGTCGGCCGGGAGTTCAACCGCCGTCTCAAACGGCGCTTCGACGAGTTGGGGATTGAGATACCTTTTCCCTATCGGACCCTGGTCTACGCCCACGGTCAGGAGCATCGAGGGGCGCCGCCGGTCGAAGCGCTGCCCCAACAATCAACCGCCTAAAGCGATCGCCGGGCGACCGCCCGGCAACGTCGACGCTAGCTTAGGCCGGTGCTACGAAACTGTCTCAAGCGCCATCTAAGGTGAACGAGAAATGGAGGAAGTGTCGATGAGCATGGCAAACGTTCTGAATGGCTTGCTTCAGTCAGGCATGTCCAAGTCCGGTGGCAACCGCTTGGAACATGCGCTGGGCAATCTGTCGTCCGGTGGCGGCGGCAATCCGCTCTCCGCGCTTACCGGCGGTAGTGGCGGTAGCGGTGGCGGCAATCCACTGGCGGCGCTCCTCGGTGGCGGCTCCGGCGGTACGGGCAGCTCCGGTGGTGCCCTGGGCTCACTCGGCGGGATCGCGGAAAGCCTCCTGGGCGGCAGCGGTGGCGGGGCCAAGGCCGGCGGTCTCGGCGCGCTCGCGGGCGCTCTCCTAGGCGGCGGTGGCGGCGCCATGAGAGGCGCTCTGGGCGGTGGCGCCATGGCGCTCATGGCCTCTCTTGCCTTCAACGCTTTGAAGAAGTCCAACCAACCGGTGCCGAGCGCCGAGCACACGGATTCGGGTCTGCCGCTGGGTCTGCGCGAGCCGCAAAACCAGGACGAACAGCAGCTCCTGGAAAACCGCGCGCAACTGGTGCTCACCTCCATGATCACCGCGGCCAAGGCGGATGGGCAGATCGACAAGGACGAGATGGACCGGATCGTCGGCAAGCTTCAGGAGAATGGTGCCGAGGATTCCGAACGCCAATTCGTACTCGAGGAGATGAACAAGCCGTTCGACCCGCAAGGCCTGATCAGCCGGGTCAACGATCCCGAGACCGCGGCTCAGGTCTATGCGGCGACATTCCTGGCGATCGAGGTCGATACGCCGGAGGAAAGGCGTTACGTCGAGCAGTTGGGCCAGGGTCTCAATCTCGACGCGGCGGCCCAGGCCGAAATCAGAGAGATGGTCGGCTACGCTTAAGTTTCCGACGATGATGGGCGGCCGGGTTTCGGCGGTCGCCCGCTCTCAGCGTTGACCCAAGAGCGCGACTATTCGGGTCAGCGCCTGTTCGAGCCTCGGCGTCGAGATGGCGAAGCAGATCCGGATGAATGCCTCATTGTCTGGCCCGAATGTATAGCCGGGTGCTACGCCCACCTTCTTCTCGTGGAGCGCCCGGTTGGCGAAGGCGAGGCTCGAGGTGATGCCGTCGATCCGGGGAAAGGCGTAGAACGCGCCTGACGGCGGCGCCAGTTCGACCCTGGGATGCCGGCCCAGAAGATCGAGAACCAGCGCCCGATTGGTGGCGTAAAGCTGACGCAGCTCCGCGACGACCGCTTCGCCGTCCCGAAGCGCGGCGACACCGCCGAACTGGGTGAAGGCTGTAGCGCCGGTATTGTAGATCTCCGCCATCACCGCGAACTGTTCTGCGAAACCTTTGGGCGTCACCATCCACCCCAGCCGCCAGCCGGTCATCGCCCAGGCCTTAGAGAACCCGTTGACCACGATCACCGGGTCGTCGTCCGTCGCCAGGGAGAGAAAAGAGGGCGCGACCTCGCCCTCGAAAATGTTGCGGTGATAGACCTCGTCCGCCAGCAGGACGATGCCCCGCTGTCGGCAAAACGCCAGGAGCTCGCTTTGCTGGTCAGCGGCCAAGATCCAACCGGTCGGGTTGCAGGGGCTGTTACAGAAGATCATGCGGGTGTTGGCCCGGCAGGCGGCTTTCACCTTGTCGATGTCGAGGGTCCAGCAATCATCGATCAAATCCTGGCGAACATAATCGTAATCGACGCCGTGGGCATCGAAGACCATGGCGACGTTCGGCCAGTTGGGCGAGACGATCAGGCCGTGGTCGCCGGGCTTGGTGACGCTGTGGACCGCGATGGTGATCGACAACATGGTCGATCCCGGGACATGGACGCGGTCGGGGTGCAGGTCGATGCCATAGATCCGGCGGTGATAGTCGACCAGCGCCTGGCGCAGCGCCGTCCGGCCCCGGGGATATGAGTAGAAGGTTTGACCTTCGTCGAGCGCCTGTTTCGCATGTTCCAGCATGGGCGAGCCGGTGGGCAGGTCGCCTTCGCCGAACCACAAGGGAATGACGTCCGGGTCGTCCAGCGCCTGGCTTGCTATCTTGGCGATACCGCTGATCTCGAGGGCGTCGAATTGGGAGCGAAACGGTGAGGTACGGGTCATTTTCTCTGTTCGTTGCTTGAACCGCTGATCAGCCTGATCACAGGGCGCGGAAACGTCCAGCATAGAGTAGCGCCGCGACTGAGGTCGCCAGATTGAGACTGGAGATGCCGTCTCGCATCGGGATCGAGACGCAGCGTTCGGCCCGGGCCAACAGACCTGGCGATAGGCCGCGACGCTCGCTGCCAAAAGCCAAGACGGCATTGCGAGGAAGATCCAGATCGGAGAAGGGTTCGCCCCTCGTGTCGACGGCGATCAGCGGCGATAGCTGATCATGGTCGACCGGTTCCGTGAGCCGACAAACCGGCAGCGCGAAATGAAGACCGGCCGCCGTCCGTACCGCCACTGGATGCCAGGGATCGGGACCGCCGATCGTGACCACGCCGGCGGCGTCGGCGGCGGCCGCGGTGCGGACCACGGCACCGAGATTGCCCAGATGCTGTGGGTCCTCCAGGAGAACAAGGGGGCGCCTCCGGTTCCTGGGGACATCTACTGTTGTCTTCGGTCTTTGGGCGATGGCAATGACGCCCGTTTCATGGGCTTGCGGTGCCAGTTGCTCGAAGATGGCGGTGCCCACGGTCTGGCCGTGCTCCCTCAGGATATGGACCAGGTCCAGCGCCAGGTCTTCGGCTAGACCCAAGGCGCTGTCTTTATCTCGGACCGCCAGCTCCAGCAAAGAGGCACCGAAGCGACGCCCATGTTTGAGCGCGTGGAGACCCTCCAGAACCACCAAAGTCGGGCTCTTTCGCGCGGTGCGAAAACGGCCGATGAGCGCGTTCGAGCCAGAACCGCCGTTGGCCATTCGCGTCATGACACTGGCCGCGGCGAGAGCGAGGCTCTATGTAGCGCAGAACCGGTTTCGTGACTGACGGACTTCGCACGCTTGGACAATTTGCCGTTTCCGCCCGTTGCCTTGTGGGCCATTGTCCTTGTCGTCGGTCTGGCGGTCTTGGTCAAAGCGTCCGATATCTTCACCGCTGTCGCCGAGACGGCGGGCATCTGCTTTGGCATGTCTCCCTTCATCGTCGGCGTCACCATAGTCGCCTTCGGCACCTCCCTGCCGGAGATGGTTTCGTCGGTGGTCGCCGTGCTCCAGGGGGCGTCCGCGATCGTCGCCGGCAATGTGGTTGGCTCGAACATTGCGAACCTTCTTTTGATTCTCGGTATCGCCGCGATCATCGACGGCCACATCCGCATTCGCCACGAAATCGCCAAGGTCGATCTGCCCTTTCTCTGTGCGTCCTCGTTTTTTCTTGCCGCCGTCTTGTGGAACACTAGCGTCCATCGCGGCGAGGCCCTTATGCTCATCGTCGGCTTAGGCCTCTATCTCCACTATGCGCTCACCAATCGGCGGGGTTTCGACGAGCGCAACGACGAGACGACCGACCGCTCGGCCCTGACCAAATGGCTGATCATTAAGGGCGTCGTTTCCGCGGCCTGCATCTATCTGGGGGCGGAGCTGACCGTCACCTCTGTGATCGAGCTTTCGCAAATCGTCAGTATCGGCACGGAGGTGATCGCGGCCACCGCTGTCGCGTTCGGTACCTCTCTGCCGGAAGTGATGGTCACCATCGCCGCCGCGCGCAAAGGTCAATCGGAGATGGCCGTCGGCAATGTGCTCGGCTCCAACATCTTCAACGCGTTCGCGGTCGTTGGCGTCGCAGCCATGATCGGTCCCCTGGCCGTGCCGCCGACCATTTTGGATTTTGCCCTGCCGTTTATGGTGCTGGTCACGATTCTGGGTGTTTTCATGATGATGGAGAAGGAAATCACCCGCTACGAAGGCGGGCTCATGATCCTCTTCTACGTCTATTTCTTGGCTGCGATCGTCGGTCTCGTCTAACACCCCTTGTCAAAGCTGGCCCGACGCACCAACCTTGCTTTGGTCTTGAAAAATGGGAGAAGGTTTAATGCGTTTCCTCGCAGTCGTTTTGGCTCTCGGTTTCGGCGTCGCTTCGACCGGGGCCATGGCTTGCGGTTTCAAGTCGCTCCAGGCCAATGCGGAAAAGCCGCAGGTGCTGGCCGAGCAGGGCAAGTCCAACCAGACCAAGATCAAATTGCCTGAGAGCAAAAGCTAAAGGCATTTGCCAGATTTTTGAAACGCCGCTCCGTTCCGGGGCGGCGTTTTGTATTTCAGTGGCCACTCGCCGGGATCGGCGCCTCAAAGGCCGTGCGCTCCAGGGGCGTCCCGTTATCGAGGCGGTCGAAAATGGTCGCTGGCGGCGCCGACGGTACCGGGATCTGATAGAGCGGATAAACCCCGCCGCAGACCAGAGCCGCGTAAGCCCGCTCGGCGTCGCTCAGCTCGCGATAAAACGATCCGATCGACAGATCACATGTCGCCGCCAGGGTCGAACGAGCCTGGATGTCGTTCATCGTGCGGCGATGTTCCAGGGCGGAAGCGGTCAAGGTGCTGACCCGCGTGCAGGCGCCCAAGCTCAGGATCAAGACAATCACAACGGCAGAGCGCATCGGCTCACTCCTCAAGGTCTGACGACGTTGAGGATTTTTATCCTATTTAAGGATCTTCGTCAAATTCACTCAGCGGCGAGTTGCGCGGGCGCTCTTTGGCGATAGGCTTCAAGCAAAGCCTGCCAGCGCGTTCGGACCTCCGCCAAATGACGCGACTTGACGTGGCCGTAGCCGCGAATGTGCTCGGGCAGGGCGGCAAGTTCGCAGGCGAGATCGTGATTGTCGGCCCGGAGCTCGGCCAGAATTTCGTCGATCAGCTTTTCATAGTCTTGGATGAGCTGACGCTCGGTCCGCCGCTCTTCGGTTCGCCCAAAAGGATCGAGCGCCGTTCCTCGAAGTGCTTTGAAACGGGCGAGAAGACCAAAGGCACGGAGCATCCAGGGTCCGAAGGTCTGCTTCTTGGCCTCGCCCGTTCGCTTGTCGTGCTTCGCCAAAACCGGTGGTGCCAGGTGAAAGCGGAGTTTGAAATCACCTTCGAACTGGTTGTTGATCCGCGCCAGAAAGGTGCCGTCAGCGTAGAGCCGGGCCACCTCATATTCATCCTTGTAGGCCATCAACTTAAAGAGGTAGCGCGCCACCGCCTCGGCCAGCCCGGTCATGCCCGGCGTCAGTTCGGCTTCCGCTTTGGCGACCTGATCACCCCGGCGGCGGTAGCGCTCGGCATAGCGCTTGTTCTGATAGTCAGTCAGGAAAGTGACCCGGCGGTCGACGATCTCCTCTAAGGTCCGTGCCGGCACGGTCTCGGTGCGCTGGTCCTGTTTGATCAGGGACAGAACCTCCTGGGGCTTGACCGCCATGCGCCGGCCCCAGGTCAGTGCTCGCTTGTTGTAGTCGACGGCGACGCCATTCAGCTCGATCGCTCGCTCCACAGCCTCCAGTCCCACCGGCAGGAGCCCCTTCTGCAGCGCATAGCCCAGCAGAAAGATGGTGGCCGAAATCGCGTCACCGGTGAGCTTGAGCCCGATCGTCATCGCGTCGACGAAATGACAGCGCGCGGGATCCAGAACGTTGCGGATCGCCGCCTGCAACGCCGGTCCCGGCACCTGGTGATCCGGGTTACGGGCAAAGGCGGCGGTCGGTGTCTCGTGGGCATTGATCACCGCTTCGCCGGCACCCGGATCAACCTTGGAAAGGGCTTCCGCGCCGGCGCTCACCACCAGATCACAGCCCAGGAGCAATTGCGCGGTGCCGTCCGCGATGCGCGTGGCGTAAAGCTTGGAGGGATCCTCGCAGATACGGATGTGGGCCGTCACTGCCCCATATTTCTGAGCAAGACCGGTCTGGTTCAGGGTCGAGACGCCCTTGTTCTCCAGATGCGCCGCCATGCCCAGAAGCTCGGCGATGGTGACGATGCCGGTGCCGCCGACGCCGGTGATCATGATGTTATAGGGATCGGCGCTGGCCGCCTGCGCCGGCTTGGCGATCGTCTCAAAATTGGTCGAACCCTCAGCGACCGTCTTGGGCTTGCGCAACTTGCCGCCTTCGATGGTGACGAAGCTCGGACAGAAACCCTTCAGGCAGCTGAAATCCTTGTTGCAGGAGGATTGGTTGATCTTGCGCTTGCGGCCGAACTCGGTCTCGATCGGCTCCACGGACAGGCAGTTCGATTGAACCGAACAATCGCCGCAGCCCTCGCAGACCGCCTCGTTGATCACCACCCGAAGATCGGGGTCGGCCATGGTCCCGCGCTTGCGCCGCCGGCGCTTTTCGGTGGCGCAGGTCTGGTCGTAGACGATCGCGGTGACGCCCTCGGTCTCCCGGAGCTCACGCTGAATCTCGTCCAACTCGTCTCGGTGATGGACGCTGACACCGTCGGCAAAGGTTGACGGATTGGGATATTTCTCGGGCTCGTCCGAGACGACCTTGATGATCTTGACGCCTTCGCCGGCGAGTTGGCGGGTGACATCGGGCACGGTTAGCTGGCCATCGACCGGCTGGCCGCCGGTCATCGCCACCGCGTCGTTGAACAGGAGCTTGTAGGTGACGTTGACGTTCGCCGCGACCGCCTGGCGGATCGCCAGAACGCCCGAATGGTAGTAGGTGCCGTCACCGATATTGACGAACACATGGCTCGTTTCGCTGAAGGGCGCCTGGCCGACCCAGGTCGCGCCTTCGCCGCCCATCTGGGTGAAAGTGTCAGTGTTGCGGTCCATCCACTGGACCATGTAGTGACAGCCGATACCTGCGAGCGCCCGGCTGCCATCCGGAACTTTGGTCGAGGTATTGTGCGGACATCCGGAGCAGAAATAGGGCAGGCGGACCACCTTGGGATCGTGGCCGGTCAGCGATTTTTCGGTCCGTTCCAGGATCTGGAGCCGGTGGGCGATTGCCTCGCTCCAGTAAAACGCCTTCAGGCGTTTGGCGATCACCTTGGCGACATGGGTGGGCGTCAGTTCGCCGAGGCTCGACATCAGCCACTGGCGGTCTTCATCGAACTTGCCGACCACCCGGGGGCGGACGGCGGAATCCCAATTGTAGAGCTGTTCTTTAAGCTGGTTTTCGATGAGAGCGCGCTTCTCCTCGACCACCAGCACCTCGTCGAGGCCGCGGGCGAAGCTGCGCACGCCCTGGGGCTCGAGCGGCCAGGGCATGGCGACCTTGTAAACGCGAAGCCCGATCTCGCCGGCCAGCCGGTCGTCGATGCCCAGATCGAGAAGCGCCTGGCGGACGTCGAGATAGGCTTTGCCCGTTGTGATGATGCCGAAACGGGGTTTTTCGGTGTCGATCATCACCCTGTCGAGCCGATTGGCCCGGTGGAAGGCGAGGGCAGCGTAGGCCTTATGCTCGTGCAGACGCTGCTCCTGGGCCATGGGCGGATCGGGCCAGTGGATGTTGAGACCGCCCGCGGGCATCTCGAAATCAGCCGGTTCGCTCCAGATCAACCGAGCCGGATCGAGATCAACCGCTGCCGAGCTGTCGGCCGTGTCGGCGACGATCTTGAAACCGATCCAAAGGCCTGAGTAGCGGGACATGGCCCAGCCATAGAGGCCGTAGTCAAGGACTTCCTGGACGTTGGCGGGGTGCAGGACCGGCATCATGCAACCGGCGAACATGTGCTCGCTCTGGTGCGGCAGGGTCGAGGATTTGCAGGCGTGATCGTCGCCGGCGAGGGCAAGGACGCCGCCGTGACGCGCGGTCCCGGCCATATTCGCGTGTTTGAACACGTCGCCCGAGCGGTCGACGCCCGGACCCTTGCCGTACCAGATGGAAAAGACACCGTCATATTTGGCGCCTTGGAACAGGCCCGTCTGCTGGGTGCCCCAGACAGCGGTCGCCGCCAGGTCCTCGTTGACGCCCGGCTGGAAGTGGATGTGGTGGGGCTCGATGAACCGCTTGGCCTGCCAGAGGGCTTTGTCGTAGCCGCCGAGGGGAGAGCCACGATAGCCGGAGATGAAACAGGCGGTGTTGAGGCCGGCGGCGACGTCTTGCTGGCGCTGCAGCATCGGCAGGCGGACCAGAGCTTGAATGCCGTTCAGATAGATCCGGCCCTGATCGAGCGTGTACTTGTCGTCGATCTCAACAGCGGCCAACGCCATATGTTGCCTCCACCCTTCGCTTCTTCAAAGTATAGGCGTCCGCTTGCCGGCGCCTAGGCGGCTGAGCGAACCGCCCGCCTGGGTCCGGCCGCGATGATCTCCCGGGCCATGCGGTCGGCCATCTGATCCGAGGGGAGGCCCGCGGCATCGGCGCGGGTGAAGATGTCGAGGGTGCGGGGGAAAATGGTCTCGATCTGGGACCAGACCTGATCCTCGGTCGCCGTTCCCAGATAGTCGTGGGCGACGGCGATGCTCCCGCCGGCATTGATCACATAGTCGGGCGCGAACAGAATGCCGCGCTCGGCGAGCCGGCGGCCGTCCTCAGCCGTTGCCAGCTGGTTGTTGGCAGCACCGGCGATCAGCCGGGCCTTGATCCGCGGGATAGTGTCCTCATTGATGACCGCACCCAGCGCACAAGGGGCGAGCACATCGACATCAGCCGAGACGATGCTTTCCGGCTCGACGATCTCGGCGCCGAACTCGGCGCGGGCACGATCGAGTCGGGCCGGATTGAGATCGCTCACAACCAGTGACGCACCGGCGTCGTGGAGCGCGTCGGCCAAACGCCAACCGACGGCGCCGAGCCCTTGGACAGCGACCGTGAGACCGGCCACTGATGGCCGACCGAGCCCGTGGGCAACGGCGGCCTCCAAGCCGCGAAATACACCCCAGGCCGTCTTGGGCGAAGGATCACGGCTGGCTTCATCGTGGAGCGCGACACCGGTCGCATGGCGGGTGCGGCGGGCCATGACCCGAACGTCCGCCTCGCAAATGCCGACATCCTCGGCCACCACATAGCGTCCGCCGAGCTCCTCGACCGCTTCGCCGAAGGCTTCGAGCAGCGCATCGGACTTTTGATGGCGGGGATCGCCGATGATGACCGACTTGCCGCCGCCAAGTGGCACGCCGGCGAGCGCGCTCTTGTAGCTCATGCCCCGGGACAGGCGCAGCACGTCTTCGAGCGCGTCCATCTCACTGGCGTAGGACCACATGCGACAACCGCCGCAAGCAGCGCCCAGGGTGGTGGCGTGAATGGCGATGATCGCCCGCAAACCGACCGCGGCCCGGTTGACGAAGACGACCTGCTCATGGCCGTCGAACGATGCGGAATCAAACACCATGACGCTCTCCCGTGATGGAACCCGGTTAGTGTCGAAACTCTAACCGATCGAAAGCGAAAGGTGTTTTTGAATTCTCCCTTGTCTCAGGGCCCCTGAAGATGTTTCTCTACCAATACTCGATCTTTGCAGCAAAAAATTCTGCTGCAACGCACAATAGCAGAATGTTCTTCTTAACGACGAGGGCTTGGTGCCGGACGTCATGCTTGATGAGATCGACCGACGGATCCTCGAGATCCTGCGCTTCGACGCTCGGATCAAGAATTCCGAGCTCGCCGACCGGGTCGGCCTGTCGGCGACGCCCTGCTGGAACCGGGTCCGAGCGCTCGAGACCAAGGGCGTGATCCAACGTTACGTCACGGTCCTCGACCAAAAGGCGTTGGGCCTGCCGGATACGGTGATCGTCGAGATCATGCTGGAGCAGCATGACGAGGCGGCGCTCGAGGGGTTCGGCGAGGCGCTAACCGCCATCCCCGAGGTGATCGAAGCCTATCTGATTAGCGGCGAGTACGATTACCTGGTGAAGGTCGCGGTGGCCGGCGCCGCGGGCTATGAGCGGTTCTTGCGTGAGGAGCTCTACCGTTTGCCCGGCATCCGCCACACCCGGTCGAGCTTTGCGCTCCGCTGCCTCAAGCAAGTCTACGCGCCGGAACTCAGCGCCGGCTGAGAGACGAAAAGGGGACAGACATGGATCAGGTATCTCTGGGGCGTTCGGGGACGATGGTCTCGAAGCTGTGCTTGGGCACGATGATGTTCGGCGGCCGGACCGACGAGGCGGAAACCCGCCGGATCATCGATTCGGCTGCGGACACCGGCGTCAACTTCATCGATACCGCCGATGTCTACAATGGCGGCGCTTCGGAGGAGTTGGTCGGACGGGCGATCGCCAGTCGGCGCTACGACTGGGTGCTTGCGACCAAGGCCGGCAACAGGCTCTCCGAGCTTCCCAACCGGGGCGGGCTTTCGCGCCGCTGGCTGATCAAGGCCTGTGAGGACAGTCTCCGCCGGCTCGGCACCGAGTCGATCGACATTTACTATCTGCACCTGGAGGACCATGGCACGCCGATGGAGGAAACCGTCGGCGCTCTCGCCGATCTGGTGCGCCAGGGAAAAATCCATCACATCGGGCTTTCCAACTTCCGCGCCTGGCGCCTGGTCGAAATGGCGAGGCTGTGCGATCTGGCCGGGATTGATCGGCCTCTGGTCTGCCAACCGTATTACAACGCGATGAACCGGATGCCGGAGGTGGAGGTGTTGCCCGCCTGCCACCATCTGGGCATGGCCGTCGTGCCCTACAGCCCGCTCGCCCGGGGGATCCTGACCGGCAAGTACGGAAGCGGCGATCTACCGGATCCGGAAAGCCGGGCCGGCCAGAATGACATGCGGATGATGCAGACCGAATGGCGCTCGGAAAGCTTCGACATCGGAGCCAAGATCAAGAACGCCCGGGAGGCGAGGGGTCTGACCTCGATCGGTTTTGCGCTGGGCTGGCTGCTCAACAACCGTATCGTGACCGCACCGATCGCCGGTCCCCGCACCTTCGAGCAGTGGCAGAGCTATCTGAAGGCGCTTGACGAGCCCTTCACGGCTGAGGACGAAGCGCTTCTGAACGAGCTGGTGCCAGCGGGACATCCCTCGACGCCCGGCTACACCGATCCCCGTTATCCGGTTGAGGGCCGGTCAGCGAGAACCACTGGCGGCTAAAGAAAAACCTCGCGGAGGTCGATCGAGCTTTCGACGCCGATCTTTTCGCCATGGTCGTCCAGCCAGGTCTCGCACCGCTGACGGCCAAGCTTGAAGAGATACTGAAGAAAATCCCAGTCGGCGTTAAGCTTAGAGGAGACGCTGAGCCTGGCCATTTCGTCTTCGGCTTCGATCGCGTGGATGTTCATCCGCTTGTAGCTCTCGCCGTTCAGATGGCCGTCGTCGATCAGCCGGGTCACGAATTCGATCGCCCGCATCTCGCGCATCAGGGACGAGTTGAAGCTCAGCGTGTTGACCCGGTCGTAGATCCCCTGGGCCGATTTCGGGACTTCGGGAATATTGATCGGATTGATCTGGACGATCAGCACATCCTGACAGTTGGTGTGATAGATCAAGGGATAGATCGGCGGATTTCCCATATAGCCGCCGTCCCAGAAATACTCGCCGTCGATCTCGACAGCCTGGTAGAGGAAGGGAAGACAGCCCGAGGCGAGCACGCAATCCGGCGTGATCTCTTCGGGCTGAAACACCCGGATCTTGCCGGTCAGCACGTTGGTTGCACAGAGCTGGAGGCTGACCGCGCAGTGGTGCTGCAGGAAATCGAAATCGACGACCTGCTCCAGGACCTCGCGCAAGGGATTGATGTTCAGCGGGTTGAGCTGATAGGGCGAGAACACACGGGAAAGATTGTCGAAGACGATCCAGCTCGGCGACAGATCCATGTTGCCGGGGCTCAACAGTTTGTCGAACGGCGTCGGCTGCAGAGGGCTCAATTTCGCGGCGTCGGAAATCTTCTTCCAGAAGTCGGTCAACGCTTGGCGGGCCCCGTCATGGCCGTCTTTGGAGAGCCCGTAGGCCGTGACCGCCGCGTTCATGGCACCGGCGCTGGTTCCGACCAGTCCAGCGATCTCGACCTCGTCCATTTCCAGGAGACGATCCAAAACGCCCCAGGTGAAAGCGCCGTGAGCGCCGCCGCCCTGGAGCGCCAGATTAAGTCTTTTCTTGTTCAAGACCGTACCCCCGCCAGCGGCATCACTGGGCGGTCCAGCCGCCATCCATCGCCAAGGCCTGGCCGGTGAGCTGGTCAGCACCTTCGGAGCAGAGGAACAGGGCGAACTGGCCCAGTTGGGTCGGTGTCACGAACTCCATCGACGGCTGCTTTTCCGCCAGAAGCTTGGTCTTTTCGTCGTCGACGCTGGTCCCGTTCTCCTTGGCCCGGTCCTCGATCTGCTTTTCAACCAAGGGCGTCAGGACCCAGCCGGGACAGATGGCGTTGCAGGTGATGGCGGTGCGCGCGGTTTCCAGCGCGACCACCTTGGTCAGGCCGACGATCGCGTGCTTGGCCGCGACGTAAGCTGCTTTTTGGGGTGATGCCACCAGGCCGTGAGCCGAGGCTATGTTGATGATCCGGCCCCAGTCGCGCTCCAGCATTTGGGGCAACACCGCCTTGATGCCGTGGAATACCGCGGATTGGTTGATCGCGATGATCGCGTCCCATTTCTCGTCCGGAAAATCCTGGATCGGCGCCGTGTGCTGGATACCGGCATTGTTCACGAGCACATCGACTTGGCCGAAGGTCTTGGTGGTGTTGTCGATCAGGCCCCGGACCCCTTCGCCGTTGCTCAGATCAGCACCATCATAGGCCACCTCGGTGCCATGGGTTTCGGCGAGGTCGGCCCGGGTTTTCTCGATCTCGTCCAGATCGCCGAAGCCGTTGAGCATAATCTTGGCGCCGGCGCCGGCGAAGACTTCCGCGACACCCAAACCAATACCGCTCGTTGATCCGGTGACGATGACGCTCTTGTCCCGCATGACCACGGCTCTCCTCATGTTCGTTCGACTTGTTGCGTCGCAACATAGGACTGTCGCCATAGCGCTGCTAGGCTAAGTTGAAGGCATCACGGTTTTGCTACAGCCGCCGGTCACGCTGTGCGAGAGTAGGACGCTATGTCGTCTCCTGAGCTTCCGTCCCAACCCATTGCCCTGTTTCTCGACGTCGACGGTACGCTGGTCGAGATCCAAGACCGGCCCGAGACCGTGCGGGCCGACGAGGCGCTTTTGTCCCTCCTGGAGCAGCTCGAAAGGCTTACCGAACGGCGATTGGTGCTGATCAGCGGACGGCAGATCGACGATATCGATCGGATTGTTGCACCCTTGAAATTGCCCGCCGCTGGTTCGCATGGCGGCCAGTGGCGCTCGGTGGACGGCGAGCTTGACACCGTCAATGTCGATGGCGCGTCGCTTGCGAGCCTTAGAGAGGCGATGGACGAGCAGACGGAGCGCTGGCCCGGCACGTGGATCGAACAAAAGCCGATGAGCATGGCGCTCCACTACCGGGCAGTCGCCGATGCCAAGGATCCTTTGGGCGAGGCGCTTCGAGACATCGTCGATCGCGATCCGGACTTCAAGCTGATGGCCGGGAAGATGGTGTACGAGATCAAACCGCAGGGGGTCGACAAAGGACGCGCGATCGAACGCTATCTGAACGATCCGTTGTTCTTTGACGCGACACCGGTCTTCATCGGCGATGACGTGACCGACGAAGATGGCTTCAAGATGATCAATGACCGCCAGGGCCTATCGATCCGGGTCGGCGGCCGGGACGGCTCCGCCGCCTGCTGGGAACTCGAGAACGTCACCGCCGTGCACCGATGGTTGAGCGACCTGGCGAACCACCTGGAACGCTAGGCACATCCCCCCGTTTACGCCGTGCGTCGAGACTGGGAAGGCACCAACTCCGAGGAAGTGGGCACCATGGCTGCAGAAGAGAAGGACCGGCGCCTCGTCGTGGTTTCAAACCGGGTTCAGGTGATTGCCCGAGGCAAGCGCGATTCCAGCGCCGGGGGACTGGCCGTCGGTGTCGGTGCGGCTTTGCGCGAAACGGGGGGGCTGTGGTTCGGCTGGAGCGGTGAGGAGGTCGACGAGCCGACTCCGGTCCGCCGTTTTTCAGCCGGTAGCATCAGCTACGCGCTGATGGATCTAACGTCAGACGAGTATCATTACTTCTATGAGACCACCGCCAACCGGGCGATCTGGCCGCTGTTCCACTATCGGCTGGATTTGGCATCTTTCGACAGTTCCGCCTATCTCACCTATCTGCGGGTGAACCAGAGATATGCCGAGGGTCTGCTGCCCGAATTGAAGGCCGATGATCTGATCTGGGTTCACGACTATCAGCTTTTTACGCTGGGCTCGGAACTCAGGCGCCGGGAGGTCAAAAACAGGATCGGCTTCTTTCTCCATATCCCGTGGCCGGCGCTGGACGTCTTTCTCGCATTTCCCTGGCACAGACAGATCGCCGAAGCACTTTGTGCCTATGATGTGATCGGCTTTCAGACCGAGCGCGATCGCCACCACTTCTTCGAATATCTGGAATTTGAGAAGATCGCCCGGCGGGTCGACGAGCAGACGGTCCTCTCCAGCAGTCGTATGTCCAAGGTGGTGGTCGAGCCGATCGGCATCGACTACGACGCCTTCCAGGAGATGGGCGAGACCAAGGACGCCCAGCGCCTCGCCACCTCGGTCGCCAAATCGCTGGTCGGCCGCAAGCTGATCGTCGGCATCGATCGGCTGGACTATTCGAAAGGCATCGGCCAGCGCCTGGAATCCTTCCAGGCGATGCTCGCGAGCTTTCCCGAAACCCGCCGGGAAACCATCTACATCCAGATCTCCGCGCCTTCGCGCCAGAACGTGCCGGAATATCTGCGCATGCGTGAGGAGGTGGAGGGGCTGGCCGGTCACATCAACGGCCGGTTCGGCGAAGCCGACTGGGTGCCGCTTCGCTACATCAACCGTTCGTTCAACCGCCGGCAATTGTCGGGTCTGTTCAAACTGGCGCGGATCGGTCTCGTCACGCCACTTCGTGACGGTATGAACCTGGTGGCGAAGGAGTTCGTCGCCGCCCAGGACCCTGAGGATCCGGGGGTGCTGGTCCTCTCGCGCTTTGCCGGTGCGGTCGCGGAACTGCGCGAAGGGGCGATCGTGGTCAACCCGTTCGATACCGACGCCGTCGGTCAGGCCCTGTTCCAAGGGCTGACCATGCCGCTCGAAGAACGGATCGAGCGCTGGAAGGCCATGGCCGGCGTGGTCAAATCCAACGACGCCGCGGCCTGGAGCCGGCGGTTTCTCAAGATCCTGGCGAGCAACGCACCGGCGCCTTCGGTCGACACCGCCGCTTGAGCCCGCCCGGGCTGGTCAGGGCGCTTTAGCTGGGCTAACGCTCCCGCCAAACCTCAATTTCGAACCGTCAATCCGATCTCGCGGAGCCCCGCCCATGACCATTCGTCCCCGCCGCAGCGTTCTCTACATGCCCGGCTCGAACCCGCGCGCGCTGGAGAAAGGCAAGAGCCTGGCCGCCGACGGTCTCATCCTGGATCTGGAGGACGCCGTTTCGCCGGATGCGAAGGTGGACGCCCGGGACAACATCAAAACGGCGCTCCAGGATAAAGCGGCCTACGGTCGGCGCGAGCTGATCGTCAGGACCAACGGGCTCGCCACCGAATGGGGCCGGGACGATCTGGCGGCCATGGCCACGGCCGGCGCCGACGCGATTTTGCTGCCCAAGGTCGAGAACGGCGAAACGGTGCGCGAGGCGGCCTCGATCCTGGAGGCCAGTGGCGCGCCGGCCGGGCTCGCCATCTGGTGCATGATGGAAACGCCGCTCGCGATGCTCCATGCCGAGGCGATCGCCGCCGCCCATCAAAAGCTTGCGGCCCTGGTCATGGGCACGTCCGATCTGGCGAAGGAACTGAACTGCGCGCACACGGCCTTGCGCCTGCCGATGATCACCTCGCTCGGCCTGTGTCTGCTGGCCGCCCGAGCGCACAAACTCGCCATTCTCGACGGGGTTTATCTCGATCTCGGCGATGACGAGGGTTTTCGAGCCAGTTGCCAGCAGGGCCGGGAGCTGGGGTTCGATGGCAAGACCCTGATCCATCCCAAACAGTTGGACGCGGCCAACAGTGCCTTCGCGCCCTCGGCAGAGGAGGTGGCCCAGGCGAAGAAGATCATCGAAGCGCACAAGGTGGCAGCGGCTGAAGGCAAGGGTGTGGTCGTGGTCGACGGCAAGCTGATCGAAAACCTGCACGTCGCCATGGCGGAGCGCTTGGTGGTCATGGCCGAGGCGATCCAAGAAAAGGACGGTTGACGGATCGCGCTTAGCGCACCCGTTCGCGCAGTCGGTCGGTGAGCTGTTCCATCACCAAAACGATGGCGAAGATCGCGATCATGATCGAGCTGGCGTTCGGATACTGAAACAGATCGAACGCCACCTTCAGCTCCTGGCCGATACCGCCGGCGCCGACCAGGCCCAGCACGACCGACGACCGCACCGCCTTCTCCAGCGCGAACAGGGAGCTGTTGATCATCGACGGCAGCGCGTCCGGGATCACAGCGCTCACCAGAATGGCGAGCTTGCCGGCGCCGATGGCCGTCAGCGCCTCTTGCGGCGCCTCCTCGGCATCCTCCATGGCCTCGGCGAAGAACCGGCCGCAAAAGCCGATCGTGTCGACGATGATGGTCATGGTCCCGGCAACCGCGCCAAGCCCGACGGCGGCGACGAACAAAAGCGCCCAGACCAGATCGGGCACGGTCCGAAACAAGGCGATCAATGCCCGGGCAAGCACGTTGAAAGGCCCCAAAGGACTGAGCCTTCTGGCCGCTAGCCAGGCGATCGGCAGGCTGATCACCACCCCTATGACGGTGCCGACGAAGGCGATCTGCAGGGTTTCGACGATCCGCCAGAACACCCGCGCGAGGAAAGCCGGCTCGAGATTGGGCGGCATCATCCGCCCCACCAGATCGACCATGCGCGGCGCGCCCTCAATAAGGCGCTCGGGCGACGGCGCCACCTGGGCCAGCGAGACGAGCAGGAACGCCGCCAGCGTGACCAGAACCGCGAAACCGGCCGCCGACGGGCGGTTGAGACGGGCGGGAGGCGGCACCCCCCGCCGCCGGTCAGGCTCGCTCATAGATCGCCGTCACCATCGGCTCCGTTACCTCGCCAGGCGGTAGATTGAACGCCACACGCCCGGCCCTGAGCGCAACGATCCGGTCCGAATAGCGCCGCGCATGGTCCAGATCATGACAGCTATAGACGAGCGTGATCTGATGATCCCGCACCAGCTCCGAAAACAACGCCATGACATCGGCGCCGGCCGTCGGATCGAGGCTCGCCGCCGGCTCGTCCGCCAGCAACAGTTTGGGACGGCGCACCAGCGCGCGGGCGATCGCGACGCGCTGCGCCTGACCGCCCGACAGCGCGTCCGCCCGGGCGCCGGCCTTGTCCGCGAGCCCGACCTCGACCAAAGCCGCCATCGCCGCCTCACGCCAGGATGCCGGCGCCATTGCCTGATGCCAGGCCCGCCAGCCCGACGGGCCGCCGAGCAGACCATGGATCACATTGGACAAGACCGACTGGCGGCGGACCAGACCATGGGCCTGGGCGACGAACCCCACCTGCCTTCGAAACTTCTGCCGGTCGCGACCGAACCGTGGGCCATAAACGTTCTGCCCCAGAACCCGGACGCTACCCCGGTCCGGGCGCTCCAACCCTAGAAGACATTTGATGAGCGGCGATTTACCGGCACCATTGGCGCCGATCAGCGCGATCCGCTGGCAGGGCGCCGCCCGGAAGGCAACGCCATCCAGAACCCTGGCGCCGGAACCGAAGGCCTTGGTCAGGTCCCGGGCATCGACGACCCCGAACCCGACCGTTCCGTCGTCCAAGCCGCTCAGTCGCCGACGAATGCCGAGAAGCTGTCGACCCCGATCGTCTGATACATCGAGCGGACATAGTCGTAATCGCTGTCGTCGATGCTGGTGAGAAAGAAGCCGCCGGCATATTTCGCGTTGACCTCGCCCTGAAGCACCGCCTCCATGAGCTTGGCACCGTCCTTGGCAAAAGCGTCCCGGACCGTCGCCACGGTGGCTTCATCGAGGCCCGTCCGTGCCACCAAAATGTCGTTCGGCAGATCTCGGCCCCGGGCCACGACCTTGAACGCCTGGTCGGGAAAGGCTTCCCGGATTCGCTGCAGATGGCCGAAATTCATACCGACGCCGGCGAGGTCGCCTCGGATCAGAGCCTCCACCGCGACGTTGCGGGCGATGATCTGCGGGTCATAGTCGCTGCCGTAGGCGAGACCCAGATCGGCCAGCGCCTGCGCCGGTCCCAGATGTTGCGAGGTCGAGCCGACCGATCCGAACGAAACCGACTGGCCCTTCAGATCCTCGACGCTGTCGATCGGACCGTCCGCCAGCACCACAATCTGCGCGAAATAATCGGGCCGTTGCCAGCCGACCACGATCTCAGGCTCGGCCAGCTCCTTGATCACCACATATTCGGCCGGGCCGGTGAGCACGAAATCTGCCTGGTCCGCGTTCATCGCCTCCACCGCTGCGGTCCGCGAATTCACCGCAAACAGCTCGAACGAAAGCCCGGTCGCCTCCTCC
Organism: Geminicoccaceae bacterium; assembly: GCA_050331695.1. Lineage (GTDB taxonomy): Bacteria > Pseudomonadota > Alphaproteobacteria > Geminicoccales > Geminicoccaceae > JBHJGP01. The sequence goes on from JBHJGP010000016.1 coordinate 124,124, forward strand.
AGGGCTGTCTCGAAGGCGCCGAACTCCTGCTGCAGGACTTCCAACCCCTCGATATCGGTGACCGCGAACGAAAGATCCTCGGCCATCACCGGCGTGGCGGCGAGCAAGCCGACGGCGAACAGCGAACGAAACATTTTCTTCCTTTGAATGGTCCGTGTCCTCGTGAGAGGCCCGCGCTTAGCGCCTTGCTGTCACACCGCGATGACAAAAAGTCTGCCCGTCTCTCACACTCCGCGATCAACGCTGCTAGCTTTCGCCGAAACGAAACCAAACGAATGGGAGGCAGAAGGATGGCCGAAGCGCTTTGTCTGGGGATCGATCTCGGCACCAGCGGTGTCAAGGTCATCGCCGTCGATGCAGCCGGGACCATCCGGGCCGCCGCCAACCGAACCTACCCGCTGATGACGCCCAAGCCCGGTTGGACCGAACAGGATCCGGACCGCTGGTGGGCCGCTTCGCTCGAAGCGATCCGGGAGGTCGCCGAAAAAACGGACGAAAAAATCGTAAGCATCGGTTTGACCGGCCAGATGCACGGCAGCGTCTTTCTTGACACGGACAAAACTGTGATCCGCCCGGCGCTCTTGTGGAACGATCAGCGCACGGCCGACGATTGTGCCGCAATCGAGGCCCGCCTCGGCCGGGAGCATCTGACGAAAGTCACCGGCAACCCCGCGCTCACCGGCTTTCAGGCGCCGAAAATGCTCTGGTTGCGGCGATCCGAGCCCGAGGCTTACGCGCGCCTGGCCCACCTTCTCTTGCCGAAGGATTTTCTCAGGCTTCGTCTCACCGGCGCTTTTGCCACCGATTGTTCGGATGCCGCCGGCACCCTGCTGCTCGATCTTCGGGCCCGCGACTGGTCCCCTGACATCCTGGAGGCGCTCGCCATCGACCGCGCCTGGCTGCCGGACGTCTACGAGGGACCGGAGGTGACCGGCCATCTGAGCGACGAGGCCGCCGGCCTGACCGGTCTCACTGCAGGCCTGCCGGTGATCGCCGGTGGCGGCGACAATGCCGCGGCCGCGGTTGGCTGCGGCGTCATCCGGGCCGGCACCGGCTTTTCGTCCCTTGGCACCTCGGGCGTGACCTTTGTCCATAGCGACGAGGCGGTGATCGACCCCACCGGCGCGCTCCACGCCTTCTGCCACGCCGTGCCCGGCGCCTATCACCTGATGGGCGTGGTGCTCTCGGCAGCCGGCAGCTTACGTTGGTATGCCGAAAACATTTCAGACGGCGCAAAATCCGATGCCGAGCTGGCCGAGGCCGCTTCAAGAATTCCGGCCGGCTGCGATGGCCTCACCTTCCTGCCCTACCTCGCCGGCGAGCGCACCCCCCACATGGACCCGGACGCCCGCGGCGCCTGGGTCGGCCTCACGCTCGCCCATAACCGCGACCATCTGGTCCGATCGATCCTGGAAGGCGTCGCCTTCGCCATGGCCGACAGCGTCGATCTCATGCGCGATCTTAAGGTCGAGCCGGAAACCCTGTTTGTCCTGGGCGGCGGCGCCCGGAGCGGGCTCTGGCGCCAGCTTGTGGCCTCATCCTGTAACGTGCCGCTGCAAAGGATGGCCGCCGACGAGGGGCCGGCCATGGGCGCAGCCATCCTGGCGATGGTCGGCGCGAAACTGTTTTCGTCCCTCGACGAGGCGGTGGACTCCATGGTCCGGACCGACGGTGATCCCGACAGTCCCGAGCCCGGACTATTGTCTGAATTGGCCGCGCCCCGTGAGCGCTTTCGAAAACTCTATCCGGCGCTTCGGTCGGTGAGAGCATCAACCAAATCTTAATTCCTGCGTGGCATAGTCGGGTCCGATGGCCGGCAAAGTATGCCGGTCGGTCGGCCAGGGGGCCGGCCAGTCACTTCATGTAGAAGGATGACGACAATGCCTCTTACCGCGACGACCAACACCTCCGCCAACACGGCGCTTCGCTACCTCACCAACAACAACATGGCCGCCTCCAGCTCGCTCGCCAAGCTGTCCAGCGGCTCGCGTGTCGTGAAGGCCTCCGACGATGCCGCTTCGCTCGCGATCGGCACCAAGGTCCGCGCCGACGTCAATGCGCTTAAGCAGGCCCAGAGCAACGCCAGCCAGGCGGTGTCTGTCCTGCAGGTCGCCGACGGCGCCATGTCCCAGACCGGCGAGATCCTGCAGCGGATGAAAACCCTGTCCGTTCAGGCCCAGTCCGGCTCGATCTCGGACAATGAGCGTGAGTTCCTGGACAAGGAGTTTCAGGAGCTGCTCAGCCAGATCGACGACATCGCCACCCAGACCAAGTTTAACGGCACCGAGCTTACGACCGGCAAGTTGAACTCTTCGATCGCATCGGGCACCTACACGGCTGTCGATGACCTCGCGACTGACAAGATTGAAGTCCAACTGACCAGCAATTCAGACGCTGGGTTCTTCCAGGTCAGCTTCACGAAGAACTCTGGTCAGCTCACCTTGAGCCAGTATAAGGACAACACGTACGAGGCTGGCACGTTCATCGACTCGCAGACGATCGCGATCGGCAAAACTACCACTGAAACCGGTCTTTTCGAGTTCGATCAGTATGGCATTCAGGTCGAACTGGCCGCGTTCGACGGTAGTGGCACAGGCGCAGATATCGCTGGGGCCGCAGCTGAGTTCGAGGTCGCAAACGGTTCGCTCGCGTTCCAGGTCGGTGTGTCCTCGACCGACACCATTTCGGTCGCCGTTGACGATCTGCAAACGAGTGCCCTGGGCGGTGCCAACTTGAAGGATCACACGGGCGCCACTGCGACCCGTTACCTGAGTGACATCGACGGGGCCGCGACTAAGGCCAACATCAAGACCACTGATGCTGCCATCACGACCGGCAACATCATTGATGAGGCGATCAGCCAGGTGAACGAGGCCCGGGCGTCTGTCGGTGCCTTGATCTCCCGGTTCGAGTATGCCGGTGCCAATCTCGCCACCTCGGTCGAGAACCTGGACGCCGCCCGCTCGACCCTCCTCGACGTCGACATGGCTGCGGAGATGAGCAACTTCTCGTCCAAGCAGGTGCTGGTCCAGGCCAGTGTCGCCATGTTGGCCCAGGCCAACCAGATGCCGCAGAACCTTCTGCGGTTGCTGCAGTAATCGCGGCAGGCGCGGCGTCCCCGGGCGCCGCGCCGCTCGCCCGATTGCGGTAGGTACCTGCCATGTTGTCCTTATCGTCCGCGCCGGCGCCCAACCAAGAAAGCCAAAGCGCCGCGCCTCGTCGAACCGAAACCGTCGCACCCGCGGCGCCCCAGCCGCCGGCCAGCCCAGCGGCCAGGACCTCGCGGGAGGAAGCGAAAACCTTGACCGCCGCCGTCGAGAAAGCCGCTCGGGCGCTCTATGAGGGCCGGGCCGTCGATGTCGAGAGCTTTCACGACGAGGCCACCGGCCGCCACGTGGTGAAGGTCAAGGATCAGACCAGCGGCGCGGTCATCGCCCAGTCGCCTTCGGACGCGCTGCTCCGCTTCTATGCCAGCACGAGGGACGCCGATTCCCTGGTGCAGGTTGATGTCTAGCTAGCACCACCGCCGCCTCGCCGGTGACCACCGGCGACCGGCAGGGATGGAGACCATGGAAAGCTCGAGCCTCGGCAGTATTCAGATCGAAGGCACCTCGGTTCGTCTGGCCGGGACCAGCTCCCAGCTCGACACCGGCGGTCTGGTGCAGTCGCTGGTCGAGGCCAAGAAGATCCCGGCGCTCCGGCTCGAGAACAAGATCACCGTCAACGAGCCCCGGATCGCCGCCTATCAGGACGTCCGCACGATCCTGGGCGACCTCCAGACGGCGGCCAAGGGGCTCCGAAACGAGCTCGGCTTCCTGGGTGCCAGCGAAAACATCTTTCAGCAGAAACTGGCCTTCTTCAGCTCCGATACCGCGACGCCCCCGGGCGATCTTTTGAGCGTCCGCGTCGACAACAATGCGGCCGTCGGCAGCTTCGATGTCACCGTCGAGCAGACCGCCCGGGTGCGCAAATTCGCCAGCGCTGCGGCGAGCGATGCCCAGCTCGATCTCGCCACCTCGATCAATGGCGGCACCGCCTTTACCGGCGCCTTCTCCATTGGTCTCGAGGGTGGTGACCGGGTGACCTTCGACGTCGAGGGCACCGATTCCCTGGCCGATCTCAAGGCCCGGATCAATGCCGAGAGCGAGGCCACGGGCGTCAGCGCCAACATTCTGCAGGTGGCCGACGATGCGTTTCGTCTGGTCTTCACCGCCGATGAGCCGGGTAAGGAGGTGGTGCTTGCCGACGAGGGCGACCCCGGCATCTTCCCGTTTCCGGGCGACGACGATGTGCTCGACATTCTCGGGCTTTCCGCCGATGGGGGCACGACCTTCGCCAACGGTCTTCAGGACCCGCAGCTCGCCCGGATCACCATCGACGGCCTCACCGTCGAGCGCAACACCAACAGCATCGATGACGTCATCGACGGCGTCACCCTGGATCTGTTCCGCGCCGAGGCCGGGACCACGATCACCGTCGACATCGAGCGCGACCTCGCCGCGGTCAAGGAGCAGGTCACGGCCTTCCTCGACAGCTACAACGCGTTTCGCGACCTGGTCGTCCAGAACCGCGAGGTCAACGCCGACGGCACGGTCAGCGAGAACGCGCCTCTGTTCGGCGACACGCTCCTTCGCAACATGGAGCAGAGCCTCGCCGACGACATGACGCTCGCGATCCCCGGCCTGCCCAACGACGCCATCGGCACGCTCGGTGCCGTCGGCATCGTCATGGTCGAGGGCGGCCGTCTGATTATGGACGAGCAGACCTTCGACGACGCTCTTCTGGATGATGCCGACGCCGTGCGCCGCATCTTCGAGTTCGATTTCCGTTCCAGCTCCGCCGATCTCGACATCTTCGCCCGGGGCGATCGGATCGCCGACACCGAATTCTCGATTGCGATCACGGACGCGGACGATGACGGCATCGCCGAGTCCGTGACCATCGACGGTATCGCCGCCGAGGTCGACGGCAACACCATCCGTGGTGCCGCCGGCACCGACTATGAGGGGCTCGAATTCCTCTGGTACGGCAACGGCAGCGACACGATCGACGTCACCTTGAGCCAGGGCATCGCCGACCGTCTCTACAACCGGCTGGACGGTCTGACCGACACGCTCACCGGCACCATCGAGAACGAGATCGACGGCCTGGAAGAGCTCAATGACGGCTTTCGCGATCAAATCACCCGGATCGAGGAACGCGCCGAGGATTATCGCCTGCGCTTGATCGAACAATTCTCGGCCATGGAAACGGCTCTTTCACTTGCCGAGGCGATGATGGACCAGATCGGCGCCGTCACCGGCGCCCTTCAGGGCGACCGTTAACGCCCCGATAACCCGCTCGCGCCTAGGGTCGCATCCGCCAACCAGGGACCGCAATTGATGACCGCAATGCACCGCAATCACCGCGCCATGGCCGCCTATGGCCAGGCGAGCCAGACCCTGCCGCCCGCCCAGCAGCTGGTCGAGCTGTTCGATGGCATGGTCCGTCAGCTTCGCCGGGCGAAAAACGCGATCCAGGCCGGCGACATCGAGGGCCGCTTCTTCGCTACCGAGAAGGTCGCCCGGGTGATCGACGCGCTCCAGGCCTGTCTCGATCACGAAGCCGGCGGCGACATGGCCCGCCAGTTGGACCGCTATTATTCCTTCCTGCGCCATCGCCTGATGGAGCTGAACGCGAAGAACGACCCGGCCGTCTGCCAGGATCTCATGGACCGTCTCGGTGATATGCGGAGCGCTTGGGAGCAGATCGCGGCGGGCGCGGTCGATGCGGATCTGGCCGGCGCCGGCCAGGCGCCAGGCAACAACGAAGGACCCACCGCCGGTGCCGGTCATCGTCAGCTGGCGGTGGCAGCGGTCTCCGCCTAGGACCTATCGCAAGGGCCCTGGTTGCCGCCGGGGCCCGGGTCCCGATCGCTCGCCCGGCTGATCCGGGAACCATCTGACAAGAACGCGCCAGCCGGCCAATCCGGTCGCTCGCGGTTGCGGGGGCCCGGTCACCTCCCTATATGCGCTTCAACCGAGCGCTGTCGCTGCCCCGTCTGATCAGGTCTCTTGCGCCTCGTGACGCCAGGACATTGGTCAGGGTCGCGCTCGTTCCCAGCTAACGTGTGGTGCGCTTCCGGCGCGAGGGTTTTTGGCTATGAGCAAGATTATCGGGATCGATTTGGGCACGACGAACAGTTGTGTCGCGATCATGGAGGGCAAGAATGCCCGCGTGATCGAGAATGAGGAGGGGATGCGGACCACGCCGTCGATGGTCGCATTCACCGAGGACGACGAAACACTGGTGGGTATGCCGGCCAAGCGCCAGGCGGTGACCAACCCGGAAAACACCTTCTTCGCGGTCAAGCGCCTGATCGGCCGCCGCTTCGATGATCCGGTCGTCAGCAAAGACGCCGACATGGTGCCCTACAAGATCGTCAAGGCGGATAATGGCGACGCCTGGGTCGAGAGCCGCGGCAACAAGATGGCGCCCAGCCAGATCAGCGCTCAGATCCTGAAAAAGATGAAGGAGACCGCCGAGCGCCACATCGGACAGACGATCACCGAGGCGGTGATCACGGTGCCGGCCTACTTCAACGACAGTCAGCGCCAGGCGACCAAGGACGCGGGTAAGATCGCCGGGCTCGAGGTGAAGCGGATCATCAACGAGCCGACGGCGGCGGCGTTGGCTTACGGTCTCGACAAGCGCGAAGGCCAGACCATCGCCGTCTACGATTTGGGCGGCGGCACGTTCGACGTGTCGATCCTCGAGATCGGCGATGGCGTCTTCGAGGTCAAGTCGACCAACGGCGACACCTTCCTCGGCGGCGAGGATTTCGATCTACGCCTGATCGATTACATGGCCGACGAGTTCAAGAAAGAGAATGGCATCGATCTCCGGGGTGACCGGCTAGCCCTGCAGCGCCTGAAGGAGGCCGCTGAAAAGGCCAAGATCGAGCTGTCCTCGACCGTCAACACCGACATCAATCTACCGTTCGTCACCGCCGATCAGTCCGGGCCCAAGCATCTGACCATGAAGATCAGCCGGGCCAAGCTGGAAATGCTGGTCGACGATCTGATCAACCGCTCGCTGGACCCTTGCAAGAAGGCGTTGAAGGATGCCGGCCTCTCGGCCGGTGACGTCGACGAGGTCATTCTGGTCGGCGGCATGACCCGCATGCCCAAGATCAAGGAGACGGTCAAAACCTTCTTCGGCAAGGAGCCCCATGAGGGGGTCAATCCAGACGAGGTTGTGGCGATCGGCGCCGCCATCCAGGCGGCCGTGCTTGCCGGCGACGTCAAGGACGTGCTGCTGCTCGACGTGACGCCGCTCTCGCTTGGCATCGAGACGCTCGGCGGCGTGTTCACCCGGATCATCGACCGCAATACGACCATTCCCACGAAGAAGAGCCAGGTGTTTTCGACCGCCGAGGACAATCAGAACGCGGTCACCATCCGGGTCTTTCAGGGCGAGCGCGAACTGGCGGCGCAGAACAAGGTCCTGGGTCAGTTCGATCTGGTGGGCATACCGCCGGCGCCCCGGGGCGTGCCGCAGATCGAGGTCACTTTCGACATCGATGCCAATGGCATCGTCAACGTGTCGGCGAAGGACAAGGCGACCGGCAAGGAGCAGCAGATCCGGATCCAGGCGTCGGGCGGCCTTTCCGACGACGAGATCGAGCGGATGGTTCAGGAAGCCGAGGAGAACGCGGAGGAGGATCAGAAACGCCGCGAGCTGATCGAGGCTCGCAATCAGGCGGACTCCCTGATCTATTCCACCGAGAAGTCGCTCGGCGAGCATGGCGATAAGATCGAGGCGAGCGAGAAGACCGCCATCGAGGAAGCGGTCGCCGCGCTCAAGACCTCGCTGGAATCGGAAGATCTCGAAGACATCAGGGCCAAGACCCAGACCCTGGCCCAGGTGTCCATGAAGCTTGGCGAGGCGATGTACAAGGCCCAGGCTGAGACCGCCGGTGAGCCGGGCGAGGGTGACGGTGATGGCCCCGGCGCCAATGACGACGGTGTTGTCGACGCCGATTTCGAAGAGGTGGACGACGACACCAAGAAGTCGGCTTGACGTTTGCCCTTAAGCTTGGTGGTAGACGCCGGATGCTTTTTGCATCCGGCGTTTCGCTGTCCGGTGCCGAGCTTCGGCGACGTGGCGAGGTCCCGGACGAACGCCGTTTGCGATTGGCTTAACGTCGACTTAACGATCAGGACCTAGACCCTCGTCCATGCGAGGGTGGTTGCCGGAGCGGTGATGGCGAAGCAGGACTATTACGAGATGCTTGGGGTCAGCAAGACGGCCTCGGGCGACGATCTGAAGCGCGCCTATCGTAAACTGGCGATGAAATATCACCCGGACCAGAACCCGGGCGACGCCGCCGCTGAAGCACGGTTCAAGGAGCTGAGCGAAGCCTACGAGGTCCTAAAAGACGACCAGAAGCGTGCGGCCTACGATCAGTTTGGCCACGCCGCGTTCGAACAGGGCGGCATGGGCGGTGGCCGCAGGGCCGGCGGGTTCGACTTCAGCAGTTTCGCCGATGTCTTCGATGATTTGTTCGGCGACGTCGCCGGCGGTGGGCGGTCTCGCGGCGGCCAGAACCGTGGCGCCGATCTCCGCTACAATCTGGAGATATCGCTGGAGGAAGCCTTCAACGGCAAGAAGGCCCAGTTGACGGTTCCCACCTCCATCGTCTGTGGTCAATGCAACGGCTCCGGCAGCGAGGGCGGCGCGCCGCCCGTCTCCTGTCCGACCTGCCGCGGCATGGGCCGGGTCCGATCCCAACAGGGCTTCTTCACGGTCGAGCGGACCTGTGCCAGCTGTTCCGGCACCGGCATGATCATTCGCGATCCCTGCGGCAATTGTTCCGGCAGCGGGCGGACGCACAAAGACAAAAGTCTCGCCGTCAACGTACCCCGGGGCGTCGAGGACGGCACGCGGATCAGGCTATCCGGCGAAGGTGAAGCAGGGCTTCGCGGCGGCCAGGCAGGCGATCTCTACATCTTCATCACGGTCACACCCCATCGGCTGTTCAAGCGGGACGGAACCAATCTTTATTGCCGGGTTCCGATCCCGATGACGACGGCGGCGATGGGCGGCGACATCGAGGTGCCGACGATCGACGGCCGGCGGATCCGCATGCCGGTGCAGCCCGGAAGTCAGACAGGCAAGCAGTTCCGGCTGCGCGAGAAGGGCATGACCGAGCTGCATGGCACCCAGCGGGGTGACATGTTCGTCGAGGTGATGGTCGAAACGCCGGTCAATCTGACGACCCGTCAGAAGGAGCTCTTGCGCGAGTTCGAGCGCGAAGGAGGCGGCCGTCAAAATCCCGAGTCCGAAGGTTTCTTCTCGAAGGTCAAGGAATTTTGGGGAGAGCTGGGCAGCTGAGCCCGAGGCGGATGGCCGGTGAGGTGAAAGCCGGCACCGCGAGGATTGCCGCGGTTACGCGAAAGACCAAGACCGAAAGCGCTTGGTCGAGTTCTGCATCGCTCGGCGCCGGGCCAGTCGTCTCATGACGCCGGCTTACCCATGCCGACCAGCTCAGGTACGATTTTCGGCTCACTCCCCTGATTATGGCACGCCCGAAACCCGGTTCTATGAATAGCCGGTCGGCGCCGACACTCTGGGCGGTTCGGCGATGCAGCCTGGGGAGCTCGTCATGAAAGCCTGGCAGGTCATTTCCGCGCTCTTGTTTCTGCTCGGCGGATCAGTCTTTGGCGTTTGGTATGTCGGGCGATCGCTCGACGGCGAAATCGCCCGTAACGGTTGGATCGCCCTTGGCGTCGGCGGTGGCCTGACCCTGCTCATCACCGTTCTGCTCATGGCACTGATCTTCATCTCCCGCGCCCGGGGCTATGACGACCGGGCCGGCAAGCGCTGAACCTCCGTCTGGTCGAACTGCTGCCGATAATCCCGAAGCTGGGCGGTTGGCATGGGTGACCTGGAAACACTGGCGGACCGACCGCCGGATCGGCCTCCGATAAATAACAACTTTCCCCTTCTTCCCGCTGGCCAAGACGAAATGAATGGTGACCCGACGGGGCCGGGGAAGCGGTCTGCGTCGACGCGCGCCTTCTCGGTCTTCTCTGCGGTGCAAAGGTGCATGGGGTGGTCGCCTTCGTCTGCGGACCGCTGGGTTGCTGACGTAAGGGGTGCCAGCGCGTTCGCATTTTCTTCTGCTTGCGCGGATGCGGCTGACCCGTCTCGACATAGTGTTTCAGTTCCTCCTGGGCGTTGCCGAGGACTCTGCCCATCTGCAATCTCATCGGTCTCTGCATGATCAAGCCTAGGATCCCTTTGACTTGCATGACCAAGCGCATCGAGAGCCTGGCCTCGTCGCAGTCGACCGGGTCGTGGGTCCAGATGTTCTTCGCTGAGACAATGAAACCGGGCAGGCCTTCAACGATGTCATAGGTGAAGGAACGCCTGCTCTCGTCGAACTCGACAAAGCGCTCGACGGTTTTGCCGCCACCGTAAAGATCGCAGACACGGCCGCCGACCGGTCCTCCGGATAACGCGGCGCCGGAGCTTCGTGAGGCCCTGACGTTGCCGTCCCACCGGTCGATATGCTCGAACTCAACGGCGCTGACTTTCCAGACCTCATCGATCGGCGCGTTAATTGAGATCTGTCTTTCCACGATGACGGTTCTCGGCATTTGTCACGCTTTCTCTTCGCTAGAAAGTTGAGTGGTTCCTTCGATGTTCGCGCCTATCATCCAACAAGAGGCGGTGAACCGAACCTCGGCGCCGAAGACATACCGCTCTCATAGGCGGCTCGAACGGTTCGGGTGATCTCGGCGCGAACATGGTCTTCCAAAGACTGGAGGTCGTGTCCGATCGGCACGAGCTTCGCGAGAAACAGGTCAAGATCGGTGTTTTTGAAGGCGCATGGCATATCGATCGATCGCAGCTCGATGTCGGTCCATCCGCTTGCGCTCAACACCGCACGGACATGGTCAGGATTGGCGAGCGAAAAGGGCCCGGGCGCTTCGGGATCGCGAACCGGACCCTTGGGCAGTAACGGCGCCGCTGCACGCTGGGCAGCCGTCACGAAGGCATTCTCTTCAGGTCCGCGCCAGACGATGAAAACGAGGCGGGCTCGACCTGAGGCGGCACTTCGGAGATTAGCGAACGCCTTCACCGGATCGGCGAAGAACATGACCCCGAAGCGTGAGGCGAAAACGTCGAACGTGGCGTTGCGAAACGGATGTTCGGCGACGTCGGCGTGGATGAACTCAATAGGGAGGTTCGCCGCGAGCGCCCTGGCGCGAGCGTTCAGGATCATCGGCTTGGAGAGATCGATGCCGGTGCATAGGCCGCGCGAGCTCAGCGCTCGCGCGATGGACTGGGTGGTCGTACCGTTGCCACATCCAACATCGACCACGACCTGGGACGAAGCGCAACGACGGCATCAACCAACAGCTTTTCGAAAGGACGGAGCATTTCGTCGATGAAATCCTGGGCTTCGACCCAGATGTCACCGGCTGTCCCATTCCAGGTTTCGAACTGTTCGTCTTGAAGAGCGGCGCGTGACGTCATATTTTACCTCAAAACCCTCTTGATTTTTAGGCGTCTTTGTCGGAGCCTGCCACTTCAAGTCAACTTGAGGTCAAGGGCAAAATTTGCTCGATATAGTCGAGGTTTCGAAACGCAGCGGTCAGCCGGCATCGACGTTGCGCTACTATGAGGAACGGGGCCTCATTCAATCCGTTGGCCGGCGCGGGCTGCGACGCGTCTTCGAACCCTTGGTTCTTGAACGCCTTGCTCTGATCGCGCTGGGTCGGGCGGCCGGCTTTTCGTTCGACGAAATCGCGAAAATGTTCCCGGACAGCTGCGGATTGAGCATCGATCGCGCTAAGTTGCGGGCGAAGGCGAACGAACTTGACAAGCAGATCAAGAGGTTGACCGCGATCCGGGACGGGTTGCGCCACACGGCTGCCTGTCCCGCCACCAGTCATATGGATTGTCCGAATTTCCGGCGCGTGGTGACCGCAGCGGGCCACGGCCTCATTCCGCCGTTGCCGCCGAAACAGCATCCGCGTCGAAGGCGTTCTGTTCTTTCCGAACGGGGCTAGAGGCTTTTCCCCAACCTCGATCTCGGCCGGCGGCTACGCCAGCGCTATCAAACGACAAACTTCGCCCCGGGCTCGCTCCTGGCGGCCCGGCAAGTGGTCGGGAGCTTCAAGGAATAACGCTTCGGCTTGTCCCGGATCAAAGCGTGCTTCGTTTTCTTCGTGCGACGAATGAACTGCCGCCTCTGGTCGCCGACCGAGCCATTGGTCAGCGCCCGCCGCAAACCGACAGAAGAGGACCGATGATGTTGTACACGAAAATCATGGTGCCAGTGGACCTGGTCCACGCTGAAAGCCTGGACAAAGCGCTCAAAACCGCCGGCGACCTGGCGAAACTCTACGACGCTTCAGTGACTTACGTCGGTGTGACGTCATCGGCGCCGGGGAGCGTCGCCCATTCTGCGGAAGAGTTCGAGACGAGATTCCAGCAATTCGCGGACCAACGATCCAGGGCCCACGGTGTTGAAGTCGCGGCCAAGGTTTTTGTCAGCCATGATCCAGCCGTGGAGCTTGACCACCTTTTGTTCAAGGCCATCGATGAAACCGGCGCCGACTTGGTCGTGATGGCCTCGCATATGCCGGGACTGGCCGAGCATCTGTTCGCTTCCAATGCCGGATACATTGCATCCCATGCCAAGATCTCAGTGATGGTCATCCGCTGAAGAGCCTGATCAAGCCAGCGATTTTCGTCGACCGCGGCCGACGGGTCAGACCTCAGTACCAGCGACTGCGATCTCGTAGAGCTTGAACCGGGATTTTTTTGCCAGGCGGTCATACAGGGTGCGCGCCCGGTAATTGTCTTCGGCCGTCAGCCAGCGGACACAAGACCAACCGCGCTCGCGGGCGATCGCACCTACCCGCTTCAGCAAAGCCTCGCCGATCCGCCGGCCCCGAGCATCACTTCGCACGAAGAGATCATCCAGAAAGCCGATTTCCTGGCCCTGGAGAGGGCGGCGCATGGCGCGATAATGGGCCAGCCCCAGGATCGCCTCGCCATCGGTTGCCAACAGACCTTCAAGCGGATGCGCCTCATCGTGGAGCCACGCCCACACGGTTTGGAGCGTGGCGTCGGTGATCGGCACGGCGTAAAACCCGGCATATCCTCTGTAGAGGCCCTGCCATGCCTCCAAAAAGCGGTCTTCGACCGGGATCACTTGTATATTCATGGCCAAACACCCCCAACACCCTGACCGACGCCCCTAGTTTACGATCTTGTACGACAAAGGTTCGTGCGTCCTAACGGATGTTGGAAGCTGATCAGCGCAGTCCTCTCGGATCAAGGACTTCCAGATCTATGACGACCGAAACCGCGGCCCCGGAAGCCACCGCGGAAACCGCGGCGAAAGCCCCGGTTGCTTCGGAAACCCTTGCGGAACTTGAAGCCTTTGCGAAAGCTCGTGCCACCGTGGAAATCTCGCCGAAAGCCTTTGCTCACGCCGAATTTCTTCCGGGAACTGAAGCCGCCGCGGAAGCCTCGACGGAAACCCCGTCGGCGGAACTTGGCCTCCTGGACCAAGGTGCCGCTAAAGGTTTGCAGCGGGCGGAAATCGGCGGTGAAAGCGCCGCCTCCATGGGGGCCGCTGAGGCCCGGGGCCAGACTGATGGCGGGCACGCTATGGACGCTCGGTGTCGCGGCCTCAGCCAGGGAGACACCGATGCCACCGCCTAGGGTCATCAATGCAGCACCCACGATGATCGACTTGAGTCTCATGCAAGATCTCCAAAAGGTTTTGCCCGTTCTCTGATCTCATCCGGACCTTCGTTTGCGGCTCTTTGCAGCTATGCAGCGAGCCGTTTGCCCTTCAAGCCGCCGGTAACCAGCAGCCGTCGACCAGAACTCCAGGGTTTGTTTTCCAAACACCGGCTCGACCGTCGCAACCAACGGTCCAACCGCCTGCCTTCAACATCGTTCATCTGGCTGGTTGTTCATGTGACCGGGCTTACAACTCGCACTGGCGTGAGGCAGCTTGAGCGGGTCGCCGCGTTCTCCAACGCTTCCGTCGGGCCTTGACCGATGCTTTGCCGGAGATCAGGCATGATGGGGTTTCGCGAAGGGGAGAAGCGCTATGACGGGTTTGCCGGTTTCGACGAAGTTCTTGGTTGTGGGAGCCGGTATGCATGGGCTTTCGACCGCCTGGCATCTGGCCAAGGAACTGAAGGCCAGGGGTACCGGTTCGGGCGCCGACATCTTGGTGATCGACAAGACCGGCGCCGGCGCCGGCGCCACCGGCATCGCCTGCGGCTGCGTCCGCAATCTCTATATGACCCGCGAGCTTCACCCCATCCTACGCCATTCGGTCGACGTCTGGATGAGCGATCCGATTACCCTCGGTTTTCAGCAGGTCGGCTACATCTCGGCCGGCGAAGCCAATCAACTCAGCGACTATGAGGTTATGGTCGAAAGCCAAAATGCCTGCGGCTACACGTCCGTCCTGCGCACGGGTCAGGAGGGCAGGGATTTCCTCAAGCGTCTGTGGCCGGACTTCAAGACAGACGGCATCGAGGTCGTGCTGGAGGAGAAACCGAGCGGCTATGCGGGTACCCGCCAGGCTGTCTTGGGGCTCGTCCAGAAATGTGAGCACGAAGGGGTGACGATCCGAGCGGGCGTCGAGGTCATAGGTTATGATATGGCCGGCGGCCGGGTTCAGAAAGTGCTCACCAACCAGGGCGACATCGCCGCCGATGCCGTGATTTTGTGTGCCGGCGCCTGGGTCAAGCGGCATTGGCAATGGTTGGGTGAACCGGCGACGCTCAACAAACGCTATCCGGACGGCCAGGTGGACGAAAATGCTGACATGTGGACCTTCTGGCGGCTGCGCGAAGGCGAGGTCTATGTCGATCAGCCCTACCGGACCGCCGACGACCGGGATCCGCCGGTGCTCCACGTGGAATTGATGGAGACGCCTGTTCTCGATCCTGCGACCGGCAAGACGCTCGAGGACTACACTTACGTGTATTGGAAGAACGGCGCCGAGCGGATGGACGCGCCGGGCGTTCAAGGCGGTGGCGTGCCGATCAAGCTTGGGGCTGAAGCCGAGGTCGATCCTTACGGTCACGAAAGCCCGCACTACCAGGCCGAGGCCGTGTTCGCCGACGTGCTGACCGCGTCCATGGGGCAGTTGATGGGCCGGTTCAAGGGCTGCCGGCCTAAGTTCCGGGACCGGCCTAATGGCGGCATCGGCGCGTTCACGCCGGACAATGTCCCGATCTTCGATTGGGTCAAAGACAATCTCTACATGATCGCTGACAGCAATCACGGGTTCAAAATGATTGGGGTTGGCAAGCTGGTGGCAAAGCATCTGGCGAGTGGCGACCGGATCGCTGAGCTCTCGCCCTTTGCCATGACGCGTTTCGCCCAGGGTCGGAGCTTCGGCGCCAAGAACACCCATAGTCCCTGGGTGTGAGGGGCGGAACGGGCGATGGGCTGGACGCCGAAACATGAAGGCGAGGTAAGTGGCAGTCGGGACCGAGCCGGGCTGAGGCTGCCGGCATGGCTCCAGCCCTATCTCTTCGGGCTCGTCCTATCAGGTCTGATGTCGCTGGTCGTCGCCGGCGTTTCGACCTTTCGAGCGGTGGGTCTGCCGCCGGATTTCACCGCGCTTTGGATGTCAGCCTGGCTCACGTCCTGGGTGATCGCATTTCCCACCGTGCTGGTGGTCGCCCCAGTCGTGAGGCGAATGGTAGGTCGGTTGACCTGATGGCAAGGACGCTGTCCGGCAGTGGGGTGATCTGATAGGGTCACCATCCGACACCTAACACAAGGGAGAGGCGCTTTGAGCAAAGTTCACGTCAAGACCCAGATGGGGGTCCCAGCACAGCAGATCTGGGAGACGATCGGCAAGTTCGGTGAGATCCACAACTGGCATCCGGCCGTGGAGACGACCACGCTGGAGAAGGGCGGCACAGAACGGCGCCTGGCGTTGGTCGGCGGTGGCGAGATCGTCGAGCGGCTCGAGGCCGGTGACGCCGACGGCAAGAGCTACACCTATTCGATCCTGTCGAGCCCGTTGCCCGTGGCGAACTACAAGGCCACGATTCGCGTGGTCGAAGGCGCGGACGGCAAGGCCGAGGTCGAGTGGTCGAGCGAATTCGAGCCCCAGGGCCAGGAAAGCGATGCCATGGCGGTGGTCCGCGGCATCTACGAGACCGGCTTTAACAATCTGAAGAAGATGTACGGTCTGAGCTAGGACCGCCGCTCGACGAGGACAGCGGGCTAAGCGGGAAGGGTGACGGCGCCGGCTTCGTCGAGCGGAAATCCCTCGTTCCAGGCCACCTCCCAGAGGTGGCCGTCCAAATCTCTGAAGTAACCGGAGTAGCCGCCCCAGAAGACATCTTCGGCGGGCTTGATGATTGTGGCGCCGGCGGCCTCCGCCTCTCGCAGGACCGTATCGACCTCGTCTCGGGAACGGGTATTGTAGGCGATCGAAAAACCGCCGAAACCCGAGCGCTCCGGCGATATTTTGGAGTCAGCGGCTAGAGCGTCAAACGGATACAGGCCCAGGGCGACACCACCGCATTGGAAGAAGCGAGCACCCTCGGCCGCCTTGACCGCGCGCCTCCAGCCGAGGCGTTCGAAGAAGCTCGTACTCTTGTCCAGATCGTGAACACCGAGCGTCACGAGGGTAAAGCGCTGTTCCACGGGCCGCCTCCGGGATAGCTATGATCCGAGCCTTCTTCTTGTTGGCAAAAGCCATTTCTGGCAAGCAGCGCCAGCGGTTGGTGCAAGGAAACGAGTGGATATGAGCAACAAGACTGGCGGATCGGACGAGCCGGAGCGACGGGATTTCATCCGCGACATCGTCCGCGCCGATCTTGCCTCCAGGCGCTTGGAGACGCTCGTCACCCGCTTTCCGCCCGAGCCCAACGGCTATCTTCATATCGGCCACGCCAAATCGATCTGCCTCAATTTCGGCTTGGCCCAGGATTTTGGCGGCCGCTGCAATCTTCGCTTCGACGACACCAATCCCGAGAAGGAAGAGCAGGAATATATCGACGCCATCCTGCGGGACGTGGCCTGGCTCGGCTTCACCTGGGCCGACGAGCCCAAATTCGCGTCCGACTATTTCGAACAGCTCTACGCCTGGGCCGAACGTCTCATCACCAGCGGACTGGCCTATGTCGACGATCAGAGCGCGGACGAGATCCGCGCCAATCGGGGCACGCTGACCGAGCCCGGCCGCAACAGCCCGTACCGGGATCGGGACAAAGCCGAAAATCTCGATCTCTTTCGGCGGATGCGCGCCGGCGACTTCGAAGAAGGTTCGAAAGTTTTGCGGGCCAAGATCGACATGGCCTCGGGCAACATCAATCTGCGGGACCCGGTGCTCTACCGCATTCGAAAAACCGAGCATCCCCGCACCGGCTCGACCTGGTCGATCTATCCGACCTACGATTTCGCCCATGGCCAGTCGGACGCCATAGAAGGCGTCACCCATTCCTTATGCACCCTCGAATTCGAAGCCCACAGGCCGCTCTACGATTGGCTGATCGAGAACCTGCCGACCAACGCGCGGCCGCGCCAATATGAGTTCGCCAGGCTCAACCTTTCCCACACCGTGCTGTCGAAACGGGCCCTCATCCGGCTGGTCCGGGAGGGCCATGTCCGGGGCTGGGACGATCCCCGGATGCCGACCTTGGCGGGCCTAAGGCGCCGCGGCACGCCGCCGGAAGCGATCCGCTTGTTCTGTCAGCGAATAGGCGTGGCTAGAAGCGACAATCTGGTCGAGGTTCAGCAGCTCGACGCCTGCATCCGCGACGTGCTGAATAAGAAGGCACCGCGCCGTATGGCGGTGCTTCGGCCATTGAAGCTGGTCATCACCAACTACCCCGAGGGCGATGAGGAGGAGCTTCAGGCGATCAACAATCCGGAAGATCCCGATGCCGGCACCAGGCCCGTCGCCTTCGCCCGGGAGATCCTGATCGAGCGGGACGACTTCATGGAAGATCCGCCGAAGAAATTCTTTCGGCTGGCGCCCGGTCGGGAGGTGCGCCTTCGCTACGCCTACCTCGTGACCTGCACCGACGTGATCAAGGACGAAGGCGGCGCCGTTGTTGAAATCCACGCCACCTTCGATCCGGCGACCAGGGGCGGCGACGCGCCGGACGGGCGCAAGGTGAAGGCAACGCTCCACTGGTTGTCGGCGCGCCATGCCAAACAGGCAGAAATCCGTCTCTACAACACGCTCTTTTCCGGCGAGCAGCCGGCTCTCGCCGATGATCTGGCGGCCGAGCTCAATCCGGCTTCCCTCGAAGTCATCGGGGATGCTTGTGTCGAGCCGGCGCTGGCGAAGACGCCCACGGGTGAAACCGTCCAGTTCGAACGGCTCGGCTACTTCGCCGCCGATCCCGACGGGACGCCGGAGAAGCCGGTTTTCAATCGAACCGTGGGTCTTCGGGACAGTTGGGCGAGGGCGCAGAAACGGGGCTGAGCCCTGCTCTGGCCGATTTTTTGTCCATCGTTGGGTTGACGCCCGAGGGTCTATCCTCGTGGGTGGCTTTGGGCCTGGTTCTTCTTAGCTGCCTGACCTCATTCATCAGTGCGTCGGCTGGTCTCGGCGGCGGCGTCATCCTGCTGGCGGTGATGGCCAGTCTCTTGCCGCCGAACGTTCTGATCCCGGTTCACGGGGTCATTCAGATCGGCTCCAATGCCGGCCGCACGGGCCTGATGCTGGCTCACGTCGATTGGCGTGTCTGGGCCTGGTTTCTTGGCGGCAGCGTCCTCGGCGCCTCAGCCGGGGCCTTGGTCGCCATCCGCCTGCCGGCGGAATGGCTTCAGATCATCCTGGGCATTTTCATTCTCTGGACGATTTGGGGACGATTTCCCGTCATCCCCGGCCGGGCGATGGTCACGGTGACCGGCATCGTCTCGTCCTTTCTCACCATGTTCGTTGGTGCCACCGGCCCATTCCTCGCTGCCATGGCTCGAGGTCTGAAGCTGGACCGGATGACCTATGTCGCCACTCACGGCGCCTGCATGACGATGCAACACACTATCAAGGTGTTGGCATTCGGCTTGCTGGGCTTTGCCTATGGCCCCTATCTGCCGCTGATCTTCGCCATGATCGCAAGCGGGTTTGTGGGTTCGATTCTGGGCAAACGCGTGCTGATCAAACTCGGCGATGACCGCTTTCAGTGGATCTTGAACGCGATCCTGACGCTGCTGGCGATCAGGCTTGTCTTGGTCGGTCTTCTCGACCTTTAACCGGCGGCGCCCGCCGGCTGTTCGGCATAAGCCCGGCTTCGGCTCTCGATGATGTCGTGCAAGTCTTTTTGCAAGCCTAGCGCAAACAGACCTTCGGCGATGATGAAGCTGGGGGCGAGGAAGATCTGCAGGACATTGTCGAGAAGGGCTGGTTTCCGGCCCTCGAAGACATGGCCCCAAAGCTGCAGTGCGACGCCGCCGAAGAAGCAGACGGCAAAAATGCTTAAGCTGAATGCCAGATCCTCGGCCGCTAGCCATTGAGCGAGGAAGGCCATCGGTAGATAGATGCAGGTGGCGATGAGGCCGATGACGGGCGAGCCCACCGTGTAGAACAGGAGAAGCGAGACGACCAGGAGGTGGGCGAAGCTGATCTCGACGCCGCCAAGGGTCATGGTCGGGCCATAGGCCAGGAGGAGCATAAGGGCGAAGGCGATCGCCGGCACGCCGACGCAATGGGTCAACTGATTACGCACATCCCGGTGATAGGCGGTGTACATCGCCATCTGCTCGATGAATGCGTCCCGCATGGATCCCTCAGCGCTTGCGATCACTTCAGTCGGCGCCGAAAGAATCAAATCGCAGGCCTCCGCTAACCAGCGGTTTCACCAACAATCACTGGATTGTGAGAAGCGGCGTGTGCGTTAGCCGCCGGTGACGCTCATGTGGCGGCCGACCGCCGGCCTGTTGTGACGCCGGTCGATGATGAAGTCGTGGCCCTTCGGCTTGCGGGCGATGCCCTCCAGAAGGGCCTGCTTGAGAGGTTCGTCGCTCTCGGAACTGCGCAGCGGCACCTTGAGATCGCAGGCGTCTTCCTGGCCCAGACACATGTACATGGTGCCGGTGCAGGTAATCCGAACGCGATTGCAGCTCTCGCAGAAATTGTGGGTCATCGGCGTGATGAAGCCGAGCCGGCCACCGGTTTCCTTGATCTCGACATAGCGGGCCGGACCGCCGGTCTTGTAGGGGATGTCCTCGAGGCTCCACCGCTCTTGCAGCCGCGAGCGGACCAATGACAGGGGCAGATACTGGTCGGTGCGGTCCTCGTTGATCTCGCCGAGCGGCATGGTTTCGATCAGGGTCAGATCGAAACCCTCGGCACCGCACCAGGCGATCATCTGATCATACTCGTCCTCATTAACGCCCTTGAGCGCCACGGCATTGATCTTGATCTGAAGACCCGCTTCCTTTGCGGCCTCTATCCCGGCCATGACCCGGTCATACTTGCCCCAGCGAGTGATGCGCTCGAATTTTTGCCGGTCGAGGGTGTCGAGCGAGACGTTGATCCGGCGGACACCGTGTCCGTACAACTCGCCCGCGAACCGTGCCAACTGGCTGCCGTTGGTGGTTATGGTGAGCTCGTCCATCGCGCCCTCTTGCACGTGGCGGCCGAGCCGTTCGATCAGCCACATGACGTTGCGCCTGACCAGGGGCTCGCCGCCGGTGAGCCGGATCTTGCGCACGCCCATCTCGACCAGGGCGGATCCCAGGCGATCCAGCTCTTCAAGCGTTAACAGATCCTTCTTCGGCAGGAACGTCATGTCTTCCGCCATGCAGTAGACGCAGCGAAAATCGCAGCGGTCCGTGACGGAGATCCGCACGTAGCTGATGTGCCGTCCGAAAGGATCGATCATCATGGTGATAAGCCCTAGGGTCTTTTCGTTGCCGGTCGGTACGATCGTCCAACAGCTTGCCGACCGCTTCCTCTTAGCCGCAATGTGGAAGGGTCGGCGTCGTTAGGCAAGTACGCCGCGGCTCCGGGGAACGCGTCTTGGTCACGTCGAAAATCTTCTTCACCGCCGCCGAAACCGATGAGGCGCAAAGCGCGCTGGGGCCTTTGCGCGAGGCCTATGGGGGTGTGCCGGTCGAGGACGCGAAAACGATTGTCGCCCTGGGCGGCGACGGTTTCATGCTGGAGACCATGCACACTTACGTCGAACGACGTCTGCCGATCTACGGCATGAACCTGGGCACGGTCGGCTTTCTTCTGAACACCTACCAGGCGGATGGTCTGGCCGACCGCCTATTGAACGCCGTCACCGTCAAGCTGTTTCCCTTGCGTATGGTCGCGACGCTCCAGGACGGGACGATCGAAGAGGGTCTCGGCATCAACGAGGTCTCCTTGTATCGGGAGACCCGTCAGGCGGCGACCGTCTCGATCGAGATCGACGGTGTCGAGCGGTTGCCGGCCCTGGTTTGCGACGGCATCCTGGTTTCAACGCCGGCCGGCAGCACCGCCTATAATCTGTCGGCCCATGGCCCGATCATACCGCTCGGTTCGCCCTTGTTGGCGCTGACGCCGATCAGCCCGTTTCGCCCGAGGCGATGGCGGGGCGCGCTGTTGCCGAGTTCGGCGCGTTTCGTCCTGCGAGTGAGAAATCCGCGCAAGCGGCCGGTGAGCGCGGTTGCCGATTTCACCGAGGTGCGGGACGTGACCAAGGTCGAGATCTGGGAAGATCGCGAATTGGCGATCCCGCTCTTGTTCGATCCTGATCATCATCTGGAGGAACGGATCCTCCAGGAGCAGTTCATCGCCTGACAAAGCCGTCATCGCTCGGCACGTGACCTCGGGGGCGGCTTGTGGTTTATCCGGCCGACCAGGGGACCGATCAGGGGCAGTGGGTGAAGCCGGCAAGCAGGATCAGCGCCAGAAGCGAAGGCTTCGCTCAGAACGCCGAGACTATGGATCAGTTGGTCCGGACCCTGCACGATCGGCTCGCGGAGGCGGCGCTGGGTGGTCCGGAACGCTCACGGCAGAGGCATCTGAGCCGCGGCAAGCTCTTGCCCCGGGAGCGGTTGAGACGGCTTTTGGATCCAGGCACAGCCTTTCTCGAATGCTCGCCCCTGGCGGCGTTCGGTCTCTACAGCGGCGAGGTGCCGGGCGCCGGTCTGATCACCGGGGTCGGACAAATCGAAGGCCGCCAGTGCCTGGTGATCGTCAATGACGCAACGGTGAAGGGCGGTACCTATTATCCCCTGACGGTGAAAAAGCACCTTCGGGCTCAGGCGATTGCCGAGATCAACCGGCTGCCTTGCATCTACCTGGTGGATAGCGGCGGCGCCAATCTGCCGAACCAGGACGAGGTGTTTCCGGATCGCGATCATTTCGGCCGGATCTTCTTCAATCAAGCGCGGATGTCGGCCTTGGGCATCCCCCAGATCGCTGCTGTCATGGGCTCCTGCACGGCAGGCGGCGCATACGTGCCGGCCATGGCCGACGAAGCGATTATCGTTCGCGATCAGGGCACGATTTTTTTGGGCGGCCCGCCTCTTGTGAAAGCGGCCACCGGTGAAGTCGTAACGGCCGAGGAATTGGGCGGTGGCGATGTCCACACGCGCCTCTCTGGCGTCGCCGACCATCTCGCGGACAATGATGACCATGCGCTGATGCTCGCCCGTCGGATCGTGGCGTCCCTTCCCGCCGAGCGAACGTCGCCGCCCGGTCGGCGTGAACCGGAACCGCCGGCGCTCGACCCCGGTGAGCTGATCGGCATCGTTCCCGCCGACCCGCGCCAGAGCTACGACGTCAGGGAGATCATTTGGCGTTTGGTGGACGGTTCGATCTTCGAGGAATTCAAGGCGCGCTTCGGCACGACCCTGGTGACAGGCTTCGCGCGGATTTGGGGCTATCCGGTCGGTATCATCGCCAACAATGGTGTTCTGTTCAGCGCGTCGGCTCTCAAGGGCGCCCATTTCATTGAGCTCTGCTGTCAACGGCGGGTCCCGTTGCTTTTCTTGCAGAACATCACCGGTTTCATGGTCGGTCGCGACTATGAAAATGGCGGGATCGCCAAGGACGGTGCCAAGATGGTGACCGCCGTTGCCTGTGCCAACGTGCCCAAGTTCACGGTCGTGATCGGTGGCAGTTTCGGCGCCGGCAATTACGCCATGAGCGGGCGGGCTTACGATCCGCGGTTTTTGTGGATGTGGCCCAATGCGAGGATCTCGGTGATGGGCGGCGAACAGGCGGCCAATGTTCTGGCGCAGGTCCGTCGGGACAATCTGGAAGCCCAGGGCGAGAATTGGAGCGCCCAGGATGAGGAGCGGTTCAAGGCGCCCATCCTGGAAAAATATGAAATGGAAGGCGATCCCTACTATGCCACGGCCCGGCTGTGGGACGACGGCATCATCGAGCCTTTGGACACCAGGCGCGTCCTCGGCCTGGCACTGGCCGCGGCGGCCAACACGCCGGTGGCCGAGCCCCGTTTCGGCGTTTTCCGAATGTAGCGAGCCACGGCAAAGGGACAGGGTCGTTGACTGAAGCTTTTCTGTTGCGCAAGCGCGATGCCCGGGGCGTCGTGACCGTCACGCTCAATCGCCCGGACCGGCACAATGCCTTCGACGACCAGATGATCGGGGAGCTCAGCCGCCAGTTCGAGCAGATCGCGGTCGACAAGGAAGCGAGGCTCTTGGTCCTGGCGGCCAACGGCAAGAGCTTTTCGGCCGGTGCCGACATCGGCTGGATGCGCCGGGCCGCGGACTATAGTCAGGCTGAAAACCGACAGGACGCCGAGGCGCTCGCGGAAATGATGCTGAGTCTGGACAGGTTGCCGATGCCGACGATCGCCCGCGTCCAGGGATCGGCGATCGGCGGCGGCGTGGGCCTGATCTCCTGCTGCGATGTGGCGCTCGCCGCGGATCACGCCCAATTCGGCACCACCGAGGTCCGTCTCGGCATCATCCCTGCTGTCATTTCGCCGTTCGTCGTGCGCGCGGTCGGCCCGCGTCAGGCGAGGCGTCTGTTTCTCACCGGCGAAAGGATCGACGCCGCGACCGCCCTTCGAGCCGGCCTGGTCCACGAAACGGTGTCGGCGCCCGAGTTGGATGGGCTCCTCGAGCGGACCATCGAAGCGCTCCTGGCGGGCGGCCCCAGGGCGCAACGGGAGAGCAAGGATCTGGTCCGCGACGTCGCCGGCAGCGACATCGACCGGGAGCTGATGATGGGGCTGGCCAAGCGCATCGCTAGGGTTCGAGCCACCGATGAAGCCCAGGACGGACTCTCGGCTTTCCTGAACAAAGCCAAGCCCGGTTGGACCTGACGCCCATGCTCGGCTCGGTCCTGATCGCCAACCGGGGCGAGATCGCGGCGCGGATCATCCGGACCTGCCGGCGGCTGGGCATCAGGTCCGTCGTCGTTTACTCCGACGCCGATCGCAACGCGCTCCATGTCGAGGCCGCCGACGAGGCGATCCGCCTGGGGCCGGCACCGGCGGCCCAAAGCTATCTGGCGGCTGACAAGGTGATCAGGGCTGCCGAGCGCGCGGGCGTCGAAGCCATTCATCCTGGCTACGGCTTTTTGTCCGAAAATGCAGGGTTCGCCGCCGCCGTTCGCGCCGCCGGCCTGATCTTCATCGGTCCTCCGGAAGCGGCGATCGAGGCTATGGGGGTCAAGGATCGCGCGAAACGGATCATGGCCGACGCTGGCGTGCCTGTGATCAGGGGCGCCGAAATCGATCGGGAGGACGGCGAGGCCGATCTCGAGGCCAAGGCCGCCGAGGTCGGCTATCCGCTTCTGCTCAAAGCGGTGGCCGGTGGTGGCGGCAAGGGGATGCGGATCGTCGAACAGCCGGCGCAACTGGCCGATTCACTCCGGGCCTGCCGGCGGGAAGCGGGTGCCTCCTTCGGTGACGAGACCGTGTTGATGGAGCGTTATCTGGCCAACCCACGGCACGTCGAGGTTCAAGTCATCGCCGACGGCCATGGCCGAACCGTTCACCTGTTCGAACGCGACTGCTCGCTGCAGCGACGTCACCAGAAGATCATCGAGGAGGCGCCGGCACCGAACCTGACCAGGGACGAGCGGGCCGAGGTCGGCCTGCTTGGTGTCGAGGCGGCCCGGGCTGTCGGCTATGTGGGCGCCGGCACGGTCGAGTTCTTATACCAGAACCACCAGTTCCACTTCATCGAGATGAATACGCGGCTCCAGGTCGAGCATCCCGTCACCGAAGCCGTGACCGGCCTGGATCTGGTCGAGCTTCAGTTGCGCGTGGCATCCGGGGAGCATCTGGGGCTCGATCAGGACGCCCTTCGCTGTGACGGCCATGCGCTGGAAGCGAGGCTTTACGCGGAGGACACGAACGCCGGTTTCCTGCCCTCGATCGGCCGGCTCGACCGTTTGGACTGGGGCGAGAGCGAGGCCCGCATCGACACCGGGGTCCGGGCCGGTGACGAGGTCACGCCCTTCTACGATCCGATGATCGCGAAACTCGTCGTCTGGGCCGAGGACCGGCACGCAGCGATCACCAAGTTACGGCAGGCCCTGAGCTCGCTTGCCATCGCCGGCGTCGAAACCAATCGGGGTTTCCTGCTCTCGATGTTGAGCGACCCGGCGTTTGTTGCCGCCGAACACCACACGGCCTATGTCGATGGCCTTCTCCCTGGCACCGCGAGCGAGCCGCCGCCGGAGGCTTTGGTCGCCGCGGCGCTGTTTCAGCTGGATCGCTTCCGCGGCGAGGCGGAAAGGCGCGATCCGGGGTCACCGTGGTCGTTGCTGGATGGCTGGCGGATTGGCGAGAACGCATCGATCCGCGTGGCCTTAGCCCATGACGGGGCCGCTACCCCCCTGGAAATCGAGGTTGTGGACGATCGTTTGACTGTTCATGGCGACGGTCAAACCTGGCAGGTTCGGCGCGGAGCCGATCGTGCCGGGCGGATGCGCTTCGAGCTCGAGGATGCGCTTCATTCGGCGTCCGTGGTTCCGGAGGCTGACGGTCTCCGGGTGAGCCTGGACCGCAACGATTGGCGATTTTCGCTCACCAGCGAAACCGGCACCGCCGCTGACGAACGGGCCGCCGACCAGATCCGGGCGCCGATGCCAGGGCGGATCGTCTCTCTTGGTGTCAAGCAGGGACAAGAGGTGGCGGCCGGCGAGAGTCTTTTGAGCCTCGAAGCGATGAAAATGGAGCACCGGATGACGGCCCCCTTCGCTGCCCGGATCGATCAGCTTTTGATCGCTGAGGGAGATCAGGTGGCGGCTGGCGACCTACTTGTGGTTTTGGAGCCGGCGGCTTGACCTATCGGCCACTGGGCGGTGCCGCCCCGGACGTCGAACTGGTCGAGGTGGGGCCGCGCGACGGGCTGCAGAACGAACTCCGACCGGTTCCGCTGGAGGCCAAAAAACGCCTGATCGCCGATCTGGTCGAAGCCGGCCTTCGCCGGATCGAGGTCGGGGCCTTCGTGTCGCCCAAATGGGTCCCGCAAATGGCCGACAGCGACCAGCTCTTGGCGACGTTGGCGCCGCGCCCTCCCAGGGCGTCCGTGCTGGTACCCAATGTCAAAGGGTTGGAACGAGCGCTCGCCGTTGATCCCGCCATCGAGGTCGCCCTGTTCGTCGCGGCCAGCGAAACCTTCTCCCAGCGCAACACCAACTGCTCCATCGAGGAAAGCCTGGCCCGGGTCGAGGCCCTAATGGCGGTCGCCAGCGAAGCTTCCGTGACGGTTCGGGGCTACATCTCCTGTGCCGTGTTTTGTCCCTATGAGGGGTTCGTTGAGCCTGATGCCGTGGCGTCCCTGGCGGCCCGGCTCCGAGCCCTGGGCGTCGGCGAGCTGTCGCTGGGCGACACCATCGGCAAGGCGACGCCCCGTCACACAGCGGCCGTCGTCGACGCCGTGGCGGGTGAGGTGCCGGTTCAGGACCTGGCCTGGCATGGCCACGATACCTACGGCCAGGCGCTGGCCAATGTCCTGGCGGCGCTGGAGGCGGGCGTTCGGGTCATTGACAGTTCGGTCGCGGGCCTCGGCGGCTGTCCTTATGCCAAGGGTGCTGCGGGCAATCTGGCGACCGAGGATCTGGTTTTCATGCTCGACGGGATGGGGATCAGGACCGGCGTCGATCTGGAGATGGTCGCGGCGGCCGGCCGGCGGATCTGCGCAAGCCTGGGCACCGCGACGCGGTCCCGGGTCGGCGACGCGCTCTCCGGGGCAGAAAAACCGCTCTAGTCAGTGACGGACTGGCGAAAGCGGAACGGATGGGCCGGGTAGACGCCGAAGATCTGCATGCGCTCGGTAAAGAAATTCAGCTCTTCGAAAGCGTTGCTCAGCGCCGGTTCGCTCGGGTGACCGATGACGTCGGCGTAGAAAAAGGCCTGGTTGAAATCCGCTTCGACATAGCTTTCGAGCTTGGTCATGTTCACCGCGTTGGTGGCGAAACCACCCATCGCCTTGTAGAGCGAGGCCGGCACGTTGCGCACGCGAAAGGCGAAGCTGGTGATCACCCGGCCCGGATCCGGCGGCGGGGTGATCGGGTCACTGGCCATCACCAAGAAGCGGGTCGTGTTGTGAGCCGCGTCCTCGATACCGGAAGCAAGGATATCGAGGCCGTAGATCTCGGCGGCCAGACTTGAGGCGATCGCCGCATGGCCCGGCTCGCCTTGGCTCGCGATCATTTGCGCGGCACCGGCGGTATCGGCATGGACCACCGGTTCGAGCCCGTGACGTTTGATGAAGTTCCGGCATTGGCCCAGCGCATGGACATGGCTGTGCACCACCCGGATCTGTTCAACGTCGACACCGGGCTTGGCCAGAAGGAAATGGCTGACCCGCTGGAAATGCTCGCCGACGATATGCAGCTCGCCTTGAGGTAGCAGGTGATGGACGTCGGCGACCCGGCCAGCCACCGAGTTTTCGATCGGGATCATAGCCAGCGCCGCCCGCCGCTCACGCACGGCGCCGAAAGCGTCTTCGAACGCATGGCAGGGCAGGGACTGCCAGCGCGGAAATGCTTCCGTGCAGGCCATGTGCGAATTGGCTCCGGGGAGGCCCTGGAACGCGATGATGTTTCCGGCGCTCACCGGCCCGTCTTCCGATCGATCGGGGGCGGTCGCTTCATCAATCTTCCTTCACTGCGCCTCGGTCGGCGGCGATACGCTCGCGGGCAAGGTCCAGATCCTCGGGATCGTTCACTTCGAGCGGTGGATAAGGTATCCGGCGTACGCCGATCGTCATATTCGCTTCGAGAGCTCGCAATTGCTCGAGCCGTTCCCGCCGCTCCAACCTGCTTGGCGGTAATGCGGTGAACCGGTCAAGCGCCGGCCTTGAGAAACCGTACACCCCGATATGGTGCAGCAGCGATCCCTCGCCACTGGGGATGGTAGCGCGACTGAAGTAGAGCGCCCGGCCGCAGCGCTCCTCCTCGTCGGAGAAGGCTACCGCTGCCTTGACCACGCTCTGATTGCCTCGGTCCGTCTTTTTGTCGGTCGCCACCACCAAGGTGCCGATATCGGCACCGTCATCGTCGATCGGCTCCAGGACCGCTCGGACAAACGCCGGCGGCACGTCCGGCAGGTCTCCCTGGAGATTGACGACCCGGCGCACTTGTTTGTCTGGATCGATCTGGTCGAGCGCCGCTTTAACACGATCGGTGCCCGATGGCAGATCCGGAGCGGGCAGCACCGCCCGCCCCCCGGCTCCCTCGATGGCATCGGCGATCTTCCTCTCGGCGCAGGCGACCACGACCTCACCGATTTCGGCGGCGACGGCCTGGCGCCAGACGTGGACAATCATCGGCGCGTCGCCGATCGGCGCGAGCGGCTTGTCCGGCAGCCGGCTCGATGCGAGCCGGGCCGGGATCAACACGATCGCATCCGAAGAAATCCCGATCCCTTGCGGTTGGCGCGTCGTTTTGCCTAAGCGTTCGATGGCCAAATCCTCGTTGACGTTGGTGTTGGCGACCAACTGTTACCTTGACGGCCCCTCGCGTCATTCAATAAGCACTTGAGCGCCGGGCAACCACGGCCGGCGGGGCCATGGCCCTTAGTTCATCGCTCATTTGAGGTCGTCTATGGCATCGTCGCTCGAGGGCAACAAGTACGCCGCCGCCGTTCTTACCGCCGCCATCGTTGGCGTGGGCTCCGGTGTCGTCGGAGGGCTGCTCTACAGTCCCCACGAAGCGGAGGAACTGGCCTACGAGGTGGACATGTCCACGATCGAAGGCGAACAAACCGCCGACGCTGAACCCCAGGAAGAAATTTCGCTTGCCTCCCTCTTGGCCGAAGCCGATCCGGCGGCGGGCGAAGGAGCCGTCCGAGCCTGTCAGGCCTGCCACAGTTTCGACGAAGGGGGCGGCAATAAAGTCGGTCCCGCGCTCTACGGCGTCGTCGGCCGTGAAATTGCGGGGGTCGGCGACTTCTCCTATTCGGGTACGTTGAGCGGCATGGACGGTGTCTGGGACTATGAGGCGCTCAACGGTTTTTTGGTTGCACCCAACGACTGGGCGCCGGGCACGAGCATGAGCTATGCCGGCGTCAAGAAAGACGGCGAGCGGGCCGATATCATTGTCTATCTGCAGTCGATCAGCCCGGACGCGCCGCCTTTGCCCGAGCCGGACGAAGGCGGCGAGCAGGCCGCCGAGGCCGCGCCTGAGGATGGAGGGGCCGCCGAAGAGGAGACCGCGGCCGCAGCGGACCAGGAACAGACGACCGAAGGCGAAACGGACACAGCCGATGCCGGCGACACGGCGAGCGGGGCCGAGACGGCCGATCAGAGCCAGGAGCAGGCTGACGCAGGCGATGATCAATCAGACACGGAGCAGACAGAGCCTCAACAGGCCGATCAAGGCAGCGATGCCGGTGCCGAACAGGATCAGGAAACCCAACAGGCGGCGGCCAGCCAAGATGATGTCGGCGGGGAGCAGCCCGCTGCCGACGCGGATACCTCCGAGAGCGCTTCCGGCGGGACCCAATTGGCGTCCGTCTTCGCCGAAGCCGATCCGGAGGAGGGTCAGAAAGTGGCGAGGCGTTGTCGGGCCTGTCACACCTTCGATGAAGGGGGCGGCAACCGGGTCGGACCAGGCCTTCATGGTGTGGTCGGTCGCGCCATCGCCTCGGTCGACGGATTCTCTTACTCCGATGCCCTCAGCGGCAAGGACGGCGCCTGGGACTACGAGACGCTGTTCAACTATCTGGAAGCGCCGATGGAGTGGGCGCCCGGGACTAGCATGAATTTTGCCGGGATCGGCGACCCGGCCGACCGCGGCGATCTGATCGCCTATTTGCGGTCGGTCAGTCCCGAAGCGCCGCCGCTGCCGGGCGAGTAGTGCGCCCGGATCGCCGGTGACCGGGATCGAGGGCGACGACGTCGGCTTAGCCATCAAGCTCGCCGATGCAGCCGGAACGGTCATTCGTCGGCATTTTCGCACTTCATTTGAAGTGGCCAATAAGGCCGACGAAAGCCCGGTGACCGTGGCCGACCGGATGGCGGAAGAGGTCATGCGCAGGCTCTTGGCCGAAGAAAGACCGCAGGACGGCGTCTTCGGCGAGGAATTCGGTCACCAGGCCGGCTCGAATGGCAGGCTTTGGGTATTGGACCCCATCGACGGCACCCGCGCCTTCTTAGTGGGCAAGCCGATCTTCGGCACGCTGATCGCGCTGACGGTCGAAGGTGTTCCGCAATTGGGCGTCATCGACCAGCCGATCTTGCGCGAGCGTTGGGTCGGCTGCCGGGGTGAAACCACCAGCTTTTGCGGCCGCCGAGCAACGGTTCGATCCTGCGCCCGTCTCATCGAGGCTCGTTTCGTTACCACGACGCCCGAAGTTTTTGAGACAACGCAAGAGAAGGCGGCACTGGATCATATGATCGCCGCGACGGCCAGCACCAGTTTCGGCGGCGATTGCTACGGTTACGGCCTGGTCGCTTCCGGATACGCTGACCTCGTGGTGGAAGCGGGCCTGAAACCTTACGATTTTCTGGCGATTGTGCCGGTTATTGAGGGGGCTGGCGGGACCATGACCGATTGGCGGGGCCAGCCTCTTTCAATCGAAAGTGATGGTCAGGTGATTGCCGCCGGCGACGGACGGGTGCATCGCGAGGCGTTGGAGCTGGTAGGTGGTCGCGTAACGTGAGCGATCTCGTCGGACGCGGTATTTTGTTTTAGGTGATAGGATTAGAGTACAACCATGGAGGCGAGGGCGTGAACAGAAAGATCGCAGTGGTGCTGACGGCCATGCTTACCGCACTGAGCGCCGAGGCGGGGGAGCCGAAACATGGCCTTGCGATCTATGACGAGCCAAAATATCCGCCGGACTGGACCCACTACGACCACGTGAACCCCGACGCGCCGAAGGGCGGTACGCTCCAGCTTTCGGCGTCCGGCACTTTCGACAGTTTCAACCCCTTCATCATCAAGGGATCGCCTGCCATCGGCGCCGGGCTGCTTCATCTGACGCTCACCGCCCACAGCCTCGACGAGCCCTTCACCGAATATGGTCTGGTCGCCGAAACCATGGAGCTGGCAGAGGACCGGAGCTCAATTGCCTTCAATCTGCGCCCTAAGGCTGTGTTCCACGATGGCGAGCCGATCAAGCCGGAAGACGTGATCTTCAGCTTCGATATTCTTCGGACCGAGGGCACGCCGCTCTATCGAAAATACTGGGCCAACGTCACCAGGGCGGAGAAAACCGGCGAGCGCCAGGTCACGTTCTTTTTCAGCGAGCAGAACAATCGGGAGCTGCCCCTGATCATGGGCCAGCTACCGGTCCTCCCGAAGCATTACTACGACGAAAACGAATTCGACAAGACGAGCCTGGAGCCGCCCTTGGGCAGTGGCCTCTATCAGGTCGACCGGTTCGAGCCGGGCCGCTTCATCAGTTATAAGCGGGTCGAAAACCACTGGGCCGATGATCTGCCGGTGCACAAAGGCCGCAACAATTGGGCGCGGCTCGAATACGAGTATTACCGGGATCGGGACGTCATGGTCGAAGCCTTCAAGGCCGGCCACATCGATCTGTTCGCGGAGAACAGCGCCAAGCGCTGGGCCACGGGCTATGAGGGGCCGATGCTGGACGCGGGCGTGATCATCAAGGAAGAATTTCCGGAAGGCGGTTCGTCCCGAATGCAGGGCTACGTCTTCAACACGCGGCGCGAGATCTTCCAGGATCCGCGGGTGCGCGAGGCCATCGGTTATGCCTTCGATTTCGAATGGTTAAACCGGAACATCTTTTACGGTGCCTACGAGCGGATCAATAGCTACTTCTACGGTAGCGAGGAGTTCAACGCGCGCGAATTGCCGAATGAGAATGAGCTAGCGTTGCTCGAGCAGTATCGTGAGCATCTCCCGCCTGAGGTTTTTACGACGGTCTACGAACCGCCGAAGACGGACGGTTCCGGCAATCCGAGACGCAGTTTGCGCGCCGCCCTGCAGTTGCTGCGCGACGCCGGCTGGTCTGTTCAAGACGGTGTCCTGACCCATAACGAAACCGGTCGGCGCATGGAGTTCGAATATCTCTACATCGAACCCTCCTCGGAGCGGATCGCGGCTCCGTTCGCTCGAAACTTGGAACGCCTCGGCATCAAGATGCGGCTGCGGCGGGTCGATACCTCGCAGTATCAAGAGCGCCTCAACAGCTTCGACTTCGACATGGTGACCATCCCCTGGGGCCAGAGCATCTCGCCCGGCAATGAACAGCGGGACTATTGGAGCTGTGCCGCGGCCGACTTCCAGGGCAGCCGCAACTATGCGGGTATCTGCAATCCGGCGATCGACGCCCTGATCGAGCATGTCATCGAGGCGGACACCCGCGAGGAGCTCGTCACCGCCACCCGTTCGCTCGATCGCGCTTTGATCTGGGGACACTATGTGGTCCCGCAGTTTTCCTCCGCAACGACCCGCATCGCCCGCTGGGACATCTTCAGCATGCCGGATGAGCTTCCGCCCTACCGGGTCGACACTTCGGCCTGGTGGATCGATACGGAAAAGATGGCGTCGCTAGGCGCCCGGAAGGAGGCTGCCCGATCGGGCGGCGCCAGGGCCCAGACCTCGAACTGACGGCGTTCTAGGCCCCGGTCATGGCTGCCTACATCGTCAGACGTCTTCTCCTCGTGATCCCGACCCTGCTCGGGATCATGATCATCAATTTCATCGTCATCCAGGCGGCGCCGGGCGGTCCGATCGAGCAACTGATCGCCCAGGTCCAGGGGCAGGCGGTCTCGGCGACGGCTAATCTGTCCGGCGAAAGCGGCGAGACCGAAACCCGGGATCTGGGGGCGGGGAATGATTCCGGCTACCGCGGCGCCCAGGGCCTGCCTGCGGACTTCATCGAGGACCTTGAGCGGATGTACGGCTTCGACAAGCCGGCCCATGTCCGCTTTTTCGAGATGATGTGGAACTACCTACGCTTCGATTTCGGCGAAAGTTTCTTCCGCGACGAGAGCGTCATCGGTCTGATCCTGGAAAAGATGCCGGTCTCGATCTCGCTGGGTCTTTGGACAACGCTCATCACCTATCTGAATTCGATACCGCTCGGCGTCCGGAAGGCGGTGAATGACGGCAAGCCGTTCGATGTCTGGACCAGCGGCGTGGGTATCGTCGGCAATGCCATTCCGGGCTTCTTGTTCGCGATCCTTCTGATCGTTCTGTTTGCCGGCGGCAGCTATTTTGATCTGTTTCCCCTGCGCGGTCTGGTCTCCAGCGATTTCTCGGAGCTTACCTGGTACGGCAAGATCGCAGATTATTTCTGGCACCTGGCCCTGCCCTTGACCGCGCTCGTCATCGGCAGCTTCGCCGGGCTCACCATGCTGACTAAGAACAGTTTTCTGGAGGAGATCAACAAGCAGTATGTGCTGACGGCCCGAAGCAAGGGCCTGGACGAGCGAAGCGTGCTTTACGGTCACGTGTTCCGCAATGCCATGCTGATCATCATCGCCGGTTTCCCTGCCGCCTTCATCGGTATTCTGTTCACCGGCTCGCTCTTGGTCGAAATCATCTTCTCGCTGGACGGGCTGGGGCTCCTCGGTTTCGAGGCGGCAATCAACCGCGACTATCCCTTGATGTTCGGCACGCTCTACATGTTCACGCTCTTGGGCCTGATCCTGAAGATCGTGTCGGATCTCACTTACGTCCTCGTCGATCCTCGGATCGACTTCGAATCGAGGGAGGTCTGATGGCGACCGAAACCCTCGATGTCCGCCGTCCCCGGTTCGGCGGCCAGCGCCTGTTCGGCATTCCGCTTCGCCTGTCGACGATCAATCAGCGGCGCTTCGCCAACTTCAAGGCCAATCGCCGGGGCTATATCTCGCTTCATATCTTTGCGCTTTTGTTTTTCCTGAGCCTGTTCGCCGAGTTTCTGGCGAACGATAAGCCGTTCCTCGTCAGCTATGACGGCGGCCTCTACTTCCCGATATTTAAGAGCTACCCAGAAACGACGTTCGGCGGCGATTTCCCGACCGAAGCGGATTACAGCGATCCGTTCGTCATGGAACTCATCGAGGAGAAAGGCTGGGCCGTCTGGCCGCCGATCCCCTACAGCTATCAAACGATCATCTACGATCTGCCTAGCCCGGCGCCGTCTCCGCCCGATGCTCAGAACTGGCTGGGGACGGACGATCAAGCGCGAGACGTGCTGGCCCGGGTGATCTACGGGTTCAGGATCTCGGTACTTTTCGGCCTCGTGCTCACCGTGATCAGCTCCGTGATCGGTATCGCCGCCGGCGCGGTCCAGGGCTACTTCGGCGGCTGGACCGACCTTTTGTTTCAGCGCTTTATGGAAGTCTGGTCCGGGCTACCGATCCTTTATCTCCTGATCATCATGGCGAGCATCATCACACCGGGCTTTTGGTCGCTCCTGACGCTGATGCTCCTGTTCAGCTGGATGGCTCTGGTCGACGTGGTCCGGGCCGAATTCCTGAAAGCCCGGAACTACGATTTCGTTCGAGCGGCCAGGGCACTGGGCGTCGGCAATGCCACCATCATGGTCCGTCACATCCTGCCGAACGCGATGGTCTCGACGCTCACCTTCATGCCCTTCATCCTCAACGGATCGATCACGACCCTGACCTCGCTCGATTTTTTGGGCTTCGGTCTGCCGCCGGGCTCGCCGTCCCTTGGTGAACTCCTGCAGCAGGGTAAAAACAATCTGAACGCTCCCTGGCTCGGCATTTCCGGCTTCATCGTCATCGCGGTCATGCTCTCGCTTCTCATCTTCATCGGCGAAGCGGTCCGCGATGCCTTCGATCCCCGGAAAACCTTCAAATGAGCCGGTGCCGATGACTTTGCTCGAGGTGCAAGACCTTTCTGTCTCCTTTGCCGGCGAAACCGGGGACGTCGAGGCGGTCAAAAAGGTGAGCTTCGCCATCGAGCCAGGAGAGACGCTCGCCGTCGTCGGCGAGAGCGGCAGCGGCAAATCGGTGACCGCGCTCTCCATCCTCCAGCTTCTGCCCTATCCGAAGGCCTGGCATCCGGGTGGACGGATACTGTTCGAGGGCAAGGACCTGGTGGGCGCCGACGAACGCACTCTAAAGCAGGTGCGCGGCAACCGGGTGGGCATGATCTTCCAGGAGCCCATGACCTCGCTCAACCCGCTCCATACCATCGAGCGTCAGATCGCCGAGCCGCTTTTGCTGCATAAGGGCATGAGCCGGGCCCAGGCCAAAGACCGCGTACTGGAGCTGCTCCACCTCGTGCATCTGCAAAATGCGAAGGAACGGCTCGACGCCTTTCCCCACCAATTGTCGGGCGGCCAGCGTCAGCGTGTGATGATCGCCATGGCTCTCGCCAACGAGCCGTCTTTGCTCATCGCCGACGAGCCGACCACCGCTCTGGACGTCACCATCCAGGCCCAGATCCTGGCGCTCTTGAATGAGCTGCAGACCCGCCTGGGCATGGCCATCCTATTGATCACCCATGACCTCACCATCGTCCAACGGGTCGCGCATCGGGTCTGCGTCATGACCGACGGCGAGATGGTCGAGCAGGGACCGGTCAAGCAGATCTTCGAGGCGCCGCAACATCCCTACCCCCAGCACCTGCTGGCCTCCGAGCCGAAGGGCAAACCGGTACAGCCGGCGGAAAACGCGCCGATCATCGTCGAAACGACGGATCTGAAGGTGCATTTCCCGATCCAACGCGGTCTCCTGAAACGCACGGTCGGCCACGTCAAAGCCGTGGATGGGGTCAGCGTCGCCATCAAAGAGGGACAGACCGTCGGCATCGTCGGCGAGAGCGGTTCCGGCAAGACGACCCTGGGTCTGGCTCTGTTGCGCCTCACCCGGAGCGACGGGCCGGTCGTCTTCCTGGGCAAGGATATCCAGGGGTGGCGTAACCGGGAGCTCCGGCCGCTGCGGCGTCAGATGCAGATCGTCTTCCAGGACCCCTACGGCAGTCTCAGCCCGAGACTACCGATCAGTGAGATCGTGGGCGAGGGCATCAAGCTCCACAAGCTGGCCGACGGGCGCGAGGAGCGTCGCGCCCTGGTCTCCCAGGTCCTGGAGGAAGTCGGCCTCGATCCGGCCGTGCAGGATCGCTACCCTCACGAGTTTTCGGGCGGCCAGCGCCAGCGCATCTCGATCGCCCGGGCAATGGTGCTGAAGCCACGGTTCGTGGTCCTGGACGAGCCGACCTCGGCCTTGGACATGTCGGTCCAGGCACAGATCGTCGATCTCTTGCGCGAGCTCCAGGTTCAGCACCGGCTGGCCTACATGTTTATCAGCCACGATCTCCGGGTGGTTCGCGCGCTCTGCGACCATATTCTGGTGATGAAGGACGGTGTCGTCGTCGAACAGGGCCCATCGACTCAGATCATCGAAGCTCCCGAGACCGACTACACCAAGGCGCTGATGGCGGCAGCGTTCCGAATCGAGGCCGTCGACACGGCTGCGATCGCGAGCTGACTGGTTCGGCCCTGACCTGAGACTGACGTCCGCGCCGTTGGTTCACCGAAGCGCGATGCTGCAACACGCCGATCGTCATCAGGACCGGTTGTCCTGCGGTTCTCTCGGTCCCGGTTCCGGCAGCGGTTCTTCGCTTCGATCGAAAATGTCGACCGCCTTCAGCCGTTCGGCAACCTCGTGGGACGCTTCGCGGGTGAAGTGCCCGTAGTCGAAATGGTAGGGGACGCCGCCAGGCGTCAGCGTTGGGCACCGTCCGTTCGGGCACAGGAGATCGAACAAGGAGACGTAGCGGACATTCGCCCCCCAATCGGTGGCAGCCATCCGATCATCCAGGGCTCGGACTTGGACATTGATAAAACGTTCGCTCTCGGCGTTTTTGTCGCCGTGCAGGATACCCCGCGCCAGCACCTTGGGGAACGAATCCAGATATTCGATCGTCGGACCGAGAATGACGATCTGGTCGATATGCTCGCGGAGCCGGGAGACGGTTTCCTGGAGCTTGGGAATGTCACTCCATCCCCAGCGGGCGGAGAGCACGACGCCGTCGAGCCGGGCGTCGGCAACATGGTCGTTGAGGATCAAATCGACGAGGTCCTCACACCAGACGGCGCCCTCGGCATCGACGGTCGGCCGGCAGCCGGACGCGCCGGCGAGCTGGAGTGCTACATCGGGAGACACGCGCCTCAGCGAGTTCATCAGGTGTCCGGCGTGGCTGTCACCGAAAAGAAGCCAGCGAGGTTTGTCCGCCGGGGCCGGCAGGCAGATCTCGGGTGAAAAGGCTTCGAACCGTCCGGGCGTGTCCGCGTGGATCATGCATTGTTCCGGGCCCACGATCTCGACCCAGTCGACGGTGCCGGGATAGTCGGCATAGGCGGCAAGCCGCAGCACCTCATCCGGATAGGCGCGCCAGTTCCTCGAGAACTCAGTGATCACCAATCCCA
Source organism: Geminicoccaceae bacterium (assembly GCA_050331695.1). Lineage (GTDB taxonomy): Bacteria > Pseudomonadota > Alphaproteobacteria > Geminicoccales > Geminicoccaceae > JBHJGP01. The sequence continues at coordinate 161,920 of JBHJGP010000016.1, forward strand.
GGACCGCGGCGAGGGCAATGCCACCAAGCCCGCTGCCACAAACCCATTTGGCGGGACGATCGCGCATGGCAGGCGTCCGGAACGGCGTCTCGATCAGCCAATAGCTCAGCGCGCCTGCAGCCAAAGAAAGCGCTATGACGGTCGCGGTTTCGACGGCCCCCTCGATGGGCCCAGAACGGATCCGCCAAAACACCATGATCGGCCAATGCCAAAGGTAAACGGAGTAGGAAATCCTGCCGATGGCGACGAAAGGCAGGGACGACAACAGCCTGCCGACCCAGGTGCCGGCACCGAAGGCGATCAGAAGCGTCGCGCCGATCACCGGATAGAGCGCGTTGGGGCCCGGAAACTCAGAGCGTCCGCCCAGCTCGAAAATACCATAGACCACGAGGGCTGCGCCGAGCGCGGCGCCCATCTCACTCGTTTTCGGGCCGACAAAGCTGCGTCCGCCCATCGCCGCGAGGATGGCGCCGAGCCCGAACTCCCAGGCGCGGGTGGGCAGAAGATAAAAATTGGCCGCGTCGTAACGCCCGACGGCCCAGGCACTGACGATGAACGATAGGAGCGAAATCAGGATCAGGACGGCCGCGTGGCGCCCTTGGAACCACCGGCTCACCAGCAGGAGCGTGAGCGGCAAAAAGATGTAAAACTGCTCTTCGACCGACAACGTCCAGGTGTGGAGCAGGGGATCGCCGGCCAGGTCCGTTTCGAAGTAATCGGTGGTCTGCCAGAAATAGATGTTGGATGCGAACAAAGATGCCGCGGCCATGGTCCAGCCGGTGTCGCGCGCGCCCTGTGGCAGCATCAGCACATAGGCTGCGACGGCGACCCCGAGAATCATGGCGAAATAGGCGGGAAGGATTCTAAGAGCGCGTCGCTTGTAGAAATCGGCGAGCGAGAAGGTGGCGGCCTTCAGCTCTTCCAGGATCAGGGACGTGATCAGAAAGCCCGAGATCACGAAGAAAATGTCGACGCCGGTGAAGCCGCCGCTGAACAGTTCAACATCGGCATGAAAGGCGACGACCGGCAAAATCGCGACGGCGCGCAGGCCGTCAATATGGGGGCGATACTTCACGTTTGCGGTACAACCAAACCAATCTTACAGCCGCCGGTCCGGACGGATCTTGGCGCCGCTAGCCTGGTCCGCCGAGGGCATGCCTCGATGACCCTCAAGTAGAACGAACGGCACGTGTGACGACCTGTCGGATACCGTCGCTCAATCAAACTGACGATAGCGGGCTGGAGAGGCTTCCGCTCAATTCGAGCGGACGATGGTGTCGGCACGCTCACGATAGGCCCGAGCCTCCGCCGGCCTATCCAGCTCGGTCATCACCAGGGCCATGGCGTCCAGGAGCGGGACCAGGTCGGGATGATCCTCGCCGAGGCGCGCCTCTTCCAGGGCCAGGGTCCGCTCCAATAGCGGCATGGCGTCCAGATAGCGGCCGCTTTGCGTGTAGACCGCGGCGAGATTGTTGAAGACGAGGCCGCGCTCGGCGCGATTATCCCCGATACGTTCCAGGAGTTCGGCGGCCCGGAGAAGATGCTTCTCGGCTTCCTGGTAGCGCAGACTGATCCGCTCCAACTCGCCCAAATTGCTCAGGATCACGGCGAGCCTCGGATCGTCCGGTCCCCAGATCGTCTCCTGACGCTTCAGCGCCTCCAAATAGCGGGTCCTGGCATCATCCAGACGGCCGACATCGTGATAGGCGACGGCAAGTGCATTCAATACCCAGGCTTGGTCCAGCGACGAAAGCTCCTGATCGGTGGCGGTCATCAGATCGACCGCCTCCTCCAGGCGCTCGATGGCGATCTGGTGCTTGCCAAGCCGGCGCGCCACGTCGCCGCTCAGCGCCCGAACATAGGCCGGATCGAGAACCGGTTTCTCGGCATCCTGTTCGAGGATCTGAAGCGCTTCCTCGAGAAGCGGGTCGGCCTCTTCGGGACGTCCCTGATCGGCGACCAACGTCGCCAGGTTAGTGAGGCTCTCGACGACCACGCTATGGTCTTCGCCTAACGCCGTCTTGCGTACCTCCAGCGCTTGCCGGTGCAGCTCCTCCGCCTCGGCGACCTCGCCGAGCTCGGCCAGAAGGACCGCCAGATTGTTCTGGGTCTGGGCGACCTCGGGGTGGTTCGAGCCGAGCAGGGCCTTGCGGATGGCGAGCGCGCGGCGATGGAGCGGGAGGGCGTCGCGCAGCCGGCCATTCGCGCGCAACAGTTCGGCCAGATTGTTGAGCGCCTGAGCCGTCGCCGGGTGGTCAGAACCGTAGATCTGCTCACGCAAGCCCAGAGCGTCGCGCATCAGCCGGATGGCCTCCGCCAACTCGCCCTTCAAATAAAGCGCATGGGCCAGATTATTCGCGCTTGTCGCCCGCCTGGGGTCCCTGCTGGCGAAGCCGTCCGCGATCCGAAGCGCCTTGCGATAGGCGATCTCGGCGGCGTCGGCGTCGTTCGCCTCCATCGCCTCTATGCCGTCCCGGCTTGCTTCGATCCAGGAGCGCTCCGCCGGGCTGCCGGCTTCGTCCGCCGTCTCCTGCTGGGCCGCCGCTGGTTGGCTCAGCAGAAGACAGATGAAGACCAAAAGCCTTGCCGCCAAGAAGGTGCTCTCAGTGCGAATGCCGTGGCATGCCGCGCTGTTCGACGACGTCCAGATAGACCGTAGCCGGTTCCAGACAGGCGCCGGTTGAAAGTTGACCCACCATGCTCCTTTGGATCTCCTGCCAGGGCGTCTGGTGCACCAGCGGCGCCGGATCGTAGGTCTGTCTGCGACGATCAAGTTCACCCTCTTCCAACAGAACGTCGATTTTACGCCGCTTCAAATCGAAGCGCACGGTATCGCCCGTTTGAAGAAACGCGAGGCCACCGCCCACGGCGCTTTCTGGCGAGGCATTGAGCACGGACGGACTGCCGCTGGTGCCACTCTGGCGACCATCGCCGATGCAGGGCAGTGATTTGATGCCCTTTTTGATGAGATTGGCCGGCGGGCGCATGTTCACCACCTCGGCCGCGCCGGGATAGCCAACCGGCCCGCAGCCTCGGATGAACAAAAGGCAGGTCTCGTCGATGTTCAGTTCCGGATCGTCAATTCTGTCGTGATAGTCCTCCGGTCCTTCAAACACGATCGCCCGGCCTTCGAACACGCCTTCGCTGCCCGGCGCCGACAGATAGCGTTTGCGGAAATCGTCGTCGATCACCGAGGTCTTCAAGACGGCCGCATCGAACAGGTTGCCGCTCATGACGACGAAGCCAGCCTCCGGCAGGATCGGCTCGTCATAGGTCCTGATCGCCTAACGATCGACCCAGCCAAGCGGTTCCCGGTGATGCTCGCCCATGGTCTTTCCGGACACGGTCAGAGCGTTCTCGCGGATCCGGCCGGCACCGATCAACTCGTGGATCACCGCCGGCACGCCGCCGGCGCGGTGAAAATCCTCGCCCAGATATTTGCCGGCCGGCTGCATGTCGACCAGGAGCGGAATGTCGGCGCCGATCTCCTGCCAGTCGTCGAGCGTGTGCTCGACACCGACGTGCCGGGCAATCGCGATCAGATGCGGCGGGCAGTTGGAAGAGGCGCCTATCGCCGACGCTACGGCAACGGCGTTGGCGAAGGCGTCCTTGGTGAGGATCTGGCGGGGGCGCAAATCCTCATGAACCATGGCGACGATGCGCCGGCCCGTCTCGTAGGCCATTTGCGCCCGCTCACGGTAGGGGGCCGGGATGGCGGCACAGCCCGGCAGTGACATGCCCAAGGCTTCGGCCAGCGCGTTCATCGAGCTCGCCGTCCCCATGGTGTTGCAATGACCGGGGCTCGGCGTTGAACTCGCCACCAGATCCATCATGCCCGCATAGTCGATCTCGCCCTTGGCGAAGAGTTGGCGGGCATGCCAGACGATGGTGCCGGAGCCGGTCAGCTCGCCGCGGTGATAGCCGTTCAACATCGGCCCGCCGGAGCGCACGATCGCCGGCAAATTGACCGTCGAGGCTCCCATCAGGCAGGCGGGCGTCGTCTTGTCGCAGCCGGTGGTAAGCACGACGCCGTCCAGCGGGTAGCCGTAGAGCACCTCGACCAGCGACAGGTAGGCGAGGTTGCGGTCGAGCGCCGCCGTCGGCCGCTTGCCAGTCTCTTGTATCGGATGGATCGGGAATTCGATTGGCACGCCGCCGGCATCCCGGATCCCGTCTTTGACGCGAACGGCGAGATCCAGATGGTGACGATTGCAGGGCGCCAGGTCCGAACCGGTCTGGGCGATGCCGATGATCGGCCGGCCGGACTGCAGCTCCTCGCGGGTCAAGCCAAAGTTCAGATACCGCTCGACATAGATGGCGGTCATGTCCGCATGGCTCGGATCGTCAAACCATTCGCGGCTGCGCAAGCGACGACCGCCGCCATTGGTCGTGTCAGTCATGAGCCGAGCCTCCCCTTGAACCCAGAGGGATGATTAGCCCATCGCTCGGCCCGCTTGAAGGGCCCTGTCGCGAGCGCTGATCCCAGCCGCCGGCTCGATCCGTGCAATGGAGTAGGGCCTGTGCTCTACTGGGCTGCCACCCGTTATTTGAAACTCGTCAATGACCGCCGCTGCTCCGTCGCGCACGCGTCTCGCTTCTCTCCTGATCTCCGCCGGGATCTTGTTGGCCGCCAACGGCGCCGTGGTCACGCTGGTGGCGGTTCGAGCCGAGATCGAAGGCTTCTCCGGCAGCATGATCGGTCTCCTTGGCACCGCCTATTTCGTGGGTTTCTTCGTCGCCTGCGTGACGACTAACACCCTTATCCGCAGGGCCGGCCATATCCGTGTATTCGCGGCCCTGGCCTCGCTCGCGGCGATCTGCTCGCTGGTGCTCATCTTGGTCGTGGAGCCCCTGGTCTGGCTGGCGGCAAGGGCGGTCATGGGCTTCGCGTTTGCCGCCACCGCGACGGTGGTCGAAAGCTGGCTCAACGAGACCGCGCGAAACGCCGATCGGGGCCGCATCTTGAGCTTCTACCGGGTCGTGGACCTTTCTGCGGTGACTCTCGGGCAATTTCTGATCCCTTGGATCGGTCCGGGCGGCTTCGCTGTGTTCGCGGTCGTCGCCATCTTGTTTTGCTGCGCGCTGATCCCGGTCTCTCTGTCCGATCATGTGAGCCCGCCGCCGCCGGCCAGCGCCAGGATGCGGCCCAAGGTGGTCTGGACCCTGTCGCCCGTGGCCTGCGCCAGCTGCGTGACCATCGGTCTCACCAACGGTGCGTTCCGAACCGTCGGTCCGATCTATGCCGGTGGCGTCGGGCTCAATGTCGATCAGATCGCCTTGTTCATGAGCGCCGCGATCATCGCCGGTGCCATGCTGCAATACCCGCTTGGCATGCTGTCCGATCGTTTCGACCGCCGATACGTTTTGATCGGCGCCACCCTTGGCGCGGCGGCGGCGAGCCTCTCGCTTGCCTTGTTGGGCCCTGGGCCGCTTTGGAGCGTCTATGCCGGCGGCTTTCTCTTCGGCGGCCTCGCTCTGCCGCTCTATTCGCTCTCTATCGCCCATGCCAACGACCACGCCGGTCCGGGCCAGTTCGTCGAAATCGCCGCCGGCATGACCTTGTTCTATGCGCTCGGCGCGTCGGTGGGGCCGCCGATCGCCGCCTTCATGATCGAGCGGTTCGGCCCGCCATCCTTTTTCTTCTATACCTCAGCACTTCATCTGAGCCTGGTGATCTTCATCATCTACCGGATGAGCCGCCGGGCCGCGGCCGAGCGCCGAGACCGGTTCGTCGGCCTATTGCGGACCTCGCCGGCTATGGCGGGCCTCACCCGGGGCCGCTCATCGACAAATGCGCGTGAGGAAGAAGGCACTTAGGGTGAAAAAGGGCGCGCCGGAGAACGACGCGCCCCTGTTTAAAGTCAGTTAACCGGCTGACGAAAGATCAGCCGACCAGATTGTTGTCGTCGCGTTTGATCGCGATCACGGTCGATCGCGGCAGCTTGTCCTCGCCGTCAGGGAAAGGCGCTGCCGGATGCTGGATCCCGGCGAACATGGTGCGCCTGTCCGACGACCAGGTGAGGCCGGTCATTTCGCAACCGTAAGGTCCGGTCAGGAAACGCTCGATCCGTCCCGTCGCCGGGTCGCCCGCCAGCATCTGGTTGTTGCCGTGGCCGGCGAAGTCACCCTCATTGTCATAGTCGCCGTCGGTCTGGATCCACAACAGACCAGCGGTGTCGAACGCCATGCCGTCGGGCGAGTTGAACAGATTGCCCTCATTGATGTTGTCCGAGCCGGCATACTCGTCTTTGTGCACGGTCGGATTGCCAGCCATGACGTACAGATCCCAATTGAAGCCGGGATCGGCGTGGTCGTCGTTGGCCGGATACCAGCGGACAATCTGGCCATAGTGGTTTTCGGCACGAGGGTTCGGCCCGCCCACCGGCGTCGCGTCGCCGCCGGCATTGGGCTCGACGCCGCGGTTCTTATTGTTGGTGAGCGCGCAGTAGGCTTCGACCGACACCGGATAGACGGCGACCCATTCCGGACGGTCCATGGTCGTGCCGCCGGCAGCGGAAGCCGCCATGCGGGTGAAGATCAGGATCTCGGCCGGGTCCATGCCGCCAGTGGTCTCGGACGTCAGCTGGATCCATTCGCCGGAGCCGTCCTCGTTGAACTTGGCGACGAACAGATTGCCGTCATCGAGCAGGGTCGAGGTATCGCCGCCCGGCGTGTAGATGCCGTTCGAGACGTATTTGTAGAGATACTCGCCCCGCTCATCGTCGCCCAGATACACGACGACCCGGCCGTCGGGCGCGATCGCCGTCGCCGCGTTCTCATGCTTGAAGCGGCCGAGGGCTGTGCGCTTGACCGGGGTGGAGCTGGCATCCGACGGATCAATCTCGACGATCCAGCCGAACCGACGCGGCTCGTTCGGGTTCTTCGACGTATCGAAGCGCTCGTCGAACTGTTCGTAGGCGTAGCGTCCCTCAGCTTCGATGCCGTAGCGGACATAGTCCTCCGGGACCTCCGCCTCGGGATCGGTCGAGCCAAAATAGCCGTTGAAGTTCTCTTCGCAGGTCAGATAGGTACCCCAAGGGGTCTTGCCTGAACCGCAATTGTTGAGGGTGCCGAGCACCTCGGTGCCGGTCGGGTCGGCGTCGGTCTTGAGCAGATCATGGCCGGCGGCCGGACCCGACAGGACCATCGGCGTGTTGTGGGTGATGCGCCGGTTGAACGGGCTATCCAGCACGATCTGCCAGCCATTTTCACCTTCGGCAACCTCGACCACGGCGACGCCCTGAACATTCTGGAGCTTGAGGACGTCCTCGGCGCTGGTCGGAATACCATCGGTGTTCTGGGGCAGGTTGATGTCCGGATTGGCGTATTCGTGATTGATCGCGATCACTTCGTGACCGCCGATGTTGAACAGCTCCATGCCGTCGGTGTTTTCGCCGAACGAGCGCTCCGTGGACTCCGGCGTGCCACCGGTGCTGTGATCAAACTCGGGCGCGTCGGAGAACAGGGGCTGACCCCATTTCGCCAGGGGCGCCCAATTGTAGCCTTCCGGAACATGGACGGTGCTGTCCGTCGCGATCGCGATCGGCTTGAAGGCGAACCTGTCCGCCGTGGCCGCCTCGGCCGACGATGTGGAGAGGAAGGTGCCGCCACCCAGAGCGGCTGCTCCAGATCCGAAGGCCAAGACACCGCCGACGAAACCCCGGCGGGAGATCGCAGCCGCCACGACCCGATCGAAGTCAGATTCGGCAGAACGGGGTTTGTGCAACTCGTCCCACTCGTCCCATGACAAATGGCGATGTTCAGCTTTCATCCATACGTCTCCCAGATGTTGGAGTTGTTACAATTCGAGGAGTTAGCTTAACGCAGGTTTTCTGACAGCCGTGTGATAGTTGGCCTGGGCTTGGCACTCGCATCGGCCGGGTCTGTCGCCGCTTACGGCACCGTCGGCCCACTTTTATTGATAGGGTCGCCGGCCACATAGCTTGCGACGACGGATCGGTCATCGCCCATGGTCATGAGCACGAACAATTCTTCGTCGAGCCGGTCGGCGACACGCTCCATCCGGTGGGCCATGGCTGGCGTCGCGCAGGCGTCCAAAACCACCAGATCTGCCGCGCTGCCGGGCGCCAGGGTTCCGATCTCGTGAGCAAGCCCCAGTGCCTGAGCATTGCCTCTGGTCATGTCGTGAAAAGCGGCGAGCGCCGACCATGTCTCGCGGTTCATCTGCAGCACCTTGTAGGCCTCGGCGGCGGTTCTCAGCATCGAGTAGCTGGTGCCGCCACCGATGTCGGTGGCGATGGTGACGGGGATCCCCTGGTCCTTAAGCGGCCGGCGCGTCAGAAGGCCGCTACCCAGGAACAGGTTGGAGGTCGGACAGAAAGCGACGACCGAGCCGGTCTCGGCCATGCGCCGCCGTTCGTCCAGGTCCAGGTGCAGACAGTGACCGAAGATGCTTCTAGGCCCCAACAGTCCCTTGCGGTCATAGATGTCGGTATAGGACGTCGCGCCGGGGTGCCGCTCTAGTGCGGTTCGGACCTCTTCCGGCGTTTCGCTCAGATGGGTCTGAAGATAGCACTCGCTGTGCTCGCGCAGGAGCGTGCCGGCGGCTTCGAGTTGAGCGTCGCTAGAGGTCAGCGCGAAACGGGGCGTGATAGCATAATGTTGGCGCCCGATCCCGTGCCATCGATCGATGAGCTCCTTTGTGTCTCGGTAGGATGCCTCAGCGGTGTCGAGAAGGCCGGGAGGAGCGCCCTGGTCCATCATCACCTTGCCGGCGATCATCGCCATGTCGCGCCGGTGCGCCTCGGCGAAAAGCGCCTCGACCGAGGCTTTGTGCACCGTGCAGTACACGGCCGCGGTGGTCGTGCCGTTGCGCAGCAATTCGTCGAGAAAGAAGGCGGCGATCCGTTGGCAGTGCTCGGCATCGGCGAACCGCTGCTCCTCGGCGAAGGTGTAGTTGGCGAGCCAGTCCAGCAACCGGGCGCCATAGGACGCGACCACTTGGGTCTGTGGATAGTGCAGGTGGGTGTCGATCAGACCGGGCAGGATAAGGGCGTTCGGATAATGGTCGACAGGCAGCCCGAGAGGCATGGCCGATGCCTCACCAGTCGCCTCGATCCGCCCCCTCTTAAGGTGCAGAAAACCATCCTCAATGTAGCGGTAGCTCGCTTCGTCGCCGACCCGTTCGGGATCGTCCAAAAAATCCAGCAACCGTCCGCGGACGATGCGTTCGCTCATTCGGTTTTTACCCCCGCCTCCAGCCAAGCCGCCAGGACGAGCCGCTCATAAGGCTCCATCCAGGTTATGTTGGCTGGCGGCATGGCGTGGCTTCGGACCGACTGGAGCTCGATCTCGCGGGCATGGAGTCGAATGTCCCGGGGTGTTTCTAGAACGACGCCTTTGGGCGGCACGACCATCCCTTGCCACAGAGGCTCGCGGGCATGACACATGGAACAGCGGGACAGAATGATGTTCTCGACGTCGGAGAAGGCGACGCTTTGCGGGGAAATCGGTCCTTCGAAATCGGCTTCGGCCCGTTGCCGATCGATAGCCGGCTCGAAGCCGGAAAGCCACATGATGGCGGCCATGCCGGCGGCTGCCGCCGCCCAGGTCCACCATGGGCTAGGCTTTCCTTGGTGGCGGCTGTTGAAGAAGTGGCGAATGACCGCGCCCATGACCAGCACGATGCCCAAGATCAGCCAGTTGTACTGGCTGGCGAAGGTCAGAGGGTAGTGACCGCTGATCATCAGGAACAGGACCGGCAGCGTCAGATAATTGTTGTGCATCGAGCGCTGCTTGGCCTGGGCACCAAGCTCTGCCGCCGGCTGCCTTCCGGCAAGGAGATCGGCGACCACTTTCTTCTGGTTGGGAATGATGATCAGGAAGACGTTGGCGACCATGATCGTGCCGATGAGCGCGCCCATCTGCATGTAGGCGCCGCGCCCGCTGAAGATGAGCGTGAACCCCAAGGCGAGGATGGTCAAAAACGCCAGTCCACCGGCTGCAAGCCGTGTGTCGTCGGCGCCGAAAGGCGATTTGCAGAGAAAATCGTAAAATAGCCAGCCTATGGCCAGACCGCCGACGCTGATCGCGATCGCCGCCCAAACCGGCAGATCCAGCACCTTGGGATCGACCAGATAAAGCTCGGCACCGAAATAATACACGATGACCAGAAGCACCATGCCGGAGAGCCAGGTGGTGTAGGCTTCCCATTTGAACCAGGTGAGCTCATCCGGCATCCGGGCCGGCGCTACCAGATATTTGACCATGTTATAAAAACCGCCGCCATGGACTTGCCAGGTCTCACCGCCGGCGCCTTCCGGCAGGCCCTCCCGCTTCTTCAGGCTGGCATCCAGATGAACGAAGTAAAAGGAGCTGCCGATCCAGGCGACCCCGGCAATCACGTGCAGCCAGCGAACCGCCAGATCGACCCACTCCCAGATGATGGCGTTCACGGAGCTTGGGCCCCGGCTTCCGCTGTCGCCGGGACCCCATGGTCAGAGTTCATAACCTGGCGATCACTGACGAAAAGTCAGGCCTGAACGCCCTCGACATACCAGTCCATGGTCAGCATTTCCTCGTCGGAGGCGTGGGCGCCGGCGGCGATCCGCTCGGTACCGCTCTGGTCGGTGACCGGCCCTTCGAACGGATGGAGCGTGCCGTCGATGATCCCCGCTTCCACCTGGTCGGCCTCGATTCGCACCTGTTCCGGCACCGCGGGCCCGTAGTCGGCCATTTTGACCATACCCTTCTCGAGCCCCCACCAGATGCTTTGGCTCTCCCAGGCGCCGTCGATCACGTCCTGGACCCGCTGGACGTAGTAGCCGGACCAGTCATCGATAATCGAAGTCAACTGGGCTTTGGGCCCGTAGGCCTTCATGTCGGAGGCCTGGCCGAAGGCGGGGATGCCCCGCTCTTCCGCGACCTGCATCGGCGCCGGGCTGTCGGTGTGCTGGCAGATGATGTCGGCGCCCTGGTCGACCAGGGATTTGGCGGCGTCGCTTTCCTTGCCCGGGTCGTACCAGCTGTTGACCCAGACGACCTTGACCTGAACGTCCGGGCGGATCTTCTGCATGGCGAGGGTGAAGGCGTTGATCCCCATCACCACCTCGGGGATCGGGAACGAGCCGATGTAACCGACGATGCCCGACTGGCTGACATGACCGGCGATCGTGCCGCAAATGGCGCGGCCCTCGTAAAACCGGGCGTTATAGGCCGACACGTTGGCCGCGGTCTGATAGCCGGTCGCGTGTTCGAAGCGGACGTCCGGGAACTGACGCGCGACCTTGATGGTCGGGTTCATGAAGCCGAAAGAGGTGGTGAAGATCAGCTTGTGGCCGCCGCTGGCGAGCTGGCGGATGACCCGTTCCGCGTCCGGACCTTCAGCGACGTTTTCAACGTGGCTGGTCTCGACCTGATCGCCGAATTGTTCTTCCACGGCCTCCAAACCCATATGGTGACCGTGGGTCCAGCCAAAATCGCCGATCGGTCCGACATAGACGAAGCCGACCTTGAGCGGATCCGCGGCCAGGGTGGGGCGGGCTAAGGTCAGCGCCGCGCCGGCACCGGTGGTGGCCAGAAGATGTCTGCGTGAGAGGCGCATCGGAAGCTCCTTGGTTGGTTTTCAACTTGCTGGACGAAAGGGTTTACCGAGACAGGCGGGGGCATCGAGGCGTCCTCGCCAGGGACCGGCGGAGATGATGGTCAAAACCAGGATGGTGGCGATGTAGGGCATCATCGACAGGACCTCGGACGGCACGCCGAAGCCGCCGGCCCCTTGGGCGTAAAGCTGGAGAATGGTGACCCCGCCGAACAGATAGGCGCCGGCGAGGAGCCGGAGCGGCCGCCAGGAGGCGAACACCACGAGAGCAAGGGCGATCCACCCTCGGCCGGCCGTCATGCCCTCGACCCACATCGGCGTGTAGGCCAGCGAAAGGTAGGCGCCGGCCAGCCCGGCCATGGCACCGCCGAAGATGACCGCGAGATAACGCACCCTGATCACATCGTAACCGATGGAGTGAGCGGAGACGTCGTTTTCGCCGACCGCGCGAAGGATCATGCCCGCGCGGGTCTTTCGCAGAAACCAAGCCACCGCCACCGTCATGGCGATCGAAAGGTAGATGAGGAAATCGTGGCCGAACAGGAGCGGACCGATCACCGGCAGATCCGAGAGACCTGGCAGGTCCAATCTCGGCAGGCGATCCACCGGGATGCCGACGAACCCCGCCCCCACCAGGGACGAAAGCCCAAGGCCGTAGATCGTCAATGCTAAGCCGGTCGCCACCTGATTGGCCAACAGGCTTAAAGTCAGGATACCGAAGGCGAGGGCCATCAGGGTTCCGGCGAGGATCGCGGCCAGGATGCCAAGCGCGCCGCTGCCGGTGGTCACGGTCACGGCGAAAGCGGAGACCGCGCCGGCTATCATCATGCCCTCGACGCCCAGATTGAGGACGCCGGCCTTCTCGCTCACCAACTCGCCAAGGGCCGCGAACAGAAGCGGCGTCGCTGCGCCGATGATGGTGACGAGAATGTCGACGTTCATGAGCGCGCCAACCGCTTCTTACCGGGCTCAAACATCAATCGGTAGCGTGTCAGGAAATCGGTGGCCAGAAGGAAGAACAAAAGCAGGCCCTGAAACACGCCGGTCACCGCCTGCGGAAGTCCCACCTCAACTTGCGCGTTTTCGCCGCCGATGTAGGACAGCGCCATGAGTAAGCCAGCGGCGATGATACCGATCGGATGCAGTCGGCCGAGAAAGGCGACGATGATCGCGGTGAAGCCATAACCGGGTGTCAGGACCGGGATGAGCTGACCGATGGGTCCCGCGATCTCGAACAGACCAGCAAGGCCGGCGAGGCCGCCGCTCAAGAGCAGGCAGAACCAGATGGTTCGCTTTTGGCTGAAGCCGGCAAAGGCGGCCGCCTGTGACGCCTGACCCACGGTTTTGATCTCGAAGCCCAGCACGGTGCGGGCCATCACCAGCCAGGCGATCAAGGCCGTCCCGACGGCGACCGCGAAGCCCAGATGAAGACGGGTCCCCTCAAGGATCACAGGGAGAAGCGCTGCATCCGAAAACATCCGGCTTTGGGGAAAGTTGAACCCTTGGGGATCCTTCCAGGGACCGTAGACGAGGATGCTCAAAAGGAGCGTGGCGACATAGGTGAGCATCAGGCTCACCAGGATTTCATTGACCTCGAAACGGGTCTTGAGAAAGGCCGGAATGGCGGCGTAGGCCATGCCGCCGAGGATGCCCGCGAGGATCATAAGCGGCAGGATGAACCAGCCCTCCTGGTTCCAGAAGGCCAGGGCGATGCCGCCGCCGGCGATCGCGCCGATGGTGAGCTGGCCCTCGGCGCCGATGTTCCAGACATTGGCCCGAAATCCCATCGCCAGGCCGATGCCGATCAGGATCAGGGGCGCCGCTTTGACCCCCAGTTCCGAGAGACCGTAAAAGCTGGAGACGGGTGAAATGAAGAAGTGATAGAGGGTCAGAAAGGGGTCGTAGCCCATGGCCAGGAAGATGACGAAGCCGCTGAGCACGGTGAGCGCCACCGCCAGCAACGGCGTCGTGATCAGAACCGCTTGAGAAGTCTCGGTTCGAGGTTCGATTTTAAGCGACAACGCTCTTACCCTCGAGCGCCGGCGGACTGCTCATATCCGCACCGTGCAAGCCGCCCATCAGAAGCCCGATTTCCTCCAGCGAAACCCGCTCGGTGTCAAAGGCATTGGAGAGACGACCGAGATTGATCACGGCCAGGCGATCGCTCAGTGTCAACAGCTCATCCAGATCCTGAGAGATGATCAGCACCGCGGCTCCGGAGGCTGCCAGGTCGATCAGCGACTGATGGATGGCGGCAGCGGCGCCGGCATCGACACCCCAGGTGGGCTGGGAGACCACCAGCACGCCCGGCTCCTGCAAGACCTCGCGGCCGATCACGAACTTTTGCAGATTGCCGCCGGAGAGGCTCCGAGCCGTGGCCGTCGCCGCCCTTGTCCTGACATCGAACCGGCGAATGATATCGTCGGTGAACCGCTCCGCCGCGCTCAAATGGAGCCAGCCGCCGGTGGCCAGGCCCTTTCGTTGCCGGGCGGAAAGCAGCGCGTTCTCGACGAGCGACATCTGGCCTATCGCCGCGTGGCCGTTTCGTTCCTCAGGCACCGCGCCGAGCCCCAGCTTGCGCCGACCGCCCGGGCCCAGTCCGCCGACCGGCTTGCCGTCCAGGCGTATCGCACGCGGATCGTCGAGGCGGCGCTCGCCGGAGAGCGCCTGAAACAATTCACGTTGGCCGTTGCCGGCGACGCCGGCGATGCCGAAGATTTCGCCTGATCGAACCTCGAACGAGATCGCTTGAAGGTTTGTATCGAAGGCCCCCGATGCCGGCAGGTCGAGCCCGTCGACGGAAAGCCGTGCCGAGCCTGCTTGGCTTCTCGAGCGACGGTCGAGCGTTCGGACCTCGGCGCTGATCATCTGCTGGGCCATGCTTTTCGCGGTTTCGACCGCTGGATCACATTCGCCGACCACCTTGCCGTCGCGTAGTATGGTCGCCCGTTGGCAGAGCTGTTTGATCTCCTCCAGCTTGTGGGAAATGTAGAGGACCGAGCAGCCCTCGCCCCTCAATTGGCGAAGCGTCTCGAACAGCCGCGTCACCTCTTGGGGGGTGAGCACCGAGGTCGGCTCTTCCATGATCAGAAGCTTGGGCTTTTGCAGGAGGCAGCGGACGATTTCGATCCGCTGGCGCTCACCGACCGAGAGGCTGTGGACCTCGCGGGTCGGATCGAGAGGCAGACCGTAGGCGCGGCTGACATCGACCACTCTCTCGGCGAGGCTTTTCAGGTCTTGGCGCGTCTCGATGCCGAGCGCGATGTTCTCCAGGACAGTCATCGCGTCGAACAGGGAGAAATGCTGGAAGACCATGCCGATGCCAAGCGAGCGGGACGCCTGCGGATCGTCGATCCGGACAGGTTTGCCCTCCCAGAAGATGTCACCCTCGTCGGCCTGGAGAACGCCGTAGATGATGTTGACAAGGGTCGACTTTCCGGCGCCGTTTTCGCCGAGAAGGGCGTGGATTTCGCCCGGAGCCACCTCGAAGCTGATCGCATCGTTCGCGGTCACGCCCGGAAAACGCTTGGTGATGTTCTTGAGGGCAAGCCGGGGGACTTCGCTCAAGGCTTTTGGTCCTGAAGAAACACGGTCAGAAGCTCGGCGGCGACCAAGGCCGCAATCACTTCCGGGCGCTTGTCGCGGACCTTGTCTCCGCCGATCGGGCAGACCAGGCGGGAGCTGTCCAGGCCGAGCTTGCTGAAACCGTTTTCGAACCGGGCCCGCTTCGATTTCGAGCCGATCAGACCCAGATAGGCAAAATCACCGCTCCTCAGGACAGCTTCCACCAGCCGGAAATCCATCATGTGGGAATGGGTCAAGATCAGGAACCCAGCTCCGGCGGGTGCCTCGGCGATGTGGTCGCCCGGTCGCTCTGTGGCCGTGCCAGCCGCTCCAGGCGGAAACTGATCGGCGCGTTCATCGATCCAGCGGAGCCGCAAGGGAAGGGTTTCGAGCACGCGGTGGATGGCCTTGCCGACATGGCCGGCGCCGAACAGCATCACGGTCGGTTGAGCCGATACCGTCTCCATCTCCCGACGTCGGATCCTTTCGCGTTCGGCTTGATCGACGATGTGATAGCGCAAGGAAACACGACCGCCGCAGCACTGGCCGATCTCAGGCCCCAGCGGTACGTCCCGCCGGTCGCTCTCGGTCCGCGAGCTCAGCATGCGCCTGGCGTGGGCGAGCGCGTCCCACTCCAGTTGACCACCGCCTATCGTGCCATGACAGGCATCGGCCGTGACCAGCATCGATGCGCCCACCTCCCTCGGCGTCGAACCGGCCGCCTTCTCGATCTCGACCAGCACACAAGGCTCGCCGGTTTCAATCAGCCGCCCCAATATCGCACTGAGCCGGGTCAAGGGGATGCGGCCCGCAACCGGGTCACGGCCTCAAGAATGCGCTCCGGCGTCGCCGGCGCATCGAGCTTCGGACAGATCCGGTGATCAGCCACGGACGCGACCGCATCCGAAAGCGCGTGCAGCACCGAAATGGCCAACATCAGGGGTGGCTCGCCGACTGCCTTGGAGCGAAAGATCGTGTCCTCACGGTTCTCGGCATCTTCCACGAGATCGACGTTGAACGTCCGCGGCCGGTCACCCATCGCCGGGATCTTGTAGGTGGAGGGCGCATGGGTTTGGAGGCGGCCGTGATCGTCCCAGACCAGCTCTTCGGTGGTGAGCCAGCCGGCACCCTGAATGAACCCGCCCTCGATCTGGCCTCGATCGATCGCCGGATTGAGCGAGCGGCCAACGTCATGGAGAATGTCGGTCCTCAACAACCGGTATTCACCGGTGAGCGTATCGATCGCGACCTCGGAGCACGCAGCGCCATAGGCATAGTAATAGAAGGGCCGGCCCCGGCCCTTGGCCCGATCCCAATAGATCTTCGGCGTTTTGTAGAAGCCCGTGGACGACAGCGAGATGCGGGCGAGATAGGCCTCGCGGATCAGGTCCGCGAAGTTGAGATGCTGGTTGCCGATCCGCACCTCGCCCCCTTCGAACACCACCTGATCTCTTGGCACGGACCAATGTTCTGATGAAAAATCGATCAGTCTGTTCTTGATGGTCGTGGCCGCGATCTCCGCCGCCTTGCCGTTCAGGTCGCTGCCGGATGAGGCGGCCGTTGCCGAGGTGTTGGGTACCTTGGCGGTGGTCGTCGCGGTGATCTTGATCTGATCGATGTCGATCTGAAACACCTCGGCCACGACCTGCGCCACCTTCACGTAAAGCCCCTGACCCATTTCGGTGCCGCCATGGTTCAGATGGACGCTGCCGTCCTTATAGATATGGACCAATGCCCCCGCCTGGTTGAACGCGGTCATGGTGAACGAGATGCCGAATTTGACCGGTGTCAGCGCGATGCCCCGCTTGAGAACCGGGTTTTCCCTATTGAATTTTTCGATCTTTTGCCGCCGTCCTCGGTAGTCGGCGCGCCGTTCCAGCTCGTCGATAATCTGGTCGGCGATACTGTCCTCGACGCGCTGATGGTAGGGGGTGATGTCGCGCTCCCGATGGCCGTAGAGGTTCCGTTTTCTGACCGTTAGCGGGTCCAGGCCCGTGGCGAAGGCGATCTCCTCGATCATCCGCTCGCAGGCGACCATGCCTTGCGGCCCGCCGAAGCCGCGAAAGGCCGAGTTCGAGACCGTGTTGGTCTTGAGCGGCCGGGAGGTCAGGCGCACCGCCGGATAGAAATAGCAGTTATCGGCGTGGAACAGCGCGCGGTCGGTTACCGGCCCCGACAGGTCGGCCGACCAGCCGCATTGGCCGTCGAAACGCATGTCCACACCGAAGATGCGTCCCTCATCGTCGAAACCGACCTCGTAATGAACGAGAAAGTTATGCCGCTTGCCGGTGATGATCATGTCGTCATCGCGGTCCGGACGGATCTTGACGGCGCGGCCCGTACGCTTGGCGATGAGAGCGGCGATGCAGGCGAATGGGTTGCCTTGGGTTTCCTTGCCGCCGAAGCCGCCGCCCATGCGCCGGGTTTCGACCGTGACACTGTTTGCGGTAACCCCCAGAACCTGGGCGACCATCGCCTGGATCTCGCTCGGGTGCTGGGTCGACGAATAGACGGTTACCTCGTCATCTTCGCCGGGCAAAGCGAGGCCGATCTGGCCCTCCAGATAAAAATGGTCTTGGCCGCCGATCGCCATGGTGCCGCGCAAGCGTCTGGGCGCCTGGTCGATCGATGACCTCGCATCGCCGCGGGCGAGGGTGAGCGGCTCCGTCACCAGTTCCTCGGCCTTTTGCAGGGACAGAACCGGGGGCAGGGGATCATAGTCTATTTTCGCCAACTTGGCCGCGCGCCGCGCCTGGTCGCGGGTCCCGGCTGCCACCGCGAAGATCGGCTGACCGCAAAAAAAGACGGTGTCTTCGGCAAGCAACGGCTCATCGTGGCGATGGGTCGGGCTAACATCGTTCTCGCCCGGGATGTCGTCGCGGGTAACGACGTCGACCACGCCCGGTGCCGCTCTGACGTCATCGAGGTTCAGACCGGTCAAGCGGGCGTGGGCCCGTTCGCTGATGCCGAAATAGGCATGGAGCAGACCTTCCGGTGCGGGCAGATCGTCGACGTAGCGCGCTTCGCCGGTGACGTGTTTTCGGGCGCTGTCATGGGCGACGGCCTCACTGACCCCGCCCTTGATGTTTTTTGTCTGACAGGCAACGCGGCTCACTTGTTCACCCATGGCAAAGAGGATCGAGACGAGCCAGACGGGTCGCCACTTCCGGCGTCGTGGTCTCGATCCAAAACCTTGTGAGCAAGTTGCGTGCCGCCATCAGGCGATAGTCGGCCGAGGCCCGCATGTCGGAAATCGGCTCGAAGTCCTTTGCCAGTGCGGCGGCAGCGGCCTCCATCGAGGCCCTGTCCCAGAGCCGGCCGATCAGCACGGCCTCCGCTGCGGTGCTTCGCTTTGGGATCGCCGCCATGCCACCGAACGCAAGACGGGCAGCGGCCACCGCCTCGCCTTCCAGCTTGACCATGAAAGCGCCCAAGACGGCGGAAATATCCTGATCGAGGCGTTTCGAGATCTTGTAGCAGCGATAGTGGCTACCCGGCTTCGGCTTCGGCACCGAGATTTTCGTCAAGAACTCGCCCGGCGCTCGATC
Organism: Geminicoccaceae bacterium; assembly: GCA_050331695.1. Taxonomy (GTDB): domain Bacteria; phylum Pseudomonadota; class Alphaproteobacteria; order Geminicoccales; family Geminicoccaceae; genus JBHJGP01. Next base: position 180,592 of record JBHJGP010000016.1, read on the forward strand.
CTGCTCGCCATAGTCCAGAAAAAAGGCCTCGATCGGCAGGCAACGCTTCGTCATGCCCTGGCGCAGATGAAGCGTTGCGCCGGCGGCGATAAGGGCGGGTGAGCCGTCGCCGATCGGCGAGCCGTTGGCGATGTTGCCGCCGACCGTCGCAGCGTTCCGCACCTGAGGGCAGGCGAAGCGACGGAGCATCTCTTCCATGTCAGGGAAGATATCCGTTAGCGGGCTGATGGCATCGGTCCAGGAAACACCGGCACCGATCTCCAGATTGTCGTTCGTTTTCCGGATCGAGGACAGCTCTCTCACTCGGCCGATCCAGATCACGGCATCGAGACGCCGCATCTGCTTTGTGATCCACAAGCCGACATCGGTGCAGCCCGCCAGGATCGTCGCCTCCGGAAAGGTATCGAGCAGCGCGACCAGCCCATCTAGATCGGCTGGCGCCAGGAAACGCCGCCCGCCATCGCCGATTTCAACCGTCTCATCGTCCTGGAGCGACTGGAGCCGATCAAGGTCGGCAAAAATCGGTTCGAACGGGCTTTTCACAACTTGTTCGGCGGCTCTGGCGATCGGTGCGTAGCCGGTGCACCGGCAGAGATTGCCGGCAAGCGCATCGTCGATCGTCCGGTCGTCGGCCGTTTTCTCTTCCGCGAGGCCTAAGGCGTAGAGCGCCATCACGAAGCCAGGGGTGCAAAAGCCGCACTGCGACGCGTGGTGATCGACCATCGCCTGTTGCACCGGATGCGGAGCGCCGACTGGTTCCCTCAGATGCTCGATCGTCGTCAGCCGACAGCCGTCGAGCATGCCGATGAGATGAATACAGGCGTTGACCGCCTGGTGGCGAGGCCGCCCGTTCTCCAGCCTGGTGACCACGACCGTACAGGCGCCGCAATCACCCTCATTGCAACCCTCCTTGGTTCCGGTTCGCCGCCGCTCCAGCCTCAGCCAGTCGAGAACGGTTATGGTCGGATCAATCCGATCGATCTCGACCAGCTCCGAGCCCAACAGGAAGCGGAGAGGTCGGGTCACGCTCAGCTGCCCCGATAGGTCGAATAACCGAACGGCGAGATCAGCAAGGGCACGTGATAGTGGCCGGCTGGGTCGGCGATGCCGAAGCGGATCGGCACGATATCGAGGAAGGCCGGCTGGCTCAAAAGGACGTTCAGGCTTCGAAAATAGTCGGCCACATGGAAATGCAGTTCAAACTGGCCATGATGAAGCGAGTGGCCCTCGAGCAGGGGGGAATCCAAGCGACCGTCCTCATTGGTCACCGCCGATCTGACATTGCGAAAGGCCTCGCCGTCGGCGCGCAACAGATCAATCATGACGCCCGCCGCCGGTATCCCATGGGCGGTGTCGAGAACGTGGGTTGTAAGCTTGCCCTTCGCTGCAACGCCCGTCATGACCTCGCATCCTCCGAGCTCGTCATCGGCTCGCTCGTTCTCGTTATTGTCGAACAGCGGACATTGGTTCAGTCAATAGGGTTACGAAGAAAGGGCGTTCGCGTCGATGTTAGCCCGCAACCTTCCGTTGGTATCACGTCTTGACCCTTGACCGCGCAAGCTTCGTCGACCGGTTTGGCCAGGTCTTCGAGCACTCGCCCTGGATCGCCGAGCAGGCCTTCGATCGGTTCGCTCTGGCGGAGCCCTTGACGGCGGCGCGAGTTCACGAAGCACTTTGTTCGGTTTTTCGGTCCGCCGGTCGAGATCAGCGCATGGCGGTGATCCAGGCTCACCCTGACCTTGCGGGAAAGCTGGCTAGGGCAGGGAGGCTCACCGCGTCCTCTACGTCCGAACAGCGTTCCGCCGGGCTCGATCTCCTGACCGACGACGAGCGCGACCGTTTCACCCAACTGAACGAAACTTATCGAAACCACTTTGGTTTTCCGTTCGTCATCGCCGTCAAAGGCCTGGACAAGTGCCATATTCTCGGGGCTTTCGAACGGCGCCTCGGCAACGACCGGGATAAGGAGATCGAGGAGGCTTGCCGGCAGATCGAACGGATCGTTTACCTGCGGCTAAAAGACCTTCTCCCATGACATCCGTCCCTCAACTGCGATCACTCGGCGATGAATTGATGGTCCGGCTCGACCGGCTCGCCACCTTCTCGAGTGATCCCGGCGCTCTTACCCGGCTGTACCTCACCCCGGAACACAAAGCTGCGGCAGACCAGGTCATGCTGTGGATGGCCGAGGCGGGCATGGAAACTTGGATCGACGCCGTCGGCTCGGTTGTCGGACGCTACGAGGGTGACAGGGCCGACGCCAAAACGCTTTTGATAGGCTCTCACATCGATACCGTGCGAGATGCCGGCAAATATGACGGATCGTTGGGCGTGCTTACGGCGATCGCCGCCGTTCAGGAGCTCCATGCTTGCGGTGAGCGACTGCCCTTCGCGATCGAGGTCCTGGCGTTTGGCGACGAGGAGGGCGTGCGCTTCCCGTCGACGCTATCGGGCTCCAGGGCAATTGCCGGCACGTTCGATGGCGCAACGCTGGAGGCCCGCGACGTCGACGGAGTCCGGCTCGCGGATGCGCTTCATGCTTTCGGCGGTGATCTTGACGCCATTGCCCAATGCTGGCGCGATCCGGCAAAGACAGTCGGCTACATCGAGGTGCACATTGAGCAGGGGCCGGTTCTTGAGGCGCGCGGTGTGCCACTGGGTGTCGTGACCGCGATCAACGGCGCGAGCCGCGCTCGAATTGAACTCACCGGCAAAGCCGGCCATGCGGGCACGGTGCCGATGGTGATTCGCGAAGATGCTCTGGCGGCGGCCGCCGAAATGGTCCTGGCGGTCGAGGCGACGGCAAACCGGTTTTCGGACATGGTCGCGACGGTCGGCGAGATGGCGGTCAGCCCCGGCGCGATCAACGTCATTCCAGGCCGGGTTCATTTTTCGATCGATCTCCGCTCGCCAAGCGATACGGATCGGGCCGTCGCCCTCCAGGGGCTGCGCGATTATGTGACCGCCATCGCCGCCCGGCGCCGGGTGGCCATGCAAATCGACGCAATCTTCGAGTCGCCGTCCGTTAACTGCGACCCCCGATTGATCGAGGCGCTCGCCGACGCCGTGCAAGCCGGCGGCACGCCTGCGTTGCGATTACCCAGCGGTGCCGGTCACGATGCCATGGCAGTGGCTGCGTCGCTGCCGGTCGGCATGCTTTTCGTGCGCTGTCGCGGCGGTGTCAGCCATCACCCGACCGAGGCGGTCACGGCGGGGGATGCGGAGGTGGCGATCGCTACGCTTTTGCGCTTCCTTCGCTCGTTCGACGGACGCGTTTTCGACGGCCCCAGCTGAAGGATGCCGGCAATGGACGATCGTTCAACCATCGACGCTTTCCTCAGGAAACGACGGGACCAGCAGGCCGCTTTCCTGGCCGAACTCGTGAGGCGGCCATCCGACAATCCGCCAGGTGACTGCGCCGGCCACGGCGAGATGGCAGCGGGCCTTTTGGAGGGATTGGGGCTCGAGGTCGAACGTCATCCGGTGCCCGGTGATCTGGTCCGTGAGAACGGCATGGTCAGCGCCACCAACCTCGTTGTTCGCCACCGGTTTGGCGAGGGCGGTCCGGTCATCGCGCTCAATGCCCACGGCGATGTTGTCCCGCCGGGCGAGGGCTGGACCAAGGATCCATACGGCGCGGCGGTCGAGGAGGGATGGATGTATGGCCGAGGGGTCGCGGTCTCGAAATCCGATTTCGCGTCCTATGCCTTCGCACTCCTCGCGCTTCGCGAAGAGGCCGCCGGACTGGCGGGCACCGTCGAACTGCATCTCACCTATGACGAAGAGGCGGGGGGCGTCATCGGGCCGAAGTGGCTCCTAGATGAAGGCATCACGAAACCGGACCTGGCGATCGCGGCCGGCTTCTCTTACGCCGTTGTCAACGCTCACAATGGCTGCCTCCATCTTGAGGTGCAAATCGACGGCCGCTCGGCTCACGCGGCCAAACCCTATACCGGCGTCGACGCGCTGGAGATCGCCAATCGGGCACTTGGGACCCTTTACGCGCACCGTCTCGACTATGAGAAACGGATCTCGGCTATCGAGGGCATCGGCGCGCCGCAGCTCACGGTCGGCCTTATCCAGGGTGGCATTAACACCAACGTGGTGCCGGATCGGATCACCTTCCGCCTGGACCGACGGTTGACGCCAGAGGAGGACGGCGAAAGCGTCGAGGACGAGCTCAAGCAGGTCATTGGGCAGGCCGTCGGCGATGTGCCGGGAGCCCGGCTGACCATTCGGCGTATCCTGCTGGCGGAGCCGCTTCGGCCCATGGCCGGCAGCGAGAAGCTGGTCGAAGCCGTCGTTTCTCGCGCCAGCGACGTCATCGGCGAGCCGGTCGGTTGTCAGGGCGTGCCATTGTACACCGACGCCCGGCACTATGCCGCGGCCGGGATCCCGACCATTCTTTACGGCGCAGGTCCGCGCACAATAGAAGAGGCTAATGCCCATCGCGCGGACGAGCGGCTACCGCTTGATGATCTCCACAAAGCGACCCTGGTCACGGCGCTGGCGCTGCGCGACCTTCTGACGGCGCCCTGAACGCACCCATGCACTAGGCAATCGCCCGGAGAGCCTGCTAAGCAACGGCGAAAGTCCGGCCGCGGATCAAAAATAGACAAGAACTGGTGACACCATTGCTCAGGCAACCGCCGCAGCCCGATCTCGACCTGTCGCCGCCCGTCGCGGACGAGGTCCGCAAGACCACATGCTACATGTGTGCCTGTCGTTGCGGCATCGATGTTTTCTTACGCGACGGCAAGGTCAGCTACATCCAGGGAAATCGTGACCATCCGGTCAATCGGGGCGTGCTCTGCGCCAAGGGTTCGGCCGGCATCATGCAGCACTATTCGCCGGCGCGACTGACAAAGCCGCTGCGCCGGACCGGTCCCCGCGGCTCCGGCCAGTTCGAGGAGATCGAATGGGAGCAGGCGCTGAGCCTGGCGGTCGACTGGCTGAAGCCGGTCCGCGAGACCGATCCCAAGAAGCTCGCCTTTTTCACCGGCCGCGACCAGTCCCAGTCGCTGACCTCCTGGTGGGCACAACAATACGGCACGCCCAACTACGCCGCCCATGGCGGTTTCTGCTCCGTCAACATGGCCGCCGCCGGCATCTACACCATGGGCGGGGCCTTTTGGGAATTCGGCTCGCCCGACTGGGAACGCACGAAAATGTTCATGATCTTCGGCGTCGCCGAGGACCATGACAGCAACCCGATCAAGCTGGGCCTGAGCCGGCTCAAGGAGCGTGGTGCAAAGATCATCGCCGTCAACCCGGTGCGCACAGGCTACAATGCGGTCGCTGACGAGTGGGTCGGGATCACGCCAGGCACTGACGGCCTGTTCGTATTGTCCCTGGTCCACGAACTGATCCGTAGCGGTTTTGTCGATCTCGACTATCTGATCCGCTACACCAACGCGCCATGGCTGGTGGTCCAGGACGAGGGTCGCGATGACCACGGTCTGTTCGTGCGGGATGGCGATGGCAAGCCGTTGATCGCCGGTCGGACCGCAGGTGAGCTGGTGGCTCATGACCATCTCGGCGCGAAACCCGCACTGAAGGGCACGTTCACCCTGGCGGACGGCGGCAAGGCCGTACCCGTTTTCGAGCTTCTGGCCCGGGAGTATCTGAAGGACGACTACGCGGCCGAGACTGTGGCGCCGGTCTGCGGGCTAAACGCCCGAACGATCAAGCGGCTGGCGGCCGAGCTCGCCAGCACCGCGTTTGACCAGGAGATCCGGATCGACCAGCCTTGGACGGACTGGAAGGGTGAGCGCCATCAGCAAATGATCGGCCGGCCGGTCAGTTTTCATGCCATGCGCGGGATCTCGGCCCATGCCAACGGCTTTCAGACCTGCCGGGCGAGCCATCTCCTGCAGATCTTGTTGGGCGCGGGCGAGGTACCGGGTGGTTTCCGCTTCAAGCCGCCCTATCCGAAGCCGGCAACAGCGCACCCGAAGCCGCACACGTCCTGCTTACCGAATGCACCCTTAGCCGGACCCCATCTGGGCTTTCCCATGGGCCCCGAAGATCTGCAGCTCGATGGTGACGGCAAGCCGATGCGCATCGACAAAGCTTTTTCCTGGGATGCGCCTTTATCACCCCATGGGCTGATGCACATGGTGATCGCCAACGCGGCGGCGCGCGATCCCTATCCGATCGATACCCTGTTCCTCTATATGGCCAACATGTCCTGGAATTCGTCCATGAATACGGGCGGCGTCATGGAGATGCTGACCGCCAAGGACGACCGGGGTGACTATGTGATCCCCAAAATCATCTACGCCGATGCTTACTCCTCCGAGATGGTGGCTTTCGCCGATCTGGTTCTGCCGGACACGACCTATCTCGAACGCCACGATTGCATTTCCCTGCTCGATCGGCCGATCTGCGAGCCCGATATGGCAGCCGACGCGATCCGATGGCCGGTTTGCGAGCCCGACCGCGACGTCCGCTGCTTTCAATCGGTGCTGATTGACTTAGGCGGCCGTCTGGGTCTGCCGGGCTTCGTCGACGAGGACGACCAGCCCTTTTATCGCGATTATGCCGACTACATGGTCAACCATCAGCGCCGGCCAGGGGTCGGGCCACTCGCCGGCTGGCGCGGCGAAAAGGGCGAGCTCGAAGGTAGGGGAGCGCCAAACCCCGACCAACTGGATCGATACATCGCCGATGGCGGGTTCTGGACCCGCGAGATCCCCGCCGAGGCCCGGTTCTTCAAGCCCTGGAACCATGCCTATCAGGCCTGGGCGGTCGAAACGGGATTCTACGACCGGCCGCAACCCTATCAGTTCCAGCTCTATCTCGAGCCCCTGCGCAAGTTTCAGCTGGCCGCCGAGGGCAAAGGCGAACGCCAGCCACCGGAGCACATGCGGGCTCGGATCCGGGAGTGTTTCCAGCCCATGCCCGTTTGGTATGCACCATTCAGCGGCGACCAAAAAACAGACGAAACCTTTCCGCTGCACGCGATCACCCAAAGACCGGCCGCCATGTATCACAGTTGGGGCTCGCAAAATGCCTGGCTTCGCCAGATCCACGGCGAGAACAAGCTCTACGTACCGGGGCCCGTTTGCGATCAGTTTGGTCTCGAGGATGGGGACTGGATCTTCGTCATCTCTCGCCACGGCCGGATCAAGGTGCCGGTGCAGAGAATGGAGGCGGTCAATCCGAACACGCTTTGGACCTGGAATGCGATCGGCAAACGGAGTGGCGCTTGGGCACTTGACCGCCAGGCGCCGGAAGCGGAACGGGGTTTCCTTTTGAACCATCTGATCAGCGAGCTTCTTCCGCAGAAAGGTGATGGGCTCCGCTGGTCGAATTCGGATCCGATCACCGGGCAGGCGGCCTGGTTCGACCTTCGGGTTCGGATCGAGAAGACGAAACCGGGAGAGCAGCGCTCGGAGCCCCGATTCCAGAGCCAGGGATCGCCGGTCCGTCGCCCGCCCCATCAGATCCGCTATGGTCGAGAGTGGTCATGACCGCGCTGCCCACTCAGACCGACAAGAAGCTGGGCTTGGTGATCGATCTCGACATCTGCGTCGGCTGCCATGCTTGCGCCGTGAGTTGCAAGGAGTGGAATACAGGCGGCTACGGCGCGGCCCTTTCCGATCAAAGCGCTTACGGCCGCGAGCCGGAGGGCACTTGGCTCAATCGCGTCCACAGTTACGAGACCTTGAGCCAAAGGGGTGACGGCAGCGTCGATGCCCGGGTCGTTCATTTTCCCCGAAGCTGTCTTCACTGCGAGAACGCGCCCTGCGTCACCGTTTGTCCCACCGGCGCCAGCTACAAACGGGCCGAGGACGGCATCGTGCTGGTCAACGAGGATTGGTGCATCGGCTGCGGGCTGTGCGCTTGGGCTTGCCCCTACGGCGCCAGGGAGATGGATCAGGCCGAAGGGGTGTTGAAGAAGTGCACGCTCTGCGTGGACCGGATCTACAACGAGAACCTGCCTGAGCAGGATCGGGAACCGGCCTGCGTGCGTACCTGCCCGGCCAATGCCCGGCATTTCGGTGATCTGGCGGATCCGACCTCGGCTGTCTCGCAGATGGTGGTTGCCCGGGGCGGCGTCACCTTGATGCAGGAGCAAGGCACCAAACCGGTCAACAAATACCTGCCCCCTCGCGCCAAACGCGGAGATGACGAGCCGCCCATGCGGCTGACCGATTTGGTCGATCCGGAACCTCGGGGTTTTCTCGGATGGCTCGATCGGGCGCTCGAACGGCTCGGTTAGATCGATGCATCCCGCACCTTCGTTGATTGTCTTCACCACCCTTTCGGGTGTCGGCTTCGGTCTGATCTTTTGGCTGGGCATCGGCCTTGGCGCGCCGCTAGCCCCGTTCGCCTGGTTCATCTGCCCCGCGGCGTTTGCGCTGGCGGGTTTTGGGGTGGCTGCATCGACTTTCCATCTGGGCCATCCGGAACGGGCCTGGCGGGCGCTCAGTCAGTGGCGCTCTTCCTGGCTGTCCCGGGAAGGTGTTCTGGCCGCCGCAACGCTCGGTCTCTTCGCTCTCTATGCTTTGGTCTGGCTTATGGCGGGGCATCGATCGCCCTTCCTGGGCTGGCTCAGCGCCGCAGCCGCGGCGGCCACGGTTCACGCCACAGCCATGATCTACGCGCAGCTGAAGACCGTGCCGCGGTGGAATAGCTGGCTGACGCCCTTGGCGTTTCTGAGCTTTGGAGCCGCCGGCGGAGCCTTGGCCATCGCCGTCGGCGAGGCGCTGACCATCGGCTCGTCAAACCCGTCCAACCTGCTGGCCCTGGTGCTGATTGCGCTCGCCTGGGCGGCCAAGCTCTGGTGGTGGCACCATGCGGCGGAGATCAGGCTGGATCACGCCGGCGCCAGTCCCGAGACCGCGACCGGCCTCAGCCGGCTAGGTGAGGTCAGGCAGTTCGAGCCGCCGCACACCTCGCCCAACTATCTGCTCCGCGAGATGGTTTTTCAGGTGGGTCGCCGGCGGGCGGAGCAATTGCGCATTCTGGCGTTGCTGATCGGTTGCGGCGTGCCTTTGTTCGTCGTTCTGCTCGCCCTGGTGGCGAGCGGCGACATGATCTGGCTGGTCACGGCATTTTTGGCCTATCTCGGCGGGCTCGCGATCGAGCGATGGCTTTTTTTCGCCGAAGCCGAACATGTCGTCGCGACCTATTACGGTCACCGTTGAGATCAGGAGCGTTTTCTTTTCGAGATCGGATGGGGCCGCGTCTCTTGCCTCACCACCGGGCAGAGCTGGTCGCTGAACGTCCATGAGCTGACATTCTGCACCTTCTCGCACCGCGCGAGGCGCATGCCTTCTGGGGAGTTCACGCAGACCACGGCGCCCAGCTCGTAAGACGTGCCTTGAAATAGACAGGTGCAGGAGATGTCGGCCGCCACAGAGCGTTCGCCGGCCAATCCACCGGCGACGATAAACAAGCTCACCACAATGCGTGTCGTTACCCCATAATCGCGTCAGTTAACCAAATTGGCGGGCAATCGGCAAGCTGAGGCTGGTCGGTCATGGTCGCGCGACCGCCACCAGAACGGCGCTCCGTTGCCGCCGATTAAACGACAAGTCCCTGAAGCTCGTCGCCGGAACAAAAACCGGGCGGTTTCGTTGCATCTGTCACGAGCCTGTCACCCCGGGCGCGATCCACGATGGGAGGTCAAGTTGCGTCGACACGCGTTAGCTGTTCAGCCTCGGTTTGCCTTGTTTACGGTGGCAGCAATCTTGAGTGGCTGTGCCGGCGCGGAACGGCCGACGGCGGAACTCGCCGCTGCCGACTTCGCGGTCGAGCAGGCGGAGGCATCGAGCGCGCCCTCTGTCGCGCCGGCCGCTGTCGAGCGGGCCCGCGAGAAGCTGGACGAGGCGCAGGCGGCCGCCGACGCCGACGATAACGTGCGGGCAAGACGTTTGGCCGAGCAGGCAACCGTCGATGCGCGGCTGGCTGAGGCCAGGACCGACGCCGAAATCGCCAATCAAAATCTCGAGGAGATGAAGACCAGCATCGAACTTCTTCAGGAATCGACGGCTCGATGATCAGCGGACAGATGGCTGAAGGATCGCTCATGACCGGACATGGACGGAACGCAATGCTGAACGAACAACGATACCGTATCTGCGGCGTGGGCGTTGCCCTGGCGCTCATTGTTGGCGGCTGCGCCAACCCGGCCAGAGAACAGGTGGTGACCGACGCCGAGGCGGCTTTCAACGCCGTCGAGAATAATCCCGAGGCGCGCGAGCTTGCCGGCGTCGATCTGGATCGCACCAGCGCCGCTTTGGATGAGCTTCGGCGGGCCGAAGCCGAAGGGGAAGAGACCGCCGAGTTGCGCCATCTGGGCTACCTGGTCGAGCGGCGCGCTGACATCACGCGGTTTCGGGCAGACGAACGCTCCGCCCGGAATGAGCTCGAGGAGCTGGCCGAAGAACGCGATCAGATCCTGTTGGCTGCCGAACGTGACCGGGCGACCGCGGCCGAGCAGGAGGCCCAGAGCGCTTTGCGCGAAGCGCAGGAGGCTCGAGCTCGTGCGGAACAACTGGAGGCCGAGCTACAGGATCTCGAGGCCGAACAGACGGCGCGGGGCTTGGTTTTAACCCTCGACGACGTACTGTTCGAATTCGATACCGCAACGCTCAAGCCGGGCGGTGAAGCGCAGGTGGATCGCATCGCCGAAGCCCTCTCAGATCTCGGTGACCGGCCGATCCTGGTCGAAGGTCACACCGACAATGTGGGATCGGAAACCTACAATCTTCAACTGTCGCGGGATCGCGCCGAGGCCGTCCGCCAGAGCCTGATCGCGGGCGGTATCGCGCCGGACAGGATCCGAGCCCGGGGCCTCGGCGAATCCTATCCAGTCACGGCCAACGATACCGAAGCGGGTCGTCAGCAGAATAGGCGCGTGGAGATCGTCATCGACGATCAGCTCCGGCCCGCGGGCGCCTGAGCGACGCGACAGGGGCTCAGCGCAAGGTCACTGGTTTGGGACCGCCGGTGGCCCAGTCCAGCAACTCGGCGGTATGCACAATCGGGATCGCCGTCGCCCCGGCAAGCTGGGCCATGCAACCGATATTGCCGGTGGCAATCACGTCCGGCTTCAACCGCTCGATCGATTGGGCTTTATTGTCGCGGAGCTGGGTCGCGATCTCGGGCTGAAGGATGTTGTAGGTGCCGGCCGAGCCGCAGCAGAGATGGGCCCGGGCCGGTTCCCGCACCGTGAAACCCGCCTGGGTCAGGAGCTTCTTGGGTGTGAGCTTGATCTGTTGGCCGTGCTGCATGGAACAGGCGGAATGATAGGCCACAACCATGTCCGCATCGTTGACGGTCGGTAGCAAGCCGATCTCGTCCATGAATTCGACGATGTCCTTGGTCATGGCGGATATCTTCTCGGCCTTGCCCCCGTAATCAGGATCGTTGCGGAGCATGAAACCATAGTCCTTGACCGTGGTCCCGCAGCCCGACGCGTTGATGATCACGGCGTCCAGCCCGCCCGTCTCGCCTGCGGCGAGCCAGGCGTCGATATTGGCCTTGGCGGCCGCGTGCGAGGCGTTTTCCCGGCCCATATGGTGAACCAGGGCGCCGCAGCAGCCGGCCCCTTTGGCGATGATAACCTCGATCCCGTGACGCCGCAGCAGGCGGATGGTGGCCTCGTTGATCGCTGTGTTCAAAACCTGCTGGGCGCAACCATTGAGCAGCGTGACCCGACCCCGGCGCTGACCCTCGGCGGGCAGGATCTGAGGCTTGTCGACACCGGACGGTGCCGGCAGCCTGTTCGGTGCGAGGCTCAGCATGGCCCTGACGCGGCCCAGCGTTCCGCCGGTCGGCAAAAGTGCGCGAAACGGCTTCGCCACCCGTGCACCCAACAAGGCCAAGCGAAACCGGGACGGATAGGGCAGCACCCATGCCAGCACCTGGCGCAGGAGGCGCTCCATCACAGGCCGGCGGTAGGTTTCCTCAATGTGTTTTCGCGCGTGGTCGACCAGGTGCATGTAGTGCACGCCCGAAGGGCAGGTGGTCATACAGGAAAGGCAGGAAAGGCAGCGATCGATGTGCAACACCGTCCGGTCATCCGCCGGCCGGTCATTTTCTAGCATCGCCTTGATCAGATAGATCCGGCCTCGGGGGCTGTCCAACTCGTCGCCGAGCAGCGTGTAGGTGGGACAGGTCGCCGTGCAGAAGCCGCAGTGAACGCAGGTGCGGAGGATTTTTTCGGAGGCGGCGACGTCGGGGTCCCGCAACTGTTCTGTCGTGAAATTGGTCTGCATGGTCTAGACGCCCGCGTACATGAAGCCAGGATTGAGGATCTTTTCCGGATCAAAACTCTTCTTCAATTGAGCCGTGATCCGGGCGGTCGCTGACGATTGGGGGTGGAAAACATCTTCGGTATGGCGAAGCGGATTATCACCTCGGACCAGACTGGCGTGACCGCCCGACGCCGCGATGGCGCCACGCACGGTGGCGGCACCGCCGTCATCGCCACCATCCTCCACAGCCAGCCAGATCAGACCGCCTGACCAGTCGAAAAAGTGCCGCGTGGTGAGGCTGCTGTCGATCGCGGCCACGACAGAAGTTCCTTTGGTCGGCGGTACCGACAGCCGCCATAGGGTGGACGAGCGCGGTTCCGCCAAAAAAGCGGCGTCAGCAACGTCGCTCCAGAGCTTAGTCGCGTCGTCCACGTCCACCTCTGCCAGCTCTCCCGACGTGGACAAAAGCTCGGCCAGGCGACGCTTTCGATAGGCCAGCGAATCGGGAAAACCTTCGATCCTGATGAGGGTCCGGCCATGGTCGAGGCCGGCGCCCGCCCGCAGATTGCAGGCGCCGGGGGTATAGAAGGGCGGGGCCCCGGCGTTGCACAAAAGCCGGGCGGCGAGGGGGTGGCCAAGGGGCGGGGGAGGCGGGG
>JBHJGP010000017.1:0-251729 GCA_050331695.1 Geminicoccaceae bacterium
CACGGTTTTGTCCGTGGGCGATCAGGTGGTTGTCGGTTCGGGCGCGGACGAGCCCACTGACGAAACACCGGGCGAGGAAACGCCGGGTGCGCAGCCGACAGACGAAACGCCTGGTGACGAAACGCCGAGCGATGACCAGCCAGCGGACGAAAATCCGGGCGCGGGTGACCTCCTGGTCATTCAGGGAACCGCCGGCGACGACGATCTCGACGGCACTGATGCCGCCGAGCGGATCATCGCGCTGAACGGTACCAATCGTATCAGGGCCGGCGGCGGCGACGACATCGTCGAGCCGGGCCAGGCGCGTGATTACATCTCTTTGGGTGATGGCGCCGACTGGGTCATCGGCGACATGCTCGAGGTGCGGAAGGATCGGATCTACGATTTTTCGACCGAAGATCGGGTCCTGATCGAAGATCAGACCTTCTTCACGAGCGATATTCGAGTTCAGGACCGAGGCGAGCGAACCCGGTTTCATCTGGACGTCAATCGCGACGGGCTCGAGGACGGCTATCTCGAGCTAGAGGGTGACTTCTCGAGCCTGACATTGGTTGCAGAGCGCACCGACCAGGGAACAGTGCTCCGTCTCGACAGTTTCGCCGAAGCGGCCGCCGATCCCGGTCCCGCCATAACGCCTCGCCCGGAAGGTCAGGATTCCGGTGGCGGCTACGATCTGATCGTGGTCGGCGACAGCCTCACCTCGCCGACCTTCTTCATGATGCAACCGGGGGAAGCCTTTACCGCTGAGCTACAGACCGCCCTCGACGCGCGCGGCTACGCGGTCAACGTCATCGATCGCCAGACCGTTCAAGGTAACACGACCGCCGACGGGCTCCGCGAACTCCGGGCCTATCTCGATGACAATCCAGCGCCTGAAGCCGCGCTCGTCGAACTCGGCGCCAACGACGTCCTCAACGATTGGGATCCCGCCGACACGGAAGCCAATCTCAGGTCGATCATTGAAGAGCTGATGGCGCAGGGCACGAAGGTCATGCTAGCCGGCATTTCCAGTGACGTCATCTCACCGACGAGCAGCGGGCTCGATCCCTCGAAGCACGCGGCGTTTGACCAGATCTTTGCCAACCTCGCTTCTGAGTATGACATTCCGCTCTATGCAGACTATTTGGCGGGCGTTCAGGGATCGGACGATCTAACCTTTGATGGACTTCATCCGACCGCCGCGGGCGTCGATCTGATCGTCGACTCCATGATCGGCGACATCACGGCCTTCCTCGATGGTGCCGGCGCACCACTACAGGTTGCTGCCGAGAGCATGAGTACTGCGGAAACATTCGCCTTTATAGCGAACGATCCTGTCGCGTCGGTCGTCTTGGAGGATGTAAATTTGGGCTCGGGTTGAATGAACCGAGCACGCGCAACTTAGCGCGTGCTATCAAACCGTTGTTCTAGCTAAATATTCCATTTGTTCACGCGTTCGTGACGGCTTCGAGTAAATCAAACTTTTTTTCGCTTTTCAGGCGATTCCTGGTTGCCTGCCAAATCTGTGTGTCTATGGTCGCGGCGAGCGCGCCAAGAAAAGGCGCCCATCCGATCAAATCAATCACGCGACCACTTAGCGGGGTAACTCATGGCTGTTGGATCTGGATCCAACGCGCGCGGCGCTGCGCGCGAAATTTCCGGGGATTCCGGCAATAATAAGCTGAACGGTTCAAATCAAAGCGAGACGTTCTTACCGGGTCGCGGCAACGACATTATCAAGACCGGAGGCGGTCGTGACGTCGTCTCGGGATCGAGCGCTGAGCTGCATCGCGACAAGATCATTGATTTCAACAGCGATGATGCGGTCTTGGTCGAGGTGGCCCGCTTCGATGCCTCCGATATGCGTGTCGATTCCAAGGGCAACTACACCTATCTCCGCCTTAACACCGACGGCAAGGGGTCGTTTGACAGCTCGGTCCGCCTGACCGGTAAGCTCGGTAGCGATTTCGACGTGACCAACATCGGTGCTGACACGCTGATCACGCTTGGTGGCGGCGGATCCGCGCCCGCAAGCACGCCGGCACCGGCGAAGAGCGCGCCGAAACAGTCTGCGCCCACATCCGGGTCGTCCGCTCAGGAGACGGGCAACGGCAAGTCGATCAAAGGCACGGCCGGCAACAATAAGCTGAAAGGCGGCAACGGCGATGAGACCTTCACCCCAGGTCTCGGCAAGGACACCATCACGACCGGTGGTGGCAAGGACGTCATCGCTGGTACCGCCAAGGAGCTGAACCGCGACCGCGTGACCGATTTCGACGGCAACGACCGGATCTTAGTCAAGGGTGCTAAGATGAGCGCCGGAGACGTCGATATCGATGTCAAAGGCAATTACACCTACTTCCGCATCAATGCCGACTGGAAAGGCGGTGTGGACGCATCTGTTCGTATCAACGGTCGCCACAAGGGTGATGCCGAGGTCAAGGTTTCCGGCAACGACACCTATGTCAGCCTCGGTTCCGGCGGCGGTGGTGGCAACAATGTCGCGGCGAGCAAGCCGCAGCCCTCTCAGCCGGCGAAGAAATCAAGCGGCGGTGGTGGCCCCAGCGGCAAGTTCGAGATTGTTGTGTTCGGCGACAGTCTGGTCGACGAATCCCGCAAGGCGATCAAGGCCAAGGACGCCTTCGCCCAACAGCTCGAAAACAAGCTCAAGGGTTTGGGCTACAATGTCGACGTGGTCGACCAGGCCACCTCGGGCCACACCTCGCGCGACGGCAAGAAGGTGGTCGATCGCTATCTGAGCAAGAATGATGCGCCGGAAGTTGCGATCGTCGAGTACGGCACCAACGATGCGCGCAGGAAGATGCTCGGCGAGACCGAAGACAATCTCGACTACATCATCAAGAAGTTGAGCTCGCAGGGCACCAAGGTGGTGCTGGCCGGCAGTGAGGGATCCTTCCCGCACCTCAACCAGGGGCACAAAGGCTCGAACGTTCAGAAGTTTGAGAAGATCTTCAAGAATCTGGCGGCCAAGTACAAGATCCCGCTGTTCGAGGATTTCTTGAAGGGTGTCGACGACACCGCTCAGCAGCGGGCCAAGTACACTTTCGACGAGCTTCATCCCAACCCCGCGGGCGTGAAGGTCATCGTCAACAAGATCCTGCCGGACGTGAAAACGGCGATCAACAAGGTCGGCGGCAAGGCCTTGTCGGCAGACCTGATCGATGACGGACAAAGCCTATTCGCCAGCGGCCAGGGCGCCAGCACTTCCAACGGCTCGGGCTCCAATCTGAGCGTCGAGCAGCTGGTGATCACGCCCAACGAAACGGTCTGAGTTTAGAGCCTAACCGTCGTTCTGGCGGCTCGGCTCACCACTCAAGGACCGACCCCGCCTAAAAGATCGATTGCCAGGCCCACCGGAGAACCATCTTCCGGTGGGCCTTTTGCTTATGGGTTGCACGCGATTTTGTCGGGACAGGTGCGCCGGTTCGTGGTTTGCTGAAATCCTGAAAAGAAGACAGGGAGGTTTTGATGAAGGACATGTTTGCCCGCTTGCGCCGCAGCGCAGCGGCTCTGGTCATGACGACGGCCATGGTCGCTGCTGGCACCGCGCAGGCCGAGGTCACGATCCGCGTTCAATCGGTCATCCCCGCCAAGGCCGACGAAGTGACGATGCTCAACGAGTTCGCATCTGATGTCGCGCGGCTGACCAATGACGAGGTCAAGATCGAGGTGCTGCCCGCCGGCGCCGTCGTCGGTGTCCAGGAGGTCCTGGAAGCGGTGGACGCGGGTCTGGTCGAAGGCGGTTTCGCCTGGACCCACTATTGGTCCGGCTATCATCCGGCCGCCATGCTGTTCGGCTCGCCGGTTGCAGGCGCGGGCGTCGGCATCGACAATATCGCCTTCATCTCATGGTTCATGTATGGCGGCGGCCAGGAGCTGTATGATCGGCTCTGGGATGAAATGGGCATGAACGTCAAAGGCTTCATGCTGCAGCCCGTCGGCCCCGAGGCGCTGGGCTGGTTCAAGGAACCGATCACCAGCATGGCCGATTTTCGTCAGTACCGGTTCCGGACACCGCCGGGCATTCCCGGTCAGACCTACAATGATATCGGCGTGGCCGCCGTCGCCATGGGCGGTGGCGACATCCTGCCGGCGCTGGAAAAGGGCGTGATCGACGCCGCTGAATGGTGTTGTCCCAAGCCTGACAGTGTCTTCGGCTTCCAGAACGTGCTGAAGCACTACTACCTGCAAGGTCTGCACCAGGTGGTGGTCAATGCCGACATCTACATCAATGGTGATGTCTACGAGTCGCTGACCGATCACCAGAAAACGGCAATCGAAGTCGCGGCTAACGCGTCTTTGATGAAGTCGCTGGCCTACCGGATCTACGAGAACGGCAAGGCGCTGAAGGATCTGACGGAGAACCACGGCGTGCAGTTGCACGATACGCCGGAAGACTACTTCACCGAATATATGGAGGCGGCCAAGGCGAGCCTGCAGAAGAATGCGGACGAAAACGAATTCTTCGCAGAAGTGTGGGACTCGCAGAAAGCCTTCGCCGAGATCGCCGTTCCGTTTTGGGCCGGCGCGCAAAAGTCGAACGCCAATCTAGGCGCGGCGTTTGCCGACCAACAGTAAACCGGCCGGTCGGCCGCCGGCACCGAAGCCGGCGGTCGCCGCCACCATTACGGGCAGCCGGTGAAGCCGGAACCCACATTGGATTTTGGCGACGAGCTGATCGCCGAACGGCGAAGTGCGGACCCCACGGCGCTGCCTGACGATATGAGCTCGTGGATGGCGCGAACGATCCGCACGATCGATCTGTTCTCGCTCTGGACGGGGCGGGTGATCGCCTGGTTGGTCATCCCCTTGTTCGTCGGCATGGTCTACGAGATCTTCGTTCGCTACGCCTTCGTCGCGCCCACCATGTGGGCCTACGACATGAGCCGCTTTCTCTATGGCGGCATGTTCATCCTTGGTGCTGCCTACGCGCTGTCCAAGGGCGTTCATATCCGTGCCGACTTTCTCTATCGCCTGTGGCCAGTCCGGGTGCAGGCGACGATCGACGCCGCGCTCTACATCCTTTTCTATTTCCCCGGTCTGATCGTCTTCCTCTGGGTTTCGATCGACTTTTCGTCAGCGGCCTGGATCCGGGGCGAGAGAGGCATGGACACGGCCTGGATGCCCTACGTCGCACCGATCAAGAGCGCTTTGCCCTTCGGCGTTCTGTTCCTCCTGATTCAGGGGGTATCCGAGCTTCTCAAGAGCCTTTACGCCGCCCGCACCGGCCGCTGGCCATGACCCTTTCGTCAAACTCTTTCATCGTCTCGGCCGCCCATGGAAAGTGAGATCATCGGCCTGGTCATGATTGCGGTCATGCTGTTCGCGATCTTCATCGGTTTCCCTATTTCGTTCACCCTGATTTTTCTTGGTATTACTTTCGGTTACTGGGGTTTCGGCGACCTGGTCTTCTATTTGATGACCTTCCAATTCTACAACGTAATGATGGAGCAGACGCTCGCCGCCGTGCCCTTGTTCGTGCTCATGGGCATTTTGATGGAGCAGGCGGGGCTGATGGAGCGCCTGTTCACCTCGGTGCAATTGATGCTCTCCCGGGTGCGGGGCGCTCTCTACATAGCGGTTCTGTTCGTCTCGACCATATTCGCCGCCGCCACCGGCATCGTCGGCGCCTCGGTGACGATCCTCGGTATCATGGCGGCCAAGACCATGAACCGGTCGAACTACGACGTGCGGCTGGCGGCGGGCACCATCACCGCCGGCGGCACCCTCGGCATTCTGATCCCGCCGTCGATCATGCTGGTCGTGATGGGGCCGGTGCTCGAGGTCCCGGTCACCGATCTGTTCGCCGCTGCGATTTTGCCCGGACTGATGCTGGCCATTCTCTATACGGGCTATGCGCTCGTCCGCTGCTGGCTCGACCCGTCGCTTGGTCCGGCCCTGCCGGTGGAGGATCGGGCCGAGAGTATGGCCCACGTCTGGAGCGAGTTCCTGCAGGGTCTGTTACCGCCCTCGCTCCTGGTCTTCTCGGCGCTCGGCTCGATCCTGTTCGGCTTCGCCACGCCGACGGAAGGGGCGGCCTGCGGGGCGGCGGGTGCCTTCTTGCTGACCCTGGCCTACAGAAGGCTGACCTGGCGCAAGCTTCAGGAATCCCTGGTCAAAACGCTGGAGATTTCAGTCCTCATCCTGTTTCTGGTCGCGGCCAGCAACTTCTTCGGCGCGGTGTTCTCCAGGCTCGGAACGCCGATGATGCTGACCGAGTATCTCCTCGGTCTGGATCTGTCACCGATGGCGATCCTGGCCCTGATCATGGTCGGTATCTTCCTTTTGGGTTGGCCGCTCGAATGGGTGCCGATCGTTCTGATCATCGTGCCGATCCTGTTGCCGTTGGTGGATCAGTTGGGCTTTGATCTAACCTGGTTCGGCATTCTGGTGGCGGTCAATCTGCAGACCGCCTGGCTCTCGCCTCCGGTGGCGCTATCCGCCTACTTCCTCAAGGGCGTGGTCCCGGAGTGGGACCTGAAGGACATCTATCTCGGGATGATGCAGTTCATGGTCATCCAGGTGATCGGCCTTCTGCTGATCATCGCCTTTCCGGCGATCGCGCTTTGGTTACCGCGCATGATCTACGGGCCCTAAGGGTGCCGGAACCTTTGTCGAGCCCAGCCGTCCTCCGTGAATGTCTCTCAAGACCCTAAAGGAAACGCTCATGCGTCGATCGGCACGAAAGATGGTGGCGGCCGCCGGCCTGGTGCTTGCCGGCTGTGCATCGAATGCCCTGGACGAGGACGAACTGGTCTACACCGCCATCGGTGCCAGCGATGCCTTCGGCATCGGCGCGGTTCCGATCACCGACGGCTACGTCTTCCGCATCGAGGACGCGCTGGAGCGCGATGGCAGTGAGGTGGCGCTGATCAATTTGGGCATCCCGGCCGCCAACACCGACCGCATCAATGGCGCGGTGCATATCTTCACCAAGACGGGCGTCCGCGCCAATCTCGTCACCGTCTGGGTCGGCGCCAACGATCTGATCGATGGTGTCGACGTGGACGATTTTGAGGACGAGTTGGAAGAGCTTCTCGATCGGGTGCAGAAGGGGATGGAGGCGGTTGTCGTGATTGCCAACATCCCCGACCTGACGGAACTTCCCCGGTTTCAAACCGAGCCCGATCCGGATGTGACGCTGGAGCGGGTGGAAGCCTATAACGACGTGATCGAGGAGGCGGCCGACGACCGGGACATTCCAGTGGTTGAACTTTTCGCGGAGGATATCGGCGATGAGTTGGTGTCAGACGTCGACGGCTTTCATCCAAACAATGCCGGCCACCAGGAGATCGCGGACGCGTTTTTGGTGGTGATCCGCCCGACGATCTAGTTCGTCACTCGGTTCGTTTCGTCGGTCCGTGCCAGAAATCGAGGAAGCTGAGCCAGGCGAGGGTGCCGAAGACGACGCCCGGATAGAGGAACCACAGATTGGTCGGATCACTTGCCATGTTGATCCCGAACAGGAAGGCTATGAAGATCAGGCACTGAATACCGAAATGGTGTCTTCGGTTGTCGACCCGCTTTCTCGCTTCGCGAGCGGCGACAAACCAGCCAACGGCCAGGGCCGGGTAGATGAGACCTTCAGTACCAGTGATCGCCGCCAGCAGAACCAAGGCCATCGGCACCAGGAACGGCCGAACGAGACCCGGCGATTTCTGTTTCACCGTCTTGATCAAAGGTTTGCGCTTCCGGCGCCGCGCCTGATCGAGCCGGAACTTGGTTGTCGATGGACCTAAAACGACACTGTAGACTGGGATCTCGTCGTCGATGTTCTTGAACGTGCGCTCGCCCAGAAATCGGTAGGAGACATCCATCTTGTGGCTGACCAGGTCGTAAACGGGTCCGGAGATCAGAATGCCGCCCGCCTCGGCCATGGTCTGGAGACGGGCCGCGACATTGACCCCTTCGACGAAGAGATCGCCGTCTTCGACCATGACGTCGCCGACATTGAGACCGATCCGGAAATCCATGCGCTTTTCGGACGGCAGGAGATCGTTGCGGCCGGCCATCTCACGCTGGACTTCCATGGCGCATTGAACGGCTTCGGTGGCGCTGGGAAACTCGGCGAGAAGACCGTCGCCGGCGGTGTTGGCGACACGGCCCCGGTGGCGCTCGATGAAACCACGCATCAGCTTTCGCGCCTCACGGAGCCGGCCGAGCGTGCCCTCCTCATCCGCGTCCATCAGGCGCGAGTATCCAGCCACGTCGGCGCAATAAATCGTGGTCAGTCGGCGATCGATCGCTGGCCCGTCCATAGCTCCGCCTGTCCCAGGTTCGCTCCGGCCAGTTTATGGGAAGCAGGCGACCGAGGCGAGGATCTGCCGACACCGTGAGCGCTTCATTTCGTGTCTCGTATCGAGGTCGCTTTTGGTGTTTCTTGGCCGCCATTCACAAAGCTTCGAAACATCTGGTCACGCCGGGGAGGGGCCATGACCGAAAGTCTCAGGGTGGCTCTATCCTTTCGGACCGTGAAGGTGGCGCTGACCGTGGCGTTGATCGTCGGCCCGATCCTGACGCTGATCAATCAGGGCGACAGTTTGTTCGGCGAGGGCCGTGTGAATTTCTGGAAGATGGCACTTACCTTCTGCGTTCCCTACCTAGTCTCGACCACCAGCACGGTCCTGGCCCATCGCGACCGGGCGCGCTAGCGGGCGATTACAGCTTCGACAGGCGTTGTTCGACCAACTGAAGGAAGGCCTTGCGTTTCTCTGGCGAAGCGCTGTCCATACGGTCGAGACTGAGCCAGGTTTTTGTCAGTTTGGGCGAAAGATTGGGGCCGACGCTGGCATAGACCTGGCGTCGCGCCGGATTGCCTCTGAGAAGAAGCAGCGCCCACCACGGCGAGCCGGTGGTGGTGATGCAGACCAACCGGGTGACGTTGGTGAGTTTGCCATTGAGGCCGATGACCACCGCCTGGCCGTTTCGCTGCCGGGTCTCGTAGTCGAAGACCACACCCGGCATCCAAACCCGGTCGAGCCAGCCTTTGAGAATGGCCGGAACGCCAAACCACCATGTGGGAAAGACCAAGACAAGCCCTTCGGCCCAGCGGAGCGCGTCGACATGGGGCTCCAGTTCGCCGCTGATGGGGGGCTTGCTGGTCTCTCCTGTCTGCAGGTCCAGATAGCGCTCGCGTTCCGCGCGGCTAAGTCGGGGATCGAAATTCATGGCGTAGAGATCGAGGGCACGGACCTCATGACCCTTCTGGCGCAGGGTGCTGACCGTCGCCTGGTAGAGCGCGGACGAAAAACTCGTTGGCACGGGATGGGCGTAGACGACCAGATACTTCATGGGTCCGGCGGCACAGGCGTCAGCGCTCGGCGCTGGCGTAGAGATAGCTGCGGCGTTCCATGCCGACATAGTCGGGATTGTCCCAACCGATCATCTTGCCGGGATTGAGCAGCCCCTTGGGATCGGCCTCGCGCTTAAAGGCGAGGTGGGTCAGATCCACCTGCTTCATGCCGCCTTCCTCGAGAGTGAAAGCGTGGGGGTTAAACACAGGGCAACCCTGCCGTTCGTGAATGGCGATGATTTCGTCCAACCGTTCGTCGCTGGTGTAGCGGACAATTGGCAGACCAAAGGCCGCAATTTGGCCGCCGAAACGAACGAACTCCAAATGCATCATCACCTCGTCGCCGAAGGTCCGATACATCTCTTGAATTTTCTCCAGGTGGATCCCCGGCGGATAGAGCACCTGGAGATAGGTGATCGTCGGATCGACCTTGAGCGCGTGCAGGGTTGTGTGGTTCCAGCTAAGCTCGAACAATGGCTGGCGCTTGGCGAGCTCGTCGTCCGGCTTCCGTTCGAGGGTGATGTGGGCGGCGAAGCCCTTGGCGAAGTCGAGAAAGGCGGTTCGGGCAATGTCGGCGATCATCACCAGCACGACGCTTTGACCCGGAACAATGGCATCCTTCAGCTGACGCAAGTAAAG
Source organism: Geminicoccaceae bacterium (assembly GCA_050331695.1). Lineage (GTDB taxonomy): Bacteria > Pseudomonadota > Alphaproteobacteria > Geminicoccales > Geminicoccaceae > JBHJGP01. Next base: position 9,932 of record JBHJGP010000017.1, read on the forward strand.
CTCCGGGATGGGGGCGGCGAGCGGCGTGATCAGTTTTTTGAGGAGCGCGTCCTGCTTCGCCAGCTCGTCGGCGAAGCGAACCGCGTCCATGAAATGATCGAACGCGACGACCATCTCCCACCAGGGATGAGCCGTGGCCAGCGGCATCTCGACCTCGGTGATCACCCCATTGGTGCCATAGGCGTGGTTCACTTTGTGGATGTCGTCGCCGGTCAGCTCGATGATCCGGGGCGACGCTTCCATGGTCGCGACCCGGAGCTTCAGGATGTTGCCGTGATCCCGGAGCAGGCCCCAGGTGATCGATCCGATGCCCGACGAGCCGCCGGCGACAAAACCGGCAATCGTCCCCATTTTCCGAGTGCTGGGGTGAAAGCGCAGCTCCTGGCTGCTTTGCGCCTGGCAGACCGCGTCGATCGCTGAAAGTTTCGCACCGCACTGGGCGCGAGCCCGCCCGGTGGCGACCTCCAGGACGTCGTCCATCTTCGAGACGTCGAGCACGATCCCGCCCCTGAGCGGCATGGCCTGGCCGTAATTGCCACTGCCGCCGCCCCGGACCGTGACCGGGACATCGGCCGCATAGCAGCATTCGAGCACGTTCAAGATCTGCTCTTCGCTGGAGGCGGCGATCAAGCCATCCGCAACCACATCGTCCAACTGCCGCTTCAGCACCGGACTGTACCAGTAGAAGTCGCGGCTTTTCAGCCGCAGCTTCGCCGGACTGGTCTCTATTTCGAGCCCGTTCAGCCGGTCGCGAAGACGTGCCAGATCGGTCATCACCGAGCGCCCTCAAGCAGATGATCCAATTCGCGGTAGTCGGGAAGCGGCGCGTCGATCGGCTGTCCCCGGCGCAGCACGGTCCGATCGCTCTGGTGCCGGGACAAGAGCTCGCTGAAACCTCGCGCCTTGAACAGGACCAGATCCGCATCCAGGCTCTCGGCGATCCGGCCATACCGCTCGAAGCCCATAATGTCGGCCGGTGTCCTGGTGACGAGCGTCGGCCAGGGGGAGACGGGCCGGTCAAGGTGGCCGATCCTCACCGCCTGGCAAAAGACTTCCAGCGGATCGTGATCGCCGAAGCCATAAAACGGATCGCGGCAGTTATCGCTGGCCACGCATAAAGGAATACCCGCTTCGGCGATCTCGTGAAGCAAAGTCACGCCGCGGCGGCGGGGCGTCCGTCCGGCCTGGCGATCCTGCAGGTACAGATTGCACATGGGCAGGCTGACGACGGCGATCCGCGACCGGCTCACCTGGTTCAATATCGATGCGACGATGTCGTCCGGCTGGACGCTGAGTGAACAGCAATGGCCGACCAAGGTTTGGCCGGAGAAAGCGTTGCGTTCGATGGCTGCGACGATCCGCTCGAGCGAACGGGCACCGGGATCCAGCCTCTCGTCAACGTGAAAATCCAGATCGAGCCCGTGCTCCTTGGCCAAGCGGACGGTTCGATCGAGATAATCGTCTAGATCCGGGACCATGAAGGTCGCAGCACCAAGGATCCCTTTGTAGTCCGCGACCATCCGGGCCAATTCCGTGGCGAAAGGCTCGACCATGAGATCGATCGGCACCAGCGAGACGCCTTGAAGCGCGATCCGATCGGCCCAAGCGTCCCGGAGCTTGGCAAAGACCGGCCAGGCGACCTCGTGATGCGGCGGCGTGTTGTCGAGATGGGTCCGGATCGCCCGCGTGCCGTGGTGGTAGGCGCAGCGAAGACCGAAGTCGAACCGGGCGGCTACGTCCGTTTCCGTCCAATAGCGGTCGCGGTCCCGCTGCACCGCCTCGAGAGCACTGTCGAACGTGCCGTCCGGATTGGGCGTCCGCGGCCAGATATGTCCCTTATCGAAATGGGTGTGGATGTCGACGAAGCAAGGCCATACCTGACCGCCGTCCAAATCGACCCAGTCGCCCGTGCTCAGGCGTCCCGCCGGCTGCAGCGCCAGGATCTTGCCGTCGACGATACTGATATCGAGCCGGGTCAGGCCGTCTTCGTCCGGCTCCGGCACCGGTCCGTCGACCAGGCACGCAGGAACGCTCGCGTTGGCCAGCGTGTAGCGGCCGCTCTCAGGGATCGCCGTCACGCGAACGCTGCTCACCGGTCGGTTCTCATGGCGCTCTCATGCCAGTCCTTGAGAAGGACGTGCGACAGCCAGGTGAAGAACAAGAAAATGGCGATGCCGGTCGCCGAGATCAGGATCAGGGCCGCGAACATGCGCGGGATGTTGAGCCGATAGCCCGCTTCGAGGATGCGGTAGGCGAGACCGGAACCGGTGCCGGCTGTGCCGGCCGCGAACTCGGCGACGATGGCGCCGATCAACGACAGCCCGCCGGCAATCTTCAACCCGCCCAAAAAGTAGGGCATGGCCGAGGGCAGGCGAAGGTAGCGGAGCGTTTGCCAGCGGCTGGCGCCGTAAAGCTGGAAGAGCTGTTTCAGATTGTGGTCGGCGCTGTTGAGGCCGAGGGTCGTGTTGGACAGGATCGGAAAGAAGGCAACGATCCAGGCGCAGATCAACAGCGCCACTTGGGTGCTGTCGACATAGATCAGGATCAAGGGCGCGATCGCGATAATCGGCGTCACCTGCAAGATCACGGCGAAGGGAAAGAGGCTCATCTCGACCCAGCGCGACAGGGTGAACAGAACCGCGAGGCCGACGCCGCCGATAGTCGCCACCGCCAACGCCGAGAAGGTGATCTGCAAGGTCACCACGAGGGAGGGGTAAAGGGTGCCCCAATCCTGGATCAGGCTCTGCAGTACCAGGATCGGGCCAGGCAGGATGTAGGGCGGTATCTCGTTAACCCAGACCAAGAGCTCCCAAAGCCCGAGCGCGATCAAGGCGATCGCCAAAGGCGCTGCGACCTTGATGAGCGTCTCCGAGCGAAACCGCTGGCCCCTGTCAGCCGCGCGCGCCGCGTAAACGGCGTCGGGCTCCTGGATCGCCGTCGATATCGTGCGGTTCATGGCTCACCCATGGCCCGGTGCAACTCGTTGGAAACCTGACGGCAGGCCTCGTTGTAGGCCGGTGAGGCCCGGAAATCGTCGCCGCGGGGATAAGGGGTGTCGATCGGGATATCGCTCACCACGCGGCCCGGTCTGGCGGCCATGACCACGATCCGCTGGGCCAGATAGACCGATTCGTAGACGCTGTGGGTCACGAAGATCACTGTCCAGCTATGAGCCTGCCACAGCCGGAGAAGATCGTTGTTGAGGCGAAAACGGGTAATTTCGTCGAGCGCTGCGAAGGGTTCGTCCATCAGGAGCACCTTAGGCTCGGTGACGATCGCCCGGGCAATCGACACCCGCATCTTCATGCCGCCGGAAAGCTCGCGCGGAAAGGCATTGGCGAATTCGTCGAGGCCGACCATCGACAGCGCGTGGGCGATCCGGTCCCGGACATCGCTCTTCGGCCGGCCGGCAAGCTTCAGGGGCAGATAGACATTATCGAATACGGTCGCCCAAGGCATCAGGGTCGGTTCCTGGAACACGAAACCGATGCTGCCCCGTTCGGGCGGCTCGGACCAGGCCACCTCCCCGCTGGTCGGCTGACTGAGATTGGCGATCAGCCGCAGCGCCGTGCTCTTGCCGCAGCCGGAAGGTCCGAGCAGCGCCACGAAAGCGTGGGCGCCGATCGAGAGATCGAGGTTTTGGAGCGCCACCGTGCCGTTGGCGAAGCTCTTGCTAACGCTTCTCAGCTCGACCAGCGAACTCCCCGTTATAAACGGTGCTCCAGGGGCGGCCCGCTCCGCGACATCGGCGATCTATTGCCGGTCAGTTCCGCTTTCAGATCCAAACCGACACCCTTGTTCACGAATTGAAGCGTGTAGGCCCTCTGCCATTCGAGGTCAGGTTCGTGGACACCGGCCTTGATCATGTCGTTGGCGAAGGTCTCCCAGCGCTCGTCGGTCATCGCGCCGACGCCGAGTTCCTCGGTGTCCCCACTATCAACGATGCCATACTCCTTCATCTTCTCGATCGAGTAGGCCAATTGCTCATCCGTGATGTCCGGATTGTCTTCCTTGATCAGCGCATTCGCCGCCGTCGGGTCACCGTAAAGATAGCTCACCCAGCCCTCGATGGAGGCGTCAACGAACCGCTGCACCAAGTCCGGATTGTCTTCGGTGAGCGCGATCGAGGTGGTGATCGTGGTGGAGTAGGGTTCGTAGCCATTGTCGGCGAGCAGAAACACCTTGGGCTGGAACCCGCCCTCTCGCTCGATTGCCAGAGGTTCTGAGGTCAGGTAGCCCTGCTGGGCCATGTCCTTATCGGCGATGAAGGGGCCGGGATTGAAGGTGTAGGGACGGATCTGATCGTCGCTGAAGCCGAACTCGGTCTTCAGCCACGCCCAGTAGGTGGTCCTTGCCTCGGCCGAGATCAGGATCGGCTTGCCCCGGAGGTCGGCGAGGCTCTCAACCCCGACATCCGGGTGCGCCATGATGATCTGCGGATCTTTTTGAAAGATGGAGGCGACCGTGATCATCGGGATGTCGTTCTCGACATAATTGAGCGCCCCCGAACTGCCCTCCATGTTGAAGTCGATCCGCCCGGCGGCCAGAAGCTGAGAATGATTGACCTGTGGTCCGCCTGGCCGGACTTCAACGTCGAGCCCGTAGTCCTCGTAGATGCCGGTGGCGACGGCCTGGTAGTAACCGCCATGCTCGGCCTGGGCCTTCCAGTTCGTGCCGAACGTCACCTCGTCCAGTGCCCATGCCTCGCCGGTAACCGCGCCCGAAATTAGCGCCGCCGCGACTAATCGGCCCAGCACGGCTGATCCGCCCTGTCTCGTGGTCATCTCGTCCTCCTCATACCGCCCGGCGATCGTGTCTTTTGTGCACACCGAAGCGAGCAAGCGCCGTGCCATGGCCGGTGCCGGGTCTCGGATCGGCTGGCGTCAAAACCATAGCCGCCTCCGTTGGCTTTGGGCTAGTCCTGCCGGCAGGTTTCGGTCAAGGGAGGAGACCCGTGCTCGTCGCTCAACTCACCGATCTTCATCTGCTCCCGCCGGGACGATTGGCCTTTGGCAAGGTCGACACCAATGGCTGCACCGAACGGGCGCTGGCAGCCGCACTGGCGCTCGATCCGGCACCCGACATGCTGCTGTTGACCGGCGACATTGCCCATGACGGCGATCCGGAAGCCTATGCCTTCCTGGCCGCGTTACTGGAGGATGTCCGCAAGCCCGTTCGCATCCTTCCCGGGAACCACGATGATCGCGAGGCGATGGGCAAAGCGCTGGGTCACCGGCTCAACAGGACGACGTTCGATCGTTACTGTTTCGACGAGTGTTTGGCGAACTGGCGGCTGATCGGTCTCGACAGTCTCACTCCGGGAACATCGGCCGGCCAGTTGGGTGACGCGCAGATGGCCTGGCTGGAAAGCCGGCTCGCGGCCGACGGCACGACACCCACCGTCATCGCCCTTCATCATCCGCCGATGGCAACCGGCATTCGGCACATGGACGGGATCATGCTTCAAGACGCCGATGCTCTGCTTGATCTGCTCAAGAAACATGCACAGGTGCATCGGCTGATCTGCGGTCACGTCCATCGCAACATCACTATCTTTCAGGATGGTCTCACCCTGCAGATTTCGCCGGGCGTGGCGCACACGGTCGAACTGGACCTGCGTCTCGAAAGCCAAGATGGCTGGGCCATGGAGCCCACCGGGTTTCTTCTGCACAGTCTCGAGCCCGCGGGGCGGCTGGTCAGCCATCACCTCTTCGTCGAGCCCGCAGCGGTTCGCGGAAGCTTTGGCGACCCTACTTCGCAATAATGTGAATTTCTTTTAAGTTTCTTAAAAATTTATTTATTCATCTTTAGGTTAATTCGTTGTAAAGAGGCGCCAGAATATTTGCCTTCGCGGTCGGCGGCTTAGGCGGGATCTGGGTGGTTAAATTGACTAATTGGGTTGAAAGCCGGGAGCAGGCTTTGCTTGCTCTCGGTTTGGACGAAGCCTCGGCCGATCCGCAATTCGACCGCATAGCGGCGATCGCGTCCCGTATGTTGGAAGCACCGGTGACGCTGATCTCGTTCGTCGGTGACGATCGGCAGGTCTTCAAAGGCGCTTGCGGGCTCGAGGGAGCTGCAGGCGCGTCGCGGCAGATGCCGATCAGCCACTCTTCCTGTCAGCACGTGGTCAGCGACGAAAGGGTCCTTCAGGTTGACGACGCCCGGATCCATCCGTTGGTCCGCCAAAATCCGGCGGTCGAAGAGCTCGGAGTGGTCGGTTATCTCGGGGTGCCGGTTCGTCGGTCGGACGGCAGGGTTCTAGGGGCCATCTGCGCGATCTCGCCAAGCGCCCGGCGCTGGTCAGCCACCGATATGCGCGATCTCGAATTGCTCGCTCAGTTCGTCGAAGAGGAGGTCAACCACCGCCAAGTGGCGAGGCGTTATCGGGAGCTGTATCGGCAGACACCCGCGATGCTCCACTCGATCGACAGCTCTGGACACCTGGTGAATGTGAACGATTATTGGCTCGAGAAGCTTGGCTACAGCTTGACCGAAGTTATCGGTCGGCGGTCGACCGACTTTCTTACGCCAGAATCGACACAGTACGCGCTGAACGAAGTGCTGCCCGCTTACATGGAGGCCGGCTTCTGTCGGGACGTCCCCTACCAGTTCGTCCGCAAAGACGGCTCGATCATGGATGTCCTGCTCGATGCCACGTCCGAAACCAATGATGATGGCTCCTTTCGGCGGAGCGTCGCCTGTCTGACGGATGTGACCGAGCGGGTCCTTGCCGAGGGCCAACTTCGCCAGAGTGAAGCCCTGCTTCGAAAGATCTTGGATAAGATTTGCGCTTTCATCGCGATCATGGAACCGGACGGAACGGTGATCGAATCGAACCTGGCCCCGCCGCTCGAGGATTGCGAACCGGGCCATGGAGCGAAGCGGCGCTTCTGGGACTACCCGTTGTGGATCGAGTCCGGCCAGGCGCGTTCCCAGCTCCGTAAGGCGGTGCGCTCCGCCGCCGGCGGTCAGGCAGTGGGTCACGACCTGGACGTCAGGGCCGATGGCGGGGAGTTCCTGACCGTTGCGCTGACGATTGCTCCTCTTTTCGATGACGAGGGCCGCATCACCCAGCTTGTCGCATCGGCTATCGACATCAGCGAACGCAAATATCTGGAACAGGAGATCCTGCATCAGGCGACCCACGATCCGCTCACGGGTTTAGCCAACCGGCGCCAACTCATGGAGCAACTCGCCCGTTGCCATGCCGAGGCAAGCCGGTCGGGCAACAGCCTCGGTTTGTTCTTTCTCGATTTGGACCATTTCAAGAGGATTAATGACAGCCACGGCCATGCTGTCGGCGACGCCGTATTGCGTCTGGTCGCGAAGCGGCTGGAGGAGGCCGTCAGCAAAGATGATCTTGTGGCCAGACTGGGCGGAGACGAGTTCGTGATCCTCACTCGAAGCGTGGTCTCGCCCAACGACAGCGAGCACTTGGCCTCGCGTCTCTGTCGGAGGGTGAGCCGGCCCGCCGCTGTTGGCGATCTCGTCATCGGTATGTCGATGTCTGTTGGTTACACGCTCTTTCCGCAAGATCCTGCCGAGCCGGAAAGCTTGCTCGACCATGCCGATGCGGCGCTCTACGCCGCCAAGAAGCAGGGTCGGGGTTCATATCAAGCTTTTCAGGCGACCGGTCTGCCGACCGAGATAAGTCGACCGAACGCTTAGCTGGCCATCCGGCGCTTGCCTCGGGCCGGCGCGTCGGCGCTCAGCGCGCGCTCGGCATTGGAGAGCGAGCCTTCCAACAGCTGGTGCATCACCGTTTGGGCGGTGAGCGCGTCCTGCCTCTCGATCGCGTTCAGCACTTCCTCATGCAACTCCAGCCAGTTGTTTCCGGCATCGTCCTGGGTGCTGAGCCCGAGCGCGAACAAGGTGGTCAGAGCCGACGAGATGACGTTGCCCAGCGAGGACAGGAGCTCGTTGCCGCTGGCTTCCAAAATGGCCAGGTGGAAGCTTAGATCGCTCTCGATATTTTCTTCGGAAGTTTCGCTGAGCGCCATGCCGCGAAAGGCTCGGCGCATGCGCCTCAGCTGCTCCTCGTCGCGCCGATCGGCTGCCATAGCCGCCGCTTGGGGCTCGAAGATCAGACGCAGTTCGAAGACTTGCTTCAGCTGTTCATGTGTCGGGCGATCGGCGAAGTACCAGCGCAGCACGTCAGGGTCGAGCAGGTTCCAGTAGCGCCGTGATCGAACCGAAATACCGATCTTGGGCCGGGACTCGATCAGGCCCTTGGCCGTCAAAACCTTGACGGCTTCGCGAAGCACCGTGCGGGAAACGGCCAACTCCGACGCCAGTTCGGCCTCGCTCGGCAGACTGGTGACGCCTTCGGCGCCGATGGCAACCACGCGGCGGCCGAGCGTGTCGACGATCCGCCCGTGGAGGGCGGGCCTGGTCGCTGTGGTATTCGGAACACCATTCGTCATCGACTAGGGATCACAACACCTCGCCTATTTGTCATACTACACGATTGAATTATCATTTCAATCAGGATATAGATCCGACAAATTACCGGCCGGTGAGGCCGCGTGAAACAGCTGCCAGGTTCTGAAGAGGGAGGCAAACATGCAGCATTTTTGGTCCAGGCTTGCGGCGAGCACGGCCGCCTTAGGCTTGATGGCTATGGTTTCGAGCGCCCAAGCGGGCACGCTTGTGATCAATTCCAATACATCGGATCCGGCGCCGAAAGCCGGCTTCGAGGAGATGATCGCCAAATTCCAGGAAGAAAATCCGGACATTGAGGTCAAGTTCAACGTCTTCGACCATGAAGGTTTCAAGACGTCGGTACGCAACTTCCTGTCGTCAGAGGCGCCGGACGTCATCACCTGGTTCGCCGGCAACCGCATGAAGGTGTTCGTCGACAGGGGTCTGTTGGAAGACGTCAGCGACGTCTGGGCAAACGAGGGGCTTGAGGAGAAGATGGCGTCGTCGCTCTCGGCGATGACCGTCGACGGCAAGCAGTGGGGCGTGCCTTACGCCTACTATCAATGGGGCATCTACTATCGCAAAGACCTGTTCGAGCAGGTCGGCGCCGAAGTGCCCACCACCTGGGACGAGTTCCTCGAGGTCGGCCAAAAGCTCAACGATGCGGGCATCAAGCCGGTCACCATCGGCACCAAGTTCCTCTGGACTGCGGCCGGCTGGTTCGATTACCTCAACATCCGCACCAACGGTCTCGACTTCCACATCGAGCTCACAGACGGCAAGATCCCCTACACCGACGACCGGGTGAAGAAGACGTTCGAGCACTGGAAGCAGCTGATCGACGCCGGTTTCTTCATCGACAACCACGCGACCTACAGCTGGCAGGAAGCCCAGCCCTTCCTCTACCAGGGCAACGCGGCGATGTACCTGATCGGCAACTTCATCGTTCCGCAGGTCCCGGAGGAGATGGTCGAGAATATCGGCTTCTTCCAGTTTCCGGTGATCGACCCGGCGGTGGGAATCGGTGAAGACGCACCGACCGATACCATCCACATTCCGGCCCGGGCCCAGAACAAGGAGGACGCCCGGAAGTTTCTCGCCTTCGTAGCGCGGGCTGACGTTCAGGGCCCGCTGAACGCCACGATCGGCAATCTGCCGCCCAACGCTGAAGCCGAGGTTCCGGAAGACCGGTTCCTGCAGCAGGGCTTCGAGATGCTGGCAAAAGCCGACGGCCTCGCTCAGTTCTACGACCGGGACACCGATCCGGAGATGGCCAAGATCGGGATGCAGGGTTTTCAGGAGTTCATGGTCAAGCCTGATCGCCTGGACACGATCCTGACCCGGCTCGAGAAGGCTCGCCAGCGGATCTTCAAAGCCAGCTAGAAGACCTCGAGCAAATCGAGCCCGCCTTGGCGCTCCGCGGCAGCGCGAGGTGCCAGGGTGGGCTCAATAATCGACCTCTCCGCGCAAGGAGCAGGCAGAGATGGCGTCATCGACTGCACCGTCCGTCGGTTTCTGGAAACAGCATCAGCAGAAGATAGCGCCATGGATTTTCCTGGCCCCGGCGCTGATCATGTTCGCCCTGTTCGTCGTCAACCCAATCATTCAGTCCTTGTTGACGTCGCTGACCGAATGGGACGGGCTTGGTGAAAAAACCTGGGTGGGTTTCGCCAATTACGCCGAGCTGTTCAACGATGATTTGTTTTATACGTCACTGAAAAACAACATTATTTGGCTGGTTTTGTTCCTTCTGGCACCGCCCCTCGGCCTGGCGGTGGCCCTGTTTTTGAACCAGAAAGTCTGGGGCATTCGCCTCGTCAAATCGCTCTTCTTCTTTCCGTTCGTGATCAGTCAGGTCGTGGTCGGATTGGTTTTCGCCTGGTTTTACGACCCCAGTTTCGGATTGCTCGCGAAACTGTTCACAGGCCTCGGTCTGGAGCCAGTCCCGGTACTCTCGGACGAGCGCTGGGTCACCTTCGGCATCATCGCCGCCGGCCTCTGGCCCCAGACCGCCTACTGCATGATCCTCTACCTGACCGGTCTGAACAATGTGAACCCGGAGGTGCTCGAAGCCGGCAAGATCGACGGGGCCAAGGGCTGGACCATGCTCTGGCACGTGGTTTTGCCGGAACTGCGGCCGGCGACCTTCTTCGCCATCGTGGTCACGGTCATCGGTGCACTCCGGTCCTTCGACTTGGTTGCGGTCATGACCGCGGGCGGGCCTTTCGGCAGCTCGAACGTGCTCGCCTACTATATGTATGAGCAGGCTCTGTTCAACTACCGCATGGGCTACGGCGCCGCGATCGCCACCGTGCTGTTCCTGATCATGGACGTCTACATCGCCTTCTTCCTCACCCGCATGATCCGGCAGGAAAGGGCCAGCAGCTGATGTTTCCGACACCCATCGAGAAGACTTCGGCAGGCACCCAGATCGCCTACAAGATCGCCCTGCCGATCGCGCTCATCGTCTGGCTGCTGCCGCTGATCGCCGTGATGATGACATCCGTGCGCTCGCTCGCCGACATCAATCAGGGCAATTATTGGGGCTGGCCCACGGAGATTCAGTTCATCGAGAACTACGCTCAGGTGTTCACGGCGACGCCGATGACCCGCTACCTGATCAACTCGGTGATCGTCACCGTGCCGACGGTCATCGGTACGCTGGCCATCAGTACGCTCGCCGGAACCGCCCTGGCGCTCTACCGCTACCGGCTGGCCATTCCTTTGTTCGCGATGTTCATCGCCGGCAATTTCATTCCGTTTCAGATCCTGATGATCCCGGTCCGTGACCTCATGGTCAATCTTGGGATGTACGACACCTACTGGTCGCTGATCCTGTTCCACATCGCGTTTCAGTCAGGCTTCTGCACCCTGTTCATGCGCAACTTCATCAAGGCCCTGCCGTTCGAGCTGATCGAGGCGGCACGGGTCGCCGGCGTCAGCGAATTCGAGATCCTGCGTCGGGTCGTCCTGCCCCTGGTCCGTCCGGCGATTGCCGCGCTCGCGGTTCTGGTGTTCACCTTTATATGGAACGACTTTTTCTGGGCACTGGTGCTTGTGCAATCTGACGAGGTCCGGCCGATCACGGTGGGCCTGAACGCGCTGCGTGGCCAGTGGGTGGCCTCATGGCAGCTCATTTCGGCGGGTTCGATCGTCGCGGCGCTGCCGCCCGTGCTGATGTTTTTCGCCATGCAAAGGCATTTCATCGCCGGCCTCACTTTGGGTGCCACGAAAGGCTAGGGGCGGGCATCGGTTCATCAGTTTCTAAGAAATAGCTGATAGCTTCACCGGGCTCGATCGCGTTCGCCGACAGACATATTCCTCGGCGAGTGCGCGGTCTCTCCAATCGGTGCGTAGTGGATGTCGATGAAGCTGTCATTTCGTGCCTGCCTTTGCCTGTGCTTGGTGATCGCCGCTGGTTACGGCCCGGGCGCGGCGGCGAACAGCCTGTCAAAGGCAAGCCGGGGCCTTGAGCGGGGTGAGCTCAGGGGCGCCGGTAGCTCGATCGATGCCGCGCTCCAGGATCAGGAACTGGATCCGACCATCCGTGGTCAGCTTCTGCTCCAACGGGCCATCCTGCTCGCGCGTGCCGGACTGGTGGACGAGGCGCTCGCGGATCTCGACCGGGCGGTCGACGAGGGGACCACCGGCAATCGCGCACTTTTGCGCCGGGCTCAACTCTATCTGAGTGCCGAGGATTTCGAGCGCGCGCGCCAGGATGTCGACCGGGTGCTGGCCGATAGTCCCGATGATGTGGACGCCCATCTGCTCAAGGCTCGGATCGCCGATACATCCGGCGATGTCGAGGAGTGCCTCGAGAGTCTGGATAGGGTCGTGGCCCTCAGGCCCACCGATCCCCGGGGGTTCTTCAAGCGCGCTCTTGCCAATCGGCGGTTGGGTCGGCTTGAGGCGGCGGTGGACGATCTGACGTCGACCCTGGCACTCGCCGAAACCTTCGCCCCGGCTTATGTGGAGCGGGCCGAGGTGAAGACGGTGTTGGGCGAGAGTGTCTTTGCGCTCGCCGATCTCACCCGGGCTCTGGATCTGGATCCCTATTCGTCCCGGGCGCTGATGGCGCGGGGACGCATTCACCGCGAGCTCGGCAACGTCATCGCCGCCGTCGACGATTTTTCGGCGGCGGTCGACGCCGATCCCGAAGCGGTCGAACCCTACCGGGAGCGGGCCGACATTCTCAGGCTGAACGGCCGCGCCAAGGCTGCCGTCAAGGATTATGACCGGGCGCTCGCCATCAAGCCCAACGATCCGGAGACCCTCGCATCCCGGGCCAACACCCACTGCGCCATGGGCCGGCTCGACGATTGTCTGCGCGACGCCGAAAGGACGCTGCAACTGGAGCCGGACAATGTGGAAGGGCTGGTGGCCCAGGGCATGGCCTTTTACGGCCTCGAGCAAAAGGAGAACGCGCTCAAGAGCTACGCCCAGGCGATGCGGCTGATGCCCGAGGACGAGGCTTTGGCCCTGGTCGAGGTCATGCAGCAACGCTTCAATCTGAGTGCGCCCGAGGAGAAGAGCGGCTTCACCTGGCAATTCCTCTCGATCCAAGGGCAGGCCGATCTGGATCGTTTCATCGAAAGCATGACCCAGGACCCCGACTGATCTCTTTTCTGATCGGATTGGTCTGAAGCATGGTTGCTTTGTGTGCTTCGAGCAAAGCGTGAACTCCTTCGTTGCCGCCCTGACCGCCAGAAGAAACAATTTGTTCCGGTCGCTCACCAAAACCAAAAAATCAACTAATGGTTGTTTTAAAAACAACCAAATAGCATAAAGGGCAAATGTGAGCAGCTTTGGGTGTCGCGTCCGAGTTCTGTTCCGCGCCCCCGGGAGACAGTCTTTGCCCTCCATGCTTCAGCCCGCCTACATGGCGCAGTTCCGGTGCGTCGGCGACGCCTGCATCGACAATTGCTGTCATCACTGGACGGTCGATGTGGCGGAGCCGACGGTGCGGCAGTACCGGAACGCGCCGGCCGGTGCCATCAAGGAGGATCTGCTTGCTGCGCTCACCCGCGTTAAAGTGGGCGAGGGCAAGAAGCGGATGATCATTCGCCAGCGCTCGGACGGCCGCTGTGCGATGCAGGACGAAAACGGTCTGTGCCGGATCCAGTCGGAACTGGGTGAAGCCTATCTGTCGCCCACCTGCGCGTCCTTTCCACGGATCACCACGCTGTTCGACGAGGTGTTCCACCGGGTCGGCACCATGGCCTGTCCGGAAGTGGCGCGGAGCCTGATCACCGATCCGCACGCCCTGGTCGATAAGGAATCCTTCTCGGACACGGCGAAGCCGCGCAAGCAGCCCGCACAGAAGCAGAAACCGGGCCCGGTCGACGCCCGCATGATCCGCCACGCCATGCTGACGATCCTGACCGCGACCCATCAACCCTGGTCCGGCCGGATCTCGCTCGCCGGTCTGTTCGCGCAGGATCTGGCGAAAATTGACCTGGCGGCGGATCCGGGCGCGGTTGGCCGCCTGGCCGGCCAGATGTTCGAAATCGTCGATCGGATCGATCTGGCTCAGCACCAGGCGCAAGGCGTCAACTCGCCGGAACGATCCTTGCGGGCGTTCACCGTCATCTGTCGGGCGATGTTGAAGCAGATGGCGGCGCGCAGGATCGCCGACCCCAAACACCAGGAACTGCTCAACACGGTGTTCAATGCGCTGGGCGTGAACACGGCCGACATGGCGACCGTGTTCGAACGGTTCACGGCCGTACAAATGGACCTGCTGGCGCCGGCGATCGATGGGCGGCCCCATCTTCCGGGCAACGTCCTCGCCAACGCCCTTTTCCAGGTGGGCTTCGTTCCCGACCGGATCTCGAATTGCTGGGCGCAGTTCAGCAAAGCCAGCATCCACTACGCCATGTTTCTGGTGCTGCTCACCGGTCTTCTGGCGGTCGAGGACGAGACGCCGTTCGAGGATCGGGCCGTTCGCGCCGCCTACCTGCTGGCCCGGATCCTCTTGCACAACAAATCGCTGGTCGTCGAAGCCCAGGCGGGCCTGGCTGAAAAACAGCTCGACGACCTGCCGGCGCTGATGGCCATCACGAGCGTTTCGGCAGCACCATCCGGCACCGCCGAAGCCGCTTAGACGCCCACATCGCGGCCAGCAGGAATGGTGTGAAGAACCGGCAAACCGACACAGATTGCGCCGCTTGAGGATCGCGATGCTCCGTACCCGAACTTTAGGCCGCCCATTGGGGGACAATCCCGGCTCGGTCACGACGGCAGGCCAGCGACACAGCTATCGGTTCGCAAGGGTGATCGGGCACGCTCGCCGATAAGCGATTGACGCTGGCGCCGGGCCAGGCAAGGTTCGAGCTCAGACGAGGCGACACCCGGTGGGCCGGCCGTTGCCTTTCGCTACGTTTTCTGGGGCCAACCGGACGAGCCCGTGCGCCTGTCTTCAAGCCGCTCTCTCGCGCGATCTCCCATCGTCCAGGTCTTGCTCTACGCGTCGTTCGTCGGAGCCGTGATCTGGTTCACTTACGAAGGCGCGGTCGCCACCGGCTACCGGTGGGATTGGCACCGGGTGCCCGGTTATCTGCTCGAGATCCGCGATGGGACAGCGGTTCCCGGGCGGCTGATCGACGGACTGATGGTGACGCTGAAGATCACCTTCTGGAGCTTTCTCCTGATGGTGGTGTTCGGTTTGAGTGCGGCCTTGCTTGGGCGCTCGCCGTCCCTGATCGGCCGCTGGCTGGCGCGGGCTTATGTTGAGCTCATCCGCAACACGCCGCTCCTGGTGCAACTCTACGTCGCCTATTTCGTCCTGGCGCCGATCTTCGGGATTGATCGAACGGTCTGCGCGGTGCTGACGCTGGCGGCGTTCGAGGGGGCTTACGCGGCGGAGATTTTTCGTGCCGGGCTGGATGGAGTGGCCAAGGGCCAGTGGGAAGCCTCATCGAGCCTGGGCCTCGGCACCGTTGACAGCTATCGCTTCGTCCTCCTGCCCCAGGCGGTGCGATCGATCCTGCCGCCGCTCACCGGCCAGACCGTGTCGCTGATCAAGGACAGCTCGATCGTCAGCGTTATCGCGGTCTACGATCTCACCACCGAGGCCCGCGACGCGATCGCCGACAGTTTTCTCACCTTCGAGATCTGGTTGACCGTGGCGGCGATCTACCTCGTCATGACGGTCAGTCTGTCCCTGGCCGTGACCTCGCTGGAACGGCGTCTGGCGAGAGCTTACGGTTGATCGCTTCGGGCCGGCTCGCCACGATGCTCGTGTCTTTTGTTGTAAGGAAAAGCCTGGAGGAAGCCATGCTCATGCGACGTAGTCTGATGGCCGCGGTGGTCGCCGCCGCTGCCGTCGGCGCGCTTACCGTGCCCACCATAGGACAGGCCCAGGACCCGGGGAACCTGATCGACGAGATCAGCCAGCGCGGCGCCATTCGTGTCGGCGTCGGCAATTTCGTGCCCTGGGTCTTTCGGAACAAGGAAGGCGAGTTGATCGGCTTCGAGGTCGATGTGGCGAGGAAGCTGGCGGAAGACATGGGCGTCGAGGTCGAGTTCGTGCCGACGGTCTGGGACGGCATGGTCCCGGCTTTGCTCGCCGGCAAGTTCGACGTCATCATTTCCGGCATGTCGCTGACCCCGGAGCGCATGCTCAAGGTCAATTTCACCATGCCTTACGCCAGTTCCGGCAACATGCTCGCGGCCAACAGGGCGTTGCGCCCGGACGAAAGCTCGCTTGATGCCTTCAACGATCGAGACGTCACCATCGCCGTGGTCCGCGCCAGCACCGCAGCCCTGGGGGCCCAGCAATTTTTCCCGGAAGCGCGTCTGCGCCAGTTCGACGCCGAGGCCGAAGTGCTTCAGGAGGTCGTGAACGGCAATGCGGACGCCTATGTCGCGGCCGTGCCCAAGCCCGCCGCGGACGTCGAAGCCTATCCGGACCAGCTCTACATCCCGGTCCCCGAGACCTTTTCAGGCACCGTCGAGGGCTTTGCGCTCCGCAAAGGCGATCCCGACGCGCTGACCTTTTTCAACAATTGGATCACGATCAACAATTCGAGCGGTTATCTCGACGAGCGTTGGCTCTACTGGTTCACCACCCGCGAGTGGGCAGACCAGCTACCGCCCCAATAGCTCAAAGCCGTGCGCGCTTCGCATCGGCGGGGCGCGCGTTTCGCGCCCACCGTCCGGCCCATGTCCAACAAGGCACCGAAGCCATTCCACTGGCTTGATCTCGTCCTCTTGGCGACGATCACGGTCGGCGGCTTTTGGGCTTGGCACTGGGCCAGCACCTCGTTCCAATACAATTGGAACTTCTCGATCATTCCCGGCTACTTCCTGTTCGTCGATGAAGAGACCGGCCAGTGGCGGGCCAATCTTCTGACCCTGGGCCTTATAACCACGATCCGGCTCGCGATCTTCTCCTCGCTTTTGGCCGGCGTGATCGGTCTGGTAATGGCGAGTTTGCGGATCGCGCCCTGGCTCGCCCTGCGCCTAATCGGCCGCACCTATGTCGAGCTGGTGCGCAACATGCCACCGCTGATCTTCATCTTCATCTTCTATTTCTTCATCTCGGGGCAGATAACCCAGGTGATCGGCCTCGACGCCTGGGCGCGGTCGCTCGAGGGCACAAGCCTGGTGATCGTCGAAACCCTGTTCGGCCCGGCTAATCTCCTGGACAACTTCTTGGCGGGAGCGGTTTGCCTGGCGCTGTTCGAGGGGGCCTACGTCGCCGAGATCATCAGGGGCGGCATCGTCGCCGTGCCGCAGGGTCAGACGGAGGCCGCGCGAAGCCTCGGTCTCGGCGGTCTGCAAACGCTCCGCTACGTGATTTTCCCCCAGGCGGTCCAGCGGATGGTGCCGCCTCTGGCCGGCCAGTTCATCTCACTGATCAAGGACAGCTCGATCGTCAGCCTGATCTCGGTGCAGGAGCTCACCTTCTCAGGCCAACAGATCGCGATCGCCAACCGCAAACTGTTCGAGGTTTGGCTGACGGTGGCCGCTCTCTACTTCGTGCTCTGCTTCAGCCTGTCGGTCGCCTCCCGCCGCCTAGAACGCTATCTGAGCCGCGCCGACCGATAGGATCGGTCATTCCAACGGTCCGAGCTGCTAAAGCGGCCAGACGAAAAGGATCATCGGGATGCTGACGGAGACGAGCAGGAGCTCGAGCGGCAGACCCATCCGCCAGTAATCGCCGAACTGATAGCCGCCGGGGCCCAGGATCAGTGTGTTGTTCTTGTGCCCGATCGGCGTGAGGAAGGCGCAGGAAGCCGCGACCGCCACGGTCATCAGGAAGGGGTCCGGGCTAACCTCGAGACGGTCTGCCATGTCGATCGCGATCGGTGCGGCGATCACCGCCGTCGCCGTGTTGTTCATCACGTCGGAGAGGCTCATGGTCACGACCATCAGAATGGTGAGGACCGCCCAGGCCGGAAAACCGAGAGTGAGGTCGATGATGCCGTCGGCGATCAGCCGGGTGCCGCCGCTCGCCTCCAGGGCGGCCCCGATCGGGATCATCGCCGCCAAAAGAACGATCACCGACCACTCGACGCTCTCGTAGAGCTGACGGAGTGGCACGATCTCCATCACAACGAAGGCCACGCAGACACAAGCGAGCGCGATTGGCAGATCCAAGAGGCCCGTGCTCGCCGAAACGATGGCGAGGGCGAAGACGCCCACCGCCATCCAGGCCTTGTCCCGTTGGGCCAGGTCGAGACCCCGCTGGGCCAGCGGCAGACAGCCGAGCCAGCGCGCCACCTCGTTGAGACGCTCCAGGGGCCCGAGCAGGAGCAAGATGTCGCCGGGCTCGATCACCACCCGGCCGAGCCGCTCGCGGAACCGCCTGCCCCGTCTGGAAACGCCGAGCAGGCTGATACCGTGGTGGCGGGTAAGGCCCAGCGAGGTAACATTGCGCCTGGCTATTCGAGAGCCCTCGGGCACCACCACCTCGACCAGCGAGAGATCGGTCTTGTCGACCAGCCGGTCCTTGCCGGTGCCGATATATTCGAGCTCGAGCTCGCCGACAATCTTGTCGATGGCGGACGGCGCGGCCTCCAGAACCAGCATGTCACCGTCCCGAACCTTGACGTGGCGGGCGGTCACCGGCAGCCGCTGGCCGCCACGAATGACGCCGAGCAAGAGACCTTCGGCAGCCTCCACCTTCGGTTCCAGTTCGGCGATTGTCTTGTCGATGCTCTTCGAGCCCTCGGCGATCCGAACCTCGGCGATGTAGTCGTCGATCTCGAAAAGCCCATCGGTGCCCTTGGTCTGGGTGCGGGCGCTCGGGATCAGCCGCCAGCCGATGGTGGTTACGAAGACCAAGCCGGCGGCGGCGCAGGCAAGACCCACCGGCGTGAAGTCGAACATGGTGAAGGGCTGGCCCAGGGCGTCACCCCGGAAACCGGCGATGATGATGTTGGGTGGTGTTCCGATCAGCGTGATCATGCCACCGAGGATCGAGGCGAAGGAGAGCGGCATCAGGGTCAAAGCGGCGCTCCGCTTGGCCTTGTTCGCCGCCTGGAGATCCAGCGGCATGAGAAAGGCGAGGGCGGCGACATTGTTCATGACCGCTGACAGCCCGGCGGCGACGCCGCCCATGATCGCGATGAGGGCGCCGAGCGAGCGGCTCGCGTCGAGGACCTGGCGTGCCAACAGGTCGCTGGCACCGGAGTTGAAGAGACCCCGGCTGACGATGAGGACCAGCGCCACGATCACCGTGGCCGGATGACCGAAGCCCGAAAAAGCCTCCTCGGTCGGCACCACGCCGGCGATGAGCGCGATGAGGAGTGCTGTGAACGCCACGAGGTCGTAGCGCCAGCGGCCCCAGATCAAGAAGACGAAGACCAGGCCGAGAAGGGCGAACAAGATCGCCTGGTCGGTCGACATCATTCAGCATCACCGAAGCGATTGTCCTTGGGAAAGCCCGTAGGCGCGGGCCGGCCGGCGCCGCTCCGTTTGCCTCGCCAAAGCGAGAGGTCCTTCTCGTGCCGGCGGCGGTCGCCCGAAGGCCAGGCCAAGCCGTCCTCGAAGCGGAGGCTCCTGACATCGCTAAGAGTGCCGTCGCGGTAGCGTTGCAGGATGACGCCCTTGCCCCGGGCCATGTCCGGCATCTCTTCGAGAGAGAAGACCAGGAGCTTCCGGTTGCTGCCAACGACGGCGACCGCGTCGTCGCTGTCAGCCACCGGCGCGACCTTCTTGAGCTTATCGCTGCGGCTCAGATTGACGACCTGCTTGCCCGCCTTGGTCTGCGCCGCGATCGCCTCTTCGGTGGCGATGAACCCATAGCCGGCGACCGTGGCCAGGATCAGTTTTCGTTTGGGTTGGTGGACCAGAAGTTCGGTGACCTCGATGCCTGAGGGCAGGTCGATATGGAGGCTGAGCGGCTCGCCCTGGCCGCGTCCGCCTGGCAGTCTGTCGGTGGACAGCAAATGCACCCGGCCATCATCCCGGACGATCAGAAGCTTGTCGGTCGATTGGGCCCGGAGCACGAAGCGCGGACCGTCCCCATCCTTGTACTTGATGTCGTCGGTGGTCTCGACGTGACCTTTGAGAGAACGGATCCAGCCCTTCTGCGAGCAGACAATGGTGACCGGCTGGCGCTCGACCGGCAGTTCGATGATGTCGGCTTCGAAGACCGGTGCCTCGGCCCGTTTCGTCCGCCTTGGCTCGGTGCCGAAACGCTCACGCATCGTTTCGATCTCCTCGGCCAGCCGCTTGCGGCGCAAGCCCTCGTCCGCAAGTAGCGCATTCAGATCCTTGCGCTCGGCACGAAGCGCCTTTCGCTCCTTGATGAGCTCCATCTCCTCGAGCTTGCGCAATTGGCGCAGGCGAAGATTGAGGATCGCCTCTGCCTGGCGCTCGGTGAGCTCGAACTCGGCCATCAGAATGGGCCGGGGCTGGTCGTTCTCGCGAATGATCTGGATGACTCGATCGATGTCCAAGAACGCCTTGAGATAGCCGTCCAGGACCTCCAGGCGGTCTTCGATCTTGGCCAGGCGGAAGCGGGACCGGCGGACCAGTATCTCCATGCGATGCTCGAGAAAGGCCGAAAGAGCGTCCCGAAGGCTCATCACCCGGGGCACACCCTTGGCGTCCAGGACGTTCAGATTGAGACTGATCCGGCTCTCGAGCTCGGTCTGGCGGAAAAGCTGTTCCATGAGCGGCGCGGCCGGGACCGAGCGGCTCTTCGGGATCAGAACCAGGCGGACATCTTCGGTGGATTCGTCGCGCACGTCGGCGATCAGCGGCAGCTTTTTCTGGCTCATGAGCAGCGCGATCCGCTCGACCAGACGCGCTTTCTGGACCTGGTAGGGGATCTCGTCGATAACGATCTGGTACTGGCCATGGGCCAGTTTTTCTTCCGTCCAGCGGGCGCGGATCCTAAAGCCGCCGCGCCCGGTCTCATAAGCCTCCTGGATCGCCGGTTGGTCTTCGACCAAGAGGCCACCGGTCGGCAGATCCGGCCCCTGGACCATTGCCATGAGATCAACGGTTGCGGCTTCGGGATGGTCCAAGAGATGGATCAGCGCCGCGGCGAGCTCGCCGGCGTGATGGGGAGGGATGCTTGTGGCCATGCCGACGGCGATGCCCTGGGCGCCGTTGGCCAGCAGATTGGGAAACGCGCTCGGCAGGACGACGGGCTCGTTCTCGCTGCCGTCATAGGTCTCGCGGAAATCGACCGTGTCCTCGTCGATCCCTTCGAGGAGCGCCTGGGCGACCGCCGTCAGACGGCTTTCTGTGTAGCGCATCGCCGCCGCGTTATCGCCGTCGATGTTGCCAAAATTGCCCTGACCGTCGACCAGGGGATAGCGCTGGGCAAAGTCCTGGGCGAGACGCACCAGGGCCTCATAGACCGGCGCGTCACCGTGGGGATGGAACTTACCGATGACGTCGCCGACCACGCGCGCGCATTTCTTGTAGCCGCTCTCAGGATCCAGCCGCAGCTGGCGCATGGCGTAGAGAATGCGCCGCTGAACCGGCTTCAGACCATCGCGCACGTCCGGTAGCGACCGGGCGGTGATGGTCGAGAGCGCATAGGCCAGATAGCGCTCGCTGAGCGCGTCCTGAAGGTCGATCGGGCGGATGTCGCCACCCTCGGGGTCAGGTTTGCTCGCCACTGGAGGAGCTCCCTTGCTTGGATGTCGCCGGGTCAATGAGTTGAACGAGACGGTCGCGGGCTACCGGCATGGTTTTGTTGAGCGCGTCAAGAACCCAGCGCTGAAGAAACCAGCCAGAGAGCTTGAGGCCATCGAGGAAAGACAAACCATCCGGTTCGCCGCCGTCGCGGACGAAGGCCGGCAGGACCAGCAATCGATGCTCGAATTCGGGCGCGGCGCCGGCGGCCACGGCCCGGCCGGTCTTGGGCGACACGAAGCTGAGATTGCTTTGGCGGCCGGTAATGGCGCAGTGGTCCAGATCCAGCGCAACCCCGAGCTCGCCCAGAAGTAAGAGTTCGAAGCGAACGAAATCACCTTGCCAGTGATCGCCCCGGGCCAGCTTGCCGATCAGATGGAGGAGGCCGGCATAGAGGGTCGGGTGGGGCTCGCGTTCGCCCAGTGCGGCGTCGACCATCTGCGTGACCGCCAGAAGCGCCGTCATCTCGAGCCGGCGGTCGATGACCTGACCGGCGAGCAATTGGAGCGGCTCAGCTCGAAACCGTCCCAGATGATCGGCCAGTCGCGCGCTCCAGGTAAGCGCCAGCCGATTGCCCGGCTGGTAGAGCGCGCGGGCCCGTTCACCCGTACCACCAGGCACCCACCCGGCATGACGGCCGTGATCGAAGGTGAGAGCCGTGAGGAGCAGCGCGTTCTCGCTCTGCGCGCGCGCCGTCAGAACGATGCCTTCGTCCTGCCAGTCGATCGCCATCAGCCGGCGGCTGCCTTGTCAGCCAGGAAAGTCGAGCCCCATCTCTCGGAACCGTTCGGGATCATTGAGCCAGTTTTCGCGCACCTTGACGAACAAGAACAGATGAACCCGGAGCCCGAGAAGATCCTCGAGCTCGCCCCGCGCGGCGCTGCCGACGGCCTTGATGCGCTGACCTTGCTTGCCCAGAACGATCGCCTTTTGCGTCGGCCGCCGGACATAGATGGTTTGATCGATTCGCACCTCCTTGCCGTCAGCGCTTTCGGTCCACTGATCGGTCTCCACCGTCAGGCTGTAGGGCAGCTCCTCTTCGAGCTGACGGAACAGATGCTCTCGGGTGATCTCCGCCGCGAGGCTTCGGTTGGAGAGATCACTCAACTGATCTTCCGGATAGAGCCAAGGGCTCTCAGGCATCAGCGAGGTGAGTTTCGAGATGATCTGCGAACAGCCGTCGCCGGTGAGGGCTGAAATCATGAACGTCTCGTCGAAGGACACCCGCTCGTTGAGGTCGGTGGCCAGCGGCAACAGATCGACTGGGCGCACCAAATCGATCTTGTTCAACGCCAGGAACATTCTTGTCCGAAGGCCCTTGAGGGCATCGAGGACATGGGCTGAGCGCTGATCGAGACCGCGCCTGGCGTCCACCACCAGCAGGACGACGTCGCTATCGTTGGCGCTTTGCAGCGCTTCTTGGACCATGGCTCGGTCCAAGCGCTTGTTCGGCGAGAAAATCCCGGGTGTGTCGACGAAAACGATCTGCGATCGTTCGCTGATGGTGATGCCGATGATCCGCCGGCGGGTGGTCTGGACCTTGGGCGACACGATCGACACCTTGGTGCCGACGAGCTGATTGATCAGGGTCGATTTGCCGACATTGGGCGCGCCCAGAATGGCGACGAAGCCACAACGGGTCGCGCCTGCGGCGTCAGCCTCAGCCATCACCGTCGCCGATCGTATCCAAAAGATTTCCGGCGGCGGCCTGTTCGGCGGCACGCTTCGACGAGCCGGTGCCCGACATCGGCGCCGAGCCCGTGAGCGCGACCTCGACCACGAACTGGGGCGCGTGGTCGGGACCGGTTCGCTCGCTCACCCGATAGCTGGGCAGGCCGAGGCCCCGCTCCTGCGCCCATTCCTGCAGCGCCGTCTTATTGTCCCGGGGCGGGCTCGCCATATGGCTCGCGGGTCCTTGCCATTGGCCGCGGACGAAGCGCCGGGCCACTTCAAACCCGCCGTCCAGGAACAAAGCGCCGATTACCGCCTCACAAGCGTCCGCGAGGATGGATGGTTTGGTTCGTCCACCGCTCACCGCCTCACCCGAAGCCATGGCGACATGGCGGTCAAGGCCTATGGTGACAGCGATTTCGGCGAGTTGGTCGCGGGCCACCAGAACCGCCTGGCGCTGGGCTAGCGCTCCTTCCAGATCGTCCGGATAGAGCTCGTACAAGAGTTCCGCGACGACGAGGCCCAGTACGCGGTCGCCCAAAAACTCGAGCCGCTCATTGTTCGGGCCCCCTGCATCCCGGCCGCCCAAGCTGGAATGGGTCAGGGCAAGCTGCAGAAGCGCTGGCTTTGAAAAGCTGTGGCCGAGGCGTTCGCTCAGATCGTTTTCGTCGGCCGGCCCGGCGCCCAAATCACCCTCACTCGATGCCGCTCAAAATACGGTCGTAGCGGATCTTGGCGGGCCATTGCAAGGGCATCCACCAGGATGACGAGCCTTCGATCGAAAAGAACCGGATCTCGGCGCGGCCAACCAGATTGGTCATAGGGATGAAGCTTACCTGGGTGGTCCTGGAATCTTGCGAATTGTCCCGATTGTCGCCCATGGCGAAGACGTGCCCGTCGGGCACGGTGTAGCCCCGCGTGTTGTCCAACCGTCCATTGTCGGTGGAATCGAGGACTTCATACGTCCGCCCGCCCGGCAATTCTTCCACATATCGCCTGACCGTGGGCGCGCCGTCGCCGTCTTCCACGAAGGGCTCGAGCGGCTCTCTGTCAACCTGTTCGCCGTTGATCGAAAGGATGCCGTCGGTGACCTGGATCTCGTCGCCGGGCAGACCGACGATACGCTTGATGTAGTCGGTCCGGTTGTCGGAGGGCAGCTTGAAGACCGCGACGTCACCCCGTTCCGGCGTGCTCGAAAGCACGCGTCCACCAATCAGGGGCAGGCTGAACGGAAACGAGTGGCGGTTATAGCCGTAGGCCCATTTCGACACGAACAGATAGTCACCAACCAGCAGGGTCGGCTTCATCGAGCCGGACGGTATGTTGAAAGGCTCGTAGGCGAAGGTGCGCACCACCAAGGCGATGGCGACGGCGTAGACCAGCGTCTTGGCCGTCTCCAGGATGTTTTTTGTCATGAGCGTTGTGTTACCGAAAAAATCACCAGAGCTTGGGCGAGAGGCGGCTCGTCGGTGAGCGTAAGGTCGAGAACCGGGGTCATTCCGGGCGGGACCAGGGCTTCCATGCGGCTCTTTGCGCCGCCTGTCAGCTCGAGGGTGGGCTTGCCGCCCGGCAGATTGACAACACCCACATCGCGCCAGAACACGCCTCGCGCCAGTCCGGTTCCAAGAGCCTTCGCGCAGGCTTCCTTGGCGGCGTAGCGCTTGGCGTAGGAATCGGCCCGCCGGCGCCGCCGGTCGGACTTAGCGCGTTCGATCTCGGTAAAGCAGCGTTGGGTGAAGCGGTCACCAAAGCGGTCCAGAACGCGTTCGATCCGTCTGATGTCGATGATGTCGATGCCAACGCCCAAGATCATGGTTGCCTGGCTTGATCCATCATCAAACGCATGTGCTGAATGCTGCCGACGAGGCCGGCAAACAATGCCTGACCGATCAGAAAATGGCCGATATTGAGCTCTCGAAGCTCGGGGATCGCCGCCACCTTCGCAACATTGTCGTAAGTGAGACCGTGGCCAGCATGGCATTCGATGCCCAGGCTCGTTGCCAGGCTCGCACCCCGCCTGAGCCTTTCCAGCTCTGCCTCACGGGCATCGCCTCTGGTCTCGGCATAGGTGCCGGTATGCAGCTCGACGACCGGCACACCGAGATCGGCCGCGACCTCCAACTGCTCTTCCTGAGGATCGATAAACAGCGAGACCCGGCAACCGGCATCCCGAAGTCGGCCGACCAGTGGCGCCAGATGATTGTGTAAGCCGCGGGCATCCAGCCCATGCTCGGTCGTGCGCTCCTGGCGACGCTCGGGAACGATGCACACAGCATGGGGTTTGAGGCGGGATGCGGTAGCGACCATTTCTTCGGTCGCCGCCATCTCCAGATTGACCGGCAGGTCGCTCTGTTCGACGACGGCTTCAACGTCGGCGTCGCGGATATGGCGGCGATCCTCGCGAAGATGCAGCGTCACCCCGTCGCCGCCGGCGGGACCGATCAGGCGCAGGGCCGCCAGCGGATTCGGGTGAGTTCCGCCGCGGGCGTTTCTCAAGGTCGCTATATGGTCGATGTTGATGCCGAGGCGTAACCGGCCCATTCCAAGCTTCGTCCGAGGGTCGATGTCGGGAAGTGAGCCCGGCTTATAGACGTAACGGGGAAACAGGCCAATCCCTGCGCGTTTACCACCGTGGGCGCGGTCAGACGCCCGCCTCGGTATCGGCGGGCAGTTTTGCGGCGCGGGCCAAGGCTGCGGCGCGTTTTCGCTCGCCCCTAGCACGAAAGCTGATCACCGCCTGTTTACAGAGAAGGTAGACGATCATCCAGGCCAGGAGCGCAAGCGGGATGGAGCCGATGACCGCCGGGATGAAAAGATGTTCCAAATGGTGATCCCAGTCGGCGAACCTGATCTCGCTAAGAGGGGGCGGAGGCGGTTCGTTTTCCCGGCCCATGACGGAGCGCCCAATCGCAAGGCCTCCACCCCACATTAGGGGGAATGTCCAGGGATTGCCGACAAGCGTCCCGGCCATCGCCGCCAGAAAACTGCCGCGTGTGACAAAGCTCGCCAGGAAGCCGAGGAGGAAATGGAACCCGGGAAAGGGAAGGAACGAGACCGCAGCTCCCGATGCCACGCCCGCGGCGATGAAGTGCGGTGTGCCCTGCAGCCGCTTCACCCGAAACACGAGATATTTGGACGCCCGCCAGACTCCGGCCTCGGGCCATAGCCACTGGCGGAGCCTACGGTACCAGGGCAGGGGATTTTTGCGGCGAAAGACCATCAAACGCGCAAATCAGTGACAGCTGTCGGGCAACGACGGACGGGCAGCCCTTTTCCAACGGGTTAACCATCAGATATCACCGATCGGCTTTGGACCTGCAACCGTTTGTTCGCGGCTGGCCCAGGCCTCAGCCGTTCGCCCGGCTCACCTTTTGCACTTCGTCGTTGGCGACCAGCGCGGCGATGATCCGGTCGATCTGACTGGAGCCTTCGACCTCCACGTCGACGACCATCTCGACCGCGTCGACCCCCCTTTGACGCATCTTGAGATCGACGATGTTACCGCCATTATTGCCGATGGTCAGGCTCAGATGCCCCAGAACCCCGGGCTGATCCTCGACCACAACCACCAGCCGGGCGGGAGCCCTGGCCGCCAGCGGGTTCCAGTCCACGGGCAACAGGCGTTCGGGCTGATCATGAAAGGGCTCGAGCCGGTAGCAATCGCAGCGGTGGATCGTGACGCCCCGGCCGGTCCGAACGATACCGATGATCGGATCTCCCGGTATCGGCCGGCAACAGCCCGCAAAGGTGAAATCGACCCCGGATCCGAGCCCGCGGATCGGCGTCGTCCGGTCTTTCTCGGAGGCGATCGGATCCGCTTTGATGATCCGCAAAGACCGGTCCGATCCGTTCTTCGACTTCTGCGTCGGATGAAGCGCTTCGAGCACGGCGCGCGTGGATATGCTGCCGTCCGTCAGGTTCACCAAGAGATCGTCGACGCTCGCCTGGTGAAACTCCTCGAGCAGCCCTTCAAGTTGCCGGTCGGTGACGCTGACACCACGGGTGCGTGCGGCCCGCGCCAGTTGCTCACGGCCGCTGGCGATGTATTCACCGCGGCTTTGCTCGCGAAGCGCGCGCCGGATTTTTGCCCGGGCCTTGCCGCTGACCACATAGTTCAGCCAGGTGCGGGACGGTTTCGCGGTTTTCGAGGTGATGACCTCGACCTGATCGCCATTGTTCAGCCGGGTCCTGAGCGGCACGATGCGACCATGGATCTTGGCGCCCTGCAGATGGTCGCCGATCTCCGAGTGGACCGCATAGGCGAAGTCGATCGGCGTCGCCCCTTTCGGCATGGCGATGAGATCGCCCTTGGGCGTGAAGCAGAACACCTGGTCCTGGAACATGGCGAGTTTGGTGTGCTCGAGAAACTCTTCGGGCGTTTCCGCCTGGTCCATGATGTCCAGAAGTTCCCGCAGCCAGCGATACTGGCGGCCGTCGGTGACCGGCTGGTTCTGCTTGTAGGCCCAATGGGCGGCGACGCCGAACTCCGCCACCTCATGCATTTCCTCGGTGCGGATTTGCACTTCGATACGGCGTTTCTCCGGGCCCTGAACCGTCGTGTGGATCGAGCGGTAGCCGTTCGATTTGGGCGTGCTGATGAAGTCCTTGAAGCGCCCCGGCACCATGGAAAACTGGCCGTGGATCGTGCCGAGCGCAGCGTAGCAGTTCGCTATGTCGGCGACGGTGACCCGAAACGCCATGATGTCGCTGAGCTGCTCGAAATTGATGCTCTTTCGTTCCATCTTCCGCCAGATCGAAATCGGCGCCTTCTCGCGCCCCGAGACCTTCGCTTCGATACCGGCATCCCGGAGCACGTTTGAAAGACCGTTGATGATGCGGTCGATGAGGTCGGCGTCGTCAACCCTGAGCTGATTGAGCCTTCGGATGATCGTTGCTCTCGGTTGCGGCCAGAGCTCCTCGAAGGCCAGGTCTTCAAGTTCCGCCTTCATCTTGTCCATGCCGATCCGCTCGGCCAGCGGCGCGTAGATCTCCAGGGTTTCGATAGCGATGCGTTGGCGTTTTTCGGGATTCCTGATGAAGTGAAGCGTCCGCATATTGTGCAGGCGGTCCGCCAACTTCACGAGGAGGACGCGGATGTCCTCCGACATGGCGAGAAGCAGCTTGCGGAAATTCTCCGCCTGCGCCGTCCGGGTCGATCGCAGTTCCAGCTTGTTGAGCTTGGTGACGCCGTCGACGAGCTTGGCGACCTCCGTGCCGAACAGGCTCTCCATTTCGTCGATGGTGGCGCCGGTGTCTTCGCCCGTGTCGTGCAGCAAGCCCGTGGCAATGGACGCGCTGTCGACGCGAAATCCGGCGAGAATGCCTGCCACTTCCACCGGATGATGGAAGTAGGGATCTCCCGATGCACGCAGCTGGGCGCCGTGAGCCTGCATGGCGTAGACATAGGCGCTATTCAGCAGGTCCTCATTGACCTGCGGGTCGTAGGCCCTAACCCGCTCGACGAGTTCATACTGCCGAATGACCGGACGGCGTGAGGGCTTCGTCGGTCCGAGAGGGCTGACCGCTGGGGCTGGCTGGTGAGCGGCCAGGTCACCGACGGCATCTTCCAATGTCGTCATGACGATGGCCCACCCAACCTGTCTGAGATGTCCTTAGAGGTCGCCTTCCAAAACATCCTCGTCCGGAATGTCCTCCTGATCATCGTAGGTGATGTTCATCGGCATGCCCGTATCGGGTGGCGGGGCCACAGGCTCGCTCTCCGTCGCGAGCTGATCGCGCGCCTCAGCATCATCCACATCTACGTAGCGGCGAAGGCCGTGGACCAGTTCGAAGCGAAGATGGTCGAGGTCGATGGTCTCGTCGGCGATCTCGCGGAGCGCAACGACAGGGTTCTTGTCATTGTCGCGGTCGACGGTGAGCCCGGCGCCGGCCGAGATATCGCGAGCGCGCTGCGCCGCTAGCATGACGAGCTGAAACCTGCTGGGAACGCGTTCGACACAATCCTCAACCGTGATACGGGCCATGGGCGCCACAAACCTCTGCTGTGAAGAGTAAGCCTTGAAAATAAGAGTGCACCGCAGCAAATGCAATTGCTTGTGGACATTCATTCTTGTGGATCGTTCGGGGTAATCCGGACGAAAGGGCTAGGTTCTCCCAAACATCCATACTATCTCAATGCGGGGCGTTTGCCTCTGCGCGTTCATTTACCCGCGCAAATCCAGCACTCGCTTGCCGATTAACGCGTGAGCGAGATCACAAAGAAGAAAAGAACTCATGGCATCTGCAACTAAGGATTGGCTCCCCGTCGAGCCTCATGAACGATTTGCACTGTTCATTGATTGTGCAAATCTCTACCAGACTGCTCGCGCTTTAGGCTTTGACATCGACTACAAACGTCTGCTCAAGGCTTTCAAAGCGCGAGGACGGCTAATTCGCGCCTATTATTACACCGCGCTCATGGATGAACAGGAATATTCGCCGATAAGACCGCTCGTCGATTGGTTGGACTATAACGGCTACACGATGGTTACGAAGCCGTTAAAGGAGTTCACTCAGACCACGGGCCGGCGAAAATTCAAGGGCAACATGGACGTGGAGATTGCTGTCGACATCATGGAGATGGGAGCGCAGCTCGACCACATCGTGCTGGTCTCCGGCGATGGTGATTTTCGGCGCTTGGCGGAAGCGGTACAACGTCGCGGCATTCGCTTCACCGTCCTGAGCACCCTGCAAAGCCAGCCACCGATGATTGCCGATGAACTCCGTCGTCAGGCTGACTTTTTTATCGACCTTGGGGATCTTGGCGCCGAAATCGCCCGCGCCCACAATGGCGGGCAGCCGTCGCGGCGCCCGGCGCCGGAGCCCGAAGTCGATGATGATGGTTATGAATATGACGACTTTGACGAGGAAGGCGACGAGGCCGAGGAGTACAACTGACCGGGCCCTGTTGCGTTTTTCTTTTGAGCAAAGTCGTCATTTGAAGCGTTTGTGGAAGGGCTGGTGAGGCGATCGGAGGACGGGACCGACGCCGAGCCAGACCCTACCTGTGGTTTGTGCCCGCGGCTCGTCGCTTACCGCGGTGCCAACCGGGAGACTCATCCCGATTGGCACAATGCACCCGTGCCGTCCTTTGGGCCGCAGGGAGCGCGGCTGCTGATTGTCGGTCTGGCGCCGGGCGTGTCCGGCGCTAACAGGACAGGCCGGCCGTTCACGGGCGATTTCGCCGGTGACATTTTATATGCGGCGCTGTTTAGGCACGGCTTTGCGCAAGGGTCGTACGACCGCCGGCGGGATGACAGCCTCCAACTCTTAGATTGTCGGGTGACCAACGCGGTGCGCTGCGTGCCGCCGGAAAACAAGCCGGTGGGTCGAGAGATCACGACCTGCCGCGGGTTTCTGACCGGCCAGCTTACCCAGGCACCGGCGCCGCGGGTCGTGTTAACGCTCGGTGCGATCGCCCATGGCTCGACGATCCGCGCGCTGGGAGAGCGGCTGGCCCGCTGTCCCTTCGGCCATGACGTTTTTTACGAGCTTGCCAAAGGTCCGACAGTCGTCGCCAGCTATCACACGTCGCGCTACAACCTGAACACGGGTCGCCTCACCGAGGCCATGTTCGAGACGGTGGTCGCCAGGGTCAGGCGGCTGGTGGATCGAGCCTAGCCGGAACCGCGCAGAACCGGTCCATAGCGGCGAGTAGAACGCCGCGGCGCTCGTCGGTTTCCAAAAGGATTTCATGTTCGGCGCCCGCGACATCGAGCAATTCGGCGTGGGGCAACCGTTCGGCGGTCCTGCGGATCGCCTCATTATCGACGATCCGCTCGTTCAGTGCCCGCAAGACGAGGACAGGCGTTGGCAAGCTCCGAACCCTGGGATCGCGGGCGAGACGGTTCATGCTCGTTGTCGCCGCGTAAAGCCATCCCCAGGTGACGCCGCCCAGTTCCAGATGGGGATTGGCGCGAAGCTGGCTCAGATAGATCTCGTAGCGGCTCCGGCATGAGGTCAGAACATTGTTCTCGAAGGCGCGGTTGACGGAAGAGGTCGGCCCTTGCCCAGGGCCATAATGTCCGCCGAGGCCCAGTGCTACGGCGGTGCCGAGAAGCGGTCTCAAGGACTTCAGGATCGCGGCCGAGCCGACGAGGCCCAACATCGGCGAGCTCAGGACCACGCCGTCGAACAGATCCGGTCGTCTGACCGTCAAACGGAGCAGATTGTGACCGCCCATCGAATGGCCGAAAGCCCAGCGCGGCCGGGGCATGCTGGCGATGGTCGCCTCGATGAAGGCATCCGCGTCCGCTTGAAAGTCGTCGAAACTTTCGACATGGCCTTTCACGCGGTCGGATAAAAGCCGGTCCGATCCCCCCTGACCGCGCCAGTCCAGGATGGCGCAGCGAAATCCCATTGCGCACCAGTCGTCCAACCCCTCCTGATACTTCTCGATGAATTCGGTACGGCCCGAAAAAACGTAAAGACTGCGCCAGGCTGAGGGGTCGGCGGCTTGCGTCGTGGCAAAGCGAAGACGCAAACCGTCGACTTCGAGCCAGTCGAAGCGCAAATCGGCTCTTGCAGGGGCCATCAACCCTCGCGGCTATTGTGGCGGAGGAGACGCTCTTTCTCGCGGTTCCAGTCGCGCTCTTTGTTGGCCTCTCGTTTGTCGTAGAGCTTCTTGCCGAAGGCGACGCCCAACTCAACCTTGGCCTTGCCGCGCTCGTTGAAGTAGAGCGAGAGCGGTACGAGAGTGTATCCCTTGCGCTGAACGGCGCCCAGCAGCCGCCCCATCTCTCGACGCCGAAGCAAAAGCTTCCGCGGCCGCTTCACTTCATGATTGAACCGGTTCCCGCCGTTATATTCGGGAATGTGGACATTGAATAAATAGAGCTCGCCCTCCATCTCGCCAGCATAAGCATCGCGCAAGTTGGCGCGGCCATTGCGGAGAGACTTGACCTCCGTACCGGCCAAAACGATGCCTGCCTCGACTTTCTCGTCGATATGGTAATCGTGAAAGGCCTTGCGATTGTTGGCGACGACGGTTCGAGGCATGGCGACATGACAGCCTTAGAGCGCTCAGCCGAAAACGCGGGTGAGCGCCCGGTCGACCAGGGCCTGGCCATCAACGCTGAGCGGCACCAACGGTAAGCGCACCTCGTCGGTCGTCTTCTGCATGGGCGAAAGCGCGTATTTGGTGGGTGACGGGCTCGTCTCGCAGAACAACGCTTGATGGAGCGGCGTCAGCTTCATGTGGAGTTCGAGCGCCTCTTCGTAGCGCCCGTCGAGCGATGCTTCCTGCATCATCGCGCAGAGCTTCGGCGCGACATTAGCGGTGACGGAGATGCAGCCGACGCCACCATGGGCGTTGAAGGCGAGGGCCGTCGGATCCTCGCCGCTGAGCTGACAGAAGTCTTTGCCACAGATCTCCCTCGTGACTAGCGGGCGAACGAGATCCTGGGTCGCATCCTTAACGCCGACGATATTGGGTAACTCTGCCAAGCGACCCATGGTTTCGGGCGACATGTCGATAACCGATCGCGGCGGGATATTATAGATGACTATCGGCAAATCAGCGGCGTCATGGATTGCCTGATAGTGGGCGAACAGACCGGCCTGGGTCGGCTTGTTGTAATAGGGCGTCACAACGAGTATGGCGTCGGCGCCGGCCGCCTTGGCGTGCTTGGCGAGGCTGATGGCTTCGGCGGTCGCGTTGGAACCGGCGCCGGCGATGACCGGACAGCGTCCCGCGGCCGCATCGATCACCAGCTCTACGACCCGATTATGTTCTTTGTGGCTGAGGGTGGGGCTTTCGCCAGTCGTACCCACGGGCACAATCGCATGAGTTCCCTCTTGCAAATGCCACTCAACCAAAGCCTGTAGTGCTTCTTCGTCAATTCTACCATTGCGGAAGGGCGTGACGAGCGCCACTATGGATCCACGGAACATCGCAGTGCGATCCTTGATACGGCCAATTCGAACTTGACCCGACCCAACATAATGACCTGGCCGCGACCCTACAAGCAAACCGACCGCAGGCCGACCAAGAGTTATCGTCTGTCGCCGGCGGTCGCGGCATTTCTCTTGAGCCTGCTTTGGTCGCTGGCACCGGCCGAGGCATCTGGTGCCGACGTCACTCTTTCGTCGAGCCAAAAGTCTTTGTTGGCCCGTCTGATCAGCGCCGGGGAACGGGCAAGATGGGGCGAGGTCGACCAGGGTTCGGACGATCTCGAAAGCCGGTTGCTGCGGAAGCTGATGCGCTGGTACGCGTTGGTCTATCGGTCCAATGCACCACTCGATTTCGAGACCTACCAGCAATTTCTCGACGAGAACGGGGACTGGCCGAAGAGCTTGACCCTGCGGCTGCGGGCGGAACAGGCGATCGACGGTGGCACCTTAACGGCGAGCGTCCTCAACTTCTTCGCCGATCAGAAGCCGGTCAGCCAGGAGGGTCGTATTCGCTACGCCGACGCTTTGCGCCGGCACGGGCGGCTCGACGAGGCCCGCCCCTACCTGCGCGACGCCTGGCGAACCGGTCGGTTCTCGGTCTACCAGGAGCGTGAGTTCCTGGATCGTTATGGCGCCAGTTTGACCCCGGATGATCACCGCGAACGGGTTCAGGAGCTTCTGTGGCGGGGCTCGTTTACCGAGGCGGAACGCATGATTGCTCGGGTCGACGGGCCCACGGCCGCGCTGGCCCGGGCAAGGCTGGCCCTTCAGCGAAGCACGCCCGGCGTTGACTACCTGATTGATGCCGTCCCCGAGGACCGCCTCTCCGACGACGGTTTGGTATTCGACCGGGTTCAGTGGCGCCGACGCAAGGGCCGGGCACTGGATGCCCAAAGCCTGTTGCGGCAGACGCCGCCAATGATCAGCGAGCCCAGTTCCTGGTGGCGCGAGCGCCACATTCATTTGCGCCAGCGGATCGAGGAGGAGGATTGGCAGGGCGCCTACGAGATCGTCGCCGATCACCGGCAGACCAGCGGCCTCGGCTTGGCGGAGGCCGAATGGTATGCGGGCTGGCTCGCGCTTCGCTTTCTGGATCGTCCTCAAGAAGCCTTGCGCCGTTTCGAAGGGCTTTGGGAGAAGGTCAGGACGCCGATCAGCCGGGCGCGGGTCGCTTACTGGGCCGGGCGCGCAGCTGAGGCCCTGGACGATGGGCCGAACGCCGAGACCTGGCTTAGACGCGCCGCCGGCTACGACACCGCTTTTTACGGGCAGCGGGCGATCGAGCGTTTGAAACTTGACCAGCCGCGCCTAGGCGAACGACCCATTGAAGCCCGGCTTTGGTCGGACGCTTTCAGCGGCAGCGAGCTGGTCAGAATTGTCCGCCTGTTGGGCCAGATCGGCGATCGAACGCTGCTGCCAATCTTTCTTCGCCAGGTAATCGATCTGGCAATCGAGGCGGGCGAGGTGGGTCACGCCGTTGCGCTCGCCGCCGAAGTGGGCCGACCTGACCTAATGATCCTGGCATCCCAGCAGTTGGCGCTCAGGGGAGAAATCCTCGAGGTTGCCAGCCATCCCATTCCAGACGTTCCGGCGATGCTCAATCCGGAAGCCTTCACGGTCGAGCCGGCGCTGATGCTGGCCGTCGCCCGGCAGGAGAGCCGCTTTGAACCGACGGTCATGAGCCCCGCCGGCGCCAGAGGCTTGATGCAATTGATGCCGGCCACGGCGGAGGCGATCGCCCGGCGCCAAGGTATCCCTTACGACCCGACCCGGCTGCTTAGCGACGCCAACTACAATGCCCGGCTGGCCGGTCACTATCTGGGCTCGCTTTTGAGGCGCTTCGACGGTGAGCTGATCCTCGCGATCGCCGGCTACAATGCCGGTCCGGGCCGATCGATCGAATGGAGCCGAAGGCATGGTGATCCGCGGGGGATGTCCGAGGACGAACGAATTGACTGGATCGAGCGGATACCCTTCGGCGAGACCAGGAACTATGTCCAGCGCGTGCTGGAGGGCTTTTGGGTCTACAAGCGCCGAGCTGGTGCTGGTGCCTTCACCACGGTGCCGCTCGCGGAAGATCCGGGACCCCTGGTTCCACCGCCGCGGCCGCGCTTGAAACCTTTGTCTCAGTCGTGATTGTCTGAGACGTTTTCCTATCGCCACGAAGAAGGACGGCGGTGCATGCCGGTGCCTGATCTCGCGCCATTGCGTCAGCCCACCAACGAAGAGCTCGACCAAGCCTTCGCCCGTGTTACGCGTCACGCGGTGAGGACCCCGCTTCTGGAAAGCCGGGCGTTCAATGAGCGGGTCGGCGGCAGGCTGTTGTTCAAAGCCGAGGCGCTGCAGCTCACCGGTTCCTTCAAATTTCGCGGTGGCATCAACGCCGTCGCCCGGGCGATGGAACGGGACGGCGCATCCCACGTGGTCGCCTACAGTTCCGGCAATCATGCCCAGGGTGTGGCAGCGGCGGCGAACATTCTGGGCGTCCGGGCGACGATCGTCATGCCGGCGGATGCGCCGGCGATTAAGCGCGACAACACCATGCGCTGGGGAGCGGAGGTCCGCGTCTACGACCGCTACCGGGACGTTCGCGAAGAGGTGGCGAGCGCCCTGGCGCAGGACCTGGGTGCTTCGATCATCAAGCCCTATGACGCGCTCGATACCATCTGCGGTCAGGCGTCTTGCGGCTTCGAGATGATCGAGCAGTGCGATCGGCTTGGCATCGTCCCGGATCAGGCGCTGATCTGTTGCGGTGGCGGTGGGCTTACCGCCGGCGTGGCGCTCGCCCTGCACAGGCGCTTTCCCGCCCTGAGCCTGTTCACGGTCGAACCGGAAGGCTTAGACGATACGGCGCGGTCGCTTGCTGCCGGTGAGCGTTTGCCGGCTGACGACGGAGCGTCGAGCCTGTGCGACGCGCTTTTGGCTCGGATCCCGGGCGAACTGACCTTTGCCATCAACCGCGACCATGTTACTGCAGGCCTCGCCGTGAGCGATGCTGAGGTGGCCGAGGCGATGGTAGCGGCTTTTCGTGAGCTGAAGATCGTGCTCGAGCCGGGCGGCGCGGTTGCCCTGGCGGCCGCGCTCAGCGGAAAGGTACAGGTCGAGGACCGAACGACACTGGTCGTTCTTTCCGGCGGCAATGTCGATCCCGCGCTTTTTGCCAAGATTATCAATCACTGAAGGAATCCTTTGTGATCGCTCCCGCTTTGCTTTTGCCCAGGATCGTCGAGTTGGTGGACGCGGCCGGCGAGGTGATCATGAGCCATTACGCCAAGCCGACACCGGCCGAGACCAAGGGTGACGGCTCGCCGGTCACCCTCGCCGACAAGGACGGCGAAGGCGTGATCACGGGCGGTTTGGAAAGCCTGACGCCCGGCATCCCGATCGTCGCCGAGGAGCGGGTGAGCGAGGGCCAGGTGCCGGATTTGGCAGGCCAGGAATTCTTCTGGCTGGTCGATCCGCTTGACGGCACCAAGGAATTCATCAGCAAGAATGGCGAGTTCACCGTTAACGTGGCCCTGATCCAGGGCGACGCACCGCTTTTGGGCGTGGTTGGTGCGCCCGCCTTCGGCGCCCTTTGGTGGGGCGTGCGGGGCCATGGGGCGAGCCGCCGGGATGCTGACGGCACCAGGGACATAAGAGCGCGAAGCGTTCCCGCCGGAGGTGCCACCGCCCTGGTCAGCCGATCCCATTTGGATCCGGCGACCGAACGGTTCCTTCAGACGATCACCGTCGCCGACACCATGTCGGCCGGCAGCTCGCTCAAATTTTGCCGGATCGCCGACGGCGTCGCCGATGTCTATCCGCGCTTCGGTCGGACCATGGAATGGGACACCGGCGCCGGCGACGCGGTGCTTCGGGCGGCCGGCGGAAGAGTGCAGACCACCGAAGGCGAGGTCTTCACCTACCGCAAGCCTGGGTTTGCCAATGACGGCGGCTTCATCGCCTGGGGAGCCTGATCAGACCCGCGCCAGCGCTTGCTCGACATCGTCGATCAGGTCGTCCACGGCCTCAAGCCCTAAGGAAAGCCGCAGGAGATTGTCTGGCACGATGCTTTCGGGCCCCTCGATCGCTTTCCGGTGCTCGACTAGGCTTTCAACCCCGCCGAGGGAGGTCGCGGGCAGAAACCGGGAAAGGCCCGTGGCAACCCGCTTGGTCGCCTCGAAATCGCCCCGGACCAACAAAGAAAGCATGCCGCTGAAACCGCCGGTCATCTGCCGCTTGGCGATCTCGTGGCCGGGATGGCTTTCGAGGCCGGGATAGGCCACTCGCTCGACGTTCGGATGGCCCTCGAAATGGGTCGCGATCGAGAGCGCGCTGGCCGACGCCCGCTGGTAGCGGACATCGAGCGTCCGCAGCCCCCGGATCAGGAGCCAGGCCTCGAAGGCGCCGAGCGTGCCGCCCGAATTCTGCCGCACCAGACCGACATCGTGCCAGCGTTCATTCACCTCGGATGTGACCAGGAGGCCAGCGGTGAGGTCGCTGTGCCCGTTGAGATATTTGGTTGCGTAATGAAAGACGATGTCGGCGCCAAGATCCAGGGGGCGGGTGGTGACTGCCGGTGCAACGGTGGAATCGATACCCAAGATGGCGCCGGCCTCATGGGCGATCGCGGCTGAACGCTCGATATCGATGACGTCCCATGTTGGATTGGCCGGTGTCTCGATCCAAACCAAATCGGTGTCGCCCGGTACAACCGCTTGGGCCAAGCCATCCGGGTCCGTCTGATCGAACAGGGTCAACCGGAGAGAACCGCGGGCGGCGCGGCGTTTCAGCCAGGCCTGGGCGCCGAAATACATGATTTCAGGTGCCACCACATGGCCGCCCTCGGGCACCGTGTCGATCAGGGCGGCGATCGCCGCCAGACCGGTGGCGAACAGTTTCCCATCCGCTCCGTTGTCCAGAGCGGTGAGCAGGGTTTCGGCCTGGCGCACGGTCGGGCTGGAATAGCGCGAATACATGTGCGCGCCGATCGTCTCATAGGCGTCGTCTCGGCAGAAGGTGACGTTCGGATCGATCGTCGGAACCGGCCCACCATTGAGCGGCTCGATGAAATGATCCGCCTGAGCGAGCAACGTTGCCAGGTCTGGACGGTTTGACGCCGCCATCCTCCCTCCGATCATTTTCAGCCCCGCCTTTGAAACAGCGGCCAGCATGACTCTGAACAACCAGAGAAACGACATTGACCGCAAGGTTTTCGTCGCCGGGTGCTCCTGAGCCGCACCCGGTCGAAAGCTTTTTCGATGGCGTACTTCGCCATATCACGGCGATTTAGGCGTGTTTCCGGGAGCGGATGCCCAACATCTCTCTTCCCAAAGCAATGCAAGATTACGCCGAACGCCGGGTGGAGGCCGGCGTCTACGCCAATCTGTCCGAGGTGGTTCGCGCCGGATTGCGCAAACTCATGGAGGAAGATGGCGCGGTCGCTTTCTATTCGCTGAAGCGCGACCTCGTGGACATTGCCGCGCGACCGACCGAAGAGGCCAATCTTTGCGAGATTTTGCTCAATCAGTCTCGCTAGGTTGGCGTGGGCGTACGAATCAAGGCGCGAGCCAGGTCTGACCTCCTCAACATTCGGGCTTGGGGCGAGGATCATTGGGGGAGTGAGCGGACCCGGGAATTCCTTGAGGGGCTGATCGAGGCTATCGAGCAACTGTCGGACCCCCCTATCGGCCGCGCAAGAACGGCCTTCTCTTCGGACCTACGTTCATTCCGCTATCGCGGCTGGTCGTGTTCTACATTCTGGAGACGGACCAGCCCGTGGTCATCGCGGTGATCCATGAGCGCCGAAATCTGGCCGCGCTGGATTTCGCCGATCGCATGGAGGGTTCGTAACCGAACTTCACCTCGGCGCGAGGTCAGCCATCTGCTGTCTTGAGGCAAGCCCACGATGCGACAGGATGCTTTCGAAGATCGGTCATCGTTTCTTGTTGGCTGCTTATATTTGCTCCCGGTCACAACAAAGCTTGACCCGGCGTTCTTTGGTGAAAATCTACCTGGCGATTGTAAACCAGAAGGGGTGGGGTCATGAGAACCATGATGGCGCTTTCGATCGGACTGCTGACCGCCAGCACCGCCGGCGCTTACGAGCCGATCGTCGAGAAGCAAAGCTTCACGATCCCTAGCTTCGAAACCCAGGGCGGCGCGGTCATCAAGGATATGACGCTGGGCTGGGAAGCCTATGGCGAGCTCAATGAAGCCAAGGACAACGCCATTCTCATCACCCACTTTTTCTCTGGCAACTCCCACGCGGCTGGCCGCTACACCGCTGATGGTGCGCCCGGCTATTGGGATGCGATCATCGGTTCAGGCCGGGCGATTGATACGGATGAGTACTACGTCCTTTCCGTGGACACGCCGGTCAATCTAAGCGCCCACGACCCCAACGTGATCACGACGGGTCCTGCGAGCACCAACCCGGAGACCAGCGAGGCCTATGGCATGGACTTTCCGATCCTGACCATTCGTGATTTCGTCGAAACCCAGAGGGCGCTTCTGGATCAGCTGGAGATCGAGAGCCTGCATGCGGTGATGGGGGCGTCGATGGGCGCGCTCCAGGCCTATGAGTGGGGTGCGGTCTATCCGGACCGGGTGGAGCGTGTCATCCCGGTGATCGGCTCCGGCTGGGCGGATGGTGATCTGATCGCCTGGCTCAACATCTGGGCGTCGCCGATCAAGCTCGATTCCAATTGGAACGGCGGCGACTACTACGACGGCAAACCGCCGATGGAGGGCCTCGCCGATGCGCTCAAGGTGGTGACGCTCCACGCCCAGAGCCCCGAATGGTCGAATGGCGTTTTCGGCCGCGCTTGGGCCGAGGAAAGCGCGGATCCAGCCGCTTCATTCGATAATCTGTACCAAATCGAGGCGGTTCTGGATCAGGCGGGCGCGGCCCGAGCCCAGGTCTCGGACGCCAATCATTTTCTCTATTTGGTCAAGGCGAACCAGCTCTTCTTCGCTGGGCACGGGGAGGATCTCTACGCCGGCCTTAAGGCAATCGAAAGCCCGGTGCTGATTATCCACACCGATGAGGATCTGGTTTTTCCCGGCGATGCGGTGCGCGAGACTGCGACGATCATCAAATCCGACGGCACACCGGTCGAAATCGTCGAACTGGAGGGCACGAGGGGCCATCTGGACGGGGTCGTCTCGATCGCCCAGGCAGGCGAGGCGATCCGGACTTTTCTGGAAGATTAATCTCGACGGTAACGGTCTTGATGTCCGGTCACTTGTCGCCTTTGCCCTGGGGCCAGGCGAGCAAGGCCGTTTCGATCATGACCGCCAACTGCTCGCGGCCGACACCGCTTCGGGCGAGCGTCACCATGCCGTTGACGATGCCGGTGAAGAACACGGCTAGGCGAACGGCTTCGTCAGGACTTAGTTCGCCATTTTCAGCGGCGCGATCGGTCAATCGGCGGAGATTGTCGAGAAACAGCTGATTGGCTTCGGCCAGGACTTGGTCGAGGGTCTCGTCGGAGCCCGCCAGAGCTAAGGTGCTGTTGCAGCGCAGACAGCCCGGCGGTGCTTCGTCGGAAGTCAACCGGTCGGCGGAGGCGTTGAGGACCGTCGCCATGCGAGCCCTTCCGCTCACGGGCGATTGGAGCTCCTCGTCGATGCGCTCAGTGAAGCGCGCGCCGTAGTGCTCCAAGCTTTTCTGGAACAAGGACCGTTTGTCTCCGAACAGACTGTAGAGACTGGCCCGGGAAGCGCCGGTCGCCGCCACGAGATCGTCCAGCGACGTGTCGCCATAACCTTTGCGCCAGAAGGCGACCATGGCGTCCTCGAGTGCCTGATCTTCATCGAAGCGGCGGGGACGACCCCGGCCAGCTCTTACGTTCTTTTTTAAACTG
Source organism: Geminicoccaceae bacterium (assembly GCA_050331695.1). Lineage (GTDB taxonomy): Bacteria > Pseudomonadota > Alphaproteobacteria > Geminicoccales > Geminicoccaceae > JBHJGP01. The sequence goes on from JBHJGP010000017.1 coordinate 50,866, forward strand.
GTCAGTCTTTTAATCCTTGTAATATTCAGACTGATAAGTATGAAAATGGCAATCAGCCGTCAACGAGGAGCTCGCCATGGACTTCCGTCGCCCTTTGTATGCGTGCCTCACGGGGCTCGCGATGATGGCCAGCGTAGCGAATAGCCCGGCCGGGTCCGAAGAAATTGGTGAGATCCGCGAGGTTACGCTGAACCAGATCGAGCTTCAGGATCTGGCGGCATTTCCCGGCGTGTCGAGCGGGTTTCTCGTCGGCACCTTCGACACAGAAGGCCTTTACGCGGCCCGGGCGGTCATGCGCGATGGCGCGGTCTTTCCGGCTCACAGTCATCCGGACATGCGCCTCACCATCGTTCTTTCCGGCACCATGTATCTGGGCGAGGGCGAGCGGTTCGACGAGGCAGCGCTCAAGCGCTTTCCAGAAGGAACAGCGGCGATCACGCCCGCCGGAACCCACCATTTCATGGCCGCATCCGACGGCGACGTGACGGTTCTCGAGATCGGATCAGGTCCGAGCGGCACGACATTTCTGTCTGATTGACGAACGAAGCGGCGGTCCACCCAATGAACGAAACCCTTGTAATGAACGAGCGCGCGCCAAGAGACATGGCCTTGCGCTGGGCGCGGATCGGCGCCGTCGCCTACATCGCCTGGGGACTGTGGCACATCCAGGTGGTCGTCAGGCTTTGGAGTGCAGGCGCTTCCTTCGAACCGGAGGCGATTGGTCTCCGTCTCCAGCAAGGCGCCTTTCACATTCTCTTCTTCGTTGCCGTTTCAATCATCATCGGCGCGTGGCTCAACTGGCGGAACAGCCGGACCGGCTATTGGATCAATCTCGTGACCGTCGGATGGACCGAGATCGGTCTCTTCTATCTGTTCATGCTGCCGGGGCTGTTTCCGTGGTTGCCGACCGGCTGGATCGGACCGGCGCTTTGGTTGGTGGCGGTCGTCACCACAACCGTCGCTCTAACGCTTAAGCAGCGAGACGGGTTGGCGGCCGGCGACGGTAGCTGAGCGCTTCGGCCACGTGCGGGCGGGTGATGGTCGAGCAGCCATCTAGATCAGCGATGGTGCGCGCGACCCGGAGCACTCGGTAGTAGCCGCGCGCGCTCAGGCCCAGCCGGTCGGCGGCCTGGCGCAGTAGATCGCGCGCGCTGGCATCGGTCGCGGTGATCGCATCCAGGATCTGGCCTTCAGCCCGTGCGTTGAGACGAACGCCTTTGGCACCCTGCTCGGCGAAACGCTCGGCCTGGTTGTAGCGGGCCTGGGCAACCCGCGCCGCCACCTGAGCGCTGTCTTCGGCCGGGGCCGGCAATTCCAGGTCCTGAGGCTTCACGGCCGGTACCTCGATAGTCATGTCAATTCGATCCATGAGCGGCCCGGACAGGCGCGCTTGATAGTCCTGAGCGCAGCGAGGTGCCCGGGCGCAAGCTTGACCGGGATCGTCCAAATGGCCGCAGCGGCAAGGGTTCATTGCGGCGATCAGCTGACACTGGGCCGGATATGTCGCGTGCACCTGCGCCCGGGCAACCGTGATCTCACCGGTCTCCAGCGGCTGGCGGAGCGCCTCCAGGACGTTTCTCGAAAACTCCGGCAACTCGTCCAGGAACAAAACACCTTTGTGCGCCAGCGAGACTTCGCCCGGACGGGCCTGGCTGCCGCCGCCTACCATCGCCGCGCTCGAGGTGGCATGATGCGGGCTTCGAAACGGTCTTGCTTGACTGAGGCGGCCCTGTTTCAGGAGGCCGGCGACGCTCTGGATCATACTGACCTCGAGGATCTCGGCCGGGTCCAAGGGGGGCAGGAGACCCGGCAGCCTCTGGGCGAGCATCGATTTACCGGCGCCGGGCGGACCGATCAGAAGCAGATTGTGACCGCCGGCAGCGGCGATCTCCAGTGCCCGTTTGGCGGTCTCCTGGCCCTTAATGTCCTTCAGATCGAGCAGGCTTCGATCGCCGTCCGATGCCCGGAATGGCTGGGGCCGGGGCAGGTCGCGGTTGCCCCGGCCATGCTCGATCAGGGACAATAGATCCGGAGCAGCAAGGATGGCCAGATCATCGGCGAGCCAGGCGGCCTCACCGCCGCAGGCCGCGGGGCAGATCAGGGCCAGATCGTCCGCCGATGCGGCGACGGCCGCCGGCAATACGCCGCTCACCGCCCTGAGACTGCCATCGAGGCCCAGCTCGCCGAGGGCGACATGGTTCTCGAACATGTCTTCGGGTAGCGCGCGGGTGCCGATCAGAATGCCGAGTGCGATCGGCAGGTCGTAGTGGCTCCCTTCCTTCTGCAGGTCGGCCGGCGCCAGATTGACCGTGATCCGCTTGGGCGGTAGCGATAGGCCGACGGCGCCGAGGGCGGCTCGGACACGCTCGCGGCTTTCGGCGACCGCCTTGTCGGGAAGGCCGACGATGGCGAAGGAGGGCAGGCCCGGACCGATCTGTACCTGGACCTCGACCGGCTGAACGTCGATGCCCTGGAAGGCGACGGTGCGGACCTGGGCCATGCGCGCTTGAGGCCCGGAAGGCGCCATTGGGGATCCCGCTGAAATTCACCTATAAGTATAGAAAGGCGAGATATAAAAACGCAATGGTTAAGAGCGGCCTCGGGTTTGACAGCGTTGCTACAACGATTGCCGCCGGAGATGGCCCACGATTTTGCCATAACGGGTCTGGCCCACGGCTCTTTGCCGAGGCCCGCGAGAAAGGCAGGCAAGCGCGTCATGGGCCTCGAGTTCCCTCACCCGCTCGGCCTCGCCGCGGGCTTTGATAAGAATGCGCGGGCCTATCGCAATCTGCTCAGGCTCGGTTTTTCCCATGTGGAAGTGGGAACGGTCACGCCCCGGCCCCAACCGGGCAATCCCAAGCCCCGACTGTTCCGACTTCGCGCCGATCGTGCGATCATCAACCGCTTCGGATTCAACAGCGATGGTCTGAAGGCCGTTCAGAAGCGGCTCGAGCGGCGAGATCCGGCGGAGGGTGTCGTCGGTGCGAACATCGGATGCAATAAGGACACGGTGGACCGGCTTGACGACTACCTTGTGTGCTTGAGGGGGCTCCACAGCCTCGCGGACTACATCACGGTCAACGTGTCGTCGCCCAACACGGCGGACCTGCGTTCCTTGCAGCGGGCCGAACCGCTCCGCCGGCTTTTGGGCGAACTGATGGCCGCGCGGGCGGGCCTGCCGGGGCCGGCCAAACCGCTTTTGGTGAAACTCGCTCCGGATCTCGATGGGGATCAGGAGGAGGCCGTGGCCGAGGCGGTCCTAGACGAGCAGGTCGACGGCATGGTCCTCACCAACACCACGCTCGACCGACCAAGCGATTTGAGAAGCGCGCGCGCTGCCGAGGCGGGGGGGCTCAGCGGCCCACCGCTATTTGAGCGATCAACGGCGATCCTTCGTCGCATGCGGCAGCGGGTCGGACCGGCTTTGACCCTGATTGGTGTAGGCGGGATCGGTGATCATCGGACCGCGCGGCTGAAGCTCGACGCGGGCGCGGACCTACTTCAAGCCTATACCAGCTTCGTCTATCAAGGACCGGCGCTGATCGAGCAGGTGGCCTGGTTCCCCAACACTTTGGGTTGAAAGAATTTTTCCGCCTATAAGTTGCTTTCGCTGCGAAGAATATGCGGACACAGAAAAAAACAGTTGGGCTCGGGGAATTAAATTCACCTCGGTCACGTCTTTCCTGTGACCGGCCCTAAGCCAAGCTTTCGGCGAAAAATGAAAGCCGCATCGGGTCGTTCGGCGAGGACTAGAGTGCCAACTTGGTAGAGGGCTGCCCAACTTTTTGGTCTCTTTCAAGTTGATCTTCGAGCCTCGTCCTAGCAGCGTGCGCAACGGGGGAATGATAGTGACCGGACGGACAGTGACCGCGAGGCAGAACAAAAATAGCCGAACGAAGCGGTTGCCATATGAACTCATAGTTGATATTGCGCATCATCAATCGCGCATTAAGTGGCGAAAATCTCTTTCGTAAACGCGGCTCGGTGCCTTGACCGCACCGGCATCCATCCAATCGAGCTGGGTAGTACTAGAGTACGAAGTGTCGACTCTTGACCAAACTCGTCTTGGACACCGCCTTCTTGTCAAAGACTTCAAAGAAATGTGGGGCGGCGACAACCGTTCTGCAGCGACCGTAGTCTGGAGGGCAGAAAGCTTGAACAGCAAATCCGGAATATGAAAAGGTAAAGCCTATCATGCCAAAGCCCAGAGTCATCATCTCGACTGATATCGGCGGGAATGACAAAGACGATGCGCAGTCCTTTATCCATGCGCTTCTGTACTCGAACGATATGAATTACCGCGGTTTTGTTGAAACCCGAAGTGATGACGGGGGAAAACGGCGCGGCAAGGCCAGTGATGGCGAATCCATCATGAAGAAGATCATCGGAGCCTACGGCGATGATCTGTCGAACTTGAAGAAAGTGGATGGTGGCTATCCCAGCGAGAACTATCTGAAGTCGCTGGTCAAGGAAGGGGCGATCAGCGGCTCGTGGCCCGGCAAGCTGTCCGAAGGTGCCAAGCATATCATCGACGAGGCCCGCGCCGCCTCACCGAAGGATCCGCTCTACGTTCTGACCTGGGGTCCGATCCACGACGCGGCACGCGCGCTCAAGGAAGCGCCGGACATCGCCGACAGCGTGCGGATTATTGCCATCGCCGGGCGTGGCCAGGACGACAGCAATCCGGCTGCCTTCAACTGGCTCAATCAGGCGATCAAGAACGACCCTGCCTACAAAAACGTGTGGTTCGTCAACTCTGAGGAAACATTCAGGGGGATGTACGTCAGTAGCAAGGGCGAAAACAAACCGCAGAAAAATCTGGGCTGGGTCAAAGAGAACGTTAAAGACCATGGCGAGCTGGGCGAGCTCTACTACGACGAGTACACGTTCGATCTCTACGGACCGGGAACTCCCGATGGCCTGAAGATGGGCGACACGCCGTCGCTTCTCTATCTCCTCGACAATGCCAACAACAACAATCCGACCGCGAACAGCTGGGGCGGCAGCTTCGAGAAGAGCTCGATCGGCAAAAACGTCTATGTCGACAGCGATTCCAAGTCAGATCGTCTCGGCAAGTATGATGGTGCCAAGACCGTGTTCCAGCACCGGGACGAGATCTTCGGCGACTTCGCCGAACGCCTCGACTGGGCCAACGGTGACGGCAAATCGTCAGGCTCCAATTCCAAGCCCGCTTCCCAGTCCTCGACACCCAAGAACGCTCAGCCGGAAGCCGAGCCCGCCAAAAGCAGCGGCAAGTCGTCGTCCGGAAAAGGTGTCGATGTGGCGGAGATCGGCGTCGGCGTCACTCAGGTCGAGTTGCTCGAACTGGATGGTTACATCGCCAAGTCGAGCAAGACCGCCAAGGGCGGAAAGTTCGTCGAGACCAGCGGCAAGGGCGAAGCCTACGGCGTGTTCGACGGCCCGACCGGCAACTACGACATCACGGTTCGCTATCTGAACGAGAATGACGGCGCCTCCAACTGGAAGCTGCTCGCCGACGGCAAGACCGTCGAGAGTTGGACCGGCAAGGGCGGCAACAACAACTACCAGACGGTCACCGAACGGGTCTTCCTCGAGAAAGGGGACGAGATCGCGATCACCGGCCAGCGCAACAGTGGCGAGCGTGCGCGTCTCGATCAGATCGAGATCAAGTCGGCCGGCGGCAAGTCCCCGGCCCCGAGTCAAACAAGCAGCGAACAGTCGGAGCCGAAGCAGACCTCGAAGTCGAATGGCGGTTCGACGTCGCAGAAACCGGCGCCGATCATCTCCAACAGCGATGCCGAATTCGAGATCAAGGGCGGCCGCAGCGAGATCGAGGACTGGGATCTGACCAAGTACCGGGTGGTCGGCAAAGGCTCGGCTTCGGGCGATGAAATGATCCAGACCTGGGCGACCGGCGAGGCTTCGGCCGTCTACACCGGCAACAAGTCGATCGACAAAGTCCGTATCGGCTTTCTCAACGAAAATGACGGCGAGGCCGCGTTCGAGCTCCTGGACGATGGCAAGGAAGTTTTCTCCTGGGAAGGCGATGGCGGCAAGAACAAGTTCGAGACCGTCACCGCCAACGTCGACATCAAACCAGGCAGCGAGATCACCATCGTCGGCAGCCGCGACTCCGGCGAGTATGCCCGCCTCGACTTCCTGGACGTGATCGTCAACTCCTGATCCAAGCCTGCCGCTGATCCGTCAGCGTCAGGCAGACCAACCGACCGCCGGCGCCAGGCTTCCCCAAGCCCGGCCCGGCGGTTTTTTTGTCTGTTTTGCTGACAACCCACGGAAGACGCTGATAACGTCCATCCCAATAAGCCAAGAAAGCTATTTTTGTCTGGGGACGGACGCCCATGGATCACGATACTCGCAAGGCCGGCATACCGATCGAAACACCCAGCCGCCTGCCGATCGATCAGATTCGGATCGATCTCCCAGAATTGTTCAAAGCGTTAGGGGAAGCGGCGGTACAGGCCAAGCTCGCGACGATCACAGGCGGCGCGTCGCTACCCAACACGTTCACCGCCCTGTTCGACGTATTCGACGCCGTGGAACGGGTCGAGAAGCCCGGCACGCTGCCCTGGCGTTGGGTGTTCAAGAGCTATGCTCGCGCGCTCACCGACCTGATCGGCGAGTATGCGGAGGGCGCAAAGCTTGCCAATGGCGATGCCAATCAAGTCGAGAGCCTGGCCCAGCTTCGTCTCGAAGATCATGAATTGGTGTTTGATCCGAGATGCCTCCGCAATCCCGCCAACCTGCCGATGATAGGGCGTCTTAGAGAGGTGACGGAACGCGGGCTGGAATTCATCGGGGTCAAGGCGGCGAACGACCGAAAGGCCATCGCGCGAAGACTTCCCGCCTATCTGGGTTACGCGCTATCTGACGAATGGCGGAGCGACCGTGGCCGCTACCAGCCGCTTATCGACGCGCTGGAAGACGATCCGCTGCGCGAGGCCAACGAACTCGAAGACGATTGGCAAGCCTATCACGCGCATCTCATCAAGGAGTTTTCTGCGCCGGTCTTCGAGGAGACCTTCGGGCTCAACGAGATCTACGTCGATCTCCGTGCCTACTGGTGCCGTCACGAGATCCAGGAGCGTGAGACCAGGACCACCAAAGTGCCGGTCGATCTCAAGGACGCCATTCTCGGTTGGTTGAAAAATCCCGCCGATGTCGACGATGCGATCCGCATGATCGCTGGGGGGCCGGGTTCGGGCAAATCGTCGTTTGCGAAGATGATCGCCGCCGAGGTAGCCCGTGGCGCGGAACCCGAACTACCGACCCGCGTCCTCCTGTTTCCCTTGCAGCGTATTCATTTCACGGACTCCGACAGCATCCGAGAGATCATCGAGAGATACCTGTCTCCCAAGACCCAGCCGTGGTTCCGAACCGACCCTCTGAACCAAGAAGACTTCGCCTCGCCTGACCGGCGATTGCTATTGATCTTCGATGGGTTGGACGAGCTAGCAAAGGAAGGCGAACGGTCGACGGAGATCACGGCAACATTTCTTCGTGAGCTGCAATCCTATCTCAATGCCGAGAACCAGCCCAATGCTGTCTCAGTTCTGGCCATGGTCCTGGGTCGAACGGTTTCGGTCGAAGCGCATAAATCCGAGCTTGCTGTTGACGGACCCAAGCTTCTGGAACTGCTGCGCCTCAACCCCGACTCTGGCGCCAGCATCGAAAATGAGGAATTGCTGGAAGCTGATCTTCGCCTCCTGTGGTGGGATAACTACTGCCAAGCAAAGGAAATCGAAGATCGAAGTTTTCCCGACCAGCTAAACGACCAGCGCATTGTCGAATTGAGTACCGAGCCGCTGCTGCTCTACCTGATCGTCAAAGATCATGCCTACCGTGCGTTGGGCGCTGGTGACACATTCAATGCCAACCGGCTCTATGAGCAGCTTTTCTCCGACGTTCTGCAAAGACGCCACGGCGGGCAACACCCGATCACGGCGATGTTGGATGCCAGAAAAACCTTCGCCAACCATGCGGAGGCAGAACTGGCGTGTCAGGAGTTGCTGGAGGCCATTGCCTGCGCCGCTTGGTATGAAGTGGGGGACGGGCGAACCGCTTCACTGAAGGACGTTCGGAAGGTCTGTCATCGCGAGCCGCGATCACGGGCGAAAAAGTTGCTCGATGTGCTCTGTGAGCAACAGGACGAAGCAGGTGCTCTGGCGCGGATGGTCGTCAATTTTTACTTCAGGAAGGGGCAGGACAGAGGTGAGGATGATGCATTCGAGTTCACGCATAAGAGTTTCGGGGAGTATCTAACCGCCCGTCGATTGATTCGACTGGTCTTGTTCATTCATGACGGTTTGACAAACAGTCCGACACACTATGACTTGGCAAAAGCACTGGACGATTGGTGCGCGGTCACTCGCTTTCAACCGATGACACCGGAATTGCTTCGGTTCGTGGTCGATGAGATCGCGCTTCGCGATAGTGACGACGTGAAGAGCCTGCAGGGAACGTGGGGGCGTCTCTTTAACGAAAACATCAAGACCGGCATGCCGGTACTGGATGCCAGCAATCTGCGTGACGCCGAAGACGAGGGCATGAACGCGGAGGAAGCGCTTCTATCACTGATTTTGGGCTGCTTTAAACGGAGCGGTGAGCGGGTGGCTCTAGATGAACGGAATGATCGGCATGATGTCATCCGGACGATCCACCGGTGCTTTCGACCGACCGACCGTTTGCAACAAAGAGTTGGGTGCGCTTTGGCTCGAGTCCTTGACCTGAGCAGCGCCGACCTGCGCAGCGCCGACCTGCGCGGCGCCGACCTGCGCGGCGCCGACCTGCGCGGCGCCAACCTGAGCGTCGCCGACCTGCGCGGCGCAAACGTGAGCGACGCAAACCTGAGCAGCGCCGACCTGCGCAGCGCCGACCTGCGCGGCGCCGACCTGCGCGGCGCGTACCATATTTTGCCACAGAGTGTGTTAACGGCGAGAAATTGGCACGAAGCCGTCCTTGACCACGATCTCCGCAAAGCGTGCGAAGAACTCGCCGCCGAGCGGAAGCGGCAGACGAAAAATTAGAGCGCCTTCACCTCCACCGGTTCGGCCGCGAAGGTTTCGAGCGTGTTGCGCAGCGGTTTGCCGAAGGTCGGTGAGGAAATGACGAAGCTGTCGCCGGGCTGGCAGGTGATGCCGTCGGCGAAGCTGAGCGTGGCGGCACCGAAGAAGTGGACGTGGACGTCGCCAGGCCTTCGGAACCAGTCATATTTGAAGTGGTGATGTTCCAGGTTGGCGATCGTGTGGGCCATGTTGGCCTCGCCACTGACGAAAGGCTTTGTCCAGACCGTCTCGCCGTTTCTGATGACGGAAGTTTCGCCCTCGACGTGGTCGGGCAGGGCGCCGAGCAAAAGTTCCGGGCCGAAGCTTGAGGGCCTCAGCTTGGAGTGGGCGAGGTAGAGATAGTTTTGCTTTTCCAGGACATGGTCCGAAAATTCGTTGGCGAGCGCGAAGCCCAGGCGAAAGGGCGTGCCGTTGGGGCCGATCAGGTAGATGCCGCAGATTTCAGCCTCCTCGCCGCCGTCCAGGGCGAAATCGGGAGAGGGAAGGGCTTGCTCCGGTGCCACCGCGAAGGTGCCGTCGCCCTTGTAGAACCATTCGGGCGTGGCGCCGATCTGTCCGGGCGCCGGCTTGCCGCCTTCGACGCCAAGGCGAAACATCTTCATGCTGTCGGTCAGGTTCTCGTCCGCCTGGTCGTGCATGGCGTCGCGGGTGTCCGCTGAGCCCAGATGGGTGAGGCCGGTGCCGGTCAGATGGAGATGGGCCGGGTCCTCATGGTCGATGGGCGTCAGGACCTGGCCTCGGCTCAGCGCTTCGTCGAAGTCCAGGCTGCGTTCGCCGATGAGCGAGCCGGCCAGCACCTCGAGGGAGGCATTGGTCCGGATCGCCGTGCGGGCCAGGTCGTAGAGGTGATCGACATCGTCGAGGAGACGTAAGACGCCGGTGGAACTTTCGGCCACGGCCCGACTTCCATCTTCCAGTTTCAGCTGCACGAGGCGCATCGGCGAGACACCTTTCTAGTTGGCGGGTCAGCGGGCGCCGTTGCCGCCGATCTCGCGGCAAATCGGACAGCTAAGTCCATATTGGATGAATGCATTCGGTTGCACTCTATTTACAGGTGAGCTGCCGGATGCTTTCGTTGAGGTTCTGGCAACGGCGCAATGAGGCAGACTTCATGGAGAGACGTCATCGATCGATCGTCAAGACCCTGTCCTGGCGGGTGACGGCGACCATCGATACCTTTCTTCTGTCGTGGCTGGTGACCGGCAGCCTGACCTTTGCCGGAAGCATCGCCTCGCTGGAGGTGATGACCAAGATGTTTCTCTACTATTTCCATGAGCGGCTGTGGTCGAAGATCACTTGGGGACGTCAGCCGATCCCGGTCGAAATGGCCCGCCCGGCGGACGATCATAAGCTCGCCAGCACGCCGCCATCGACGTAGATGATTTGACCGTTGACGAAACTGGACGCGTCCGACGCCAGAAAGATGCACGCGCCCTGGAGCTCCTCGACCTTTCCCCATCGCCCTGACGGGGTCCGCTGTTTAAGCCAGGAATCGAAGGCGGGATCGTCCATCAGCGCCTGATTGAGCGGGGTTTCGAAGTAGCCGGGGCCGATGGCGTTGACCTGGAGGCCGTGGCGGGCCCAGTCCGTGCACATGCCCTTGGTCAGATTGTGCACCGCACCTTTGGATGCGGTGTAGGGCGCGATCGAATAGCGGGCCGCCTGGCTCTGGAGCGAGGCGATGTTGATGATCTTGCCGGACCTGCGCTGGATCATCTTGCGGGCCACCGCCTGGGCGACGATGAACACCGCTTCCACGTTGGTGAGCATCAGCTCGCGCCAGGTCTCAAGCGGAAAATCTTCTAATGGCTGACGCCGTTGAATGCCCGCATTGTTGACCAGAATTTCGATCGGACCCTGATCGGCTTCGATGCTCTCCACGGCGGCTGTGACGGCCGGTTGGTCGGTGACGTCAAACACCAGGCCGGCCGCGTTTAGGCCGTCGCCTGTCAGTTTCCGGACCGCCGCATCGAGTTTGCCCGGATCACGGCCGTTCAGAGTGACCGACGCGCCCGCTTCAGCGAGACCGCGAGCCAAGCTCAGGCCGATCCCTTGGCTGGAGCCGGTGATCAACGCGCGCTTACCGTCGAGGCGAAAATGTTCAAGGCCCATGGCAGGTCCGTCATTTTGGTTCATGATGGCGGGAAAGCGATCACCCGGACCGCCGTTCATGCCAGCGAAAGCCTATGCTAGCGGACCCTATGACGCTGAAGGAAGGGAGGAGATCTGATGAAAGACTTCGAGATCGTCGATCCGGTCTTCAAGACGTTCGTCATGCACCACGCGCCGCTCGAAAAGCTGGCCGGTGGCTTCCGCTGGACCGAGGGCCCGGTCTGGTTCGGCGACGGCGGCTATCTTCTGTTCAGTGACATTCCGAACAACCGGATCATGCGGTGGAGCGAACGGGATGGGCTCGGCGTCTTTCGCGAGCCTTCCAACTATTCGAATGGACATACCCGCGACCGCCAGGGCCGGCTGGTTAGTTGCGAGCATGGGGCGAGACGGGTCACGAGAACAGAGTATGACGGCACCATCACCGTTCTGGCCGACGGCTTCGACGGCAAGCGTTTCAACTCGCCGAACGATGTGGTCGTCAAGTCGGACGATTCCGTCTGGTTCACGGATCCTCACTACGGCATCGCCACTGACTATGAGGGATTTCGCTCGGAGCAAGAGCTTCCCTGTCAGGTCTACCGGCTGGATCCGGCGAGCGGCGAGCTCACGGTCGTCGCGAGCGATTTCGACTGCCCGAACGGCCTTTGTTTCTCCCCCGACGAACGAAAACTCTACATCGCCGATACCGGGCGTTTCCATGATCTGGAAAGAACCCGGCATATGCGCGTGTTCGACGTAGGCGACGATGGCCGTTCACTCACCGGCGGCGAGGTCTTCTACGTGGTCGATGTCGGCGCGTCGGACGGCTTTCGCGCCGATGAAGATGGCAATATCTGGACCAGCGCCGGCGACGGCGTTCATTGCATCAACCCGCAGGGCGAACTCCTCGGCAAAATCCTGGTGCCGGAGATCGTGTCGAACGTGACGTTTGGCGGCCCGCGCAAGAGCCGGCTTTTCATCTGCGGTACTACCAGCCTCTACACGGTGTTTGTCACCAAGCGGGGCGTCCAGTGGCCTTAGACGCGAGGTGTTCGGCAATCGCGCTTGGGCGCCGGCAGGTCTCGGAAAGCGAGGACCTTTCTCCACCGGGGAGCGCTTCAGCCTGGAATAGAGGTCCGGCTGCGGCGTCGTAATCCATGAGCGCATTGATTGTGTTCTACGCTTGGGAGACGACGCAATGCTGAAGTCACAACTGGCCCTGGTCGCCGCTCTGCTCCTGCTCGCGAGCGTTCCCCTCGCCGCCTGTGATGGCGGTGGAGGCGGTGGCGACGCCCCGCAGGAACAGCCCCCCGCCACCCAGTAGGCGGCCGATCGGGCCCAACTAAAAACCAGCGAACACACCTCGATCTAGTGACCGCGTGGGCTGCGCCCGCGCGGCCCTTTTTCGTCATGGTTCAGCCGCCAACCATTTGTACATGATGATACCGTCGACCAGACCCTGGCTGGGGTGTTGGAAAGCCTTTTCCAAACGGCCGACCTGGCGAAACCCGAGCTTGAGCCACAGGGTGAGGGCCGCCAGGTTGGTTGCCACGACGAGATTGAACTGCATGGCCTTGAAACCGTGCCGGCGCGCTTCCTTCTGGGAGTGGAGACACATGGCTCGGGCGACACCGCGGCCGCGGGCTTTATCACTGGTGACATAGCCGCAATTGCAGACATGGGCGCCGGGGCCGGCCTGGTTCGCCTTGATGTAGTAGGTGCCGACGATCTCTTCGTCGAGGCCCGCGATGTATGTCGCCACGGGCCGATCGAGCCAAAGCGCGCGGGCTTCGTTCTCGTCGATGTCCGGGCTCACGGCATAGGTCTCGCCGGCGGCGAAAACCGGCTCGAGGATCGACCAAATGGCCGGCCAATCTTTCTCCGTTGCGGGGCGGATCTGTGGCATGGCGGTTCCGTGCAGGCGGTCGGAAGCGATCGTTTCTTGCAAGTCTGAAGCAGATCGTCGAGCTTGGCGCGGGTTCATTTTCGGGAGATGGCGGCCTTGTCCTCGCCGGTGATCGAAGCTCGAGATCTCCGCAAGCTCTATGGTGAGCTGGAAGCGGTGAAGGGCGTCAATTTTACCGTCCAGGCGGGAACTTGCACCGGTCTTCTGGGACCCAATGGTGCCGGCAAGACGACGATGATGCGCATGATCATGGGCCTGACCCGGCCGTCCGGTGGCGATCTGAGCGTTTTTGGCGAGCCCGCGCGGACCTTGGTTCGAGACTCCCAGCGGCGCATCGGGCTGGTGCCGCAGGAGGACAATCTCGATCCTGACCTGAGCGTCGCCAACAATCTCTGGGTTTATGGCCGTTACTTCGGTCTGTCGGCGCCAGCCCTGGCCGAACGGGTGCCGGCACTTCTCGCCTTCGTCGCGCTCTCCGAAAAGGCCGACGCACCGGTGATGCAATTGTCCGGCGGCATGAAGCGCCGGCTGATCATTGCCCGGGCGCTGATCGGTGATCCGGAACTCGTGATCCTCGATGAGCCGACCACGGGCCTCGATCCCCAAAGCCGGGTCCTGGTCTGGAAGAAGCTGCTGGCGCTCAGGGAGCAGGGCAAGACGTTGCTGCTCACGACCCATTACATGGATGAGGCCCAGCGGCTCTGCGATTGGATCATCGTCGTCGACGGCGGCCAAATCCTGGATGAGGGTTCGCCACAGCAGCTGATCCGCTCGCATGTCAAGCGGAGCACCTTCGAGCTCACCAAGCCCGTCCCGGAAGCCGTCTGGATCAATGGCGAGGATCATGAGGATGTGGGCGACGCGATCTACGTCTATACCGACGATGATGGCTTTGCCGAGCGCCTGCCGCCGGAAACCATCGTCTATCATCGGCCGAGCAATCTGGAGGATGTGTTTCTCCGATTGACGGGCCGTACGCTCCGCGACGGCTAAAGCCGGCCGACCATCAAGCAGAAGCGAGACCAATCATGGCGACCCTGCCTGTCAACCGTTACAGCGGCGCGATCTGGTGGCGCCACGCCAAGGTGTGGCTGACCATGCTCTGGTCGTCCGTGGCGCAACATGTGTTCGAGCCGATCCTGTTTCTGTTCGCCTTCGGTTTTGGCCTCGGCGCGGTCATCGACGAAATGAACGGCGTCAGCTACCTGCATTTTGTCGTGCCCGGCATGATCGCCTATGCCGCCATGTTTTCGGCAAGCTTCGAATCGACCGTCAGCACTTTCGCCCGCTTTCACATGCAACGGACCTGGGACGCCCAGCTGGCGACGCCCGTCACCTTGACCGAGCTGCTTTTGGGCGAGCTGATGTGGTCCGCCACCAAGGGGATGATCGGCGCCTGCTCGGTATTTATCGTCGGTGCTCTTTGGGCCGGATTGCCCGCGCCGGGCAATGCCCTTCTGGCCATGATTTTGGTGGCGATCGGCGCCATGGGCTTTGCCGCTTGCGGCCTGCTGGCCACGTCGTTCGCCAAGAGCTGGCAATTGTTCAGCTACTTCTTCACGTTTTGGGTGACGCCCATGTTCCTGTTCTCGGGAACGTTTTTCACGGTCGACCGATTTCCGGACGTGATCCAATGGCTGGCCTGGATCCTGCCGGCGACCCATCTGATCGCGGTCATTCGCCCCTTGATGCTGGATCTCGAGTTGAACCCGCTTTTGGCCTTCGGCCATGTCGCGTTTCTGATCGCGGCGGTGGTGATCCCGTTCCTGATCGCCCGCCGCCAGTTCGCGAAGCGTCTGTTCGACTAGTCTTTCGAGAGGCTTTTGACATAGCCCGGGCTGGCAACTTCCAGACGGGAGAGAACCGTCGTCTTAAGAGCATCGATATCAATGGCTTCGCCGGCACGGGCAGCCTTTGCCACTGACTCGTGGTCGCTCCAGGTAGGGAAACCGCCCGTATCCGCGGCCCGGGCACCGATAGCCAACGCGTTCGCGACCATCGCCGCCTGGAAACGGTCGTCGCCTTCCAACGACGGTTGGAGCGTCGAGCGCAGGACATTTCGGGCTTCGAGAAACAAAGACGCAATCAGGCTCAAAGCAGGTCCCCGCTCTCGGTTTGCTCCATAATATCCCATTCCAGTTGCGGCAGGGTAAACTGGATGAGGGCGAGTTCCAGGCTGGCCTCGGCGCCCGAATAATGCCGCTTGGTCTGCATCAAAGCGATCACCGCCCAACGGATAGTGGCCATCAGTTGCCACGCCGGAAGCCGGTCACGGGGGATACGGCTTGACGATATCTCCTCATAGCCTGCCAGAAATGCTTCGACGCTGCCGACCCCGCCCGCCTGGCGTTGCCAGGCGCCAAAGCGCCAACAGCGGGCCAAAAACCAGCTCACATCCTCCAGCGGATCACCGTATGCGGCGAATTCCCAGTCGAGGATCGCGGTCAGCCTGCCCTCATGAACCAGGTAGTTGCCCGTCCGGTAGTCGCAATGGAGGAGCGACAGACCGAACGGCTCAGGCGGGTGACGTTCGAGCCAGGAAAGACCGTATTCGATAACCGGTTGCGGTTCGTCGAGCTCGTCGAGGAAGTGGCGATACTCCGCGATCCGCCCAGCGAAGGGCGGGCCCTGGGGAAAAGGCATGAATTCGAGGGCAGCTTTCTCCGGTGATACCTTGTGCAGCAAAGCGAGCTGGCGCCCAAGCTCGGCCGCGACGTCGTTGCCCCAAGAGCCCACGCGATCATCCCTGACCAGCTTGTGGCCCCGGGCTTCACCAGGCGCGCGCCGCATCAGATAGAAGGGCTTGCCGATGACCGACACATCATCGCAGAAGCGCATGGGCTCGGGCGCCTTGACGCCGGCTTCGTAAGCGATCTGGAGGACGGCATATTCCTGTTCGCGCGACCAACTGACGGCGATGCCCGACGGGGAGGACGTGCGCAAAACCAGCTCTTGGCGTTCGCCGCCGATGGTGGCCGAAAGACCCCAGTTCTCTTGAATGGCGCCGCCGCCCAGCTTCTCGACCCCTGTAATCTCGACGGCGCCGCGGTCTCGCTCGCCCAGCCAGGCAGCGATCCGCTCAACGGGCAGGCTCATCCCCAAGCGAAAAACTCCCGGCCTTCGCTCATTAAATGGCGCGCCAAGACCATGCGATGGACCTCCGACGCGCCGTCCACCAGACGGGCCTGACGGGCGTAGCGGTACATCCACTCGAGCGACGTGTCCTTCGAGTAACCCCAGGCACCGGTTAGCTGGATCGCGGTGTCGACCGCAGTGTGAAGGGCGTCCGCGACCTGGATCTTGGCCATCGAAACTTCCTTTCGGGCGCGATCGCCCTGGTCGAGCTTCCAGGCGGCGCGCATGGTCAAGAGCCGGCCCACCTCGATCTGCATCGCCGCTTCACCGAGCGCCGTCTGAATGCTCTCCCGGTCGGCAAGCCTGAGACCGAAGGCCTGGCGTTCCTGAATGTAGCCGTCAGCGATCTCGAGTGCCCGCTTGGCCATGCCGAGCCAGCGCATGCAGTGGGTGAGCCGGGCCGTGCCCAGGCGGATTTGGGTCACCTTCATGCCGAGCCCTTCGCCCATCAGCACGTTTTCGACCGGCACCTCGAGCCCGTCGAAATTCAGCTCGCAATGGCCGCCATGTTCTTCGGGGCCCATGATCGGGATGCGCCGGACGAGCTCCCATCCCGACTGGTCGGCATCGAACATCATCGCCGTCAAGCCGCGCCTGGGGTCATCGGAGGTCCGCGCCAGCAGAATGAAGTGCTGCGCGCCTTGGGCGCCGGTGATGAACCATTTTCTTCCGGAGACGATGTAGTGATCGCCGCGCCGTTCGGCGGTGGTCATCATCATTCCGGCCGGATCTGAGCCCGAGCCAGGGTGGGGCTCGTTCATGACGATCGACGAGCGCACCCGGCCGTCGACGATCGGGTGCAGCCAGCGGTTTTTTTGGTCGGCGGTGCCGACCGCCTCGAGCACCTGCATGTTGCCGTCGTCGGGTGCTGCGCAATTTAACGCGACCGGGCCGAACAGCGACCGGCCCATCTCTTCGTAGAGAACCGCCATGCCGACCCGGTTCTGCCCCAGGCCGCCCCGTGCCCGCGGCATTTGCGGACACCAGAGGCCAGCGGCTTTGACCTCTTCCCGTAAATCCGCCAACAGCTCCTCGCGGATATGCTCACCAGCACCAAAGCTTCCGGCGTCAGCTTCCAGGGGAAGGATCCGCTCGGCAACGAACGCGGCGACCCGTAGGCGAAGATCCTCGAGCTCGGGCGTAAGGGCGAAATCCATGAGTTCTTCCGTCCGTCAAAGCGGTGAGAGGAGATGGCCACCATCGACGGTGATCGTACTACCGGTCATGTAGCGCGAGGCATCGGACGCCAACAATAAAAGCGCGCCGTCCAGGTCGTCAGCCTCACCGAACCGTCTCTGCGGGATCCGCTTAACCATCGCCTGGCCGGCGTCGCTTTGAAGGAAATCGCGATTGATGTCGGTTTCGATGTAGCCGGGCGCGATCGCGTTCACCCGTATCTTGTGCCGGGCCCATTCGAGTGCCAGCGCTTTGGTCATCTGCACGACCGCCGCCTTGCTGACCGCATATGAGGCGACGCGGCCGCCCACGCGAAAACCGAGGATCGAGGCGATATTGATGATCGAACCGGCTCGGTCAGTCTGGACCAGCGCTCGAGCTGCCCGGCGGGCGACCCGGTAGGGCGCGTTGAGGTTGACGTTGATGACGTCGGCAAAGGTGTCGGTGTCTGTTTCCATCGCTGTGCCGCCGGCGACGATACCCGCATTGTTGATGAGAATGTCGACCGGCCCGAAATGAGCCTCGACCTCGGCGAAGGCCGCTTCGACGCTCGCATCGTCGGTGACGTCCATGGCAATGGCGTGCGCTCGGTGACGACCCTTCGCCAGATCGCGGGCAAGATCCCGCAAGCGGTCCAATCTCCGCGCGGTTAACGCGACCGCCGCCCCATTGTCGGCGAGCACGCGGGAAAAGTGGCTTCCCAATCCGCCGGACGCTCCGGTCACCATGGCGACGTGGCCCGAAAGATCCGCTCTCATCGAAAGTTATCCCTTCTGCCCCGGGCCGCGCTCCCGGCGGTTACGCAGTTCATCAAAGGTGCAGGGTCGAAAGTTCCAGACGTCCACACCGACATCGACCTGCCGGGGCACAGGCTTGAGTTTGCCGTGGCTGTGGCCGTGCAGGTTCCAACTTCCCTTACTCTGATCGCGCCAGCTTCGAAGCGGATAGTGACAAAGCACCAGGAGAGTGTCACCGACCGTGATCTCGACTAGGCCGGCGACGCTGCGCCATCCCGCGGCGTCGCGCGTGCTTTGCGGATCGTTGTTGCCCCACACCAGATGTTTTTCGCCGTTCAACGCCTGAAGCAGTCCCTCGGTCCGGCTTTGGTTATGGCGGATCGCGAGATCGCCCAGGTACCAGACGATGTCGCCAGGCGCGATCGTCGCGTTCCAGATCTCGATCATCGCCTGGTCCATGGCATCGGTGCTGGCATAAGGCCGTCGGAACAGCCCGCGGGCGCCGCCATGGCCGAAATGATGATCGCTGGTGAAGAACAGGGTCACGGGCGTTAGCGATGAATTTGCGGAGAATGCCGCGAAAAGCCGAAACGAAAGACGGTGCCCATTAACGTCACCTTAAGCAGGCCGCGCTAGGTTGGCGCCCGGCTGATAAAGGCGGTCTACAAACCGCGAGATAAACAGCCCCACGATCGTGGTAGGTCAATCGTCCCATGGTGTTTTGTCGTTCTCGCACGCTTTCGTTCCAATTGATGCCGGCGCTGCTGGCGATGGTTTTCCTTCTGGCTACCGCCGCTGGCGCCCGGGTGCCAACCGATCAGATGTTCGATCGGCCTGTGGTGAAGGGCCCGGTATCGCCAATGATCGGCCAGACGGATGTTCGGGCGGTCACACTGGCGCTTTAACAGGCGGCTCAGGACATCGCGATCGTGGGGTTCGTCTTCTTTATATGTTGATGGGCCCACTTGGCCGTTGCCGCGAAATCGAGTGTTGTTCAGATCAATCGGGTGATTGGCATCCGATTGATCGGGCCAGGGGCGGTCCGGTCCCGGTCATCGCTCGCCGGCGGCAGCAGTGCTTCGAGGTCTGCGAGGCCAGTTATCAAGGGCCCAGCGGTCGTCGTTGCGAAAGACGATTAGAACGATGCAGGCGACGAATGTGATGCTCGTCGGATAGAAGACGTGGGAATTGAAGACGATTCGATCGACGCCGGAAATGTACCAGCGGAACGGATCGACGATCGCCCACCAGACTGACGCCGCTGTGATCCCATTGATGATCGCCTGGATCGGCAGAACCCACCGGCGAAAGAGCCCCACAACGCAGAGCAGGCCAACCACAAACTCGGCGCCTCCGGCAGCAGCGCCGAAGAACTCGGTCGGCAGGCTCTCGAGATCGACGTTCTTGGAGAGTGCCAGAGGTACTTGTGCCGAGAACAGGCGGTTCAGGCCGAACCAGATCAATAAGAAACCGGTCGTAACACGGAGCGCCAGAAGACTTGCTAGCCTTGCGGTGTGCTCTCGATGGGTCGCTACATTAGTCGTCATCTACGTCCCCAGTTGCCGACGAGGATACTTGCCCTCTTTCCAGCCAACGTCGCTTCGCTCAGGACATTACTCACCTATTACCCGTCGGCCATGAAGGTCTTGATGTTCAGCCTGCTTACACTTCTCCTTCCGTAGGGATCGTCACCAGCTCGCCGCAATGTTTGCAGTGAACAGCGTCGGGGTCGTGGCGGGTGAGGCCGCAGGTGGGGCAGGGAAACCGGACCTTGGCCGGACGGAACACGGTCTGGACCAACCGTAGAAACAGCGAGATGCCGAAGATCATGATCAGGACGGAGAGAAGCCGGCCAAAGTCGCCAACCAGGGTCACATCGCCGAAACCGGTTGTCGTCAGCGTCGCCATGGTGAAGTAGAGCGCGTCGATATAGTTCCCGATCGCCGGGTTGTGCGGCGCCTGGGTGGTATAGACCACGGCCGTCACGAAGAAGATGAAAACAAAGAGATTGATGGTCGAGAGGATCACATCCTCGTTTTGCCGGACCCATCGGCTGCGTCGGCGGAGTTCGCCGAGCACGTGGTAGGAGCGCATCAACCGGAGCGCGCGCATGATGCGGAAGAACGCCAGATTGCCGACCAGCGCCGGCGCCAGCAGCGAAACGATGACGATCATGTCCGCGACAGTGACCGGCCGCAGAAGATAGCGAACAGGCTTGTAGCTGGCGTAGAGCCGCGCCGCTAAATCGAGGGTCAATAACAGGCCGAGGACGATGTCGACGACGAAGATCCAGGGGCGGGGGTCGACAAAGGTGATGACCAGGAAAAAGACGATTGTCGCCAGATCGAAGGCCAGAAGGCCGTAGCGAAAGAGCACAGCCGCCTTGTCGTTGCCGCCATAGAGCCAGCGCAGCCGTTCGCGAAGCGTTATCTTGTCCGTTGGGCTTTCGTTTTCGGCGGTCATGACGACGAGCGGAATAAAGGGAGTGCCGTTCCTGTCAGCCGGCAAACATGCGATCGCCCTGCTCGTCGATGATTTGTTTGGCTTTTCGCAACGAATGGGCCCGAGCTTCGTCTAGATCACCGATGGTGTCCGCGCGAATGAACCGATGTTCCTTGAGCTGGCCGTCGACTTCCTTGCGAATGATGCCGGCCGTCTGCCATTGGCCGCCGGCCCGGAACGGTTCAGGCGTGATCTGATATCCGGCGTGTTCGATCGTCTCAGCCGTGGGCGCGTCTTCGCCGCCTGAGCCGCCACCGAACAAGGATTTCAGAACACCGAACACCATCTAGCCTCTCCCATGCAACTGACCGGACCGTATAGCGTGAAATGGCTTTCCGCCAGACGGGATCGTGTCGGCGAACCTGAGAGGACCTGAAAGGCGACCGCCGAAATAAGGTCGCCCGGTTCGCTTCATGGCCCATGGCAGAGCTACAATCTCTTCTGAAGTATGCGTATTATACTACGTACTCGTATCGACCAGTGACAGATTTTTCGTCACAAAGAACGCCAGGATCGTCGGCTAACTTGCCATCGAGAGGCCCCGGAAAATGGCTGAAAGTCGACCTTTTCAAAGATTTCTCGAACATTTTGGCCGGTTTGCAGGGGTGTGCAAAACGGTGCATTTCAGTCAATTCGCACGAATGCGCGCATGCGCAATGCAACTGGACAGCGGCGTGCCGTTTCTCTAGGTCCGAACGCGGTGGGACGTGGTTGCTTGGCTTGTCGGATCTTCAACTGTCAAATCATGATGACGCATGACGTCATAGTAACCGGACAGAAAATTAAACCGGTAGGCGAGCCTTCGGCGAAACGGCGCTTTTGCCCCCACGGTCCGCGGCGGGCTTTTTTAATGTCAGTGAGCACCCGGTCTTTCTCGTCGCCATTAATAACGGTGTGTGAGGCTGTTCCAAGCGCTCGAGGTCGGCGATGAGCGCCGAACTTGTCGCCAACTCCACCGCGACCCTGGGCTGGTTGTCGTCTGCGCTTCTGATTGCCGGCGGCGTCATGCAGAGCTACCGCGGCAAACCGGCCGGAGACCTGACGTTCCTACTTCTTCCGCTGTTCGCGACGGCGATGGCGGCTTTGTGGGATCTGGCCGAGACCCTGGCGGGCCCGATCTACCCGACGATCATCACGGCCGATCTGATCAGGGCATGCGCCTGGATCTTCGGTTTCGCGCTCGTGCTGCCAGAGCGCGCATTCGCCTCATGGACGCCCCACGTCCGTCTGGCCGCGATCGCCATCGCGCTTGCCGGTATCGGCCTTCGAATATCGGGTTTGGATCCGGCCGGTGGCGTGATCTTCCTCGGCCTCGCCGCTGGCGCCAGCCTGGTCGTGGTTCTCAGACGGAGAAAGGACCAGCTCACGGTCATCGGCATGGTCATGGCAGGTCTCTTCGGTCTGGAGGTTATGGAGCGTGTTCTGGCGAGCGCGTTCATGCCCACCGACGCCGCCGCCTCGGCGGCCCGGGCCTGGCTCTGGGCCGGCGGCGGGGTGATGATGGCCGCGATCATCGCCAGCCAAAATGACGGCACAGCGCCCGCGGGCCGGGAACGGACCATCGCCGCGCTGCTGTCCATCGGCGTGTTGGCAAGCTTATCCTTCGCCCTGCTTTTGACCGAATTGTCGGCGTTCTGGCAGATCACCGGCGGGATCATCGCCCTCGCCGCTCTATGGGTCTTGGGTGCATCGGTGGAGACGGTCGGTTTCGGTGCCGGCTGGCCCCAAGGGGTTCGGGATCGGTTGGTCGCGGTCATTTCCGAGCGTCGCGCCATGCTCCGACTGATCGAGACCATGAGCGGCATCTCCAAGGAAGATCGGAGCGCGACGAAGGCGCTGGCCCAGGGGGTCGCTCTGGCGGCGGACGCCCGGGAAGCCAGCTTCTGGCTGTTCGACGGCCAGGGCCATTGCCGGCATCTGGCGAGCAGCGGTCGGGACGAGGGCGAACATTACGGCTTGACGCAGAACCTCTACCGCTACCTGGCCCGGTACCATGAGATGCTGGCCGTCGACGAGGCGCAGGGCATTGGTGTTCAGTTGCCGGCGTGGCTGGCCGAGCGCGAGCGCGCCGTGGTCGTGCCTTTGGTCAGCCGAAACGATCTGATCGGTTTCGCGTTGGTCGCCGGGTTCCGCCACAAAAGGCCGCCAAGCTGGCAGAGACGGCGCTTCCTCACGACCCTCGGCGCCTACGCGGCATCCTTCATCACCGAACAGCAAAGCGTTGCGGCGATCCGAGACGCCGAGCAATTCGTCCACTTCAACCGTCGCGCGGCCTTCATGGTCCACGATATGAAGAACATCGCCCAGCCGCTGCGCCTGGCGCTGGACAATGCCAAGCGCCATCGCCACGACGATGCCTTTTACGATGATCTGCTGAAGACGATCGACCGGTCTGTCTCGCGCCTCCAGGGCGTGATCACCACCCTGAGGCGCTCGCCCCATCAGGCGCTGCCTCCGATCGATCTGACCAGCGGGCTGACCGAGGACGTCGATACCGCCGGCATCGCCGTCGAGATGATACCGGGTCCGGTCTACGTGGCGGTCGATCGAAAACGCCTCAGCGCCGTCGTCGGGCAATTGGTCCGCAATGCCCGGGACGCGACCAAACTCTATGGTCAGGTTGCGCTCCGGCTGATGACCGAGAACGAATTCGCGGTGATCGAGGTGGTCGATGACGGTCCGGGCATGGACGAAACATTCATGCGGGAACGCCTGTTCCGACCCTTCGCATCGACCAAGGACGACGGGCTCGGGCTTGGCCTCGTCGAAGCACGCGATTTCGTCGCGCAAATCGGTGGCGAGATCCAGGTGGCGAGCAATAAGGGTAGAGGTACGGTCCTTCGCTTACGCCTTCCGCTCTATCCCCGGTTGTTACTGGAGGCATCCTGATGGCGCGGGAACGACGCAAACTCTTGATCGTCGAGGATGACGAGGTCCAGCAGGATCAATTGAGGTGGCTGTTCAGCGACCGCTACGATGTCCTGCAGGCGCACGACCGCCAGGGGGCGATCACGCTTCTACGGGCCCATGAGCCGGGTGTGGTGCTTCTTGATCTGGGGCTGCCGCCGGACGCCGGCGGGGAAACGGAGGGAATGGCCGCCATTCGCGACCTTACGGGCCTCGACCCGACGGTTAAGGTCGTGGTCATGACCGGTCAGGGCGAACATCAGCTTGGCGTTCGCTCCGTCGGCCTCGGTGCCTACGACTTCATGAAGAAACCGATCGATCGGGATGTGGTCGGCCTCATCGTCAATCGAGCCCAGGACGTGGCCGAGCTTGAGCGAAAGCACCAGCGGCTGTTGGAGGTCGCGGCCAGCCAACGCCTACCGGGTCTGCTCGGCGACAGCCCCGCCATTCAGCAACTCTGCCGCATGGTCGAGAAGGTGGCGCCGGCGGATGTGGGTATCCTGCTACTCGGCGAGAGCGGAACGGGCAAGGAGGTGCTAGCCAAAGCCATCCACGGCCTAAGCCCGCGCTCCGAGCACCGCTTTGTCACCATCAATTGCGCGGCCATTCCCGAGGATCTTCTCGAGGTCGAACTATTCGGCGGCAGCGGCGACGGTCTTGGTCCGGCGGACGGAAAAATCGAGCAGGCTTCGGGCGGAACGCTGTTTTTAGATGAGATCGGCGATCTGCCCTTAAACTTGCAGACGAAGCTTCTGCGGTTTTTGGGAAGCCGGTCGATTGAGGATCGTCTGGGGCGCCAACGGCCGGCCGTGGACGTCCGGGTCATCTGCTCCACCCATCGCGATCTCGAGGCGGCGGTGCGTACCGGACGCTTTCGGGAAGATCTTTTCTACCGGCTTAACGAGGTGGTGGTCCGGGTGCCGCCCCTGCGCGAGCGTAGTGGCGATGCGGTTATGATCGCCCGTCACCTCCTCGGCGCCATGACCCAGGAGATGCAGCGGGGCCTCGTCGGCTTCAGCGATGGCGCACTTCGAGCGATCGACAATTACGAGTGGCCCGGAAACATCCGCGAGCTTCGCAATCGGGTGAAGCGAGCCGTCATCATGGCCGAAGGCCGCCGGGTGACCGCCAAGGATCTCGAACTGTCGGACGATCCGAACAATGTGACCGCTCTCAATCTTCGCAAAGTACGCGATGAAGCGGAGATGGGCGCGCTCAAACGGGCGCTCGCGACGACGAGCGGTAACATATCAAAGGCCGCCCGGTTGTTGGGCATCAGCCGGCCCACTTTTTACGACCTGATGCGTCAACACGATCTCCGCAACGGGTAGGCAGATTCCACATTTCTTGTGGATAAGAAGATGGCAATCCATCAGCGCGGACAACCAGACATCTCAACTGATGGTGGATAACTCTTAGGTGACCGATTAAACGCCGTGGCCATTCAGAGGCTTAGGGTTTCAGCGGCTTAACGAGTTGTGTTGATCTAAGCTGTTGTACCGTCTTTTCAGCTACAGGACGCATCTTGTTGCTTGAAAATCAATCTATGGTATAGTCCTTATCAGGCTCAGGCCTCAGTGAACGCCCCTATCGTTCATTGTTGTCCTTAGGGGGAAAGCGCAGCGCCAGACACATGGTGCGTCTCAGCGGGTTCAGCACCACGCGGTTGCCGGAAGCAATGTCGGCCGCGTGCCACCCCAACCGATGAGGCCGACCATGAACACTGTCGCCGCACCCAACGTATCCACCTTAAGGGTGGCGACGGCGGCTGAGCCCGATGCCAACGCATCGCCGCTGGATACCGATAGCCGTTGGCACTTCCTGCTGCTGCTCCGGTTCATCATCATCAACGCGACGGGATGCGCGCTGCTCGCCGCCGCCTACCTCCAGGGGTGGGTCGAGGTGGTAGCTGTTGCCGACCAAACCCATCTCGTTGCCGTCATCGCGCTGGTCTTCGCCGCCGGCTTGGGATGGTCGGCTCGCCGGGCCTGGCAGTTGAGCCGAGAGCTCAACGAAGCGCGCGAGACCCTGCCCGCGAGCTGGTCGAAAATGGCCCGCTACCACAGGGATATTAAGGGTACCGACGCCCAAGCTCGGGCGACGCTGGCCTCGGCGCTCAAGCTAAAGCTTTCGAACCGGATCAGCACGGTGAAACACATGGCCAGTAGCCTGGTTCTCCTCGGCCTGATTGGCACGGTGGTGGGCTTCATCATCGCGCTTTCGGGCGTCGATCCGGACGTCGCTTCCGATGTGGGCGCGGTGGGGACCATGGTTTCCACGCTGATCGGCGGCATGTCGATCGCGCTTCATACGACGTTGGTGGGCGCCATTCTCAACGTCTGGCTGATGATGAACTACCGCTTGCTGGAAAGCGGCTCCGTGAAACTCTTGACCGCAATTGTGGAGAGGGGAGAGCGTCATGCACGATCTTGAAACCCTTGGCGATGACGACGAGAGCGGCACCGTCTTTCGCGATGTCATCATGCTCGCCCTGGCCGGCTTCGTTGCCATGGTGGTGCTCATTCTTCCGCACATCAATCCGCCTGGAGAGAAGGTCGCGGACAATAGCGAGCCGCCGGGCAATGTGATCGTCGAGGTTCGTTGGCCCGATGAGGTCGACACCGATATCGACCTTTGGGTTCAGGCGCCGGGCGATACGCCGGTCGGCTACTCGAACAAGGGTGGAGCGATCTTCAATCTGCTGCGCGACGATCTGGGCAAGCGGGCCGATGCCACCGGCATGAACTATGAGGTGTCCTACTCCCGCGGCATCCCGGATGGTGAGTACACGGTCAACGTTCACCTCTACCGCAATCCCAATCGGATCTTCCCGGTGCCGGTCACTGTTGTGACCAGCGTCAAGAAGAACGCGGACGAATCGGCGAAGCAGCTGCTCGCCAGCAAGGTCGCCCTGGGCCGCGAGGGCGAAGAGCTGACGGTTTTCCGGTTCCGCTTGAACCAAGATGGCGAATTGGTGCCGGGCAGCGTGCACAGTCTGCCCCGCCGCCTCCGAGCTTGGAAGAAGACATGATTCTCGTCACCCAATTGTTTACGGCCGGCGCGGTGCTCGCCGCCTCGCTGGCGCTGATCGCCATCTGGTCGCCCAAAGCTTTCTCGGTGAAGCTCCTGGCCGTCACTAATGCGGTCATGCTGTTGCCGGTCGGTTATGTCGGTCTCGCCGGGCTCTTGAGTAAACCGAAGCCCGTCGCCCTCGAATGGTTCATGACCGAGGCGACCGAGGCGGAGGTCGTCGGCAGTCGGCTGGCCGAGGGCAAGGGGATCTTTCTCTGGCTGCAGCTGCCCGAACTCGAAGAACCTCGGGCGTATGTCTTGCCCTGGGATCAGGAGACGGCCGAGCAGCTTCAACAGGCGATGAAGGAGGCCGAGGAGAACAATAACGGCCTGCGCATGCGGATGCCGTTCGAGCCCAGCTTGGACGACCGCGAGCCCCGCTTCTACGCCATGCCGCAGCCGGCGCTGCCGCCCAAGGACGCGCTGGACGGCGGCCCCGAGCACTACGATCATCCGGGCAGTCAAGCCTGAGCCACGCCTCTCATCGGTGATTTTTCCAGGGACGTCGCCCGCGCGGCGTCCCTTTTTCTTTCAGGGCCGAAGAACCGTTGAACCGGTTGTCTTGCGGGCCTCCAGGTCGCGGTGCGCCTGAGCGGTTTCGGCAAGCGGATAGGTCTGATTGACTTCGATCTTGACGGCGCCCCGGCGCACTGCGTCGAACAGGTTGCCAGCGACCTCATCCAACGCTGCCCGCTCGGCAATGTAGTGGAAAAGGGTCGGGCGGGTGATGGTCGCGGATCGAGGCGACAGTTTCAGCATGGTGAAGGGCTCGACCGGACCCGAGGCGTTGCCGTAGCTGACCAGGTGACCGCGCATGGCGAGCGCCTCCAGCGATCCGTCGAACGTGTCCCTGCCGACGCCATCATAGATGTACCTCGCGCCGTTACCGCCGGTGATCTCGGCGACCCTGTCAACGAAGTTCTCCGAGGCGGTGACGATGACCTCGTCAGCGCCGTGGGCTTTGGCGAGCCGGGCCTTGGCGTCGTTGGAGGCGGTTCCGATCACCCGGGCGCCCTTATCCTTGCACCAGCCGCATAAGAGCAGCCCGACGCCACCGGCCGCGGCGTGCACCAGAACCGTATCGTCCGCCTGCACGTGGGTGGTTCGATGGATCAGATATTCCGCGGTCATGCCCTTCAGCATCATCGCCGCCGCCTGATCGTCGCTGATGTCCTCGGGAAGCTTGACCAGCTTGTCGGTCTTCATGGTCCGGGCCTCGGCATAGGCACCGCCGGGACCCTGGACGTAGGCCACCCGGTCACCCTCGGTGAAATCCGCAACACCGGGGCCGCCCGCCTCGATGCCGCCCGCCGCCTCCATGCCTGGCGTCGCCGGCGGGGTCAGCAGCGGGTAGAGGCCGGTCCGGCAGTAAACGTCGATGTAATTGAGACCGACGGCGGTGTGCCTGATCCGGACCTCGTCCGAACCCGGATCGCCGACCTCGACATCGCGCCACTGCAGAACCTCGGGCCCGCCGAACGCGTCGATCACGATCGCTTTGCTCATTCGTGTTTCCTCCCATGCCGCATGCGGGTTCAGCCGATCGGACAGCCCGCCGCGTAGTCAAAGTAGAGCTCCCTGGCCCGGGCGAAGACGGGTCCCGGTTGCAGATCAAGGTCATCAAAGCGACGAACCGGCATCACTTTGCCGTAGTTGCCGCTCGAGTAGATTTCATCGGCGGCCCGGAAATCATCGACCGTCAGGGCGGTTTCGATGACGTCGTAGCCATCGGCGATCAACAGGCTGGCGATCCGTTGCTTGGTCACCCCGTTTAAAAAGGTCCCGGTCCACGCCGGCGTGTAGGCGACACCGTCCTTCACCATCCAGATATTGGCCGTGGCGAGCTCGGCGACATTGCCGTTGGCATCGAGGATCAGGCAATTGTCGAAGCCCAGACGCCGTGCCTCCAGCAATGCCCGCTGTCCGTTCGGATAGTTGCAGCTCGCCTTGGCATCGACCGGCGCCGCGTGCCTGGATGGCCGCGTATAGGTTGAAACCGTCATCGAAAACCCGCTCGGCTCGGGCATCGGGGTCTCGTAGACCGCGAGCAAAAACTCGGTGCTCTCCGGGTCCGGTGCCACGAAACCCGTCATCGCGAAGCACATAGGCCGGACATAGTAGGCTTTGTCCTTTGGCAGCCGTTTGGCGGCATCCTCCACGAGGCCATGGATCTCGTCTGCTGCCAACGGTGGTTTCAGGCACAGCTTCTTTGCGGAATCGACCAAGCGCTCGCAGTGGAGGTCGATGTCCGGGCCGGCACAGTTGAAGATCCGCGCGCCGTCGAAAACCACGCTGGCCATCCACATGGCGTGATCCATCGGCCCAAGGACCTTGGGTTGTTCGTCAAACCACGTGCCGTTGTGCCAGAACACCGCTACCATGAACCGTTCCTTGCCTGCGTCCGACGGCAGTATTGCCTGACCGGTGGTCGAGGCCCCATCGAAAGTGAGCCGGGTGACCGTTGAGAAGGCCGACCTCGGACGGTCGACGTTAAGTCGCCGAAGCGAACTCGCCAAGCGGTGATGCGCGCGGCGACCCCTTTGGATCCGGCCGCAGCCGGCCGCACCCGTGTTGCCGTCGGCATCTTGCTGGGTATGGCGGCCTTTGCCTGCTTCGCCTGCCTCGATGCGACCGCCAAGTTGCTCAATCAGGGTTATCCGCCGCTGCAGGTGGTGTGGATGCGCTATGTCGGTCACGTCCTGGTGGCCTTGCTCATGGCCGGGCCTACTCACCTGATTCATGTGTGGCGGAGCGCGGCTCCGGTCCAGCAGCTGCTTCGCGGAACGTTTTTGTTCACGGGCACGGCCTGCAATTTCATCGCGCTCAAATACCTGCAATTGGCCGTCACCGGCGCTCTCAATTTCACCATTCCCCTGTGGATCGCAGCGCTATCGGTGCCGCTCCTTGGCGAGAAGGTCGGCATTCGTCGTTGGCTTGCGATCCTCGTCGGGTTCGCTGGCGTGCTTCTCGTGATCCGGCCCGGCACGGGCGTCGTCCACTGGGCCATGTTCCTGTCGCTGGCCACCGCACTCTGTGCTGCTCTCTATACACTAATGACCCGTAAGCTCGCCGGCCGCGACGGACCCGCGACCAGCCAAATCTACGTGGCGATGGTCGGCGCCATCATGGCGACACCGCTGCTGGCTTTTGGCTGGCGCACGCCCGAGGGGGCGGATTGGCTCCTGGTTCTGCTGCCGGGCCTGTTTGGTGGCGTTGGCCACGCCTTCCTGGTGGCCGCTCACGACCGGGCCGAGGCATCGATCATAGCCCCTTTCTGGTACTCTCAGATCATCTGGATGGTGCTGTTCGGTCTGGTGTTGTTCGGTGATGTGCCCGACATCTGGACGCTGGCCGGTGCTGCCGTGGTGCTGGCGAGCGGCCTTTACGTCTGGTATCGCGAGCGCCAGCTCGGAAAGCGTGCGGAGCGAGTGAGTCCATGAGGTTGCTGGAGAACAAAGTTGCCGTCATCACGGGCGGCGCCCGAGCGAACAGTATCGGCCGAGCAACCGCGACGCTATTCAGAGATCACGGTGCCACCCTGGCCATTTTGGATCTGGACGGGGAAGGGGCCGCAGACCTCGCCTCTAACCTCGGCGCCGACCATGTCGGGATTGCCTGCGACGTTGCCGATGCGGAAGCCGTGAACGGAGCGATTGGCCAGGTGCACGACCGCTTCCAACGCATCGACATCGCCTGTCCGATCGCCGGCGTCAGTTGGCCCGGCAAGATCGCCGAGATCACGGACCAGGACTATGATCGTATGCTGGATGTCAATCTGCGAGGCACCTTCCATTTGTGCCGGGCGGTGGTGCCGGCGATGAAACAGGCGGGTGGTGGCGCCATCGTCTGCATGGCGTCGGTAGCGGCGCAGCGGGGCGGCGGCATCATCGGCGGTGCTCACTACGCGGCGGCCAAGGGCGGCGTCCTGGGTCTGATGCGCGCCATGGCCCGGGAGCTGGGGCCGGACCGGATCCGCGTCAACGCGGTCTGCCCCAGCTATATCGAGACCAATATCGGGGGTGACGGGTTCACCGATGCCGATAAGGCGAAGATCGCGGCGGTGTCGGTTCTGGGGCGAAACGGCCGCCCGGAAGAGGTGGCGTCGACCTTTCTCTTTTTGGCCAGCGACCTCGCATCCTTCATCACGGGCGCCACGATCGACGTCAATGGCGGCGTCCATATACGCTGAGCGTCCGGGGCCGCCTGCACCACTGGACGTAGAATTTTCGTCAGATCCGTACTACCGATTGCCTTGCGCGATAATCAACCATAACTTGATATCGACGGCCGCTCATCCCTCACTCTGGTATGGGCGAAATCGTCCACGCCTCAAACCACCAAGCGCGACCAAAGATCACGCGGAGGAAACGCATGGGTTGTCGAGTTGGGTTCGTCGGCACCGGCCTCATGGGCTCGCCGATCGCCCGTAATCTTGCTCGCGCCGGTCATCAGGTCACCGCCTGGAACCGGACCCGGTCGAAGGTCGAAAACTTGGCCGATGCCGGGATCGTCACCGCCGACCAGCCGGTCGAGGTCGCCCGAGAGGCCGACGCGGTTGTTTGCATGCTGGGTGACGGCCCCAACTGCGACGATGTCCTATTCGACGGCACCGAAGACCGCCAACCGGTACTGGCCGGCATGGCGCCGGGCTCGCTGATGATCGTCATGAGCTCGATTCCGGTCGAAACCTGCCGCGAGCAAGCGCTGCGGGCGAGCCGGGCGGGTGTTGCCTATGTCGATGCTCCGGTGTCGGGAGGGCCGCCCGGTGCCGCTGCCGCCAAGCTCGCCATCATGGCCGGTGGCAGCGAGGAGGCGTTCGGCCGCGCGCTGCCGTTTCTCGAGCTCCTGGGCCGGCCCGTCCGCGTGGGCCCGGCGGGCGCCGGCCAACTGGCGAAACTGTGCAACAATTTGATCGTCGGTAACGCGCTCGCGGCGATTGCTGAAGCGCTGACTTTGGCGGATGCGGGCGGCGCCGATGCGGACGCTGTTCGCCATGCGCTCGCCGGTGGCTATGCCGATTCCATCCTCCTGCAGGTTCACGGCAAGCGGATGGTCGAGCGGGACTTCGAGGTCCGTGGTCCGGCCAAATTTCATCTAAAGGATTTGGATACCGCGAGCGAACTCGCGGCAACGCTTGGGCTTGCCTTGCCGGTGACCGAGACGGTCACGGGTCTCTTCGCCTCCATGGTCAAGAATGGCTGGGGTGACCGCGACCACAGCGGGATCTGGCTGGAGATCCAGAGAATAAACGGACTGCCCATCAATAGTTGGTGACGCTTGAGCCAAAGCGGCTCCGGTTTGCGTTCTGTTGCCGGGGATCAGTCCTTGGTGCAGGATGATCAGGATCCATCGCGACCGAGGGTGGCCTCCAAGCTCCCCGGCTATGACGACGGACGACGATCAAATGGGAGCTAAACCAATGAGCAGATTTTCGCGTCGCGACACACTGGCGATCGGCGCCGGCGCCGCGACCACGCTGGCGATGGGTGGCAAGGCGCTGAGGGCCGAAATCCCCGTTGCCGACGTGGCCGCACCCGATTTGCCGATCGAGGATGGTGCATCCTTAACGGTTCTCCGGCCGGCCAAGTTCGTCGATCCCGACGAAACCGTGTTTCTCGCCAACACGAAGAAATTCACGGAAGCCACCGGCGTTGAGGTCAAGGTCGAGTTCGAAAGCTGGGAGGATTTGAGGCCCAAGACCGCCGTCGCCGCCAATGTCGGCAGCGGTCCGGACATCATCGTCGGCTTCAAGGACGATCCCCATCAGTTCAAGAACAATCTGGTCGATGTCACCGACATCGCCGACTATCTCGGCGCCAAGTATGGCGGCTGGTGGCCGCTGGCCGAGCGGATGGGCAAGGACGAGGAGACCGGCAACTGGATCTCGCTGCCGATCGGCGCCTCAGGCGGTCGCATCGCCTACCGCAAGTCCTGGGCCAACGAGGCCGGCTTCGACGAGGTGCCGACCGACCATGCCGGCTTCCTGGAATTCAGCCAGAAAATGAAGGACGCGGGACATCCCGGCGGGCTGGCGCTCGGCAATGCCGTGGGTGACGGCAATTCCTGGACCCATTGGCTGATCTGGTCCCATGGTGCCGCGGCGGTCGACGAGAATGACCAGGTTATCATCAACAGCCCCGAGACCATCGAGGCGCTCAACTACGGAAAAGCGCTGTACCAGACTTTCATTCCGGGCACGCTCTCCTGGCTCGACGCGTCGAACAACAAGGCTTACCTCGCCGGCCAGATCGGCTGGACCCAGAACGGCATCTCCATCTACTACGCGGCCAAGACCTCCGAGGAGGCCGCCGTGCAGGAGATCGCCAAGGATACCTTCCACGCGCGCATGCCGATCGGCGAGAAGCCCGGCCGGCCAACGGAAACGGCGCTGGTCGTGAACTCGATGGTGTTCGACTACACGCCCTATCCGAATGCCGCGAAGGCCTATCTGACCTTCATGATGGAGAAGGAGCAGTACGGCACCTGGCTTGAGGAGTGCATCGGCTACTGGAACCATCCGCTCAAGGCCTATGACGAGAGCCCGGTCTGGACGGTCGACCCCAAGCACGAGGCCTATAAGGGGGTCTTCTCCGACAGTCTCTGGGACGGCTATCGCGGCAGCCTCGGCGAGGCGTCGCAGGCCGTGCTCGCGGACTTCGTGGTCGTCCAGATGGTGGCAAGCGTCTGTGCTGATCAGGCCACGCCGGAAGAGGCGGCGGCCGAGGCCGAGCGACGGATCAAGCGCTACTACCGCAGCTGATCGCTGATCCGACGATGGCCAGGCGGCGTCGCTCCCTGAGGGCGGCGTCGCCTATTCGCGAAAGGGAACGGCGTTGGCGACCACCACTGCTTCGGTAGATTTCACTCGGCGCCAGGACGGCTTTTTGGATCGGTTGTTCGATTCCAAGGCCTTTCTGATCGTCATCTGCATGATGCCGGCGGCGTTGCTGCTCTTGGTTTTTTTAACCTATCCGCTCGGGCTTGGTATCTGGCTCGCCTTCACCGACACCCGGATTGGGCGCGAAGGGGAATTTGTCGGGTTCTTCAACTATGAGCTTTTGTGGACCGACCGGATCTTCTGGTTGTCGGTGTTCAATACGCTGCTCTACACGATCATCGCGACGATCGGGAAGTTCGTGCTGGGTCTGAGGCTGGCCCTGATCCTGAACAATCACCTGCCGTTCAAGTCTTTCCTCCGCGCCATCATCCTGATCAACTGGATCGTGCCGACCGTTCTCTCCGCGATCGCGTTCTGGTGGATCTACGATCCGCAGTTCTCGGTGATCTCCTACGTTCTGGTCGACGTGCTCGGCTGGCGCGACACCTATATCGATTTCTTAGGCGAGCCTTGGAACGCGAGGCTCTCGCTGATGGCGGCCAACATCTGGCGGGGCATCCCGTTCGTCGCCATCTGTCTTCTGGCGGGGCTGCAGACGATCTCTCCGTCCCTTTACGAAGCCGCGATGTTGGATGGCGCCACCAGCTGGCAGCGCTTTCGCCACATCACCTATCCGATGATCATGCCGATATTGGCCGTGGTTCTGGCCTTCTCCGTCATCTTCACCTTCACCGATTTCCAACTCGTATACGCGATCACCCGCGGCGGACCGGTGAATTCTACCCATCTGATGGCGACGCTGGCCTTCCAGCGGGCGATCCCCGGCGGTCAGCTGGGCGAGGGGTCGGCGATCGCGGTCGCCATGATCCCGTTCCTGATCACCGCCACCCTATTCAGCTATTTCGGGCTTGCCCGGCGCAAGTGGCAGCAGGGAGAAGGTGATGACTGACACAGCCCGTCGCTATGCCGACGAACCCGCAGCACCAAACATCGAGGCGCCCGACCGGCCTGAAGAACGGGTGCAGATCAGCTCCCTGCCTTACCGGGTCGTCACGATCTACGTGCCGCTGGCTTGCTTCGTCATCATCCTCCTGTTTCCGTTCTATTGGATGACGGTGACGACGCTGAAGTCCAACGAGGAGCTCTACAACTACAAAGACTATAATCCCTTATGGGTGCACTCGCCGACGCTCGAAAACATCAACAAGCTTTTGTTCCAGACCGATTATCCGACTTGGCTTTTGACCACGATGACGGTGGCGATCGTTGCCACCGCACTGTCGATCTTCGCCAGCGTGCTCGCGGCCTACGCCATTCAGCGGCTTAAGTTCAAAGGCTCTCAGTGGGTCGGCCTATCGATCTATCTTGCCTATCTGGTGCCACCGTCGATCCTGTTCATTCCGCTGGCGACAATGGTCTTCAAGCTGGGTCTGTTCGACAGCCCGATGGCCTTGATCCTGACCTATCCGACCTTCCTGATCCCGTTCTGCACCTGGCTCCTGATCGGCTACTTCAAATCGATTCCCTACGAGCTCGAGGAATGCGCGCTGATCGACGGCGCGTCCCGCCTCCAGATCTTGCGCAAGATCACCCTGCCGCTGGCGGTGCCGGGCCTCATTTCAGCGGGCATCTTCGCCTTTACCTTGTCCTGGAACGAGTTCATTTACGCGCTCGCCTTTATTCAGTCGAATGAGAAGAAAACCGTACCCGTCGCCGTGCTCACCCAGCTTGTCGAGGGTGACGTCTATCACTGGGGCTCGCGCATGGCCGGCGCGCTTCTGGGCTCGATCCCGGTCGCCATTTTTTATTCGTTCTTCGTCGAGCACTATGTCAGCTCGCTCACCGGTGCGGTGAAGGAGTAGGAGTTTTTCGTTTCGTGTTCGATCCGTTCCACTATCGGGTGCCCTTTCCCTCGGCCTCGGAAGATGTTTCTCGGGCCAAGCGAGGCCTGGAAACCAAGCAAACCAAGGCCGAGGCCTATCGCCTCGCCTTCGCCGACCAGGATTTTTTGACGCGAGACGAGCTGCGCCCTTTACGCCTGTCTCTAGAGCTACTCAAACCTGATCTGTTGCTGGCCGAGCATCGGGTCGCGTCGACCCTGGTCATTTTCGGCAGTTCCCGGACCCGGTCGCCGGAGAAAGCCAATGGTGCCGGCGAAAACCCGATCTTCGACGAGGACCGGGCCTATGCCGAGGCGCGCGATCTGTCCGAGCGCGTGACCAGGGCGGGGCAAGGGTTAGCGGGCGACGAGCGGGAGTTCGTCATCGTGACCGGCGGCGGCCCCGGTATCATGGAGGCGGCCAATCGGGGCGCAGAGGAGGCCGGCGGCGAGAGCATCGGCCTCAACATCGTCCTCCCCCACGAGCAGGCCCCAAACCGCTACATCACGCCGGATCTTTGTTTCCAGTTTCACTATTTCGCCATCCGCAAGATGCACTTTCTGATGCGGGCCAAGGCCGTCGTCGGTTTTCCCGGTGGCTTCGGCACACTCGACGAATTGTTCGAAACCCTGACCCTGATCCAGACCAAGAAGATGGAGCCGGTCCCCATTCTTTTGTTCGACAAGAGCTTCTGGACCAAGGTCGTCGATTTCGATGCGATGGTCGCGGCAGGTGTCATCTCGAAGCGGGACCTTGAGCTGTTCGACTATGTCGAGAGCGCCGATGAGGCCTGGGCCCGCATCTGCGGGTACTACAATATCTGTCCCGCGAGCGCCAAACCCCTGGAGAGCTGATCTCATGACCGCCAAGCTTCACTTTTTCGTCGTGGCTGGGACTGTCACCGGCTCTTGCTACGGTCTCGAGACGGCGACCGGCTGGTGCATGGTCGATTGCGGCTTGTTTCAGGGAAACCGCTCGATCCGCGAGCTCAACTACAAGCCTTTTCCCTTCGATCCAGGCCTCATCGAGACGCTTTTGTTAACCCACGCGCATATCGATCATGTGGGTTTGGTGCCGAAGCTTTACGCCAACGGGTTTCGGGGGCGGATCCTGGCGACGGCGCCGACCGCTGACTTGATGAGCTTCATGCTGCCGGACAGCGGCAACATACAGGAGAGCGAGGTCGAACGGATCAACCGGCGAAACCGGCGCCAGGGCAAACCGGAGATCGAGCCGATCTACACCTTACGCGACGCGGAGGCGGTGCTGGAGCTGATCGAGCCTGTCGCCATGGAAAGCTGGGTCGATGCCATCGCTGGTGTTCGCGCCCGATACTGGAATGCCGGCCATATCTTGGGATCCGGTTCCATCGAGCTCAGCGTCGAGGATCAGGGCGGACAAACGCTCCAGCTTCTGTTCTCCGGCGATCTCGGCCCGGACGAGAAAGTGTTTCACGAGCGTCCCGATGCGCCGGACGGGTTCGATTACATCGTCTGCGAAAGCACCTACGGCAATCGCGACCGGGACGACGTGACGCTCGAAGCCCGGCGCAACCGTTTGAAGTCGGAGATCAATCGGGCACACGAGGCGGGCGGCAACCTTCTGATTCCGGCTTTCGCCGTCGAGCGCACCCAGGAACTGCTCCACGATATCGGGCTCTTGATGGCGCGGCGAGAGATCCCGGAACGGCAGGTCTTCCTGGATTCCCCCCTCGCCAATCGGGTCACGTCCGTCTTCGTCAAACACAGCGGCACGCTCGAAGACATGGAGCTGGATGAGGCGGAGTTGTTCAGCAATCCCAACTTCCACTTCATCAAATCCGTCGACGAGAGCAAGGCGCTCAATAAGATCCGTTCCGGCGCCATCATCATCGCCGCCAGCGGCATGTGCGATGCCGGGCGGATCCGCCATCACCTCAAGCATAATCTCTGGCAGCGTGACGCCACCGTGTTGATGGTCGGCTATCAGGCACCCGGGACGCTCGGATCACTGTTGATGAACGGCGAGAAATCGGTCCAGATCCACGGGCTCGAGGTGGCGGTCAATGCCAGCATCCGGTCGATCGGCAACTACTCGGCCCATGCCGATCAGGCCGAGCTGTTGCGCTGGATCGAGGAACGGCTGCCCGCCCGCCAGGGCATATTTCTGACCCATGGCGAGGATAAGGCGCGGGCCGCGCTGAAGGAGCGGATTGCCGGGAAGGGCGTGGACGCCGCCCGAATTCTCATGCCGCAGTTGGACGAGGCGGTGGACCTGGTCGTCGGCGAGACGCCGGCACCGGTCAAAGAGCGGAAACGGATCGAGCCGGCCCAGATCGAGACCGACTGGTACAATGATTACGCGTCGCTGCTCCTGGAATTGAGCCGCCGGCTCGATGCGATGGATGACCCGAATGCCCGACGGGAGCTGTTGTGGGCGATGAAGGCGATTCTGGACGAGACCTCGTGACCAGCATCCGTGTTCTCGCTTCCGATCGTAACATTGTCGGCGAAGGCCCCGTCTGGGACGAGAGAAGCGGCACGCTCTACTGGGTCGATATCGTCGCCAAGCAGATCTGGTCACTGGATCCGCGAAGCCGCCACAAACGGGTTTGGTCGGTTCCCGATGTCATCGGCTGCATGGCGCTTCGTGAGCGGGGCGGCGCGGTCCTGGCCTTGCGCGATGGCATCTATCTCTTCGATTTCGCGTCAGGAAGAGCCGACCTCTTCTGCCAGCCTGATCTCGCTCACCCGGATAATCGGGCGAACGACGGACGCTGTGACAGCCGGGGACGGCTGTGGTTCGGCACCATGCAGAACAATATCGATTGGGATGGCCGGCCCAAGGAGATCGACCGGTGGGGCGGTAATCTCTACCGGGTCGACCCGGATGGCGGCTTCGCCCATTTCGGTGGCGGCTTCGGTATCTCCAATACGGTGGCCTGGAGCCCCGACGACCGAACCTTCTATTTCGGCGATACCTTGGCGAGCGATCTCTACGCATTCGATTTCGACGCTGAAACCGGGGTCATCACGAACCGCCGGACCTTCTGCCACACCGAGGAACACGGCATGCCCGACGGCTCGGCGGTCGATGTCGAAGGTTTCGTCTGGAACGCCCGCCATGACGGCTCCTGCCTGATCCGCTACGCGCCGGACGGATCGATCGACCGGATCCTGGATCTGCCGCTGCGGCACCCCACCTCCTGTTGCTTCGGCGGCGACGAGATGAAAACCCTGTTCGTGACCTCACTCAGCCACGGCATGACCGAGGACGACTTCGCCGCCAATCCGAACGAGGGCGCGCTGCTCGCGGTCGATGTCGGCATCGAAGGCCTGCCGAGCCACCGGTTCGCCGGTTAGAGCAACTTATCTGCGTCCGTCCGGACGCAGGTTGCTTCAGTCGATCTGGCCAGCGCGCCAGGGTTCGTGGGAGCGCGAGAGATCGAGCAGATACTGGCCGTAGTGGGTCTTGGCGAGCGGAGCGGCAAGTTCGCGCACTTTGGCCCGGTCGATCCAGCCCATCACCAGGGCGACCTCTTCGGTACAGGCTACGAGAAAGCCCTGGCGCTCCTGATTGGTGCGGACGAATTCGCTGGCCTGAAGGAGACTCTGGTGGGTGCCGGCGTCGAACCAGGCATAGCCACGGCCCAGACGTTCCACCCGAAGCTTGCCGCGCTCGAGATAGTGCTGGTTGACGGCCGTGATCTCAAGCTCACCCCGGTCTGACGGCTCCAGCTGGGCGGCGATATCCACGACTTGGTTGTCGTAGAAGTAAAGGCCGGTCACCGCGTAGTTTGACCGGGGATGGGTCGGTTTCTCGTGAATGCCTGTGGCATGGCCGGCATCGTCGAACTCGACCACCCCGTAGCGCTCGGGATCACTGACCCGATAACCGAAGACGGTGGCGCCGGCGTCGGCCGAGACCGCGTTCTTGAGATCGACCCGCAAATAATGGCCAAAGAAGATATTGTCGCCCAGGACCATGGCGACCCGGTCATCACCGATGAAGTCCCTGCCGATAATGAAAGCCTGGGCCAGACCTTCCGGTTTCGGCTGGACGGCGTAGCTCAGATTTAGCCCCCATTGGCCGCCGTCGCCTAGCAGCCGCCTGAAGGCATCCTGTTCGGCCGGCGTGGTGATCACCAGGATGTCCCTGATGCCCGCCAGCATCAGCGTGGTCAGCGGGTAGTAGATCATCGGCTTGTCGAACACCGGCAGCAATTGTTTGCAGACCGCGCGGGTGATCGGAAAGAGCCGGGTGCCGGAGCCGCCGGCGAGGAGGATGCCTTTCAGGCTCATCAGCCGGCCGCCCAATCGGTTTTAAGCAATCGGTCGATGCCGGGTATGTCGATGATCCCGCCCTCGAGCTCGATGTCCTTGATGATCCGGTGCCATCGCAGCAGATCCTGGTACCAGGCGAGGGTGATCGTCTCGGTGGTCTTGTCGATATCGCCTGCTTCCAGGTGTCGGCAGATCTCCTCGACACCATCGGCGGCCACCTTCTGAGCGCGCCAGCCGAGCGCCTCGATCTTATCGAAGCCCACCCGGTAGGAGCGGTGATCGGGATCGCCATACCATTCGATCTGGACGTCCCGAGGAACGGCCGCGGCCACCTCGTCGGCCAGCGGACCGATCTGATAATTGTTGCGGTCGCTGCCGACGTTGAAGATTTCGCCGTTGATCGCCTCGACCGGGGCCTGGAGCATGAAGCATTGGGCGCGGGCCGTATCCTGGACGTGAACCATCGGCCGCCACTGGGAGCCGTCCCGCATCAGGGGCAGCTGTCCCGTTTTCCAGGCGCCGTGGGTCATGCCGTTGATGGCGAGATCGAAACGCATGCGCGGGCTGTAGCCGTAGACGGTGGCCTGGCGGAGGACGACCACGCAGAACCCGTCGCTGGCGAGCGGCAGGACATCTTCCTCGGCGCTCTTGTTGGCCTTGGCGTAGGTGGTGAGCGGGTTGGTCGGATGGTTCTCGCCGCAAATCACATCCGGATCCTGAAAGCCGTAAAGACTGCATGAGGAGGGCAGTATGTATCGAGTGACGCCTGCGGCTCTCGCCAGATGCGCGCATCGGGCCCGCGCCCGATGATTGATCTGGAGCGTCGCCTCTTGAAAGAGCTCGCCGCTGGGATCGTTGGAAATCGCCGCCAGATCGATGACGTGATCCACACCCTCGAAATCCGCGCGCTCCAGAAGCCGGGTATCCTGACGACGTAACTCCAGTTTTGGGTCGGCTTCGAGGAGCTCCGCGCCGAAGAAAAAACGATCGATGGCACGGACCGTGTAGCCTGCTTGGAGAAGCATGGGCACCAGTGTCGTGCCGATATAGCCGCCGGCGCCGGTGACTAGGACCCGTTCCATGACCATTTGTTCCAGTTTCCACCTGTATCAAAAGACATGAGTACCGCCGGTCAACAAATCAAAATGTCGAGCCGTTCAGGGCAAAACAAGACGATCTCTATGTCAGTAAAGGCCAAGTCAGGTCCCGGTCATTAATCACTGGTTGTTCACTTCCTAATTTCCAATCAATCTCAAGTGTAGGGTCGTCCCATCTTACGCCGTCTTCTGCTTCCGGCACGTATCGATGATCGACCAGATAGAGCACGTCGGTATCGGCGGTGAGGGTCAACAGCCCGTGTGCGAACCCTTTCGGCACCAGCATTTGCAGACCGTTTTCGTCGCTGAGCTCTGCTGCTACATAATGGCCGTAGGTGGATGACCCTTGCCGAAGGTCGACCGCCACATCGAGCAGGGCCCCTCTCAACACCCGAACCAGCTTCGCTTGCGCGTAGGGTGCCCTTTGAAAGTGGAGACCGCGAAGGGTTAGCCGGGCGGCGCTCCGGCTGTGATTCTCCTGCACGACCCGGAAATCAATGCCGAACTCTTTGAGGGCGTCGGCATTGAATATCTCCGAAAAAAAACCCCGGGCATCGCCGTGACGCTTGGGGCGGAAGAGCAGGACGTCCGGAATGTTCGTGGGAACGCGCTCCATCAGGCGATCGCCTTCGAGGCGGTCTCGAACCTGTGGCTGATCGTGGTCCAGGCGTCGAGAGCTTCGCTTTGGGGAAGGTCGACGTCTTCCATTGTCAGGATCTGACCGGGTGCGACGGCGCGCCTGACGACCATGTCCTGGGCCAGACCGATGGGCAGGTGATCCGGCCGGTCGGCATTGCGCACGCAGATGCCCCGGAGATCGAAGCTGCCGGTGCCGCGGGGGATCTTTTCGCCAGCTGCCAGCGGCCGTTTCGCGAGAGCCGCCACCGAAATGCCTGGGGCCTCAGCATTGTTGAGGAGGACGCTTTGGCCGCGACGAAGCCTGGCCAAGGTCTTGAAGATCTCGAGGTGGGCGAGGACGCTGGGATAGACCAGCATGTAGTAGGGGCCGTCGCCCATCTTCAGATAGTTGAGCGGTTGCATCTGGTCCGGCTGATGGCGGCCGACGATGAAAACCCCATGAGGCGATGTCGACGACAGCATGTAATCGGTGATCAGGCGGCCATGGGCGTCAGCCGCCGCGCCCAGGGTTTGAGCGACCTCGTTGAGATCATCCAATTGGGGACCTAGCAGTTCCTCCTGGGCGATGTCCGCGCCGAAATAGTTGCCGACCAGACATTGCTCGATCTGCAGCTTCGTACCATCGGTGAACTCCGTCACCATGGTCAGGCTGATATGCTGCTTCGCGGCCCAAAAGGCCATCTCGTCGGGTGTCGGGTCGCGGTTGAGAAACCGCTTCATGTTGCCGAGAACCAGGGGCTCGAAGCCCATCTCGACCACGTCCTCGTACAGCGCCGCGATCGAGCCCGGCTGGTCACCTTCGGCTTCGGTGAGGAAGCCACGGTCCACATAGTGCGAGCCGGTGGTGACGTGAAATTCCGGATTGTAGGTCACCACCGGCAGCTTTGCCTCGAGACACCTGCCGATGGTGTGGGAGGCCCAGAGCACGTCACCGGTACATTCGATGATCACGTCCGATCGATCGATCAGCTCGTCGATGCTGTCGGTCAAGGCCTCGGCGGCGGGGAAACCCTCCACCTGATCGACGGGCCGCCGGGTCAGCACCCGGCTCAGCGTCCAGTCTTCGCGCCGGAGCAGATTGTGAACGAGATTGGCGGCGATGAAGCCTGTGCCGATCACACCCACCTTGGTAGCGATCTCCGGATCCAACTGGACCGTTTTTTCGGTTTCTCGTGCGGTCACGGAACGAAGCCCTTCGCCATGAAAATCGTTCAAGCGCTCCTCGCCACCGCCACGGCTGCGGGCCGATCGCCTTCGACCATCTGCCAAGAGGGCCAAGGCAGCTCCCGACCTCCCAGCATCACCGACAAAGAGCGCATGTCGTCGCTGAGATAAGAGGCAATCCACTCGCGGGTTTCCTCGCGCATCGGCTGAACCTCGACGCGGAAGTCGCGGAGATTGGCTCGGTACAGCGTACCGATGCCGGGTGTTTCCTTCGCCAGCTTCACGATCCGATCGAGGCCGGCTCGTTTGGCGCCTTTAGCCATGAGCCGAAGCGCCCGCATCAATCCTTGATTGCGATAGCCCACATTCGCGTGGGTTCGCTCGTCGATCCCGGACGGTATGACGTCGTCTCGCACGCCAAGAAATCGGTAGACTCGAGCCGCCGCCACGACCGGATCCGATGGGATCTCCTCTTGAAACACCACGTGGATCCGATCCGAGCCGAACCGGTCGAACCAAAATCGCAAGTAATGGCCGTAGCGGGACTGCTCCAGATACATCGGGTTTTGGGCGAGGCCGGCTTCGAATGTTCGGTCGTCGAGCGGGTAGTTGTGCTTACGCAGC
The DNA here is from genome assembly GCA_050331695.1 of Geminicoccaceae bacterium. Classification (GTDB taxonomy): domain Bacteria; phylum Pseudomonadota; class Alphaproteobacteria; order Geminicoccales; family Geminicoccaceae; genus JBHJGP01. Next base: position 93,964 of record JBHJGP010000017.1, read on the forward strand.
TCGTGGAGGTGGTTGGAGAAGGCTCTTTCCACCGGATCCCTCAAGGCGACGATGATCTTAAAGTCGGGCGCGAAGGCATGGGCTCTTTCGGCGGCAAAGGGATCGACCAGGTAGGACGGAGAGATCTCGCCGCCAGTGCGGCCGGCCGCATCGCGGAAATGGGCCGTCTGATACCAGGCCACGCCCTTGGCGTAGTGATGCGAAAAGAAATCCACTTCCTTGCCGCTCACCATGAACAGGTCCGGGTGACCGCTCAGCATCTCGGCGAGCCAAGTGGTCGCGCATTTTTGAGCACCGATGCCGATGAATTGGGGTGCCGGAAGCTGGTCGAGCCGCCGGCCCGAGGAGCGTCCGTCGCCGAATGTTGTGTGCGCGCCGTGATCCGGGCTGATCGGTTCACGCATAGCCGGCCTGCGCCAGCGCGTCGCCAGCGATACGCTCGAAAGCTCGCTTTTGCCGAGGCGGCCAGGACTGCCATCGGCCGATCGGCGAAAAGTTCTGATCCGCGGCGGTCGGTTGCCAGCGAGATGTGCCCTCGGCCTGATTGGTCGAGGAGCCGAACACTGGCATGGCGGCCAGCTGATCGAACGGATAGTCGTCCTCGTTCAAACCCAGATGGGTCAGCAGGCGGGAGATCGTCGCGTTCGGCTCGCGGACCATGTCCTCATAGCGGACGACCAGCACATTGGGGTTCGTATTCACCCGGCCAGCCTCGAAGGTGAGCATGGCCTCCGTTGCTGCCGCCCACTCTGCCGCCATCTGGCCGAAGCTCTTTCGCCAGGGCGAACCACTGAAGGTCTTCATCGAAGACGCGATCACGTCGCGCCCGTCTCGCAGGCACAAGACAAGCTTGTCCCGCGGGTAAAGGCTCGAGAACAGGCCAATATTCTGGGCATGCGGACACTTGAACAGCAGCGCCCGATCGCCGGCCTCGTGCTGCAGGCACCGCATCCAGCCGGAGATCAGATAGCCGAGCAATTCGTGGTCGCTCACCGAGCCCTGGTTGCGGGGAAACAGGGCCAAAAACTCACTTCTGAGAGCCACCGCACCGGCTTTCAGGCGAAGGGCCGGGAATTCGAACATCTGGCGGGGATAGGCGGACGTGTGTGGGTGGAGCGCGATGGCATTGGCGACGAAATTGGTGCCGGAGCGTGGCAGGACACCATGGACGAAAAAGGCCGGTCGATAGTCATCCCCCCGCAGCGCCAACGCTATTCGTACGAGGCGCTGGCTTTCTCTCGCATCCATCCGCGGGAGAAAATCTTCCGACCTCCAAACCGGGAGACCGAGATAGCGGCGTGCCATAAAGCCCAGATCGCCGACGCGCAGGTAGGCTTTGAGATGACCGAAAACACCGGTCTCGGTTTCATTCTCCTCGGCCGTGGAGAGGCCGGACGTCTCGGATAAGCTTGTCAACTTCGCCGTCCGGAAAAAACTATCGGCGTCGGCGTCTGGAACCGATCAATTGGCATAGTAATGACTGTACTCGGTCTGATCATAGGCGCTGTCGTAGGCCTTATACTTGTCCATATCGACCTGGGAGAGGGCGGCAAGCACAAGCGGGCCGGCCGGACGGACGAGCATCCGGACGCCCGATGCGGCGACCGCGCTTTTGGTTCTGCCCCACCGGCAAAGGAATACGGCTGTGTCGACATGCTCGGCCAGCGCTTGGGCATCCGGAAGGGGTACCACCGGCGGGCTGTCGATGATGATCAGTTGGTGATTGCTTTCCAAATAGGACAAGAACGCGGCGAACTGCGAGCTACGGAGCAGAGACAGGGAGTTGTGGGTGATGCTGCCGGCACAGACGACGGTGGTGTCACTAACCGGATCGACCCGTAGGATGTCGGACGGCAGTGCGTTGCCTTCTAGGAACTGAACCAGCCCCGGGCCGCTACCAAGGCGAAGGATATGGGCCAGGGAGGGGCGTCGGAGATCACACTCCACCAGGGCCACCTTCAGGCCGGCGCCGCTCCAAAGCCGGGCCATGGACGCGGCGGCGGAACTCTTGCCTTCGCCGGCCACCGCTGATGTGACCAGAACCCGCGCGGTCTCGGAATCCCGTCTGCCGGCAACGCATTCCAGCAAAACAGCCCGTAAACTCTCGGCGTAGGCGGAGCCGGGCTTGGCACTGGCATAGTCGGCGGGCGCATCCCGAAACGGCTTGGGCACGGTCGGGATTGCCTGGACCATCGGCACATTGAGGATGCGCTCGGCATCGGGGCCGGTCCTAAGCGTGCCGTCAAGCATGTCGCGTAGGTAAGCGAGGACGAGCCCGAGGGCGGTCGCCAGGGTGAAACCGACCAAAAGGATCAGCTTGCCGCTCGGAGGATCAGGATTGTCGGGGCGTGACGCCTGGCTGATGATCCGGGCATCGGGGCGCAGGATCGAGGCCTGCTCATTGGTCTCCTTATAGCGCGACTGGTAGCCGTCCAAGACCTCCTGCAGGGACGCGACCTCGCTCTCGAGACGGCTGATCTCTGTTCGTTCGTCATTGAGGCTCTGATCTCGCTCACTGTATCGGGCGAGCTCGGACTCGAGCTCCCGTTCCTCATTGCCGGCCGCGCGCAGTTCGGTCCGCAGTCTGGTGAGTTCCTTCTCCGCCTCGGACGCGATCCCGCTGAGCGCGCTTTGCAACCGCGCGCTGACGTCCAGATATGTCGGGTGCTGACGGCCATAGACACTCGACAGCTCGGCAAGCTCCTGTTGCAGGGCGGCGACCTGGACCCGCAATTGACTGACGACCACGCTGTCGATCTCGGAGACCAGGGCCGTCGGTCCCTGTTCGGCGAGCTTCTGTTCAAACTCAGCCACCGCGGTCTGCAAGCGGATGCGAGCGCTTCGAGCATCGAGCAGACGCTCGTTGACCATCGTTTGCTGACGCGCGAGCAGCGTGCTGCCGGATTCGTCGACGCTACCGACGGCGCTCCGGATGCGATCGAGCTGGACCCGCTTCTCTGAGATCTCCTGTTGTAGCTCCTGGATACGGTCCTCGAGCCAGGTATTGGCGTCCGACGTCGCGCTCGTTTTCCAGTCGACCTGGAGCGCCAGATATTCCGAAGCCGTCAGATTGGCCAGTTCGGTTGCGAAACCGGGATCAAAATCCGTCGCCGAGATGGCGATGACCGACGTGTTGCCCAATTGCCTGGCCGAAATGCGCGAGCCCAGAAAGTCGATCTGGTCCTTGATGCTGATCGGCTCATCCGGTTCTTCCTCCTCTTCAAGCAGGTTCCGAACCGTTTCAGGGAGCAACTCGTAAGGTGCGTTCCAATTGATCGGCCCAACCCAATCCTCGATCCGTTCCGCCAGCGGATGACGTTTCGACTGATCTCGAGCCTGCATGATCAGACCCAGATCGAGGAGATAGGCTACCCGCTCACGGATCGAGCGGGACTGGATCAGCTCGATCTCGCTTTCCACCACCTCGTCGGTCGGGTTGAGCGCCGAGAGCACCGCCTGCGAGGTCGTGAGCTCGGTTTCTCGGCTGTCGAGCATCACCTTGGCGGTACTCGTGAAGTCTGGTCGGATCGAGGCTCCGAACAGGCCGGCGAGGATGACGCCCATGAGCGCGCAGAGAATGACCACCCACCGTTGGCGCCATAGCGTTCGCAGCACAGCCGACAGATCAATGTCGAAACTCGGCCGATCGCGTTCGCTGCCATAGGCGACAGCCGGGGTTGGTGGCAGTTGCCGCACGGCGCTGGAAAGTGCTCGAGAATTACCGGTAGTCATTCCGGCCCTTGTTCGATCGCATGATGTCCTTATCCGCTATCGCCACGCGGTCAATCGCGCGCCGCCCGTTCGAGCGACACCTGAGACCCATGCGCTGCTATCACAGGTCGAACGCCCGAAGTCTAATGCGACGGTTATTCAACTAGCAAGATCGTTTCGTAAGCACAGAATTGTACGAAGATCTTGCTTCATCGGATATTTGTACACGTTCAGGTTGATCAATACTCGCATACTCTTGCCTTTATGGTGTCAAATCAGCGCCGGTCGGACGCTCAGCCTGAAGCTGCAAGGTAACCCCAGACGAAAGCGGTCGGTACGATCGTTGCGTGGATCGAAAACTCGGTGATCGGAACGGCCATGGTGAAGCCGTGATACATTTCGTGGATCGGCCAATCATCCGGATAGGCCGGGAACATGTGAGGCTGGACCAGATCGGTCGCGAAATGTTTCGGTCGGCCTCGCCAATCGATATGCCCGAAAAGCGTTATACCGGGCGGCGGCGGCGCTCCCAAGATCGCCATGTCGACGATCAGCGGTGCCCTCGGGGTCCGATGACCGAGACCGGTCGTGTAGCTCATATTGTCGGGATTGGCGCCGAGCCCGAACTGGGCGTCGGCGATGATCGCGTCGCGAAACGCGTCCCGACCGGTGAGCGCATGGGCCAGCACCAGAACTTTGGCCGCGTCCGCCGGTATCGTCGAGGTGTAGCTGTAGCCATAGGGCACGTGGGGATCGACCAGCTGACCGAAACCGCCTCGACGCTTGTCGTGCATCAGCCATTCGGCCCTGCGGATGATAGCATCGACGCCCGCCTGCTTGATCGCCCGGTCGGTGGGCCGATCGAGCTTCGCGTAAACGTAGGCTGCGTCGAACTGACGATCGGTCCAACGCTTGCCGGGTGATTTCGGGAATACGCTGGTCCTCTGGAACAGCTCGTGCCAGCGCTCGGCCCCGGTCTGCCGGTAGCACTCCAAAGCGGCCAGGTTGCGTGCGTTTCGAACCTGCCAATGGCCGGCTTCCTCGGCGTCCAGATGCCGTTCGGCCCAGGCCATGGCCTCGAGCGCGCTTTTGTGCAGGCGCTCGGCGTGTTGCGGGCTGGCCTCTTGTAAGAGGGAGGCTGCGCGCAAAGCGGCGGTGACGTAGAGGTAAGTGGACCAAGGATCGGGGGCATAGACGAACAGCTCCTGGGAGACCATCCAGCTGCCTTCGCCGAACTGGGGATGCTCGTCGGCTTCCACGCCTCCCGGGATGCCGCCTTCCGGTTCCTGGATCCGGCGGTAGAACTCGATGGTCCAGAGAACCTCATCGATCAGGTCCGGCACCTGGTCGCCGCTTTCGGGGATGCTGAGGGCCGTGGTCGCGACGAATTCGGGCGCAAATTCAGCCAACAAAAGCAAACGGGCGGCCGCCTCCAGATGCTGCGCCCGCCTGTCGAAGTCTCCCGCATCGTGCCAACCGCCCCAGGCGTCCTGCACAATCTCGTCGGTTGCTTCTTTGATCAAAGACTTGAAGGGATCTTGCTTTTTCAGATTGAGCCCCATGCGGGTGTCGATCAGCCTGGCTCCGGATTTTCGGATCCTGAAACCATCCGCAGGGTGCAGGTCCCGCGGCCGTTGCCAATGGGTGTGGGGCGGACCGAGAGCGATACCACTTCGTTGATGATAGAGGCCGTGCATCGCTGTCTTGAACGCTGTGCTCCAGACGTCATGGGCGATGTCGAACGTGATGGAGCATCCAACCGCCTCGACGCAGACCCGGTAGCGGCCCGGCTCCGTGACCGAGCTGAAGTCGAGAACAAAAACATCCGTGCCATTGTAATTCAGGCCCCAGCGAAGACCGGCCGCCTGCGGCACTTCGAGCTCGGCCTTTCCCCTGAACACGCTTTGGCCGGTTTCGCGGTCGATCAGATCGAAATGCATCCCGGTGGTAAAAAGATCCGGCTGCGTTGCGGTCGGCTCAAGGACAGGGGAACCCAAATACGCCGACATATAGGCCGCCTTGTAGCCGTCCCGAGGCGCGAAACCATTGTGATTGACGTGCACGGCTTCGCTCACCGCATGGTCCGGGGAAAAACGCACGTCGATCCGGGCTTCATCGGCCAGGTGGAGCGTATAGTCCGTCTCGAGTTGGAGAGGGTGCGGTAGCTCCAAGGTCAGATCGTGCTGGCCGATAAAACCGAAGGCCCAGCGATCCAGTCTCGCCGTGTCGATCGGCTTGGATTTGCGCCAGATGCGAACCGGACTTTCACCGGACGCGTAATTCGGGTCCTGCTGCGACGTAATGCGAAAAAAGCTGAGCTCGTCTATCTTTGTCCGCGTTGACACGGGTTTGACCAGATCGTCCAAGGGCCCGGGAGCCCACCGATCGAAAGTAAAAATGAGCTCCTGATGATCGCCGACCCGCTGTCCGAGGGGCTTTCCCCTTCGGTGCACGACACCGCGGCGGTTTATCCGGTCCCGGGCCCCGGGCTCGTAGGTGGTGAGTTCACCTTCTTCTGCCAGCCGCCCCGTCTCCAGGCTGAGCGTCAGAAAATGGGGGCCAAGAAAAGAAACTTGCTCTATCCCTGCCGGCAGCGCCTCGTCGCTGTAAGCGTTTCCCGGAAGAGCGATGCACATCATGGCCAGGGCAATCAACCAACCGGCGTTCGCCGTCATCATCCCAGCGAGAAACATCGAGGACTTCATCGGGCCAACCATCAAAAGCGTCACCGACCAAACATTCCAGGACTTTGAATTGATCGTGGTCGTCGACAGTTCCACTGACGCCACTGTGACCATCGCCCAGAATACGGGCGACCCGAGGGTTAAAGTCGACGAGGTGACCTTGGGAGGTGTCAGCGCGGCCCGCAATCATGGCCTTGAGCGCACCTCAGCCCGGTACGTGATCTTCCTCGACGGCGATGACCTACTGACGCCCGACGCGCTTTCTTTGTTTCATGAAACCTTCCGAAACCATCCCAATGCCGTGGCGGTCATCGGCGGACATGACAAGATCACCGAGGACGGGCAATCGATTCCAGGCGAGGAGGCAAGCGCGCGTCCGCCCGTGCCGGTCCCGGATCCACTGCCATCCCTCCTCAGGCGAAATCTGATCGTGAATGGCGGTGCTCTCGCGATCCGAGCTGAGACAGCCAGGGAGGTTGGCGGTTTCGATCCCGAGCTCAGAATAGGCGAGGATTGGGAGTTTTGGTGCAGGCTTGCCGGCGCGGGGCCTTTTGCCAGCCTGGGTCAGACCACAGCACTTCTTTATCGCCAGCGGGGAGCAAGCGCGATGGGCGGTGTCAGCGCCGAGACCGGATTGGCCAAGGAGGCCATCGCCAAGATATACCAATCGCCGGCCGTCCTGCGGCGTTTTAGCGCGCGTGACCTGGAGCGCATGCGCCGGACCGCGCTTATCAACAATTTCTGGAGTGCCGCGCGGGCCACACTCTATCGATCGGAATATCGACGTTTCGCAGGCTTTCTGGCGATCGGTGCCTTGCGTTACCCCGAAAGCCTTTTTCAGGGCTTTTTGATCAGGTTCGTGACGCGCAAGCTGTTTTCGCGGCGGTCGGGACCGGAGGCCGGCACTGGGGCTCACGCGCGAGGCGCGTAGATCACGCCGGTTAAACAATCCACCGGCTAGCGCACTTAAATACGCAAGGTCCAACGCAACGGCCAGTGTCACGCTGCGTTCATAATCTATGAAAGATTTCGTTCTTGGCGTCTTGTTCAACTGTTAGAGTAAACAGTCGAGCGCAACTCGCGCGGTGACCCGACGTCGTGGGAGGGCGGTGACGTTGGCCAACCTGCATTCGAACGCTCGCCATCTGTCGAGCATCCACGCATTACGCGGCGTGGCGGCGATCCTTGTTGTTGGTCTCCACATTCACGACCACCTCCCTGCATTAAACGCAGATGGACTGTCCGGTATTCCCGGAAATCTGTTTCTTGCCGTCGATCTCTTTTTCATTTTGAGCGGTGCCGTCCTTGCTCACGTCTACAGCAAGGCGTTTGCCGATGGTGTCGAAACCGGCAACTACCTGCGATTCCAGGGGGCTCGATTTGCCCGGATCTGGCCGTCGATCGCCGCCGCCACGCTGATCGCGCTTCTTGCCCGTCTTTTGGGTGACTATGCCGGAACCACTGATGTCGCCCCGGCCAGTCTGACGGCTGATGTTCTGGCGGAGCTGTTCGTCGCCAGCGGCTGGTTCACTTGGGCCTGGTTGAACTCTCCCACTTGGTCGCTATCGGCCGAGGTGGCGGTTTACGTTGTCGCTCCACTGCTGATCCTTGCAGGTGCCAGGACGAAGACAGTCATTCTGGTTCTGTTATGCGTGGCAGCGCCGATCGTGCCGGGCACGCTGTTTCAATTCTTTACCCATGCGGCGCTGACGCCATCGGGTCTCGTTGCCGTGCCGGCCACGGATGTGGTTTTGTTCGGTCCCCACGCCCAATGGTTTTGGATCATCAAGGGGCCCTTCATCCTGATGCGCGCCGTGCCGATGTTCATCGTCGGCGTTGCGCTCTATCAGATCATCGTGGTTCGAGGCTTCGATCGATGGTGCCGGCCCTGGGCCCTCGGACTCGGGCTCGCGGTCTTGCTGGCGGCCATGCATATCGACGCTCCGCGGGTGGCGATCTTGTGGCTGATCGTCATTCTCGTCGCTTTGAGCCTGGGACGGGCCACGGCCGAGCACGGATTCTTCCGAAGCCGGATCCTGGCCCGCCTCGGCGATTACTCGCTGGCGATCTATCTCGTGCACATGCCGCTTCTCAGAGGTGGCGAAGCGTTCTTGGCCATGGCGACCGGTCGGCTTTACGAGGATCTCGGCCTTGTGGAGGCGCTGGCTCTGGCGGGGGTCCTCGCGGTCAGCGCGCTGGCCGCGTCCGCTTTCCTCTTCGCGACAGTCGAAGTGCCGGCGCGACGCTGGCTGAGACAGCGAATTGAGGCCAATCTCGGCCGGATGCGCGAGCAGCCAGCCGATCACTCTAAAGTGATCGTTGGTCAGGCCCGACATCTCTCTTGGTCGAGCGCCGTGTTGAGGGTCGCCGTGATGGTCGGCGCCATCTGTGCGCCTTGGGGCGTGGTCACGCAAATGGAGGTCGTGAGCCGCTTGCAAGTTGCCCAGCAACCGAGGCTGGCGCTGATCGGGTCCGAAGAGATCGTTCCGGGAGAGGTCAGGCTCTTGGAGTTCAAAATTGACCAGGCCGAAATGCCACTGCCGGTGACCGTTCGGGGCTTCGGTGGCGTTCACGCCACCCTCGGTCCCAACAGCCAGAAATCGCTTATCGTTCAAGAACCGGGAACGTTCCGGGTCCGAATCAACTACTCGTTGATGGGAGAGGAGTGCGGCTTCGACATTTACGCCGGGTCCACCATCGTCCGTAAGCATGTCGGCGACCCCGAAAATGAGCGCAAAAGCAACCTTTCGAGCATGGGGACGTTAATCGGGAACTAACGCTATACGGGATTTTATCTACTCAAAAATAAACTATAGGTTGAAATACGCATAGACCGTTGGTAGGTCCGGCGTCCCTGCACCAGCTCGGACCCCGCCATGAAACTGATCTCGGTCTATTCCGTCAGCCCAACGATCGTTGGCCTCCGATTTGAAACCGGCACTATTCAATCAGAGGGCCAGCTTATCGACTATGTCGCTAAAGCTAGCGATCGGATCACGCCAAACGGCACCATTCTCCGCAATGGCGAGGCCTACGGCATCCTTGTCGAACCACCGACCGGTGGTCGTCAGGTCGCGACATTCGACAGCTATAAGCCGTCGACCCAAGAGCAGCTATTCGACGGCGATGCCAAATGGCTGAACCAGCTAGGCTCGAACCGGATCGCCGCAAAAGGCGAGGGTTCAAGCCAGCCCGAGGCTGTGTTCCTGAAGAGCAAGGTCATCGACACCGCCAAGGTCGAGACCTTCCGTGACGAGTTTGTCAGCCAACACGACGTGTTCATCGAACTCGGTGAACCCCTGGAGACCGGCTCGACCTATCGGATCGAAACGGCGAACGGCCCTCTGGACCAGATCTCCTTCACCTATGATCCCGCTGACACCCGCAGCGAGGCGGTTCACGTCAACCAGATCGGCTTCGAGCCAGGCGACCCGGTGAAGGCCGGCTACGTGTCGATGTGGATGGGCGAGCAGACGGCGGGCCGTAAGGCATCGCCGGCCGTCGACTACGACGAGGATACGGGTTTTTCCTTAAGGGATGCTGCGACCGGCAAGGTCGTGTTCACCGGCACGCTCGATCTCGACGAGCCGGTCGAAGATCCTACTGACTATGACCACAACTTCAACCAAACGGACATCTTCCGCGCCGATTTCAGCGAGTTCGACGATCCCGGGACCTATGTGCTCCAGGTTGAGGGTGTCGGCACGTCGTTCGCGTTCGACATTGCCGACGACGTCTGGGTCGAAGCGTTCGAGACCTCGATGCTGGGCTTCTACAACCAGCGAAGCGGCATCGAGCTGACCGAGCCCTACACCTCCGTCGAACGGCCGCGCGATCTGCATCCCGATGACGGCTTCGTCTTCAAACAGTCCGAGGCGACCCTCATGGACACGTCCATGGGGCTCAATCTGGGCAGGGAATCCAGCTTCACCGCGCTTGCCAAGGATGCGACGTCAAACGAAGTCGATGACGCTTGGGGCGGCTGGCACGACGCCGGCGACTGGGATCGGCGGATCCAACAATTGTTCGCTGCCCGCGACCTGCTCGATGTGGCGGAACTCACCCCCGAATTCGCCGAAGAGCTGGAGCTGGCCATTCCCGAGGCCTCGAACCGTCTGCCGGACGTGATCGACGAGGCGCTTTGGAGCATCGACTTCTACAAGCGCATCCAGAAGAGCGATGGCGGCGTGCCCGGCGGCATCGAGAGCGAGGATCATCCCCAGCGCGGCGAGACCAGCTGGACGGAGAGCCTTGACCTCTTCGTCTACGCCCCGGACGCCTGGTCGTCTTACATCTACGCCGGCGTCGCCGCGAAGGCGGCGACCCTGATCGAGCCTTACGACAGGGCCCTGGCCGACGATTATCTGGACAGCGCCGTGAGGGCGATGAACTGGGCGGAGAAGAACACGCCGGCCTACGCCGCCGACGAAGCGGAACTGATCAACGAGCAAAACCTGGCAGCCGCCGAGCTCTACAGGGCTACCGGCGAAAACCGCTGGCACAAGATCTTCGTCGAAAGCTCGTCCTATGCGTCCGACGGCAAGATCGCCTGGAACGAGCACCAGCACGACGCGACGCTTGTCTATGCCAATACCGACCGCCCCAAAAACGCGGAACTCCTGCAGCGGGGGCTCGACGATCTTCTGTTCTTCGCGGATCGGTTGATCAGCGAAGGCGATCGCGGCGGTTTCGGTCAGATCGTCAATCCGCGGACGCCTTACGGGTTCGGCTACACCTCCGCCGTGCCGGCGGATGCCGCCGATATCCTGGTCAAAGCCCATGCGCTGACCGGTGAGGACGCCTATTTCGAGGCGATCCTGCGGGACACGCTGTTCGGCCTCGGCGCCAATCCGGACAACCTGGTGATCACTACAGGTTTGGGCGAACGCAATCCCCAAGAGCCCCTGATCGTCGATGCGGCCGGATTGGGTGAGATACCGGACGGCATCTCCTTGTTCGGCGGCTGGAACGTTGCGGATCGGGGCTATCACTGGTCGTTCGGCGCGCTCTCGGACGAGATGTTCCCGGCGTTTCCCAACGACTGGCCGGTGCATGAGACCTATGTCGGCTACACCAAGAGCGTTCCGATCGTCGAATACGCCATGCACACGACGATGGGCCCGGTGGCGACGGTCTGGGGGTATCTCGCCGGCGCCGACGCCGATGGCACCGATCGTAATCCGCCCGTTGCCGGCAATCCGAAGCCGAATCCAGGAGGCCCCGGCGATCAGGGGGATGAAGGTGACGGTCCCATCGGCAAGGGCATCATCGTCCGGGGTACGGACGGTGAGGACACACTGATTGGTACAGATGGCGGCGACACGCTTCACGGCGAAGGCGGAAACGACGTTCTGATCGGCGGCCCTGGTCCCGATATCCACCATGGCGGTCCTGGCTGGGACACGATTGAGGGAACGCTCGAGGATCTTGACGGTGATTTCATCAGTGAGATCAACACGGACCGGATCTTGGTTCGGAACGCGGAGTTCGACGAGGAAGCGCTTTCGACCAATCAGGATGGCGGCGTCCTCGAACTCCTGATCGATGCCGATCACGACGGCACCACGGACGCGACGATCCGCCTCGGCGGTGAAAGCGGCGGCCGGTTTGACACGACCTTTGTCGGCACCGGTGACACGGCGATCGTCTACATCCCGGAGCAAGACCAGCCCAGCGAACCTGAACAGCCGCCGGAACAACCTGAACAGCCCGACGAACCAGAAGAGCCGAACACGCCCGGAGACGGTACGGTTCTCGGCACGGAGGGGGCCGACCGCCTGGAAGGCAGTAACGGCGGCGACACGCTCGTGGGCCTCGGCGGCAACGACGTGCTGCTTGGCGGTGCTGGTCCTGACGTGCTCGACGGCGGCCGCGGCTGGGACAGTTATGAGGGCAGCCTCGCCGATCTGAACGGTGACCGGATCGTCGATCTCCGCACCGATCGGATCCTGATCCGCGATGCCGCCTTCGATGAGACCGCGGTCGGCAATGGCGTCGTCAACGAAGCGATGATGTTGACGGTGGACATCGACGGTGACGGTGTTGCCGAAAGCGCGATCGAGTTGGACGGGCTTAGCGGCGGCGGTTTTCGGACCAAGGCGATCTGGGGCGGCCATACGGCGATCACCCACGATCCCAACGCCTCGGCTAACGGGCCTTTGGCGACGATCGAGCTGCCGCCGAGCGGATCCTTGGGACAGGTCATCACCGGCACGGGCGGCGCCGATCGCTTGGAAGGCACGCCCGGCGAGGACACGCTCGGCGGTGAGGCGGGCAACGACGTCCTGCTCGGGCGCCTCGGAAGGGATGTTCTCGATGGTGGCAAGGGGTGGGACAACTACGAGGGCACCCTGGCTGAGCTCGATGGCGACACAATCGCGGCGATCGAACGGGATCGGGTTTTCGTCCGTGATGCCGATTTCGGCGACGAGGCGCTGGGAACAGCCGCCATTGAAGGGGGCGTTGCGCTCACCGTCGACCTGGAGGGCGATGACATCGCCGAGGCGGTGATGGTCTTCGAGGGCATCGAAGGTGGTGGTTTCTATACCCAATCGATCTGGGGCGGTCACACGGCGGTGCGCTACGACCCGAACGGCGAGTCTAACGGACCGCTTGCCATGGAGAACCTGCTCACGGCCTCAGGCGAGATCTCGGTCGAGCCCGCCGGTATCGAGCTAAGCGGTACCAATGGCGCGGACCGGTTGGTGGGCGGCGATGGCGGCGACAGTTTGAGCGGTGGTCTCGGCAATGACGTCTTGCTGGGCGGTCTCGGCAGCGATCGCCTCGAAGGCGGCCGGGGCTGGGACAATTACGAGGGCACCCTGGCCGAGCTTGACGGCGACACCATTGTTGACATCAGAGGTGATCGAATTGTCGTTCGCGATGGTCCTTTCGGCCAGCAAGCGTTGCAGGTTGAAAATAAGGGCGACGCCCTGGAGCTCATGATCGATGTCGACAATGATGGCATCACGGACGCGAGCTTGACCTTCGAGGGTGTCAGCACCGGGAGCTTCAAGGCTCACGAGCTTTGGGGCGGCCGTACCGCGCTGACCTACGATGCGGCATCGACGGACGGTGGCTCGGCCGGTCGCCCACAAGCCGCGTTCTCCGCCGGCGAAGCCTTGGCCTTCGATGCCTTGCTGGAGCCGGCTGTTCAGTTGCCGGGTCTTGCGCCTGGCGAAACACCGCCCGACCGCGTCGACGGGCTGGTGACGGGAGGTTCGGATCTCGCCGATCTGGTTCTCGACACCGTCATCACGATGTAGACCACGAACCTACTGCGAGAGGGGCCGGTCTCAGGCGGGGCCGGCCCCTTTTCTGTACTTGTCCCGGTACGACGTTCGGGGACGCCTGGCGGCGTCGCGCCACTGCTTCTCCGTCTGCCGCGCCGCCAGGGCATCATCGATCTCGATCTCATCGAAACCGCAAGAACGGGCGAGACCGTATTGGTCCGCGATCACATGGCCGTGCGCCCTGAGGCGGCCCCGATAGCCAAGCGATCGCAGGCGCTTTGCCACACTGAAGCCGCGACCATCGGCAAAGGACGGAAAGGGGATGCGGATGAGAGCGATTCGCTCGAAGTTCGGCGCGAGGTCCGCCGGATCGCGGTCATTGGGCAAATCCACCGCGATGGCACGGTGCTTCGGCTGATCATCGAGATCGTCATGGGCCGTGAAGGCGATCGCTTCGTCCAGGCCAAATCCCTGATCATTCACAATCGGCATCGGCTGTTTCCGGTTGTTGGTAGGCAGGTGCTCACGCGGCGGCGCGCGTCTGGTCTGGATAGAGCGCCGCCTTGAACGGCTCAACGCCCAGGCGTTTGAAGCAGTCGATAAACCTCTCGTCGTCGGTGACGCGCAGATCCAGATAGGCATCGACCAGGCGCTCGATCGCCGGGCCTACCTCTTCGGCGCCGAGGCCCGGTCCGGCGCGCTTGCCGATGGCCGCGGTCTCGGTGGCATCGCCGCCGAGCGTGATCTGGTAGTTTTCAACGCCCGCCTTCTCCAGGCCCAAGATCCCGATATGGCCCACATGGTGGTGACCGCAGGCATTGATGCAGCCTGAAATTTTGATCTTGAACTCGCCGATCGCCTTGGCCCGTTCGCCGTCTGCAAAGCGCCGGGCGATGTCCTGGGCGATCGGGATCGAACGCGCGGTCGCGAGCGCGCAATAATCCATCCCCGGACAGGCGATAATGTCGGAGATCAGACCGACATTGGCGGTTGCAAGACCCGCTGCCTGAAGTCGCTCGTAGATCGCTGGAAGATCGCGTTTGCGCACATGGGGCAGAACGATATTCTGTTCGTGCGAGACGCGAAGTTGGTCATGGCCATAAGTTTCGGCCAGATCGGCCAGGACCCTCATCTGGTTGGCACTGGCATCGCCGGGAGCCTCGCCGATCGGCTTCAAAGACACGGTCAGGATCGCATAGCCGGTCCGGCGATGGGGAGCCGTGTTGGTCTCGACCCATCGGGCGAACTTTTCGTCACTTGCCGTGGCGCGATCCAATTCGGCCGAGTGGTCCGCCAGGGCTTCGAACTCAGGCGGCTGAAAATAGGCCTCGATCCGGGCGACCTCGGCCGGATCAGGGGCCAGATCCGGCCCGTCCATGCTTGCGAACGCGTCCTCAACCTGTCGGGTAAAACTGTCGAAGCCCTCCTCCTGAAGGAGGATCTTGATCCGAGCTTTGTACTTGTTGTCCCGCCGTCCGTAGCGGTTGTAGACGTGGAGGATCGCTTCGAGATAGGCCAGCAGGTCCGCTTTGGGCAGAAAATCCCGGACGACGTGGCCGATCAACGGCGTGCGGCCAAGACCGCCACCGACAATGACTTCATAGCCCGGCTCGCCGGCCGCGTTGCGGATCATGCGAAGGCCGATGTCATGGGCCTTGGTGACGGCGCGATCGTTCGGTGAGCCGGTCACGGCGATCTTGAATTTTCGGGGCAGGAAGCTGAATTCCGGATGGTCCGTTGACCATTGGCGGATCAGTTCGGCTGTGGGTCGGGGGTCCTCGATTTCATCGTCAGCCGCGCCGGCGAAATGATCGGCCGTGACGTTCCGGATGCAGTTGCCGGAGGTCTGGATCGCGTGCATGCCGACGTCCGCGAGAGCGTCCAGAATATCCGGCACGTCCTTGAGCTTGGGCCAATTGTACTGAATGTTCTGCCGGGTGGTGAAATGGCCATAGCCCTTGTCCCAACGTTCGGCGATCATGGCCAGTTGGCCCATTTGGCGGCTGTCCAGCGTGCCGTAGGGGATTGCGACCCGAAGCATGTAAGCGTGAAGCTGCAGATAGACGCCGTTCATTAACCGCAGGGGCTTGAACTCGTCCTCGGTGAGCGAACCGTCGAGGCGGCGGCCGACCTGGTCGCGGAAGCGCGAGACCCGGTCACGCACGAAGGCGTCGTCAAACTCGTCGTAGCGATACATGGGCTCATTGCTCCTGAAAGCGCGGGTCCGCCTGGCGACCCAGATCCCGCCGGATCGACGGCCCGCGGGTCCGGATTGCTTCGCGGTAGTGGACTGGTTTTGGCGCGGTGCCGCCGGTGAGTCTGACCTCGGCCCAGTAGGGGCCGACAACCCGGTCGGGCTGGGCCTCGGCGATCTTGAGCAGGCGTTCGGCCTCCTCGGCCGTTGTGGCGATGGCCGCGTTCTCCAGGCGACGGGTCCACCCACCGTCGAGATCCAGATAAACGACGTCGCCTTCGAGGAGATCGTTCGCCGTGACCACGCGCGGTCCCTGAACCTTTGCCATCATGCTTCTCCCACGATCCTAGCGGCCGGCGGCCGTTCGATCGCTTCAGACGCCCGGCGGGCGGCCAGACCGAGGAACAAAATTGCCGGGCCCGTGATACCAGCGTCGCGGAGATCTTCGCTCAGGGATCCGAGAGAGGTTCGGACCACCTTTTGCTCAGGCCGTGAGGCGTTCTCGACCACCGTCACCGGTGTCTGGGCGTCGGCACCGTGGATCAGGAGCCGGCCCTGGAGAAAGCGCGCGGCGCGGACACCCATATAGACGGCAGCCGCGGCGCCGGGCTTGGCGAGCGCCCGCCAGTCGTGCTCGGCAAAGCCATCGACATCATGGCCTGTTAGAAACTGGAGCGAGCTGTTGCGGCCGCGTTTGGTCAGCGAGGTGCGAACCGACGCGGCAGCCGAAGCCGCGGCCGTGATGCCGGGGATAACCTCATGATCGATATCGGCTGCCTCCAGGGCGTCCAACTCCTCGTCAAGCCTGCCAAAGACGCTAGGGTCGCCGGACTTAAGCCGAACCACGTGTGCACCGGATCGGGCGTGCCAGACCAACAGTTCGTTGATCGCGGTCTGGCTCCAGGAGAGGCCGTTCGGCGTCTTGCCGACCTCGATGACAAGTGCCTCCCGCCGGGCCAATTCCAGCACTTCCGGTGCGACCAGCCGGTCGTGAATGACCACATCGGCCTCATCGAGCCGGCGCCTCGCCTTGAGGGTCAGGAGTTCCGGGTCGCCGGGACCGGCACCGACGATCGAGACCCGCCCGGGCTGGTCGTGCTCGGACAAGACCTGTTGCAGGAGACCATCGAGCGCTGGCTCGAGAGCCGCGGCACCGCCTCGGGCGAGATGGCGCGGACCTACCTCGTCATAGTAGCGTTGCCAGAAGATGCGCCGGGGCCTGCCCGGCGGTAGGGCCCCGGCCCGCTGGCGAAAGGCCTGCCCGGCCCGGGCCAACGTGCCCAGCTCCGGCGGAAGCCTCTCCTCATTGTCCGCCTTGATCCGGCGGGCCAATACGGGCGCGGCGCCCTCGGTACCGATCGCCACGGTAACCGGGTCCCGATCGACCAGGGCCGGCGTGATAAAGTCGCTGGCTTCCAGGTTATCGACGATGTTGACCAGCGCCCCGTCGGCCCGGGCGATCTGCGCCACCCGCTCGTCCTCGTCCGGATCATCGTTGGCGCCGTAAACAAGAGCGGCACAGATGGTGTCGCCTCGTCGCAAGGGGCGGGCAACCAGCCGAAGTCGGCCCTGATCCGACCAGTTTTGGATCTGATCGCAGGGCGCCTCGGCGTAGACCGCCACGCTTGCCTCGGTCTTCAGCAACAATCGGAGCTTGGCGACCGCGACCTCGCCGCCGCCCGAAACCAGAACTCGTTCGCCGCGAAGATCGAAAAACAAAGGGAAGTGGCGCATCGGGTTCAGTCCGGCGCTATGGAAAGGGTGAGGCCGTCCAGGTCGTCGGACCAGATCAGTTGACAGGACAGCCTGCTGGTGGGGTCGGCCAAGGGAAGTTCGTCGAGCTTTTCGTCCTCCTCGGCGCGCTTGGGATGAAGCCGTTCCACCCATTTCGGGTCGACATAGACGTGGCACGAAGCGCAGTCGCATTGGCCGCCACAGATGCCGTCTACACCGGTGTCGTAGTCTCTGAGCAGCTCCATGACCCGCCACCCCTCGACGCCTTCGAGATGATGAGTGGTGCCGCTGCGGTCGGTCACGTGCAAATAGGCCATCGAGGGATGATCTTTCGTTTGCGTCTCACTAGGTCGATTGCTCCGGAACATTGGCATGGGGCGAATAAAATTCTACAGATGATCCACAAACCGATAGAATGAGGGAATTTCTCTTCGCATAGGCCGGAGATCGGTGAAAATATTCGCCATACAATGACAAACGCGGAAGTGGCTCTCCTTGGACGATCTGGACCGGAAAATTCTTGTGGCGTTGCAGAGCGACGCGACCCTGTCGTTGGACAATCTTGCCAAACGCGTGAGGTCCTCGAAGACGCCGGTCTGGAACCGGGTCAGGAAGCTGCGCCGCACGGGCGTGATCGCGAAAGAAGTGGCGATTCTCGATCCCGAAGCGGTCGGCTTGGACAGCTGTTTCTTCGTTCTGATCAGAACCGCCGAACACGACCAGGCATGGCTCGACCGTTTTCTGGCGGCGGTCAGGAACCGACCGGAGGTGCTCGAGGCGCACCGCCTCGCCGGTGACATCGACTACATTCTGAAAGTTCGGGTTCCCAATGCCCGGGCCTACGACGCGTTCTATCGAGCGCTCATAGCCGAGGTCAAAATCTTCAATGTGACCTCAAGCCTGTCGATGGAAGTGATCAAATCGACGACGGAGCTGCCGCTCGAGCTGGGCGACTAGCGGTGTGAACCACGATCCAATGGTGGCGGCAAGAAGCCCGGCGTCAGCGGGGCGTGGCCTTTGGTTCGGCCGGAGTGGATGAAGACGCCGTCGGCCGGTCGATCGCGGCGAGAGAGCTATTCCAAAGGCACTGCCTGATGATCGCGCAACGGCGATCCACCGCGTCCATGGATCCGTAGCCAAGCCGCGTAATGGCCCGCCGGGCGCGCTTCGCCTTGGCGGCGGCTTCAGCCGGATCGGCGGCAAGGGCGGCGGCTGCCCGTTTCAGGGCGGCGGGGTCGCACGGCGGCACGTAGGTGACGCTGTCTTCGTCGAAGAATTCGTCGATGAAGCCAGTGCTGGCGCAGATGATGGGAATACCGGCGGCGGCCGCTTCCAACAGCATGGTCATCCCGGCGCCATGGCTGTTGGGCAGGCTGGCAATGACCACCATATCAGCCCACCGGTATCGTTCCAGCAGGCCGCTCAGGCGATCCGCTTGCTGGTAGTGAACGTTGGCGCCGAACTTGGCCATGTCGCGGACGGCGGTCCGCCGAGAGAGGAGGGTAACGTCGAAACGTTCGTCGCCGCCCAAAGCCTTGGCGACGGTTTCCCAGTCGCGTCTGAGATCGTTGCCGGCGGCGAGAACACGCACCGGACGCTTGCGGCCAGCGCCCTCAAGGAGCCCCGGGCGATCGCGGAGGCTTGTGTAGACGTTGAGCGGGATGCCGAAGCGGTAGGCCCGGATGTTGGCGTTCGGCAGAATGTCACAAAGTTTTCTGGCACTGCCCTCCGTCGCGACCAAGAGGCAGTCGGCGGCGCTGAGGGTCACCCGCCATAGCCATCGGCGCACCGGGTCGAAGCAAGGCCAATCGTCGATCAGCCAAATGACCTCGCCCACCAATACGGGCCGGGACCGCCGCCGCGTGAGCCAGGCGAGCCAAACCGCGAGCAGGAGCTCCCGTTCCGACATCGCCCACACCGCATCGGCATCGAATTTCCGGCGGTTGTTCCAGAGATGGGCTAAATCGGCACGGAACAAACGGAAGAAGAGCGACCGCATTGGCTGCTGCCACCACCGGGGTCGCGCATCCTCGGTCGACGAGACGGCAAAGCCGCTGGCCTCCGCCTGATGCATGCCCCAGTGAGAAGCCTCAGGGCGCGCGGCTTGCTGGTGCGCCTTCGACCAGGTGCGAATTGAGAAGCCGTGAGGATAATAAAGAAGCAGCCGCGGACGTCGTTCTTGCTCGGCGCAGCCGCTCCCGCCTGGTGGTTCGGGGTCGGCAGTCAGGTGACCTAAGTTATGACCTGGATCGTCCATTGTCGCGGATATCCGGATAAAACATCAAGATCCAGCCCCAGCGGGCGGAGAATGATTGCTGCCACGACCATTCACGGAAACCCAATAAATGGCTTGAGCGTTCGTCACAAGATAACGTTTTCCCAGTCTCCCAGGCTCCAGGATAGTCCGGTAGAGCCACTCGAGACCGGCGTTTTGCATCCAGGCAGGCGCACGTGAGTGCTTCCCGGAGAGGAAATTGAAAAGGCCGCCGCAGGTTTTGACCCAGCTCACGCCGCGCAGGCGATCCCGGTTTCGGACGGCGAAATCCTGCTCCTTTGGAATGCCCCGGCCGACCCAGAGCAGATCCGTGCCGCTCTCGCGGATCCGACGACACAGGTCCGCCTCCTCGTCCTCGCCGAAATAGCCGTCACGATAACCCGTGATGCGAAGACCGGGATAAAGTGAGCGAACCCGTGACACCGCCCGTTCAATCTCCTCGGTATCGGCACCGAGCATGAAGAAACCGATATCGTGCTCGACGGCGACGCGCGCCGCGTCATGGAAAAAATCGGTCGTCGCCACCCGCTCGGGCAGATAATAGGTCCCGTAGAGGCGCGACAGGAAAACGAGCGACATACCATCCGCATCGATCGCATCCATATCGTCCATCAGCGCACGGAACTGGGCGTCGCCATTATAGCGGGCAATGACATGCCCGTTGGCCGAGCTCAGCAGTTTTGGCGGCTGTCCGGCGCCGTGGGCAGCGACATCCCGGACAAGGACCTGCGCCAACTCGCGACGGTTGACAGACATGATCGGAATACCACCAAGCGTTGTTCGCTTTATGACCTCGAGTTCGCTCATGAGTGCGTTGTCACTACCCGTTCAAGATTTTTTATAAACAACTGGTTAGGAACTTTAGTTTCAGCCCCTTCTTCATTTCTTGATATCTTACCGAGGGTCGCTGACATCGCAAGACAAGAAGTTGAATTTCTCGTGAGGTTGGTTCAACCGCTTCTTTGTCTGATCAAATCTCTTTTACGGAGAATACAGATCTCATATATCAACCTGAAGGAAGTCAATTGTCTGTCGTAGATGCGTGTCTCGGGCCGGACGCCTGATATGGAGACGCCTTGGGTTTCGGGAGAAGGCCGGGCCGCCCTGGCGAAGCCCGTCGATCTCATGCTGCGCTTCGATGCCTTGTTCAATCCGGATTATTGCGTCGAGGAAATCGGCTTGAGTGAATGGCGATCCGAAATGATGGAGCCGGGAAGGACAGCCCGATGAGCTGGCGGCCGCCCCAAGGGCCGACGGGGCCGAGTGCTCTGGCCTATGGCCGGGCCGGCGTACCCTCGGTGCAACCGGCCATCGTGTTGCCCGTGGCCGAGCTGTTCATCGTCGCGGTCGCGCTCGTTTTCTCCAGCAACCTCTTGGAGGTTTTTTTGCGCAGCGGCGAGGGCGGCGGCATCGTCAGGCTCTTGTACCTGATGATCTACGCCGCGGCGGGCTATCTCGCGCTCAGGGCCGGCGCCCTCGGCCTTCTGGTCATCCGGGCCTGGGCGATACTGGTTCTCATTCTCTTGCCGTGTTTGTCCTTCGCCTGGTCCGTCTTACCGGCGGAAACCATCGAGCGGATGATCGGCGTCGTCGGAACGACGATTGTTGGCTTGTTCCTGGGCTGGCATTTCCGCTGTCGGGAAATCGTGATCCTTCTGGCGTGGGCGCTTTTGCTCAACATGGTTTTATCAATCGCGGTGATTGTCGCCGTGCCGCAGATTGGCATCGCTCAATCGGGGCCGTGGCAGGGGACCTGGGTCGGCATCCACTTCCATAAAAACGGCTTGGGCGCGGCGGCCCAACTCTCCTTTTTGGTGATGGTCTATGCGACTGTCATCTCGGGCGGACTGAACCGCAAACTGTTCGCCGGCGGCATGGCGCTTTCGCTGCTTCTCCTCGTTGGCTCGAAATCGACCACCGCGCTCCTCATCGCCATGGCCGGATTCTCCACTTTCCTCATGGTGTTCGCCTTCCAACATGCGACCAAACTGGCAATAATGCTGGTTTGCGCGGGCCTGGTGGTGACACCGATGATCGGGCTGATGATCTGGCAGTTCGACCTCATCGCGCTCGTCTTGAACTTCTTCGGCAAGGACTTCAATCTGTCCAGTCGAGTGCCCTTATGGTCGCTGCTCTGGCCCTTCGTTGAGGACCGGTTCTGGCTCGGCTACGGGTACGGTGCCTTTTGGCAGCTTGACCTGCCTTGGATCGATCTGATTGAAGCGAGGCTCAATTTCGTCCCCTTTTACTCGCACAACGGCGTCATGGAGTTGCTTCTCAATGGCGGCGTGATCCTGCTGGCCGCGTTCGCCTGGGTCTACCTCACGACCTTTGCCCGAGCGATCGTCTTCAGCCTGTCGAAAGCGAGCCGTCCGGAGATGGGTTTTCCCCTGGTGTTCTTGATCATCTTCCTCCTGGGCAATGTTACCGAGGCGACGATCTTGAGCCGGAATGATCTGTTCTGGACCCTGTTCGTGGCCTTCAGCGCCCTGCTGTTGAAGGAAGTCAGCCTCAAGCTCGGCGATCGTCAAGGAGCTCCCGTGGCTATCGCCCGTTGAGGACCGGTTTGGAGCAGGTGGATGGTGCCCTGGCAGCGCCGGGCCAGGCTAAAGGTGGTGACGCCCAGCCGCCGGGTTTGGCCACGGCGTTCGGTACCTATTTTGCGGCGCGTCTGCTCGCGGCCGTCCTCGGCCTCGCCGCCGTCAGCGTTTTCAGCCGTTTGGTCACACCCGAGGTCTACGGCATCTACACGCTGGTGATCGCTGCCTCTTACTCTCTGGTCGAGATTCTATTCCAGTGGCTTCGGTCCGGTGTCATCCGCTTTTTGCCGGGCGCCACGGATGGCGGTACCAAGGTCGTGAGCGCGGCGCTCATCGGCTGTGGTTTGCTGATGGTGCTTATCATCGTCCTTGCCGGGCTTCTGGTCGTAACGAAGGTCCTGCCGGTGCCCACCCATCTGGTTCTGCTGGGGACCGGGATTCTACTGGCTAAGGGCGCGTTCGAACTCCGCCTGGCCGTGCTCCAGTCACACCAACGGCCGCAGGATTACGCGATCTTATCAACGGGCCGGGCCGCTGGCGGGCTGGTCATCGGTTCTGCCCTAGCACTTGCTGGCGGCGGCGCCGAGGGGATCCTGATCGGCTGGCTGATCGCCAATTGTCTGCCGCTTGGCAGTATCATCACGGCCAGGGGGCATCGGGCCAGGATGACGGCGGAGGTCGGCGATACCCTCAAAACCATGGCGGTGTTCGGCTTGCCCATGGCTCTGGTCAGCCTCGGCGGCGCGCTGATTGCCAATGGTGACCGCTACGTCATCGCCTACCTGATCGGGGTCGACGCGGCCGGCGCCTATGCGGTGCCCTACGATTTGGCGCAGCGGTCTCTGTTCATGCTCGTCGCCATTTCGTTTCTGGCTTCATCACCGGCGGTGTTTCGGGCCTATGAACGGGGTGAGCCGGAGGTGGGCCAGGCGAAATTGCTGGCGCAGATGCGTTTGATCCTCTTGATCGGTTTTCCTGCCGCCACCTTGCTCGGTGCCGCCGCGCCCCTGGTCAGCCGGATCGTCCTCGGCGAGGGATTTCGCGAGGCGGCAAATGAACTGCTTCCCTGGATCTCGGCGGCGGTCCTGATCCACGGCATCAACAGTTTTTACGCGTCCTACGGCCTGACCATTACGCGGCGGACGATGTGGAACGCCGTCATCGTTTTCGCTGGCGCCGGCTTCAACCTCGCGCTCAATTTCATGCTGATACCCGAAATGGGCGCGCTCGGCGCGGCGATCGCGACACTGGTCAGCTATGGCGCCGTTCTCGCCGCTTCGCTGACCGTGAGCCGGCGTTGGATCAAGCTTCCCTGGCCGACCATGGACATGATCAAGACCGTGTTGATTTGTTGCCTGTGCGCGCCGTTCCTCGCCATGGCGGCCCGTCACGGGTCCCTGCCGCTCGCGATCTTTCTGGTGACGATCGGCGCTGGCGCTCTTTATGCGCTGATGGTGGTGTTCGACGCTGCGGGCGCCCGGTCGGCGGCCCGGAAGATGGTGACCAAGTCGGGTCTAGAGCCCGCGAGAATTGGTCTCAAATGACGCGGACCGGTCCGATCGTGGCGGTCTGCGCCTGCACTTTTCGGCGTCCTTCGGGCCTCGCCGCGCTCTTGGACGGGATCCAAAGCCAGACGTTCGATGGTGGTCCCGAACCGGAGCTCACGATCCATATCATCGACAACGACGCTGATGGATCGGCCCGGCCGTTCGTCGAGGACCGGGCGTCGAACATGCCCTGGCCGTTGATCTACGGCCATGAACCCAGGCGCGGTTTGGTCCGCGCCCGCAATGCCTGTCTGGATGCGGTCCCGGAGGCCGCCGAATGGGTTGCCTTCATCGACGATGACGAGGTGCCAAGCCCGGGCTGGCTCTCGGCGCTGCTCATCACCGCCGAAGCCCATGACGCATCGATCGTGGCGGGGCCCATGCAACCCGCGTTCGAACAGCCGCCTCCGGGCTGGGTGATTGAGGGGAAATTCTTCGAACTCGGGCCTTATGGCGAGGGCAAGCCCGCCGCCCTGATCTCGACCAACAATGTGCTTCTGGCGATGGGGCCCGTGCGGCGCCATGGCTGGCGGTTCGATGAGCGTTTCAATCTGACCGGCGGCGAGGACGAGCACTTCTTCACAAGGGCCAAGCGGGCGGGTCTCAAGGCGGTAACCTCCGCCGACGCCCTTGTCACCGAAACCGTACCGGCGCGGCGGGTCCGGCTACCTTGGCTGCTTCGCCGGCATTTCCGCATGGGAACGACTCTCGCGATGATCGATGCCAGCCTCGACGGCGGGTCACGCACCATGGCGCTTCGCTTTGCCAAGGCCCTTGGACGCATGACGGTCGGTCTGGCACGCCTGGGCCATGTCGTGTTGGGCAACCGCGCCGGGGCGGTCTGGGGCTTGTGCGAGCTTGCCCGGGGCGCCGGCACGCTGAGTGCCTGCGGTGGCTTCCGCTACCTTGAGTATGACGCCAAGAACTACAGCTCCGGCCTCGGGGAAGGGAAGGCTGGAGGCACGACGCCCTGACATGGGCCTTTGATGCGATGACCGACACACGCTAAGTTTCGTTAACCAACCAAGAGCGGGCCTGAGCCGGCATTTTCGGGGAGAGCAGATATGGAGACACGCGCAGCCGTAGCGCATAAGGCGGACGCGCCGCTCAGCATCGAGACCGTGCAACTGGAAGGACCCCAGGCCGGCGAGGTGCTGGTCGAGATTATGGCCACCGGCATCTGCCATACGGATGAGTTCACCCGCTCGGGCGCCGACCCTGAAGGTCTGTTCCCCAGTATTTTGGGCCATGAAGGCGCCGGCATCGTCCGCGAGGTCGGCGACGGCGTGACCTCGGTCAAGCCGGGTGATCACGTGATCCCGCTCTACACGCCGGAATGCCGGGAGTGCGAGTACTGCCTGCACCCGAAGACCAATCTCTGCCAGAAAATCCGGGTGACCCAGGGCCAGGGTCTGATGCCGGACGGCAGCTCCCGGTTCAAGATCGGCAATGAGAGCCTCTATCACTATATGGGCTGCTCGACCTTCTCCAACTTCACGGTTCTGCCGGAAATCGCCGTCGCCAAGGTCCGCGAGGACGCTCCCTTCGACAAGATCTGCTACATCGGTTGCGGTGTGCCGACCGGCGTTGGCGCCGTCATCAACACGGCCAAGGTCGAGCCCGGCAGCAATGTGGTGGTGTTCGGGCTGGGTGGCATCGGACTCAATGTCATCCAGGGCGCGCGGTTGGTGGGCGCGGACATGGTCGTCGGCGTCGACACCAATCCCGCGAAGGAAGCGTTGGGGCGGCAGTTCGGCATGACCCACTTCGTCAATCCCAAGGATCTGGGTGATAAGGATGTGGTCGCCGAGATCGTCGAGCTTACCAAAGGCGGTGCGGACTACAGTTTCGAATGTATCGGCAATGTCACCACCATGCGCCAGGCTTTGGAATGTTGTCACAAGGGCTGGGGCGAATCGGTGATCATCGGCGTTGCCGGGGCCGGTCAGGAAATTTCGACCCGTCCGTTTCAATTGGTGACCGGCCGGGTCTGGCGTGGCACCGCTTTCGGTGGCGCCCGCGGCCGGACCGATGTGCCGAAAATCGTCGACTGGTACATGGAGAAGAAGATCAATATCGACGATCTGATTACCCACACCATGAAGCTGGACGACATCAACAACGCCTTCGATCTGATGCATTCTGGCGAGAGCATCCGCAGCGTCGTCGTTTACTGAGGCAGCCCATGACCCTGGAAAAGCTGAGCGAGGCCGCAAGTTTCGGCGGCCGGCAGCTGGTTTTGCGCCACCAATCGCAAGAGACCGGCACGGAAATGGCGTTTTCCGTCTTTCTGCCGCCGCAGGCGAATGGCGAAAGACTGCCGGCCGTCACCTACCTTTCGGGCCTTACCTGCACCTGGGAAAACGTCACGACGAAAGGCGGTTATCAGCGGGCCGCGGCAGAGCACGGCCTGATCGTGATTTGTCCCGATACCAGCCCCCGGGGCACCGATCTGCCGGGCGAGCATGACGATTACGATTTCGGCTCCGGCGCCGGCTTCTATCTGGATGCCACCCAGCCGCCTTGGACGAACAACTACCGGATGGAGAGCTACGTCTCGAAGGAGCTTCCGGCTCTCGTTCGTGACGAGTTTCCAGTGGATCCGAACCGCCAGGGCGTTTTCGGCCATTCCATGGGTGGCCACGGCGCCTTGACGCTGGCTCTCAAGAAACCTGATCTCTTTCGCTCGGTCTCGGCCTTCGCGCCGATCTGCTCGCCTATGCGTTGCCCCTGGGGGGAGAAGGCACTTTCCCGCTATTTGGGAGACGACCGGTCGGTCTGGCGGGCCTATGACGCCACCGCGTTGATCGAAGACAGCCACAAGGTGACCGACATTCTCGTCGATCAAGGCCTGGGCGACGGTTTTCTGGAAGAGCAGTTGAAGCCGGAGCTGCTGGAGGAAGCCTGCCGGAATGCCAACATCCCGCTCGAGCTAAGACGCCACGAGCGCTACGATCACTCCTACTATTTCATCTCGACCTTCATGGACGATCACCTGGCCTGGCACGCTGAAAGGCTCCGCCGCTAAGCGCCTGGGCTGCCACTGGTCAGGCGCCGACCTCGCTCCGCTTGCGGACCCAGCGCTCCAGGAGGGTCGCCAACTCGGGGTCGTCCGGAACGCTGAGCAGAACCCGGACGTAATGATCACCCTGCTGGCCGTCTTTTTGGATACCCTTGCCCTTGAGGCGCAGGGTCTTACCCGAATTACTGCCTTTCGGAATCGTCAGAGATACTTGGCCGTGAATGGTGTCGACGCTTGCCTTGCCGCCGAGGATAGCGGTCTCGAGCGGCACTAGCGCTTCACCCCGAATATTCAGTCCGTCGCGGGTGAAATGGCGATGATCGCCGACGGAAATCTCAACCAGAGCGTCGGTTCCAGGCTGGGCGCCCTGACCCTTCAGACGCAGAACCTGGCCGGTCTCGACGCCGGCCGGTAGGCGGACTTCGATCGACTTACCGTTTTGTAAGTTCAGCCGTTTGCTTCCGCCGAGCGCCGCGCTGATGAAGTCGACCGTAAGGTGATAGCGCGTTTCCTTGGGCGCCGTCTTAGCTCTCGCGGCATCGGCGAAGGCTTCAGCCCGGGACCGCCCCCTGCTGGCGCCGGCGGGAGCCCCGCCAAACATCGAATTGATCAGATCCTCGAAGCCGTCAAAGCCTCGGCCGCCCTGTTTGAAGTCGAACCGGAACCCGCCGGGGCCGGCACCGCGCGGGTGTCCGCCGCCATGGCCGAAGGGTCCGCCGGCAAACCCCTTGGGATTACCGTCAATGTCGATCACACCCTGGTCGAAGGCGCTCCGGCGTTCCGGGTCTTTCAAAAACTCGTAGGCCGCTGAAATCTGCTTGAACCGTTCCTCTGCCCGGGCGTCGCCCGGGTTTTTGTCCGGGTGGAGATCTTTCGCCAGCTTTCGGTAAGCGGCACGGATCTCCGTGTCGGACGCGGTCTTGGAAACGCCGAGTAGACTGTAGGGATCGCGGGCCACGAGTTCGTTTAATCCTCGAAAAAGAGCTGTTCAAGCGAGCCTGGTGACGATTGAGCGGCGGAGAAGTATCGAGCCGCGTTTCAACTTCACGTTCTCGATATGGGAAGATCAGCCTAGTGATGCAAGCGATCCACAAGCTTACAAACTCGGGCTGACTTGGTCGAGGCGGCGCTTCGATGCTGCCCTGACGGGCTGCTTTGCCGGGTGAGGGGTGACAGATGAAAACAAGGATAACAGACCTTTTGAGGACCGACTGGCCGATTGTTCAGGCACCCATGGCCGGCGTGAGCTCGCCCTCGCTGGCGGCTGCCGTGAGCAACGCCGGCGGGCTGGGCTCGATCGCACTCGGTGCCAGCACGCCCGAAGCGGCGGACAAAGCCATTCAAGAGGTCCGGTCGCAGACGAACAAGACCTTCAACGTAAACCTCTTCGTCCATCACACACCGGCGCCAGACCCGGCCCGCGACCGCGCGTGGCTTGAGCTGATGGCGCCGCTTTTTCGGGCGCTGAACGCCGAAGCCCCAACTGAACTCCGGCAAATCTACCCTTCCTTTCAGGACTGGCCCGAAATGCTCGAGCTGCTCTTGGATCTGAAGCCACCGGTGATCAGCTTTCACTTCGGCCTCCCTGATGCGAGCGTGATTGATGTGTTGAAAGCTACCGGCGCGGTGCTTTTGGCGTCCGCCACCACGCCCGATGAGGCGCGGGCGATCGAAGCCGCCGGCATCGACGCCATCGTTGCCCAAGGCCATGAGGCGGGCGGTCACCAGGGTCGTTTCTCTCCAGACCCTCATGGTGATCCGGTGGGGACGATGGCGCTGGTACCCCAGATCGTCGCGGCGGTTCGGCTTCCGGTGATCGCCGCCGGCGGAATCATGAACGGCCGAGGCATCGCCGCCGCGCTGGCGCTGGGTGCCGAGGGTGTACAGCTCGGAACGGCCTATGTCGCTTGTCCGGAAACGCTAGCAAACCCGGCCTACCGGCAGATGTTGGCGAGCGACCGGGCGGTAAAAACCAAGCTGACGCCGATCTTTTCAGGCCGGCCGGCGCGGGCCATCGCCAATGAGTTCACAATGCAAATGCATGCCCACGCTGATGCGGTCGCCGCTTATCCCCTGGCCTACGACGCCGGCAAGGCGCTGGCCTCGGCTGCCGCAGCAAGCGGCTTCGATGAATATGCGGCCATGTGGGCGGGGCAGGGCGCGGGTCTCTCGCGGGGCGTGCCCGCAGGCGAGCTTACCAGGACCTTGATGGCGGAGACGGAAGAAGCCTTGAGGCGGCTAGCCAGCCTGGCGGGTTAGGCGCTCCGCGTGGGCCAGGTCCTCCGGGCGGTTCGCATTGAAGAAGGGATCCACGGGCTCGGTTGAAAAAACTGCCCCGGCAACCTTGTAGCGAGCGGTGAAGGTATCGATCTTCCGCTCGCCATCGCCGATCACTGCCTGTCTTAGGACGGGTGCGGTGGCGGTGGGCCAGAGACCGAACACGGGATGGCTTCGGCCGCCGGAACAGGCCACGGCGATATCAGCCGCCTCGCTCGAGCGCGCCCGGTCAAGGCGAGCCACCAGATCGGTCGGCAGAAAGGGTGTGTCGGTCGCGGCCGATAGCGCCCAGCGCACTGTTGGCTGTTCGGTCCGGAGCCATTCGAGCCCGCTCAAAATACCGGCGAGCGGTCCGGCGAATCCCTCGATGACATCCGGCACAATAGGTAACCCGTAATCGCGAAACCGGGCCGGATCACCATTGGCATTGATGACCAGGCCCGCACATTGCGGCCGCAGCCGGCTGATCACATGGTCCAAGAGCTGCCGTCCGGCCAAGGTACGCAGGGGCTTGTCGCCGCCGCCCATGCGCCGGGCCTGACCGCCGGCCAATAGAATGCCCCAAACTGACGAAAAATCATTCTGCGGCATGGTCGGTTAAAGACGCCTTGCGCGTGGTCCTCGCATCCTCTTTCGGCCCGGTCTTGGGATCGGCATCGAACAGGATGCGCTCCGCGCCGGAAAGGGCGACGAAGCGGTGGCCACGGGCGCGGCCGATCAGGGTCAGACCGGCCTGCCGCGCCAGCTCCACGCCCCAAGCCGTGAACCCCGAGCGCGACACCAGGATCGGAATACCCATCAGCACGGTCTTGATCACCATTACCGAGGTCAGCCGACCGGTCGTGTAGAAAAGCTTGTCGGCGGCACCGAGCCCGTGGCGGAACATGTAGCCGGCGATCTTATCGACCGCGTTGTGTCGGCCGACATCCTCCATATAGATCAGGATTTTGTCTTCGCGGGCGAGGACGCAGCCATGGATGGCGCCCGCTTCCAGATAGAGCGACGGCGTGGTGTTAATCTCCCTCGTCAGGCTGTAAAGCCAGCTGGTTTTGAGCTTGGCGTTGGCGGGCAGGCGGACCTCGTCGAACTGTTCCATCAGATCGCCGAAGACGGTGCCCTGGGCGCAGCCGGAGGTCCGCACCTTCTTCTTCAGCTTCTGTTCGAAGTCGGTCTGGCGCTTGGTTCGGACAACGACGAGTTCGAGCTCTTCGTCGAATTCGATCGCGGTCACCTCGTCGTCCGCCTTCAGCATGTTCTGATTGCAGAGATAGCCCAGCGCCAGATAGTCCGGATGATCACCGATCGTCATCATGGTGACGATCTCCTGATCATTCAAAAACAAGGTCAGCGGTCGTTCGTGCACGACGGCCGTTTCGACCCTGTCACCATTCTGATCGACGCCGTCTACCTGTTCGGTGAGGCGCGCGTCCTTTGGGTCGGGAAGCACAGGCAGGCGGGTCACGGATCAGCGCTCCCGTCGATCGATCACAATCGGACGTTGGGCGAGCTCACCGCATGCGACGCAGCGGGTGTCTCAAACTGTTCGAGCACGAGCGCGGCACCGATCGCGATCACGATCGCCGCCGCCGTCCCCAAAAAGAACGCTTTCATCTTGGGCCTCCTCAGCCAGCCTCTAGCGGGTCACCTTCTTTAGGTAGGCGATCAGCGCGTCCCGGTCATCCGGGTCCGGCATCCGTTGAAGTGGCATTTTCGAGCCCGGGGTCACCAAATGCGGGCCTCTAGCGAACAATTCCGCAACCGTTTCCTCGGTCCAGACAATATCGCTTGCTTTCAGGGCGTCAGAATAGGGATAGCCGGCAACGCTCCCGGCCTTCCTGCCGAACAGCCCTTCCAGGTGGGGGCCGGCCCTGGCCCGATCGTCGGCCTGAACGCTGTGGCAGGCCGCGCATTTGGCGAAGACAGTTTCACCGCGGTCCCTGGGGCCTGCTTGGTTTTCGCGAGTCGACGAGGCCAAGGGCGGACCCAGAAACAGTTCGCCTGTGTCGGTATCCCAGTGGCGGATCATGCCATCGCCGCCGGCCGTATAGACATGGCCCTCTGAATTGAAGCGAGCCTGGAAGACCAGGTCCGCGTGGGCCTTCCAGCTGCGGACCACCTCGAGCGGCTCAAGGTTCCAGAGCTGGACATAGCCCTCGCCGCCGCCGGTTATCGCTTGCGTGCCGTCGTCACTGATCTCGACCGCCAAAAGCGGCGTTCTCTCGACCTGCCGTTCCGCGAGCGCGGAACCGTCCGGCAGCGACCAGAGCCTGAGGCCACCATCGACATGGGCCGTCAACAGAGCGGCTCCGTCGGCGGTGGCGGCAATCGCCGTGATACCCAGGCCCCCCGTTTCGAAGCGATGAGCGACGGCTAGCCCGCCATCATCTTGATGAAGGACGAAACCTTGACCGTCGCGAGCGGCGGCGATCAGGGTTTCGGAAGCGGTAAAGTTAAGGCTGGTTATCGGCGCCGGCGCCTGGAAATCTGCCATTCGAACGAGAGGGTCAGCCCCCCAGAGCATCACCCGACCATCCCAACTGGCGGCCGCGATCAGCCTACGATCGCCTGACGCGACGATCTGGGTAATGCGATGGCTGAAATCCGCACGCGGCGGCGCTGACAGAAGACCTTCGGTGGACCAGAGCACGACGTCGCCCGCCTGGTCGCCTGACCAGACATGGCCCAAGCTGTCCTGAGCGATCGCGCTGACCGGGGCCTCGTGGGCGGTATGGCGGTCAGCCATAGTGCCGGTGACGGCATCCCAGACGATGACGCTGTAATCAAAACCACCGCTGGCCATGCGAGTGCCGTCGGCGGACAGGGCAAGGGCTCGGACCGGACCGCCATGCTCATCCAGGGGCGCGGCGCTCACCGACGCCGCCAGGCCGAGCCAGCCAACGACGACGAGCCGAAGGGTCGGAAAAAAGATGGCGATCAGTCGTCTCCGGCTGCAGCCTCCTGCGGCGCGGCTTTATGCTTGCGCTGTTCGAGATCGCGCACCCAAAGACTGTGGTGCTCTTTCGCCCAGTTGTAGTCGACGTCACCTGAACCCATCGCCGCGAACGCACCCTGCATGCCGATGGTGCCGATATAGATGTGAGCGATGATGATCGCGGTGAGCCCAATACCGACAATGCCATGCCACAGGGTGGCGTATTGCATCTCCTGGATGGGTGAGAGGTCGGTCGGCAGACCGAGCCCGAACCAACTGTTCAACAGCTCGAACGTGCCGGCGAACAGGGCGAAGGTGAAGGGAAACATCAATGCGATGCCCGAAAGGCTCAAGGACAGCCCGCCCAGGACCGTCGACCAGAATATGACCTTTTGGCCGGCATTGAACTTTTTCGCGGGCGGATGACTGCGGGTGACAAAACCGCCGCCCTTGGCCAGCCAAATCAGATCGTAATGGTTCGGCAGATTGTGCCAGACCCAGCGGACGAACATCAGGATGAAGCCCAGCATGAACGCAAAGCCCAGATAATTGTGGGCCGGCTTGCCGTAGGCCATGAACGCGGCGAAAGCATCTTTGCCAATCACGTCGATCAGGAAGTGGCGGCCGAAAAGCATCAATGATCCGGTGATCGCAAGCACGATGAACGAGGTTGCGGTCAGCCAGTGGATGAACCGCTCGAAATCGTCGAAACGCTGCACCGTTCGGCCCGACAAGCCTTCATCGATCCGGATCCGGCCGCGGATCAGATAGAACAGAGCCAGCAAGGCGGTCACCGCGACGAGCGCGATGGCCGAATAGAAAGTGTAGGGG
The DNA here is from genome assembly GCA_050331695.1 of Geminicoccaceae bacterium. Lineage (GTDB taxonomy): Bacteria > Pseudomonadota > Alphaproteobacteria > Geminicoccales > Geminicoccaceae > JBHJGP01. The sequence continues at coordinate 126,943 of JBHJGP010000017.1, forward strand.
CCGTTTCGAACAGCGCGCCAGGCCTCGCCCTCGGATTGGACCATGACCGCGGCATTGGGGTCCTGGATCTGGGACTGGAAGCGATCGCCCTCGCGAACCTGACGCCAGATATCACTATCGGAGCCGCTGGGTTGCATGTGGGCCGGAAGTTCGGGAGGCGCTTGAGTGGCGCTCTCCTGCGCGAAGCTGACCGCAAAAAAGCTGAAGCAACCGGAGTGGAGGCTGATCCCGACCGCCAGCGTGAATATGGTGGCCCAGTGTCGGATTCTGGCGATTCTCATCAATCGATGTCCTTTCGCTCAGCCATCGTCGAAAGCGCGGCGGGCCTGATCACGAAGTGCCTCGACCTCCTCGTCCGTCAACGGACGATCTGGTTCGCCCTGATACACTCCAGGCTCGTAGGTCAGCGGCCGATCGTCGTCCTCGTCAGGCAAGCAAGCGCCGAGGCTCAACAAACTTGCCACGCATAGCGAGATCACGCCGGGTCGAGCGCCTGAGCGCATTCCTTCGGTCCTTCCCTGATCGGTCGACGAACTGTAGCGCGCGATCCATCCGCTGACGAGGGGCGGCGCACGGTGCTCAAACGACCTTGAGCCCCCGAAAATCCTGGAAAGGGACGAAATCGCGGTCATTGTGGAGTAGGGCGATGCGGTGCTCAATGCACCACGCGGCGATGAGACAATCGATCGTGTTGCGGATCGTGATGCCCAACTTCCGAAGTGCGCGAATATGGTCTGCTGAGCTGATCGCGATGCGAGGCGTCGCCAGGGTGACGTTGGAAAATGCCGACAGATAATGCTTGACCTGTTCGTAAGCCGCGTCGTCGGAGACGCCACGCAGTACTTCGCATAACACAAGGTCTCCGACCAGAATCTCAGGCGGTTCCGGTTCGGACGACCATTCACCTTCCAGAAACCTGAGCAGCGTTGCTGTCTGGCGGGTCTCGTCGCCGCGGAAAAAATCGATCCAGACAGAGCTGTCGACCAATATCGTCATCTTTGAGTTTCGCCCTTGCGGCCGTGGGCACCTCTTGAGACCGGAACTCGATCCTTGTCCAGGTCATCGTCCCATTCGACCTTGCCGTACAAGGACAGCATGTCGTGCTGATGGACACGCCTGATGAATAACCGAAGCGCGGCTTCAACCGTCTCGCGTTTGGTCTTAAGGCCGCTGACCCGCATGGCCTCGGCCATGAGGTCGTCGTCGATGACGATGTTGGTCCGCATGACCGCCTCACGATGTGTATAAAGAGCGCCTGATTATACACATTCGAGGCATCCAGACCAATCGTCAGTTCGGAAAATTTGGCCTGTCTTCATTGTAGTGCTTGGCCAGATAGTCGAGGATCAGGCTGCGGTCGGGTTCCTCGATCGGCTCCATGCCCTGTTCCTCGACCATCCACTCAAACAATTCATTCCAATGATCGCGGTCCAGACCCTGCTGGGCTACCAGCTGAACGGAATGACAGGAGCCGCAATAGACAAAGGTTTCCTCGGCGCCCGGGGCGGCGACCAGGGGCGTATATTCCGAAGCGGCGTACGCCGGTTGGCCGAGGAGGGCGGCCATAGCCGCCGCCCCGATCAGCAGAGTCAGATGGGTCATGCTTACGCAGCAACCACCGCTACTCGGTGCATCGAGTTGTTCAAATAGCCCTTTGGATTCCAGGCAATGGCGTGCGGTTGAGCTTCTCCCTCGCTGTCGATGGCGCGAGCCCACACCTCGTAATAGCCGGCCTGCGGCAAGGTCATATTGGCGGAAAAATTCTGCCAGGCGCCCGGATTAACGGGATCATCCAGCCTCGCCTCCGTCCACGTCGCTCCGAAATCGATCGAGAGGTCAACGCGCGAAACGGTTCGGTCACCCGACCAGGCGTGGCCGCGAACGTCGATGTCGCCTGACGCCGTTTCGGTTCCCGTGGCCGGATGGGTGATCAGGGACTTCACCGGCATCCGCTCGATGATCACGAAATCCTCTTCCGCGACCTCTTCGCCCGGCGCCACCGGACGGTTGGGAACCCGGTAGCTCGTGCCGGTCATCTTCGGCCCGTCATGAACGACGTCCCGAAGGGTGATCTTGGTCAGCCATTTCTGGGAGCATGAACCCGGCCAGCCGGGAACCACCAGACGGAGCGGCGCGCCGTTCATTGTATGCATCGGCTCGCCGTTCTGCTCGAACGCAATTAACACATTGTCTGTCAAAGCCTTTTCGATGGGTAAACCGCGGCTGATCGGGAGCTTGTCTGGATCACCCGAAAGATGCGCATCAGCGCCGACATGGGCCGTGTAGACGACGCCATCCTGGACGCTTGCCGCCTGGAGCACGTCCTTTAGCCGAACGCCCGTCCACTCGGAGCAGCCAACGGCACCGTAGGTCCATTGGTTGCCCGTGGCCGGCGGATCGAAAAACGCCCGACCATTGCCGCCGCACTCGATGGTGAGCGCCTGGCTGACGACCTCGAACCGGTCCTTGAGCTCGTTGATGGTGAGCTCGAGCGGCGTGTCGACCAGGCCATCGACGGTGAGCGTCCAGCCTTCGGCGATCGTGTTGTCGGGCACGAGGCCATTGTTGCGGATGAAATGCCGCGCCGTTGGCGTGATCGGATCATCCAACAGATGCGGTGGCGTTTCGGCGTTCATCGGCCGATCGTTGAGGATGACCAGCCCGTCCTTGCCCTTGATCTCGCTTTCCTGGGCCAGCGCCACCGGGATCAAGCCGGAGGGCATCTGCCGGTGAAAGGGAATGGCGGCACCGAGCAACGCACCCATTGTCGCGAGGCCTGCGCCGCGAACAAAGCCTCGACGATCAGGATGAGCCAGTCGGCCGAACAGGAACCGGTCGATCTGCTCCGGATCTCGTTTGACAAGGTCGCTCCATTGATCGCGTTCGAGCTGCTTCGACGCACGGGCCATGCCATTCCTCCGCTGTCTGCTTCTTGGATGTTCTTCTTCTCATAGGCTTCGATTCGAGGCTCGACTTTGCTTACTGTCAAACGAAATTGGGGGCGGTCGCCCGCCCCCAATCGTCACATGTTCATGGTGCTTATTTGTCCCTACGAGCCGTCTTTCTGCTCGTAGGCCGTGCCCCAGCCCCAAGCGCCGCTGCCGAAGCCCCGGGCGACCACGCGCTCGCGGTAGATGTCGGAGATGACGTCGCCGTCACCACCAAGAAGCGCTTTGGTCGAACACATCTCGGCACATAGCGGCAGCTTGCCATCCGCTAACCGGTTGCGCCCGTAGGCTGCGAACTCGGCCGAGCTGTGGTCGTCTTCGGGGCCACCGGCGCAGAAGGTGCACTTGTCCATCTTGCCCCGGCTGCCGAAATTGCCGGCCTGCGGGTATTGCGGCGCGCCGAACGGGCAGGCGTAGAAACAATAGCCGCAACCGATGCACAGATCCTTGGAGTGGAGCACCACACCCTCGGCGGTCTCGTAAAAGCAGTCGACCGGGCAAACGGCCATGCAGGGCGCGTCCGAGCAATGCATGCAGGCGACCGAAATCGATCGCTCGCCCGGCTTGCCGTCATTAATGGTGACCACCCGCCGGCGGTTCACCCCCCAGGGGACTTCATGCTCGTTCTTGCAAGCGGTGACGCAGGCATTGCATTCGATGCAGCGCTCGGCGTCGCACAGGAACTTCATGCGTGCCATCGTCTAGCCTCCTTACGCCGGCATGATCCGGCAGAGCGTTGTCTTGCTCTCTTGCATCTGGGTGACCGAATCGTAGCCATTGGTCTGGGCGGTGTTGCAGGCTTCGCCCAGCACATACGGATCGGCGCCTTCCGGATATTTGTGGCGCTGGTCCTCGCCCTGGAAATGGCCGCCGAAATGGAACGGCATGAAGGCAACGCCCTGGCCGACCCTCTCGGTGACCATGGCCATGACCCTGACCTTGCCGCCCTCCGGTCCCTCCACCCAAACCATCTGGCTGTCCTTGATCCCCAGATCGTTGGCGTCGCGCGGATGGATCTCGACGAACATGTCCTGCTGAAGTTCGGCGAGCCAGGGATTGGACCGGGTCTCGTCACCACCACCCTCATATTCGACCAGCCGGCCGGAAGTGAGGATGATCGGGTAGTCTTCCGAAAAATCCTTGGCTTGGATCGAGGCATAGAGCGTCGGCAGGCGATAGAATTTCCGGTCCTCATAGGTCGGATAGTCTTCCACCAGATCCCGGCGGGGTGTGTAGAGCGGCTCCCGGTGGATGGGCACCGGATCCGGAAAGTTCCAGACCACGCAGCGGGCCTTGGCGTTGCCGAAAGGCGCGCATCCATGTTCGATCGCGACCCGCTGGATGCCGCCCGAGAGATCGGTCTTCCAGTTGGCCTCGGGTCCGCCGACAGCCTCGATCGCGGCCCGTTCCTCGTTGGTCAGATCGCCATCCCAGCCGAGCTCCTGGAGCATGGCCATGGTGAACTCGGGATAGCCGTCCTCGATCTCGGAACCTTCGGACCAGCTGCCCTCCGCCAGCAGATTATCACCCTCATGTTCGACGCCGAAGCGCGCGCGGAAGGTGAGCCCGCCTTCGGCCACCGGTTTTGACGTGTCGTAAAGGATCGGCGTGCCCGGATGGCCCATTTCCGGCGTTCCCCAACAAGGCCAGGGCATGCCGTAATACTCGCCGTCGCAGGGTCCGCCCAACGCCTGCAGCGTCGTCTTGTCGAAGGTGTGTTGGTTCGCCATGTGCTTTTTCAGGCGCTCCGGTGACTGGCCGGTATAGCCCACGGTCCACATGCCGCGATTGAACTCGGCGGTCACATCTTCGATTAGCGGCTCGTCGTTCTCGACCGCGATCGCCTTGAACATCTCGTCGGCAAAGCCGAACTTCTTGGCGAATTTGTAGGCGATCGTGTGATCGGGAAGCGACTCGAACAGCGGATTGATGACTTTTTCCCGCCACTGGATCGAGCGGTTGGATGCCGTCACCGAACCGTAGGTCTCAAACTGGGTGCAGGCCGGAAGGAGATAGGTGCCGTCGGTCCGATCCTGCATGACCGCGGTCATGGTCGGATAGGGATCGATCACCACCAGCATGTCCAGCTTCTCCATCGCCGCCTTCATCTCGACCAGGCGGGTCTGGGAGTTGGGTGCATGCCCCCAGAAGACCATGGCCCGGAGATTGTCCGGCTGGTCCATATTCTCCTTGGCCTCGAGGACACCGTCGATCCAGCGCGACACCGGAATGCCGTTCGATTCCATCAGGTCCTTGGAGGCGAACTTCTCCTTGAGATATTTGTAGTCGACGTCCCAGACCCGGGCCCAGTGCTTCCAGGAGCCGGGCTTGAGCCCGTAGTAGCCGGGCAGCGTGTGGGATAGGACACCCAGATCGGTGGCGCCCTGAACATTGTCGTGGCCGCGGAAGATATTGGTGCCGCCGCCGGCCTTGCCCATATTGCCGAGCGCCAACTGCAGCACGCAGTAGGCGCGGGTGTTGTTGTTGCCGTTGGTGTGCTGGGTACCGCCCATGCACCAGATCACCGTCGCCGGGCTGTTGGTCGCCAAGGTCCGGGCCACGCGCTTCAATTGAGAGCCCGGAACACCCGTGACCCGCTCGACCTCGTCGGGCGCCCACCTCGCGACCTCGGCCTTGATCTGATCGAGGCCCCAGACCCGCTGACGGACAAATTCCTTGTCCTCCCAGCCATTGTCGAAAATGTGCCAGAGAAGACCCCACACCAGCGCCACGTCGGTGCCAGGCCGGAAGCGGACATATTCGTCGGCATGGGCCGCGGTCCGGGTGAAACGCGGATCGCAGACGATCATCGGCGCGTTGTTCTGCTCCTTGGCCTTCAACAGGTGGAGCAGCGACACGGGATGCGCCTCGGCCGGATTGCCGCCAATCAGGAAGATCGCCCGGCTGTTGTGTATGTCGTTGTAGGAGTTGGTCATCGCCCCATAGCCCCAGGTGTTGGCAACACCTGCGACCGTGGTCGAGTGGCAGATCCGGGCCTGGTGATCGACATTGTTCGTGCCCCAGAAGGCGGCGAACTTACGGACCAGGTAGGCTTGCTCATTGTTGTGCTTGGCCGAGCCCAGCCAGAAGACGCTGTCGGGACCGCTTTTGTCCCGGATCTCCAGCATCTTGTCGCCGATCTCGTTAATCGCGTCCTCCCAGGACAGCCGCTGCCATTGGCCATCCACCATCTTCATCGGATATTTCAGCCGGCGCTCGCCATGGGCGTGCTCGCGGACCGCCGCGCCCTTGGCGCAATGGGCGCCCAGGTTGAAGGGGCTGTCGAACCCTGGCTCTTGGCCGAACCAAACGCCGTCGGCCACTTCGGCTTCGACCGTGCAGCCGACCGAGCAATGGGTGCAGACAGATTTGACGCGCGTGACCTTGCCGGCGACCGCAGGTGTCGCCGCGGTGGCCTTGGTCATCAATCCACGGGTGCCGAGAGCCGCCGCGGCAGTGCCGCCGACGGCAAGGCCCGAGTTCCTCAAAAAACGACGGCGATCGACGGTACCACCGGTCAGGTTGGTCAGGCCATCCGCCAAACGGGAGCGTCCCGCAACCCCGTTCGTCTTCTTCCTGAGCATCTTCGTCTCCAGACGTTGCGCCTCGGCCTTATCAGCCCGACGGCGCGTTTCAGCTTCCCTTCGCGCCCGATCTCAGAACCGGGCCAGTTCGTAGGCCTTCTTCACATGCGCCGTTTCACGGTAGCCTCTCTGCTGGCTATCGAGCGTCGGGGCACCGGCTTCGGTCGCACGCGCACCAACCGCCAGAGAGACACCGGCGGCGCTCGAGCTGCCCGCGAGCTTGAGGAAGTCCCGACGTTTCGCGCCCTTGGCTTCCGTCCTGGTATCTGTCATCGCAATTCATCCCTTGCCATGACCGTTTGAGACGGGGCGTCCCGCAACCCGTCCCGCAAAGGCGCTCGCGTAAGGCCGGTCATGATCCGGCCTCGAACGTGAACGCGGTTGCCTCAATGTCGACGAACCGTTCGCCGAGCAAGCCGACGGCGGCGTAGAACCGAGCGCGCTTCGCCGCTTGAAGATCCCGAAAGAACAAAGCGGCCCAAGCACCGATGTGGCTCTCGAAAAACCGGTGCTGGGCCGATAGGTGGGCCGGCTCGCCGTAATCGCCCTCGATCAGACCGGCCATCATCTCGCACAATGCAGCGATATGATCTTCCGGTTCCCGCGCATGGTCTGCGCGGGCGATCCCGATCCGTTTCATGTCCGCCCGGAGAAGCGCGAGAGGTTTCTCGTTGAGGAAGCCCGTCAGATAGTAGGAGCCGAACGGCACCAACTCGCCACGACCAACACCGATGAACAGATCGTGATATTCGCGTTCGATGGACGACGGATCGGTTTGCCCCGCTTCGCGGCCCAACGCACCGTAGGCCTCGCCCAGCGGTGTACCGTCCGCTTCTATCGTGCCCAATGCCTGCAGGACCTGTTCGTCCGGTGGCGCCGCCAACAGGCGTGCAAGAAGACGGTAGACAACGGCTCTGAAGCCGTCTTCCTCCGTCGATTCGCTTCTGAAACCTCTACGTTCGATTTCGGCCAACGCATTCATGCGGTCGCGCCGATCGCCTCCTCAGCTCATTCCCTTATGCACAATTGGTAGTCTTACCTTCCTGCGCGGGCAATAAGGAAAAGCTCACGAGCCGGTGTCACGTGGCCGTCGGCTCCGGATCATCGATCGGATCGCCGCTGCCATTCTCAACCGCGGTCTGCGGTTCCGCGGATGGCGCTTCGTTGTCGAGCTTCTCCAGATCGGCCAGCATGCCCCGACCCACCCGGTAGGCGGTGGTGAGCCCGGCCGCCACTGTCGCGCCATCGGTGAAATCCTGATCATAGTCGAGCAAGCCATCTACCTTGGCGATGGTCGGGTTAAGCCGCCAGAGTTTGCGCAGCGCCAGCCTTTTGAGCTCCGGTGGCACGCCTTTTTGCATGAAGGGTTTGAAGTCCGAGCCCGGACCAAGGCTGTCAATGTCCGGCAGTTGTGCCACGATCTCGTCCGTTGTGGCCGCTGGCTTCGGCTCAATCTCTTCGAGCGGCTCAGTTGCCTCCTCGGGTTCGCCTTCGCCTCGCTTGAGCCGAGACCACCGCTCCAAAAAGGTTTCATCAATCGTCATTGGATACCAATCGGGCCTTGTTGCGGGCGCGGTCGACCGGCGCTCGGCCGTAGCCGAAGGGATCCGGGCGGTAGGCCTTGCGCTGGCGTTTGACGAACGGCTCCTCGACGTGATGGGTTTCGACGAAGGCCGAGATCCAGGCGATCAATCCCGTCGGCATGGCGACGCCGCCGACGATGTCGTCACCGGCGTCGAGATAGTCCTGGGCCTCGTAAGGCGAGGCGGTGACACGATAGGCGATCACCGGCGGCGCGTTTGGTCCGTCGTCCGCTTCTTTGCGCCGAAGACAGACATGGACCACCGGCGGCTTGCCCGCGAGGCTGATTTTGTAGGCCTCAGTCTCGGCCCGGTGCAGTTCCAAGGGCAGGGTCGCCGCGTGATAGCGGGTGAACCCGTCACCAGAGCCGATTTCACGCCAGTCCTCGACCGGCGGCGCTCCCGGCAGCACGGCCACCGGCGTGAAACGTTCCTTGGTCCACCGGTGTTCGATCCTGCGGCGCTCGATCACGATCCCGATCGGCATGGCGACGCGCAAGGGCGCTGCCGGCTCGGTCATCGCTGCGGCCTCCATACCTTGTTTCTTCGGTTTCTCACGCTACACACTGTGACCAAATGAAGGCACGCGAACAAGAGCGCGCCCGGCGATCCACCGGAGAGGCTTCATCCGCATGCGCTTTCTCGTCAGTTTGTGTCTGTGTGTGCTGGTCTTCGCGGCGTCGGCACCGCCCGTGGCCAGCGACCGCTTCATCACGCTCGCGTCGACCACGTCGACCGAAAATTCCGGATTGCTCGCTCACCTTCTGCCGATGTTCACAGCCGGCTCAGGCGTCCAGGTCCGGGTGGTGGCGCTTGGCACCGGCAAGGCGATCCGAACCGCGCGCGACGGTGACGCCGACCTCCTCCTGGTTCACGACCGGGCCTCGGAAGAAGCGTTCGTCAGCCAGGGTTACGGTCTCGAACGAGTCGAGATCATGTACAATGACTTCGTGCGGGTCGGCCCGAAGGCCGATCCCGCCGGCGCTGCCCGACAGGACGATCTCGCCGAAGCCCTTCGTGCCATTGCCGAACAGGAAGAAACCTTTCTGTCGCGTGGCGACGATAGTGGCACGCACAAGGCCGAAAGGCGGCTGTGGCGGGCGGCAAGTATTGAGGTTGGCGAAGCGGTTCAGCCCTGGTACCGCGAGGCCGGCGCCGGCATGGGAGCGGTGCTCAACATGGCCTCCGGCATCGACGCCTATACCCTGACCGCCCGCGGCACGTGGCTTTCGTTCCGCAACAAGCGCGATCTGACGCTTCTGTTCGAGGGTGATCCGGCCCTGTTCAATCAGTATGCGGCCATCTTGGTCGATCCCGGCCGCCATCCCCACGCCAAAACCGCCGACGCTCAGGCGCTTGTCGACTGGTTGGTCTCTCCGGAGGGTCAGGCGGCGATCGACACGTTCAAGGTTGGCAGCGAGCAGCTATTCTTCGCCAATGCCGGCGACGGCGAAAGTTGAACCGGGTGGCTGATCGCTCCCGGACAAGGCTTTTATGTTCCTGCGCCAGCACGATTTCGAGCCTTGCCGGGTCGGCCGACCACCATCTTTTGTGCCGATCCCAGCTCGATCGCTTCCGGCGGGCGCTGGCGACGGGCGAGCCGCTGTTGGTCGCTTGCACCCAGGAGCAGCCCCTGTTCGAGGAGATCCGCGAAGAGATCGCGCCTGAGCGCGATGTGGTTTACGCGAACATCCGCGAGACCGCCGGCTGGTCTGATGAGGCCGACCAGGCGGGCCCGAAGATTCAGGCGCTGTTGGCGGAGGCCGACCTCGATCTTCCGCCTTCACCTTCGGTGACACTTCGCTCCGAGGGGAGTTGCCTGATCTATGGCGCTGGTCAGGTGGCGCTCGATGCCGCGGTCCAATTGGCCGACCGGCTTGACGTGACTTCCATGGTCACAGGCCCAAAGCCGCTGATCCCGCCCGCCGCCAACAGATTTCCTGTTGTCCAGGGGCGCATTTCTGCGCTTCGCGGATCGCTCGGGGCGTTCGAGATGACAGTCGATGGCTACGCGCTGGCAAACCCGTCATCCCGAGCGTTTTTGAGCTTCGAGGCTCCGAAGGATGGCGTCGCCAGCCGTTGCGACATCATTGTCGATCTCACCGGCGAAACGCCGCTGGTCACTGCCCCGGCCAAGCGCGACGGCTATCTGCGCGCCGATCCGGATGATCCGGCGTCCGTCCAACGGGTCCTGTTCGAGGCGATCGATCTTGTCGGCGAGTTCGACAAGCCCCGCTACGTTGCCTTCGATCGCGAACTCTGCGCCCACAGCCGGGCGCGCAAGACCGGCTGCACCCGCTGTCTCGATGTCTGTCCCGCCGGCGCAATTCGTACTGATGGTGATACCGTCGCCATCGACCCCTTGGTCTGCGCCGGTTGCGGCAATTGCGCTGCGGTCTGTCCGACCGGCGCCGCCTCCTACACGCTGCCGTCGCTCGACGACCTCCTCAAGCGGGTGGCGACGCTGTTGCAGATCTACCGGGAAGCTGGGGGCGAGAGGCCGGTGCTGTTGTTTCACGACGGCGAGCACGGCGCGGAGGCAATCGGCATGGTGGCCCGCTTCGGCCGCGGCCTGCCGGCGGCGGTCATCCCGGTTGCGGTCAACGCGGTGACCCAGATTGGCTTCGAGGTCCTGATCGCCGCCTTCGCCTACGGCGCGTCAGCCGTCCATATCCTGGCTCATCCCCGCCAGCAGACCGAATTTTTGTCCGTGGCCCAGGCTGTAGGGCTCACGGAGACCGTTCTCGCCGGCTTGGGTTATGGCAGCGGTCGGGTGCAGGTTTCGCTCGAGGCGGATGTCGACGTTTTTGAGCGATCCTTGTGGGATTTCGTTGCCGCCGAGCCACCGCCACCGGCCCAATTCCTGGCAATGGGTAGCAAGCGGACGCTGGCGCGCCTCGCACTCGATCATCTTCATCAGGCGACACCGACGCCCTTGGACATCCTGCCGCTTGCCAAGGGTGCGCCGTTCGGCCGGGTTGTCGTCGACAGCGACGGCTGCACGTTATGTTTGGCCTGCGTTGGCGCCTGTCCGACCGGCGCGCTGCAAGACAATCCGGAGCGCCCGCAACTCCGCTTCCAGGAAGAGGCGTGCATCCAGTGCAGCCTTTGTCAGGCCACCTGTCCGGAGGCGGTCATCGCGCTCGAACCAAGGCTCAATTTCACGGATGACGTTCGCCGTGCCATCCTGATCAAGGAGGAAGAGCCTTTCGCCTGCGTTCGGTGCGGCAAGCCTTTCGGCACCAAAGGCTCGATCGAGCGCATCGTCGAAACGCTCGGTGCCAAGCATTGGATGTTTCAACAGCCGGAGCAAATCGAACGGATCAAGATGTGCGAGGACTGCCGGGTGGTCGCGCAGTTCGAGGCGAAAGACAATCCGTTTGCGAGCGGCGAGCGTCCGCCGACGCGCACCACGGACGACTATCAGGACGACCAGGAAAACGACGGTTAACCGACGCACGGCTTCGTCCCGTTCACCATGTCTTAGGAGATTTCTGCGAGGATTGAGGCGTAAAGCGAAACGTTCCGTTTGGGAGTTTCATGGCCTTCGCCGAGACAGGTTCGGGATCCGCGCTGTCAGCAGCCGAGAATGGGCAGAAGCCCGAGGCTATCGCCGCCCATCAGATCGGCCAGGTCCTGCATGAGGCGGCTACCGGGTTTGCCGCACTCGACTCGGACAATCGCGTTCAGTCCCACAACCCGGCTTTCGCGCTACTTCTCTGCTCAGCCGAAAACGAGCCGTTCGTCGGCGCCTGCCTTATCGACATGGTGAGAGCGGCGCGGACCGGTTTGGAGCCGGCCGATGTCGAGCCGGAGCTGCAGGCCATGCTCGAAGACGATGGGCCCAGTTCGGTCGAGTTCGAGACCGCCGGGCAAGGGTGGCTGGTGCTTCGTCTGGAGGCACGGCGATCGGACCGACGGGTGCTGATCGCGGAAGATATCACCGAAACTGTGAACAAACGGCGCCGGGCGGCGAGCGAGGCTCGCATCGATCCGCTGACCCGGCTTGGCAATCGCAAGGCCCTGATCGAAGCGTTGATGCCCTGGACTAGCGGGCATGACTGCGAGGGCGCGCTGGCCCTGGTCTTGTTCGATCTGGATGGTTTCGCCGCGATCCGCGACGAGCTCGGTCCGGAGATGGGCGACGAGCTGGTGAAGTTGGTCGCCCGGCGCTTGGAGATCGCCGTCCGCCCGAGCGATGTTATCGTTCGCTTGGGCGACGACGAGTTCGTCATCGTTCAGCGTGGCGGTGAGCAGCCGCAAGGGTCGGAATCCTTGGCCCGGCGCACCATCGCCCTGATGAAAAAGCCTTTCGTCATCGGCGGCCAAAATCTGATCATCGGCGCGACGGCCGGTTTGGCGGTCCTGGAACGGCCAAACGGCCGGGCCGAAGACCTGATGAAGCGGGTTCATTTGGCTTTGTTTCATGCCAAGGCCGAGGGCCGGGGCTGCTACCGCCACTACGACCCCTCGATGGAGTAGTTTTCCGGATCTGCCGAAAACGCACTCGCATCAATCAAGAACCTTCCCTCCGATCCGTCACAACCCGTGCTCCGAATTGGATGCCGGGCGAGGGAGATCCGGATGGACCGGCGGCACCGGGACCGCCGGCGTCAGGCCCGCCGCTGCCATAACCGAAGCGATCTCGTCACTGCGGCTCAATACCTGGTCATAGATCCACGGATAGATGTCCTGGGTGGCAATGACCTGCCGAGCCCGATCCTCGCCCACCAATGACGCGAGGGCTCGCCACTCCAGCCAATTGATCCCGAGATGCAGATTGGTCGAGGCTGGGGAGCTCGCGGCTTGCTGTGGGTCATTTGGTAGTTCCGGCCAAAGCGCCCGCAGCGCCGCCATCGCTTGCTCGAGCCGGTCAGGCCGCTCCGCCACGAACCAATGCATCTGTTCATGCAAAAACAGCGACAAGAAGCGGTCCGGCTGGTCGATGTGGCGCGTGTTGAGCGTCAGCACCGGGTGGCTGCGAGGGATCAGCCCATGGCCGATCTGCACCCTTCGCGTAAACAGGAAAGGAGCGAGTTCATAATCGCGGAGTAGCCCGCGAAGCAGAACCTCCGCTCTCCGGGTCCGCTCACTTTCATCCAGTCGGATGATCGAAATCCCGCCGATGCAGCGCTCGAGGAAGGCAAGAAGGATCCGGTTGTGATGGTTTTGACCCTCAGCGACGAGTATGTGGCCCTCGCCTCGGTAGTAGTGGACTTCTGGCTCGCGGCCCGCATCTCGAAGCCGGGCTTCCAGCCTGCGGGTCATGGCCACGTCCCACACCTTATCCTCCGTGCCCGCGGTGAGCAGAAGAGAACCGGTATAACGTTCGATTTCGATCGGCGTGCTCGGTTTCAGAGCTTCCGAACACCCGTGCCAGGTCCAGGCCCGGCGGGCCGGATCCCAGGATCGCCAGCCCGGATCTCCTGGATCCCGCCAGTTTTTCGCATCAAAAGCACCGCAGACAACATCAGGCGCCGCGTGAACCGCCACGGCGTCCGGCTGGCCAGCTAGGGTCTCGGCGGCCGTCAGAGAGGCTACCAGCAAAGCATGTTCGGCGCCGCGGGAAATGCCGTAGAGCGCCAGTTTTCCACTCGACAGCTCAAGTTCGCGAAGTGCTCCCATGACCTCGACGGTGCGATTCAAGGGCACATTCTCGATCGCGCCGGCGTTCCAGGCGTTGCCGTCGACCGAGTAGGCAAAAGGCATCGCAAGAAATCCATGGGCCGCTAGAAAAACGGCCTCCCGATGCGACCATCCGGAATAGCCCCCTTCCGATCCATGGAGGACGAGCACACTCGGAAACGGACCGTCGCCGGCGGGCGCGTATACCGTTCCCCAATCCGACAATCGGTGTTGGTGAACGCTCAAATGGGCCATTTGATTCCTGTTAGAAGGCATGATCGACCGAGGCGCCCCGCCGAGATACGTTGGCCAGCGCCACGGCGCTGAGCGGCGCGCGGGCTAGACCTCGCTTGGTTCACGGCGTTCCCATGCTTTCTTGGAAAAAGCAGCATGGAGGGTTGTGGATGCGTCATGTGATCTTGGCCCTAAGCTTGTTTCTGACAATTTCGAGTACTGCCCTGGCCGAGACACGGGTCGAGCAAATCCTCGATCGTCTCGTCAACGCCAATGCCAACCGCGATCACGTCATGGTCGTCGCCCACCGTGGCAGCTGGTGAAAGGACGGCGATATCGTGCTGGCCGAGAACTGATCCCGGCGATCGACAGGGCGGATGATATCGGCGCCGAGATGGTCGAACCCGACGTTCAGAAGACCTCGGACGGCGGCTAGATCATCCTGCACGACGAAACGCTCGACCGCACCACGACCTGCACGGGCCCGGTGGTAGAGAAAAGGTTCGACGAGGTCCGCCCGTGCCATCTCGTGATCGAGGGTAGCGGTGACGTCACGGAAGAGATCGTGCCGACCTATATGAGGTCTATGATGCTATCCGCGGGCGGATCCTCATGAATGTCGACGTCAAGCTCGGCGTGGAGGAATTGGCGAGCGTGGTGCGCGTTGCCCGGAAGATGGATGTCGACGGGCAGGTTGTCATCAAGAACAGAACCGGCGATCCGGAACAAGTCGCTGTATCATTGGCGATGCTGAAGGGGGTCGATTTCCCGGTTCTGTTCATGCCGCTGATCGATGACCGGGATGTCACGACCATCGAGCCCATCGAAATCACCTACCAGCAGTTCGCGCCGGAGGCCATCGAGGTTCTGAACAGCCGGGAGCCGGAAGCTCCCGTCACCCAGGATGGCGGGTTGAATTTCAGCTTCGAGGCCCGTGCGCTCGCGATCGAGCATGACACGCATCTATGGATCAACACCCTGTTTCGGAGCGACAGTGCCAGGATCTCCGGAGGCCGGGGTGATCCGATCGCGCTCAGCCCGGGGCCTACCGAGGAGGGTTGAGCTTCTGGGTCGATGCCGGTGCGAGCATTTTTTAGGCCGACGAGCCTGAGGCCTTGATCGCCTTTCTCGAGCAGCGCGGCTTTTGTCAACCCTACCAGTGACCGCTGGCGGCTAGGCTCGCGGTCCCGAGCCCCTCGTTCTCCAGATGGTCCTGGTAGAGGGCGAGCATCCGTTGAACGCATCCGTGATCGTCTAGACGGAAAAGGTCCTTCGTCAGGTTTGGACCGCCGGGCAAGTCCGCCAGCGACCAACCCAAATGCTTGCGCGCCATGCGGACGCCCAATTCGGCGCCGTAATGGCCCAGCATATCGTCATAATGGCGTCGCAGCAGAGCGACGCGATCGCCGGGCGGCGGTGTCGACACCGGTGCCAGGCCGTTCAGCTCGGCACGAATTTGGGCGGGCAACCAGGGTCGGCCCTGGGCGGCTCTGCCGATCATGACGCCGTCGGCGCCGGACAAAGCCAATGCTTTGCGGGCGTCAGCCGTGGAGGAAATATCGCCATTGACGATCACCGGCAGATCGACGGCTGCCACGACCTGGCGCACGAACGCCCAGTCGGCGCTGCCCTTATAGCGTTGAGCCCGGGTCCGGCCGTGAACGGTGATGCCGGTAACTCCTGCCTCTTCGGCGATGGCTGCGATGATCGGCGCGTTCCTCTGATCACCGTCCCAGCCAAGCCGCATCTTGACCGTGACCGGCACCCTCACAGCGGCGGTCACCGCCTCGAAGATACGCCCGCACAAGCGCTCGTCCCGCATCAGCGCGGAACCGGCGAGACCGGTCACGACTTTCTTTGCCGGACAACCGAAGTTGAGATCGATCAACCGTGCTCCTTGGTCCTCTACCATTCGGGCAGCGTCGGCCATGACCGCCGGCTCGTTGCCGGCGATCTGGACGGCCGTTTCGTCACTCTTTGGTGAGCCGACCATCCGCCGGGTTCGCTCATTGCCGCGCAGCATCTCGCGAGACGCGATCATTTCGGAGAAGATGGCGTCGGCACCGAAAGCCAGAACCTGGCGCCGGAAAGGCAAGTCGGTGACGCCGGCCATCGGCGAGAGGAGAACACGTATCATGGCGCCTGGTTTGTAAGGTGAAGCGTAATTCGGGGCCAGCCGGTCGTGTCAAGGCTCATCGACGATCGGCGATCGGTCCCAGGGCAGTGGTCACAGTGGTTCTGTTCGGCTTGTTGTCCGGTGTCGCTCTGGGGGACGAGACGCTCCGGCTCCGCCCCTGGCCGTTTGATCCGACATCCTTGTCTGAACCGCTGAAAGTTCCGGCTGCGCCGACACTGGTTCGCCCCTCGATTTCGGGGCGTCCGAAAATCACGGTCCGGCGCGCGATGGACCTTGAGCCCCTCCGACAATCGGTTCTGCATACGATTGCCGAGCTCACGGCCTATGGCGGCCATCGCAACCGGATCAAGGTGATCGCCGTCGAACGGGGCCAGGTGCCATTGATGGATGTCGCGTCGGCGGTTGGGGATGAGGGCATGCTCTGCGACGGAGTAGCCTGCCGGTTGGCGATGCCGCTGTTCGTCGCCAGCGGTGCCGGTCTCGTGATCGAGGGCATGGACGTCCGGATGCAAGCGGAGACGGGCACCTTCATCGCTAGTCAAGGTCTCATGTCGATCAGGGGCTCTTCCATCCGGGCCGTGGATCGGTCGGGACCGGCCGTCTACCGTAGTGCTGAGCGGTTTCGGCCCTTCATCATGGCGGGCGAGGGCAGTTTCACCGAGGTTGAAGACAGCGAATTGCGTGATCTGGGCTTTGCCGGAAGTTCGGCCTACGGCCTTACCTTGACCCGGTTCAACCGCCAGGATCCGGACCTCCCTCCGCCCAGCGGCGTGATCATGAACAGTCGCGTGATTGGCCTCTATTATGGGCTTTATACCCACGGTGCCGAGGATCTGTTCGTTCTGAACAATCGTTTTGAGAAGCAGATCCAGTACGGCATCGATCCTCACGATTACAGCCGACGGCTTCTGATCGCGGGCAACATCGTCAGCGATACGGCCAAGAGCCATGGAATCGTTCTTTCCCGAGGCGTCCAAGACGTCTGGATCATCGGCAATCGAAGTCTGCGCAACGCCGGCAATGGCATTACCATCGACCGTGGCTCGGACGCCGTGGTCATCCAAGGCAACAGATCGGTCGCGAACGGCGGTGACGGGGTCGCCATCTACGAAAGCCGCGAAACTTACCTGTTGGACAACGAGATCGTTGCCAACGGCCGCAGCGGTGTCCGGGTCCGCAACGGCGCCTGCGTGACGGTCATCGGCAATGAGCTTTTGGGCAACGCCGATCATGGACTCACACTTTACGCTCGGAGACCTGCGGTCGGTGTGGGACGATCGGCTGACGAGAGGGGCCTCGAAACGTCGGCGGTCCTGGCCGCAAACGCATTCGGCGATCAGGGCAAAGCTGATCTGCGCGTTCGTGATGTCGACCGGCTGGTGCTTGCCGGTAATCAGATTGGCGCGAACCAGGATCGCATATCACTCGACATGAGCCACCCTTGGCAGCGATCGGTCGAAGAAGCCCGGAAGCGATCAAGCTCTTTCGCGATCATCGCATCCGAACGCCCGCCTTGCCCCGTAAGCTTACCAAAGCCGTTTTGGCTGCCTGCACCCGGCCAGCGTTGATGCAGGTTCCGACGGTTGCGTTAGTGACCACACAATTTCGGTGCTGCGAAACAATTGTTCGGTCGGTCGATGGAGCAAGGAAAAGCAAAATAATCCTACATACTAAGTGTGTTTTACTGCATCAAGAAGGACTTTAGGCATAGGAAGGCCGCCGAAACCAACCGAAATCGTCGAAAAATATGCCGCCTTAATGCCTGACTTACCCGCGTTTGAGATGACAATGGGCGGGACTCCACAACTGAAATAGAGCACGCCTAATGGCATTAGGAAGCCCGCGACCAATTCAACCAATAATGATCGAAAGCAGCCCGATTGATAGTCAGGGCAAACCCTTACAGCCATTTCATAAAGCGCCATGATGAGGAAACTGACCGTGAGGTATTCACGGATGACGTTGCAGATCCGCAACGGGCGGTGGCAAAGGAACCTGGAGGCATTAAGAACTGTTGACCCTACCGGAGTGCCCAACGTAAACTTTTCCTAATCGGAGAGGCATGGTCGGGGTTTCCGGCACCGAGAGGGTTGATAGGTGACAGAGCATCTCGTGGTTAACGGGGTGACGCTCGTCACATTGTTGGAATGAACAACAAGCATACTGGACTGGCGGTTGTGTTGAGAAACCTGAGGGTTTCATTGTAGGAGGACGCTTCAGGATGCTAGCGGTAAGCATAGTTCTGTACGCGATTTTTGTGGTCGCGGTCGCGTGGTTCGCCCAGCCTTTGGCCATGCGCTTCGGAACGATCGATCGGCCGGACGGCATCCGGAAGATGCACGGTCGACCGACGCCCCTCATGGGCGGTGTGGCGTTGATGGCCCCGCTCACCTGTGCCGCTGCCTACATGGCCTGGAGTTCAGCCTATGGCGGCAGCATCTTCATGCTGCTCTCGGCCACCGGCCTACTATTTGGGCTGGTGGGCTTTATCGATGACCGGCAAACCCTGTCGCCGCAGGTGCGGCTCGCCGTGTCCTCTGCCTGGTTCGTTGCCGTTTTCCTTTACGAACCCCAACTCGTACTGCTGACTTTGGATTTTGGTCCTAGCCAGCTGACGCTCAATCTGGGCGGGCTGGCCATGCCCTTCACCCTGCTGTGCGTCGTCGGCCTGATGAACGCGATCAACATGGTCGATGGCCGCAATGGGCTTTTGATCGGCTTGTCGATCTACTGGCTGTCCATGCTGACAATGCATGCGCCGCCCTATCTGACCGTCTACCTCGCCTTGTTCCTGATCGGCCTGATCCTCCTCTTCCCCTTCAACTGGTTCGGCAGGCTGTTCATGGGCGATGCCGGCAGCTACTCGGTTGGAGTCCTGGTCGGCCTGTTGGCGATCTACATCTACAACGAGCCGGGGTCCGGGGTGACTGCCACCGACATTTTGCTCTGGCTTTTCATTCCCGTCCTGGATTGCCTGCGCTTGATGGCGAACCGGGCGCTCCATCGTCGCTCTCCGCTCGAAGGCGATACGGACCATCTTCACCACCGGCTGAACCAGATCTGGCCCTGGCCCCAGGCATTCTGGGTGTATATGAGCCTGGCGGCTGCTCCCGGTCTTCTCGCCGACATCATGCCGCAACTGGGTCTGGCGATGATCCCGGCGACCGTCGTTGTCTACAGTCTGGTCCTTCTGGTGACGCGCGGACCGCTTTCGGCGGAAACGACGGCGCCGACTCGCGGCTGACGCCGGGCGATGGGATCGTTTCGAGCGGCCCCCATCGACGATCGGCATTGGATCTCGCCAGCGTACGAAGATTGGTCTAAACCACCGACGGTCCCACCCATAGGTTGAGCGACGATGGCGCGGATCCCGATCGACGCCCATGTCCATGTTTACGACGCGTTTGGTTGGCAAGCGGCGCTCGACGCGGCGGCGGGCAATTTCCGTCGCTACCGACCTCGTCCCGCAGATCCAGGTGAACCCCTGGGGATATTGCTCCTCACCGATACCGCCCGTGCGCCGGCCTTCGCCGAGCTGCTGGAGAAGTCGGATGATCTCGTCGGTTGGAAGCTTGAGGAGCGATCAGATCCCGGTTTCCGGGCGCTGATCAATCAAGAAAGCGAAAGCGTCTGGGTAATGGCCGGACGGCAGATCATTACGGATGAGGGACTCGAGGTGCTGGCGCTTGCCACAGATGCTGCGATCGCCGACGGGGTCCCTCTCCGCGACTGTTTGGCCGCGGTCAACGACACTGGCGGTATCGCCGTTCTGCCTTGGGGTTTCGGCAAGTGGATCGGCCCGCGGGGAAACCTGGTCAAAGAGTGGATCGGCGCCGATCGGGCGGACGCCGACTTTGCGCTTCTGGGTGACAATGGCGGTCGGCCCCAACCGGCACCGGACGCGCCGGTGCTGGTCGCCGGGCGTCAGGCCCGAATACCGGTTCTCTGCGGTTCGGATCCGCTGCCGCTCGCCAGTGGGGCCGACCGGGTCGGTGCCTTCGGCTCGTGGCTGGAGATCGATCTACAAGACGATCGGCCGGTCGAAGCGGTGAGACGTGCGCTCCGGGCTTTGAGCGAAACGCCGGATACCTTTGGTTCGCGGGTCGGCTGGGCCCGATTTGCCCGGGATCAGATCGGCTTGCGGCTGGCGAAGTTCGCCGGAGGCTCAAAGAGCGGACTGGCTCACGATACCGAAACCCCGGACGTCGAGACGGCGAGCGACGACTATGCGCGGCGCTTTTCCGGCGCCGTCGGCACCTATCTCCTCGAGGTTCAAACGCGGGCCGTCGAGCGCTTATTGAAGCGCGCCGGTTATCGGAGCGAAAGCGTCGCCGAACCGCTCCGGGTCCTGGAAGTCGGGGGCGGCCACGGACAGTTGACGGGCTGGCTCTTGGACCAGGGTTTCGACGTCACGGTCCAAGGCAGCAATGAGGATTGCTCGGTGCGGATCCAGCCTTTGATCGATGCTCACCCCGAGCGATGCCGGTTCCTCTGCAGCTCCCTATTGTCCTTGCCGGTCGAGAACGACCGCTTCGATCTCGTCATCGCCATAAGGCTCATGGCCCATGTGGAGCGGACGGACGAGCTGCTCAGGGAAATGGCGAGGGTTTCGAAAAAAGGGGTGCTGGTCGATTTTCCGCCGCTCATCAGCGCCAACCTAGCCGAGCCACTCTTGTTTCAGGTGAAGCGCCTGATCGAGGGTAATACCCGGCCCTTTTTCATCTATCGCACCGGTGATCTGAAGGCACGGTTCGCGGCCGAGGGCTTGGATGAAGCGCAAGTGACCAAGCAATTCGCCCTGCCGATGGTGGTCCACCGCAAGCTCAAAAAACCGTCTCTTTCCGCTCGCCTCGAGGGTATGGCACGGGCGGTCGGACTGACCGCGGCCTTGGGCGCGCCGGTCCTGATGCTCGCCGAAAAGCGCGCGTGAGCGATCGTCCGAAGAAAGTTTTGATCGTGGCGCCTCAGCCCTATTACCGGGTTGCGGGTACACCGATGAATGTGCGTTTGATGATCCGGGCGCTCGGCGAGCTTGGCCTGGAGGTGCACTTGGTGAGCTTGCCCCACGGCGAAGACGTCGATGAGGGGCGGTTCTACCACCATCGCAGCTGGGCGTTGCCCGGTCTCGGTGCGGTGCCCATCGGTTTTTCCGGTGCCAAGCTCGTCTACGACATGGTTCTGGCGCTCCTGGTCGCGAGTCTGCTTGTCCGTCATCGGTTTGCCAGCGTTCAGGCGATCGAGGAGGCCGCGTTCTTTGCTTGCCCGATGGCCCGGCTTCGCGGCGCGTCGGCAATCATGGATCTGGACAGCGATCTCGAGCATCAGCTCCGGGCCAGCGACAAATCAGTGGTGCGCGCCCTCGCAGGCCTGGCCAATCGCCTCCGCCGCTGGAGCCTCTCCACAGCCCGGTGCGCCGTGACTGTGGCGCCACACCTGACCCGCCTGGTCCGCGACACGGCACCCGATCTCAAAACCTTCGAGATCCGGGACATTCCACTTGCGGAGGCCACGGGCGAGGCTGATCCCGCGGATGTCGAGAGACTGCGGGCCGAGCTCGACCTCGAAGGCCGTCCGACGGTGGTCTACACCGGCAATTTCGACCGTCGGCAGGGCGTTCAGGAACTGATCGAGGCCTTTGCCACGGTGGCGAACGAGGTGCCCGGGGCGGTCTTGCTGCTGGTGGGCGGGGAGGCGCCCGAAGTCGACGCGATGAGAGCGCACGCTCAAGGTTTGGGGCTCGGCGACAGGGTCCGCTTGACCGGTCGGAGACCGCCCGCGGACATGCCGGCGTTCATGGCGCTCGCCGACGTCCTGGTGTCACCGCGATTGGAGCCCCTGGTGACGCCGCTCAAGATCTACACCTATATGGCCAGCGGCAGGCCCATCGTGGCGACCGATCTTCCGACCCACACGGATGTTCTCGACGAAATGTCGGCCTTTTTGGCGGAACCGACGCCCCAAGGTCTGGCGATAACCCTGGGCAAAGCGCTGCGAGATCCGGCGGAAGCTGCGATGCGTGCGGACCGGGCGCTGGCGCTGGTCAAACAGCACTACACTTATGAGAGTTTCAAACGTCAGCTCGAAGCGGTCTACGTCTACGCAGGTGTCCTGCATGGGCGTTGAAGCTTTTCCGGCACCGGTCAGGCGGAAGCTCACCGAGGCGGCCAGGGCCAGTCATGATCTGATCATTATCGGCGGCGGCGTCTACGGCGTGGCGGTGACCCTGGAGGCCACCCGGCGCGGCCTGAAGCCGCTTTTGATCGAGCGCGACGATTTCGGCCAGCACACCAGTTTCAACAGCCTGCGCATCGTTCATGGCGGCCTTCGCTATCTGCAAAATCTCGATCTGCTAAGGTTTCGGGAAAGTGTCGGCGAGCGTCGATGGTTCCTGAAGCACTTTCCGGATTTGGTGAGGCCGCTGGACTGCCTGATGCCGCTTTACGGCAAGGGTCTGAGACGACCGCAGGTCTTTCGAGCGGCCTTGTGGCTCGATCATCTTCTGGCGTTCGACCGCAATAGAGGCGTCGATCGTGAGCGGCATATCCGCCGAGGCAGGGTCATCTCCGCCGACGAGGCACGGCTTCAGGTGCCCGATCTGAACGAGCCGGGGATGCAAGGCGCGGCACGTTGGCAGGACGGGGCGATGGCCAGTTCCGAGCTCCTTCTGTTCGAGATGCTACGTTGGGCGGTGGCCGGTGGTGCCCAAGCCATCAACCACATGACCGTGACCGGCGTGGAGGCGGACGGAGACAGGGTCACCGGTGTCGCTGCGCGCGACAGTTTGAACGGCAGCCAGCACGTGTTTCGGGCGCCCCTGGTGATCAACTGCGCGGGGCCGCAGGTTCGCTCGATCCTGGCGGGCCTCGCCGGCGATGGCGAGCATCTGTTCCGACCGTCGCTCGGCTTCAATCTGCTCCTGGACCGACCGGCCCCGTGGGATGTTGCCGTCACCGTGGAACCGGCGAGGGATGGAGCCGGGACACTGTTCTTACACCCCTGGTATGGGCGGATCCTGGTCGGCACGGTTCATTGCCCCTGGACCACCGGCACCAGCGGTCCGCCGGTCGTGTCCGAGGCCGATGTCACGGCGACGCTAGGTGATGTTGCTCAGCGTTTTCCGTCCCTGAAACTGGATCGTGACGCGGTTCTCGAGGTTAGGGCCGGGTTTTTACCGGCGACTGAGCCCGGCGGGTGCGTGCAGGCGAAAAAGCCGGTCATCGTCGATCACGGCCAGCCGGCGCGATCGGGGCGGACCCTTTCCGGTCTGTTTTCGGTGTCCGGGGTGAAATGGACCACCGCCCGCCATGTCGCCGCAAGGCTCTTTTCTTCCTTGCAGCGGAAGAAACGAATTGAGGCTCCAACACCAATCGAGCTTCCTCGTCCCAAGGCTTTGCTAACAATCGGCGCAAGGGCGTTTCTCGCGCTTTCCGGTGATGAGGCGCGCCGTTGGACGACATTGTTCCGGGAGGAAACGTCGGCGCTCACGCCCCAGGACGTCATTCGCCGGCGAACCGAATGGCAGAGCGAGCCGGAGCTCGCCCACGATCTGGAACAGCGCCTGACCCGCGAGTGGCCGGGTGAAAGCAAAAACCAGGATTTGAAAGCTGGAACTGGCTAGTTCCAAGCCTGGAGGATTGGCGCCGTCCGATCGGAATCGGGACGTGAGGCTAGGGCGATTGAAAGCAAGTTGTCAGCGACGCTCGGGACGCGACCGCCTTAGCCCTTGTCTTCGGTGGAAATGAGCGCCGGCATGCAGCCGCCACCGGCGGTCGGCACCCAGGCGGTGAAGGCGAGAGAGGGCTTGTTGACCTTGTTCATTTCGAGCTCCGAAAGCGGTGTGAAACGATCAAGCAATCACCCGCTCATCTTAATCGATCAGCTCTTACCAGAGCGTTAACACCGCACCTTTTCGTCAAGTCAGCCGTCCGCTCAGCCGCGGAAGGCCTCTTGACGGAGACCTTCCTGGCGCCGGACCTCATCATTCCCAGCGGCGATCGCCCGCAAGCGGTTCTCCTGGGGATCGCGGATCTTCAGCCGGGTCATGACTTTGAACACACCATCACTGCCGCCGGCGATGAGAAGAGCGGTTAGCCACCGGCCACCGGTCTGCTGCTCGACCGGGGCCATGCCTGGGTCCTGCAGCGCCGTCAGAAGATCGGCGACGACATCCAAATCGTAGGCCCAAAGCATCAGATAAGCCATGCCGACATTGATGACCGTCTTGAAGCCCCGACCCTCCATGTAACGAAGGTATAGGTGCCAGCTGTAAATCGGACTGAGGGCCGTCTCGAACAAAACCGAGAGGATCAGGACGACGACGAAGATGCTGAACACTTCCTCGTAACGGACGTGACCGAGCGGCACATGGGCGAATTCAGCGGCCGCCAGGGGAAACGCGTAGAGACCGAGAATGCTGGCGAGAGTGAACAACCGAAACATGGCGGAAACTCCGAAGATCTGGCGTTAGAGCAGAATGTCCTCAATGCCGTTGATCGGATGGATCGCCTCTGTGGCCTCCGTCCTTTGCAGCGGGTCGGCATCCCGAAGCGGACCGAAATCGAGCTCGGTCAGCTCTTCGATCAGCGAGACCGGTACCTGGTAGACGTGGGGTTCGTCACCGAAGGCGAACTCGAGCTTTCTCGTGACCAGCCGCCTCTGGCTCAGCTGGTAGGCCGTGGCTCGCAGCTGATCGTGGTCGAGGCGCATCACGACCACCTTCCAGAAGTCGAGCGGCAGCTGATAGGGCCCTCGGCGCCTCTCTTCGCCATACCACGGATCATCAGGGCGGAAGATGGGGCCGGTGAAGACGGTGATCTTGAGCTGATGGCGGTCCGTTTTGCGAAGGATGAAGTCCTCCAGATCCAGCCAGGTCTTCTGGTTGAACCGCGCATGTTGGGGAGCTGCGTTGGTGTAGAAAAAGGTGTCCTGATTGGCCTGGCGGGCGAGCGGTCCCCAGACCGGCGATCGCCTTCTGACGAGATGTCCCCGATCCAGATCATTGGCGCGATAGAGGTCGTTGTCGGATTGAAACGACATGTCCAATCGCGGATCGGTGCGCCATTTCGTGCCGCGCCGGGAAACCCCACGCTGGAGGCGGTTGCCATCGATGTTGCAAGCGGTGAACCGGGCGAGACGTCGGGATCGGCTCATGACAACCGAAAAATGGGTGTAGGTAAGCTCAAAGCCGCCGTCCCGGCGCGGTGCTAGATCCTCTCTCTGTTCGTCGGTAAGCGCCGGCAGGGGCACCGCCAGACCGAGAAAATCGGGATCATAGCCGCTGCGATTGTTGAGCGACTCCGCGGCTTCGAGAGCGCAGATGCGGTCTTCTGCCTCGTTCTCGTCGGGCGCCACCTCTTGGGCCGGATCGGCAGGCACGAGGGTATCGATGATGCGGGCTGCGGTACCGTCACCCTCGGTCGCGGCCTGGCGGAGTGCTTCGAAAACCGCGCTTATCCGGACCCCCTCATTGGCGATCCAGTCGATCGCCCCGTCGCCCAACGCCGGCGACCACAGGCTGCCATTACGGGCGAGCGTGCGGCCATCCTCGTCGAGCCTCGGTACGGAGCTGTGGTGGAGCGCCACAACCTGCCACTGGTCGTTGAACACCGGTGAGCCTGACGACCCTCTTTCAGTGTCCGCCCGGTAGCGAACGAAGCCGTCCACATAGTCGACCACGCGGTTCTCTCGCAGCACGATCTGCTTCGGCTCGCCGTTCGGATGTTGGATGATGGTCACGCGCTCGCCTTCGAGCGCTTTGCCGCTGACCTCGATCAACTCGAGATAGCCGAAACTGGTGATCGGTTTGCCCGATTGGCTGCGCTCGGCAACGCCGCACACGGTGAAGTCCAACGCCGCATGGGTGAAGAAGCACTTGTCCGGGGCCAACCGGAACAGATAGGGCCGCTTGCGGACGAAATGAATGTCATCCTCGAAATCGAACTCCACCATGCTGGCGGCGGCGGCCTTGGCGCTCGACAGCACGTGGTGATTGGTGAGCATCAGCCCCGGCGCGATCAAAAAGCAGGTGCCGAGACCCGCGGCGGTGCCGCTGGCCGTCTTGATGTGGACGCGCGCAACCGACTTCGCCGCCAACAGGCCGCGTCCCAAATAATTGACGCTCAAAAGGTCGCGATTGCCGAGAACGCGCTCAAATCCGAGCGGGTCATTCTGGTTCAACAGTCGCTTGCGCACCACAACCCGGCGATCGCGGTCGGTGATAACCATGGTGAAGCCCTCGGTCGCAGTTGACGGACAAAAACCGATGAGGGCTCGCGCTGATGACGGCTGCTAGGCGTCGCAATCGGCGAGAGCGGTGGGACGCTCTCTACCTAGATCAGGACAATTCCATATTCAAGGAAAATATTCTTATTCACGGACAAAATGCTGGCTATGCGCTAGATGCGCACGATCGGGTTGAGCCAGCGGCCGAGCAAGCCGGTCAGTCTCAAACGGCCGGTCGTGACAGCGAGGCACCAGCAATCCTCGTCGTCATCAGCCACCGGTTGATGGTCAATCTCACCGTCGGCTATCGCCACGTCACCCCGGCGGTAGTGACCCGTTTGGTCGGCGAACCCGCCGCTGAAGAGGATTGTGACCTCTTGACCGTCATGGGTATGGCGCGGGATGTGCGTGCCAGCCCGAATATGCATCAGCTTCGTTCGGAAATCCGGCCGATCGGGCAACAACTCCAGCTCGCGAATACCGCCCATGCCCCGCCACCGGCCTTCGTCACCCAGATCGGCAACATAGCGTGACACCACTGTCGGCAGGGGCGCCGCCTCCGCCTTGCAGGTCACGACACTGCCGCACAAAGGCGAAGATGCATTCAGTCGGGCAAAGACCTTGTCTCGTGTCGTCTCCGAAACCTCTTCCGGCGGAGCGGTTTCCAAAAACTCGCCCGCGATCGTCTCGAACTCACACACTTCGCGCCGACATTCCGGGCAATAGGTGATATGGGCCGCCACAATGAGCGCCAATGGCTCGGGAAGTTCGCCCGATGCGTAGGCCAAAAGGAGATCTTCGTCCGGATGGTGCGTGGTCATTGTTCTGCCAGTACAGATCTTAGTTTACCGAGTGCCAGGCGAATTCGCGATTTTACCGTCCCAAGAGGAAGACCAAGCTCTTTCGCGATCCTGCCGTGGGGTTTCTCTTCGAAAAACGACACGCGCACGAGCGTTGCCTGATCTTCCGGTAACGACGCCACCGCTGCCCGGAGGCGCCGGTCTGTTTCCGCCCGCAGAACGATCGCCTCACCAAAAGGCTCCGCATCGGGGACCAGAAGGGGATCGTCAGGATCCGGTTCCGGGCGCCGTTCGCGACGAATGACGTCGATCCTGCGGTTCCGGGCGATGGTAAAGATCCAGGTGCTGACGCCCGCCTGCCGCGGATCGTAGGTTTCGGCCCGCTGCCAAACCGTCAACATAACGTCCTGGACGAGATCCTCGGCCGCTTCGCCGTCGACGCCGAGGCGCCGCAGATAGCCTTTCACTCGCGGCGCGTAGTGGTCGAACAGCTCCATGAAGGCCCGTCGGTCCCGTTCCCCCGCCACACGCAACATGCATGTGATCAGGTGCGCGTCCCTCTCAGGGTCCGAAGTGGCCGGCGTCGATTCCATCGCGCTGCGACATAACAACCCCAGCGGGCGATCGACAAGCGCCAAGCTCTGTTCGTGTCCACAGGTCGCCATCATGGTGATCACTACGGCAGGCGATGCCGGTTGGATCACGATCTTGCAGGGATTTCGTGATCCGCCGTCCTACACTAAACGTACCTTGGTGGATGGGTCGGTTGGATGCGGGGGTTCTCCAGCCCGCTTTTGAGGTGAGTTCACGAATGAGAATAGCCGTTGTTGGCTCGGGCATTTCCGGGCTGGGGGTTGCTTGGCTTTTAAACAAGAAACACGATGTGGTCCTCTACGAATGTCGTTCGCGTCTAGGTGGCCATACCAACACGGTCGAGGTCGACTATCCTGACGGCGTGCAGGCGGTCGACACCGGCTTCATCGTTTACAACGAGGCCAATTACCCAAATCTCACCGCGCTGTTCGATCATCTGGGCATCGCCACCGAGGAAAGCCGCATGTCGTTCGCCGTCAGCGTCGACAATGGCCGCCTCGAATATTCCGGGCGATCGCTACGGCATATCTTCGCCCAAAAACGCAACCTGCTGAGCCCCCGGTTCGCGATGATGCTTCTGGACATCGTCCGTTTCAATCGTGACGGGCCGGCCTGTCTCGCCCATGGCGACGTCTACAACCCACCGCTAGGTACTTTTTTGGACGAGCGCCGGTACGGCTCTTGTTTCCAACGGAACTATCTGTTGCCCATGGCGGCGGCGATTTGGTCCGCCTCTTTGGACAAAATTCGGGAGTTCCCGACCCAGAGTTTCTTGCGTTTTTTTGCCAATCACAATCTGCTCACCGTCAACGGCCACCATTATTGGCGGACGGTGGCTGGCGGTTCGCAACGTTACATCGATCGGATGTTGGCGGATTTTCAGGGCGAAATCCGGCTGAAAAGCAAAGTGGCTCAGTTGCGGCACGGACGCGCGGGGCCGATCGTTATCGACCGCCAGGGTCATCGCGATCAATTCGACCGGGTCGTGCTTGCCTGTCACGCCGACCAGGCGCTGGCGGCCCTGGCGGAGCCGACCGTCTGTCAACGCAGCGTCCTCGGCGCGTTTCCGTACCAGAGTAATCGCGCCGTTTTACACCGGGATCCCGACCTGATGCCCAAACGGCGCTCTGTTTGGTCGAGCTGGAACTATATGAGCAACGAACAGAACGCGATCGGGTCAGGTGTGTCGGTCAGCTACTGGATGAACAGCCTGCAGAACATTCGAGAGGATCGCCCGCTGTTCGTGAGTTTGAACCCTCTGCGCGATCCGAATCCGGCCACGGTGCTGGGTGAATACGTCAATGATCATCCGGTTTTCGATCACCGAGCGACCGCCGCCCAGGCGCGCCTGGCGGAGATCCAGGGACAGGGAGGGATATGGTTCGCCGGCGCATACCAGGGGTTCGGCTTTCACGAGGATGGACTTGCCTCGGCAATAAGGATTGCTGACGCATTCGGCATTCAACCCCCCTGGGCGAAGCAGGAGATTACCCGTCCGATCTTCGAGCCGGAGTCGCCGACGGCCCTGGCCCAGGTGATATGACGAGCGCCGGTTTGCAGATGGGCAGCCACCGGCCACCGGTCGACCTCTATGTCGGCGAGGTGATGCACCATCGGATGAGGCCGTTCCGCCACCGGTTCGTCTATCGTGTTTTCTATCTGTTGCTCGATGTTGATCGCCTCGACGAGGCGGCAAATCGGTGGTTCGGGATCGAACGCTTCAACCTTTGGTCGTTCCGGGCTCGAGATCACGGGGCCAGGGATGGCACGCCTCTGCGCCCCTGGATCGAGGGACAGCTGGGAGCTCATGGCCATCCCGGTAAACCACACCGGATAAGGCTGCTCTGCCTTCCGCGCGTTCTCGGTTACGTGTTCAACCCGCTGAGCGTCTATTTCTGCTACGGGGAGGATGGGGGACTCCAAACCATTGTCTACGAAGTGAAGAACACGTTTGGCGGCCAGCACACATACGTCCTGGGCGCCGACGATCCGGCCGAAACCGTGCGCCACGATTGTGCCAAGCGCTTTTACGTTTCTCCTTTCATCGAGCGGGAAGCCCTCTACCGGTTTCGGATCAAGCCACCGGCTGAAGACGTGGTGATCGCCATCAACGAACGGGTCGCCGAAGGGCCTCAGCTGATCGCGACCGTCACCGGTAAGCGCCAGCCCTTTACCGAGAGCGCCGTCCTCCGTCTCAGCCTGGCGATGCCGTTCCTGACGCTAAAGGTGATCGCCGCGATCCACTGGCAGGCTCTGAAACTTTGGTTGAAGGGCGCCACGTTTCATAGCGTCCCTCGGGCCGATCAGTTCGTCACAGCAGAACCGGATCCGCAGCGCATCGAGCGCGTGCCGAGCAATCTGCCACCAAGGCAAGCGCAAACGTGACCCAACAGCTCTCGTTGCCCCGGACATTGGCCTATGGATCGCTGGGCCTGCCCTTGGCTGCCCTCAACCTCCCCCTCTACGTCCTGATCCCTCCGTTCTACGCCCAAGAGTTGGGGCTTGGATTGGCGGTGGTGGGCACGGTGCTGCTTGCCTGTAGGATCGTCGACACGGTCAGTGACCCGCTGATCGGCCTTTTGAGCGATCGTCTGCCGTCTCGGTTCGGCCGCAGGCGCCCCTGGCTGGTCGTCGCCTGTCCCCTCCTGATCATTTCGACGTTCCAACTGTTCGCACCGCCGGACGGCGCCGGCTGGCTACATCTGGCCCTCTGGAGTACGGCTGCCTATCTCGCCTGGACCATGATGCTGATACCCTACAGTGCTTGGGGTGCCGAGATCACGGACGACTATCACGGCCGGTCGCGGCTCGCGCTCGCCCGGGAGGGCTGCGTTTTGCTGGGTATTCTGACCGCGGCGGCGCTGCCGGTTCTGGTCTATGGCGGCGAGCCCGCAGCCGGCGACAGTCTTCGTCTCCTCACCTGGGTGATGGCGATCGGATTGCCTTTGGCTCTGGTCGCCGCCCTCTTCGGTGTCGATGATCCGCAGCGAAGCGCCGGCGGTGGCGCAAGCCTTCTGGATCTGCTCAGGGATTTTCGAAGAAACCGCCCGTTCATGCGTCTGATCGCCGCCTATCTTTTGAACGGTTTGGCTAATGGCTTGCCTGCAACCTTGTTCTTGTTGTTCGTGGCACATGTGCTCGGGGCGCCGGACCGGGGCGGCGTCTTACTTGCGACCTATTTCATCAGCGCGATCGTCGCCATACCGTTCTGGTTTATCCTGAGCCGTCGGTTGAGTAAGCACCGGGCCTGGGCTCTTTCCATGATCTGGGCCTGCCTAATCTTCGCGTTTGTACCTTTCCTGGGCGACGGTGACGTCTACCTGTTTTTCGGCATTTGCGTTTTGTCCGGCTTCAGTTTGGGCGCGGACCTGGCGTTGCCGGCTTCGATCCAAGCGGACGTGGTGGACGAGGATCGGGTCGTGAGCGGGGGACGAAGAACCGGTGTTTATTTCGCGATCTGGAGCATGGCGACCAAGCTATCTTTGGCGATTGCCGTCGGCCTCGCCTTCGGCGCTTTGGGTGCGGCGGGCTTCCAGCCTGAGAACGACGCTGACACCGGTGTCTGGCTGTTGCCTTGGCTCTACGGAGGTTTGCCGGTGGCGATCAAGCTCATCGCGGTCACGTTCGTTTGGCGTTTCCCCTTGGATCAAGCCCGCCACCAAGAGCTACAACAAAGCCTTCGGGAGACCGCGTCATGAGAAAGCCTTTTTGGGTCCTGGCGGCTTTCACGGTCCTGGTGGGTTGTAGCGACATGAAGGTGGACGATTTCGCCGATACCCAGCCGGCCTTCGTGCCCGAGGAGTATTTCGCCGGCAAGCTTCGAGCTTGGGGATTGTTCCAGGATAGGTTCGGTGTCGTTCGGCGCCAGTTCGTGGTCGATATTGATGGTACCTGGGACGGGACCACCCTGACCCTGGTCGAGGATTTCGTCTACACCGATGGCGAGATTGAGCAACGGGTCTGGGAGATCACAAAGCTGGACGATGACAGCTACGAGGGTCGGGCGGATGACGTTATCGGCGTTGCCAAGGGGCAGATCGCCGGCCAGGCGATGAATTGGAACTACATTTACGATCTCAAGGTTGGTGACGGCAGTTGGCACGTCCGCTTCGACGACTGGATGTTGCTCCAGGGCGATGGCGTTATGATCAACCGCGCCACGGTCTCTAAATTGGGCGTCACCCTCGGCGAGGTCAGTTTGTTCTTCCGAAAACTGTCTGACGCGGTTCAGCTGGACGCCGAGCCGGCACACGCAATGCACAAAGGCACCGTCGGGTCGAGCTCCAGCCGCTTCGCCGGGATCGGGTTACCGCAGGCAACGCAATAGCCAAACTCATCCTCGTCCAGACGCTTGAGGGCACTGTTCACGCGCTCGAGCTCCATCGCGCGGCGCCGCCGCATCTCCTTCGCCATCTCCTGACGCTGGATCGCGTCGATCCGTGAAAGGCGGCCCTGCTGGGTCTGGTCGAGGGCCACCGGGGTGACGTCGGCTTGCGTTTGATCCAGCATTTCGCCTATCTCGTGGCGAAGCGCCTGAAGGCGTTTACGGTACATCTCCTGGTCGAGCTGTTGATCGTCGGCCATGGTCAAGCCCTCCGGGGCTGAGCGTTTTGTGCCGCCTCATAAACCACCAGATTATCATCGGAGTGTCATATTGGACAGTAGCGGCGGAAACGGGCGGACAGGATTGACGCCGGCGCTCGCGGCGGAGCGGCGCCGGACGTTTGCGATCATATCCCATCCGGACGCCGGCAAGACGACGCTCACCGAAAAGCTGTTGCTGCAAGGCGGAGCCATCCATCTGGCCGGCGAGGTCAAGGCCCGCGGCGAACGGCGCCGCGCACGCTCGGACTGGATGAAGATCGAGCAGGCCCGAGGCATTTCGGTGACCACCTCGGTGATGACCTTCGATTTCGAGGATCACACCTTCAATTTGTTGGATACGCCGGGGCATGAGGATTTTTCGGAGGACACCTACCGCACGCTGACCGCGGTCGACAGCGCCGTCATGGTGCTCGACGCCGCCAAGGGTATCGAGACCCAGACCCGCAAACTGTTCGAGGTCTGCCGGCTTCGCGACATGCCGATCGTCACCTTCATCAACAAGCTAGACCGCGAGGCCCGCGATCCCCTCGAGATCATCGACGAGGTGGCCGATCAACTGGCGCTCGACGTGACGCCGATGATGTGGCCGGTGGGCATGGGCCGTAATTTCCGGGGATGTTGGGACTTTTCGACCCACGAGCTGATCAAGTTCGACGATCAGCGGACCAGAATTCCCGTCCCTGCCGACCCGATTCCCGATCCGGACGTTTTGAGCCAGTTGGTTGGCGAGGAAGCGGCCCAGCAGGCGGTCGAGGGGATCGAGCTGGTGCTCGCCGCCTGTCCGCCGTTCGAACTTCAGGCCTATCGCGACGGCACTCTGACGCCTATCTTTTTCGGCTCGGCGCTGCGCGATTTCGGCGTCCGCGAGTTGCTTCGCGGCATCGGCGCTAAAGCACCATCACCCCGGCCGCAGCCCGTGGTCGGCCGAGAGGTAGCGCCCGGGGAGCCGAAGGTGTCCGGCTTCGTCTTCAAGGTTCAGGCCAACATGGATCCCAAGCATCGCGACCGGGTGGCGTTCATGCGGATCTGTTCGGGCCGGTTCGAGCGGGGCATGAAGTTGCGTCAGGTGCGAAGCGGCAAGCCGATGGCGATCAACGCGCCGATCTTCTTCTTCGCCCAGGACCGGGGGATCGCCGACGAGGCGTGGCCCGGCGACATCATTGGGGTTCCCAATCACGGCACGCTCAGGGTCGGTGATGCACTGAGCGAGGGTGAGGATCTTCGCTTTACCGGGATCCCGAACTTCGCACCTGAAATCCTGATGCGGGTGCGGCTCGACGATCCGATGAAACAAAAGCATTTGCGGCGCGCTCTGGAAGACTTGGCGGAGGAAGGGGTGACGCAAGTGTTCCGGCCGATGATCGGCGCCAGCTGGGTCGTCGGTGTCGTTGGACGTCTGCAATTGGACGTGCTGCAAACGCGGATCGAAGCCGAATACGGCATCGCGATCGGTTTCGAGCCCGCGCCCTACGACACCGCCCGGTGGGTCGATGGCGAGCCGGCCGATCTCGAAGCCTTCGTCAACCAGAAGCGAAGCGTTCTCGCCGAGGACCGGGACGGCAATCCCGTCTTCTTGTCCCGCAATGCCTGGGATCTCCAGCGGACCCAGGACGATTTTCCGAAGCTTCGGTTCACCGCCACCCGCGAGCGCGCCTGATCCTTCTTGTGTGACTAGCGTCTCGCATCGGCCAGGATCAGATCGGCAGCCTTCTCAGCGATCATGAGCGTCGGGCTGTTGGTATTGCCGGAAACGATGGTCGGCATGATCGATGCGTCTGCGACCCGCACATTGGCGAAGCCTTCTAGCCTGAGCCGGTCGTCGACCACGGCGCCGTCGTCCCGACCCATCTTGCAGGTGCCGACGGGGTGAAAGATGGTCGTACCGATGTCGCCGGCGGCCCGCACCAGATCCGCCTCTTCGAGGATCTCGGGTCCGGGCCGGAACTCCACGGGCTGATAGGGTTGGAGAGAAGGGGCGGCCGCGATCTTCCGCGTCAATCGGATCGCCCGGGCGGCGACCGCGCGGTCGTGAGCAGTGCTCAGATAGTTTGGCTGGAGGGACGGCGGCGTCTCGGACGAGGGGTCTCGCAGCTGCACGTGACCCCGGCTCTCGGGTCGGAGATGGCACACGGATGCGGTGAAGGCAGGGAAGGGGTGAAGCGGCTCGCCGAACTTATCGAGGCTCAGCGGCTGGACGTGATACTGGAGATCCGGCGTCTCGAGGGCGGGATCACTCTTGGCGAAAGCGCCAAGTTGGCTTGGGGCCGCCGTTAGTGGTCCCTTGCGCTTCAGGAGATACTGGATCCCCATGCCGATCCGGTCGAGCGGATTACCGACGCGCTCGTTCAGAGTCGTGGTGTTGCTGACCCTGAAGGCGCAGCGCAGTTGCAGGTGGTCTTGCAGATTGTCGCCAACACCAGGGGCATCCTGGACGATATCGACCCCACGGTCCTGCAAAAGCTCGCCCGGACCGACGCCTGAGCGCTGCAGCAGGTGCGGCGTGCCGATCGCGCCCGCCGACAGGATCAGATGACCAGTGACCGTCACACCGAGTGGGCGTCCTCGGCTTCGAAGCGTCAGACCTGTCGCCCGGCCACCGTCAAAGTCGATCCGTTCGACGAGGGTTTTGGTGGCGATCTGAAGGTTTGACCGGTTCCTCGCCGGCCGCAGGAATGCCTTGCCGGTGTGCCAACGCACGCCCGACCGCTGATTGACGTGGAAATAGCCGCAGCCTTCATTGTTGCCGCGGTTAAAGTCGTCGATTGGCGGGATTCCCGTCTCCGCCGCCGCCTGCCGCCAGGCGTCCAGGATGTCCCAGTGGATGCGGGCTTCCTCGATACGCCATTCGCCGCCGGCACCATGCATATCGTCGGCACCCGGCGCAAAATCCTCGGACTTTTTGAAGTAGGGCAGCACGTCGTTCCAAGACCAACCGACATTGCCGAGCTGACGCCAGTGATCATAGTCCCGGGCCTGGCCCCGCATATAGATCATGCCGTTGATCGACGAGCATCCGCCGATCACCCGGCCCCGGGGGTAGTTGAGCGCGCGGCCGTTGAGCCCGGGCTCCGCTTCGGTTTTGAAGCACCAGTCGGTACCCGGCTTGTTCTGGGTGTAGAGGTAGCCAACCGGGATGTGGATCCAGATGTTTCTGTCCGTGCCACCGGCTTCGATCAGAAGAACGCGGTTGCGGGGATCGGTGCTCAGGCGATTGGCAAGAACGCAGCCAGCCGTGCCGGCGCCGACAATCACATAGTCGAACTCGCCAAGCGAGGTCGCGGCCATGGCTTTTCCCCCTGATGGCCCCGGATGGACGCCGAGACCTCTCCCAAACCTTTAATCTAGAGGGTCAGGCGCGGCCTCAACAAGCGCCAGCCGAAGACCAGTAGCTCGACGATGATCAATGGCGGAACGGCCAGATGCAGCCAGAGCAGCACGGCCTCGAGACCGGCCCGGTCCAGGCCACGGCCAGCCATCACCGCAAAGGGTGCGTAGATGACGCAGGCTATGAGCAAAGAGCCCAGCGCGTAGCCGGTGCCCAACCATCCCAAATGACCGAAAGGTTGTGGTTCGGTTGCCGCCGCCGTCGCGGCGGAACGCCCGAGATTTCCGGCGGTATGGCCCGTTTGATCTGAATGACGCGTCCCCATAACGCTTAAATGG
Organism: Geminicoccaceae bacterium; assembly: GCA_050331695.1. Classification (GTDB taxonomy): domain Bacteria; phylum Pseudomonadota; class Alphaproteobacteria; order Geminicoccales; family Geminicoccaceae; genus JBHJGP01. The sequence continues at coordinate 162,934 of JBHJGP010000017.1, forward strand.
CGTATCGCCTGAGGGTTCGGTCGCTTAAAACTCGCTCGTAGGTGAAGGAGTATGTTTCTGCGCGCTCTTCATGAAGCGCGCGTCTGACCGTTAGTTGCTCGAGAGCGTGGTTTCAGGGCGTCGTTTGGGTCGGACCGGCAACGGCGAACGCGGCGACGGATCAGGTCCGCTTAGGGATAACAGCGCCTCGATAACGGCGCGTTGACGCCGGGCATCCGCCAATTCGGCTTCGAGGTCCGCCCGTTGCGCCCCCTCCTCGCCCGCTGCGAGCCTTGCCTGCCAGCCGGCCTCCGCTTCCTTCAACGCATTCAGCCGGCCCGTAAGCTCGTCCACGCCTATCCGGTCTCCAAACAGGGACGGCGCATCCCGGAAAAAAGCGGCAAGCGACTGCCGAATGTCCGGGTCGGCCGGCCCAGCGGCCGGCTCAACAGCCAAATTGGACAGGAGCCTCGAGCCGTTGGCATCGGAGGACACGCGGGCGAGTTCGGCTAACTGATCGCGCTCCCGGCGAACGGCTTCCAACGCATCGCGGGTTTCCGCCAGGTCCTGGCGCAGATCCGGCATCAAGGCGGCTACGGCCTGAAGTTCCGAAAGCTCGCTTTCCAGCGCCTCGCTCATCTCGGTCCGTTCGGCGGCCTCGTTCTGTTGACGACGGAGCGTCTCCAGAGTTTCGCTCAAGCCGTTCCTCTCCGTGATGAGTGTGTCCCGTTCCTGTCGGAGTTGGTTGAGTTTGATGTCCTTTTGCTCGAGCTGGTCCGTCAGCGAAGGCTCACCTCCGAAGTGTTGGACCCCGGCTCGGACAGCCCAGACCATGCTGACGGCGCTGAGCGCCACGACCAAGAGGCCTATGACCACCAACGCTGTTTGAAAGGCACCGGAAAGCTCGAGAAAACGATTGCCTTTGGGGCCCCTGAGATAAATCTGTCGCGGGGCAAAAAGACCCCTGGCCGCACTTGGATTTCCGCCTGTCAATCCTGTGTCCCTGTCGGTTCGCCGATCCTTTTTTGCGCATCATCAAGAAGGCCGACCAAAATTCAGTCGAACTATCCGTCAGAGGCCATAGGCCCGCAAGCGCCGACGCAATTGTACAACCGTATCGGTTTCAAACCAGGGATTTCGTTTCAGCCATAAGGTGTTCCTCGGACTCGGATGGGGCAGCGGCAGATATTTTCCGTCGTCAGCATTCCAGCTTCGGACCGTTTCGGCGAGCGTCGCCTTTCTCGCGGGCTGAGGTAGATAACGCTCAATGGCATAGCGCCCCACTAACAAAACGAGATCGATTTTCGGCAGCTGCGCCCAGATCCGATCATGCCACTTGGCGGCGCACTCCGGGCGGGGCGGCAGGTCACCGCCTTTGCCCTTACCTGGATAGCAAAAGCCCATGGGCATGATAGCGATCCGGTCCGTGTCGTAGAAGGTTGGGCAATCCAGATCCATCCAAGTGCGAAGACGGTCACCGCTGGGATCGTTCCAGGGAATGCCGGTTTCATGCACCTTGGTCCCGGGAGCTTGACCGATGATCATGACCTGGGCCTCAAGGCCCAGGTGGACCACCGGCCTTGGCCCCAGCGGGAGATGCTCTTCGCAAACCCGGCAGGCCCGGATCTCCTCAACGAGGCGGCTTAGTCCGGCGCCGCCGTCCGTTCTCCAGGTTCCGGCCAACCTTACTTTACGGTGACGGTGATCCGCTCAGACATCACTGGCGGATCATGGGGAATGTGATTGGCATCGGCGAGTACGAGTTGGAGGACGTGCTCACCGGGCGGCAGCTCGATCTCCACCTGGGTCTGGCCGCCACCGAAATGGACGTGCTGGTCGTCTGCGGGCACCGGCTCGTTGAGCTCTTCGCCTTCCAGCTGTTCGTTGATCAGTAGATGGTGGTGGCCGGTGTGCTCGAAGCCTTCAGCGCCGGCAGGCGCCACCCCCATGCCTTCGAGGCCGAACTGGATGAGGACCGGATTGGTGAGATTGTCGCCATCTTCGATATTGACGAAGTAAACGCGGGCTCCATCCGGTGACGGTGTCGTGCCGGCCAAAGCAGGTGCTGCCGCGATACCCGTGATGAAAGCCGCCAAGACCAAGTGACCTATGCCCATAGAACGGTTCCCCCTGTGTTTTGCAATGTGATCGGGGAGATGATCGGGCGGGCCAGCGATGACAACGGCCGGTCGATCACCTTCACGCCAGGAAGCGGTTGATCCGCTCGAGCGCCTGTTCGATGCGCTCAAGCGAGTTGGCATAGGAGAAGCGGATGAAGCCTTCGCCCAGAATACCGAAGCTGGTGCCCGAGATGATGGCGACCCCGGTCTCCTGAAGCAGCGCGTCTTGGAGTTCGATCGACCGCCAGCCAGTGTCGGTGACGTTGGGGAAAGCGTAGAACGCGCCGCCCGGTTCAGCGCACCGGAAACCGGGCTGTTCGTTCAGCGCGTCGACGATGAAACGGCGGCGGCGGTCGAACGCTTGAACCATCTCGTCGACGGCTTGTTGGGGCCCGATCAGCGCCTCGATACCGGCATATTGGGTGGCGGCGTGGACACAGGAATGAACATTGATGGCAAGTCTGGTCGCGAGTGGTGCGAGCGGTTCCGGCCAGACGCCCCAGCCCATGCGCCAGCCGGTCATGGCATAGGTCTTCGACCACCCATCCAGGAGGATCAAGCGATCGGCGATTTCGGGATAGGCCATGAGCGAGGCGTGCGGGCCGCCGTCATAAACCATGCGTGCATAGATCTCGTCCGAGAGGATCGCGACATGCGGGAAGTGCTCGAGGCCCGCGACCAGCCGGTCCAATTGGTCCTTGGGCACAACCCCGCCCGTCGGATTGGCAGGACTATTCACGATCATCAGCCGGGTTTTTTCCGTGATTTGGCCTAGCACCTCGTCGGCATCGAATGAAAAGCCACGGCTTTCATGCAGGCGGATTGGCACGGCCTCTGCGCCCGTGAACTCGATCATCGAGCGGTAGATCGGAAAGCCCGGGTCGGGATAGAGGATCTCGGCCCCGGGCTCACCAAACATCTGAATGGCAAAAGCCATGGTGACCTTGCCGCCCGGAACGATGACGATCCGGTCCGGGTGGACGTCGACCTGGCGTCGCGCCTTCATGTCGGCCGCCACCGCTTCCCTGAGCGCCGGGATGCCGTTCGCCGGCGTGTAGCCGTGATGGCCGTCGCGCAGCGCCTTGATCGCCGCCTCGACGATGTTGTCGGGCGTGGGGAAATCCGGCTGACCGATGCCCAAATTGATCACGTCTTTGCCGGACGCCGCGAGCTGGTTGGCCCGGGCCAGGACTTCAAAGGCGCTCTCGGTTCCCAAACGATCGAAGGCGTCGACGATTCTCACCTGTGCTCCCCCTGCGTGCGGTGGTCGGCAGGCAGGGTTAGCACCAAAGGGAAAGGCTTGCAGCGGTGATCAGGACGAGGCGTCGAGACATTCCAACATATCTTGGGCGATCTTCCGAAGCAGGTCTGCATAGGCATCCGCACCGGCTTCGATGTCCACACCGAGCGGATCGACCGTGCCCAAACGGGCATCGGTGCCCTCGATGACGACGGATGCCAGACGAGGCTCGAACTGAGGTTCGGCGAAGATGCAGACGATGTCGTCATGCTCGATGGCTTCTTGAAGTTCCGCCACACGGGCCGCGCCGGGACTTTGCTCTGGCGAAAACGTGATGGCGCCGGCGAAATTCAAGTCCATTGCCTCGTCGAAATACTGCATGGCGTCGTGAAACGTGAGATAGGGGTGATCGGCAACCGGTGCTAACTGACCGCGAAGCTCTTGCTCGAGTTGATCCATCTCCTCGGCAAACCGTTCGGCGTTGGCCCGATAAATGGACGCTTGATCCGGAGCGATTGACGCGAGGCGCTCCGCCAGACTACCGGCGATGGCCGCGGCATTGGCTGGTGCCAGCCAAACGTGCGGGTCATGTTCGCCGTGATCATGCCCATGCCCATGGCCATGATCAGCGTGCTCGGCTTCATGGCCATGTTCTTCCTCCGCATGCTCCGCCACTTCGTCATGCCCCGCTTCATGACCGTGTTCTTCCTCCGCATGCTCAGCGTGATCGCCGTGCTCCACGTCGTGGCCATGGGCGTCCTCAGCATGTTCTGCGTGATCGCCATGTTCTGCATCATGGCCATGGGCTTCATCCTGATGATCCTCGTGAAGACCCGCCTCCCTGCTCTCCAGAAGAGAAACCGAGGGAAGATCGATCACAGCCATAATTTTCTCTTCGGAACTGAGCGCATGCAGCGGCTTCTCCAAAAAAGCCTCCAGTGCATCACCGACCCAAACCACCAGGTCGGCCTCGGCCAGTCGTGATGCTTCGCTCGGTTTCAAGCTGTAGGCGTGGGGTGAAGCGCCCGGCGGCAGCAGTGTTTCCGGGGTGCCAACGCCGTCCATGACAGCAGCCGCGATGTAGTTCAGCGGTGGGATGGACGTGACGACCTTGGGCGCATCGCCGGCGTGGGCGGGTACAGCCGCCGCGAATGACAGAATGACACTCGTGGTGATCATCAGATCCTTGGTGGACATGGTTCACTCCTCATTGGTGCTTGGCATCAAAGAATCGCACTAGCGTGACGCTGCACGGATCATGTAAATGCTATAACATAGCGTGAAAGGCACCATGAACGGATTTTCGCCAGCGACCGAGACGACCCTTGCCCGGCTTGAGGGCTTGTGCCGGCAACGCGGCGAACGGATGACCGCCCCTCGTCGCCGGGTTCTCGGGATCCTGCTCGAGGCCGAGGAACCCCTGGGCGCCTACGAGCTGATCGAACGGATGGCGAAGGTTGGCAGCCGACCAACACCGCCCACAGTTTACCGGGCCCTGGATTTTTTGGTGAGCCAGGGTTTCGTGCATAAGGTCCACAGCGAAAACGGCTTCATCGCTTGCAAGGCGGTCGAAGAGGTTCACGAAGCGGAGCTGTTCATCTGCCGGACTTGCGGGGTCACGGCGGAGGTGGCCCGGAGCCTGAGCAGCGTCAAGCAGGACGCCTCGGCGCTCGGATTTACCGCCGAAAGCGTGGTCGTCGAGGTCAGGGGCCTCTGTCGCGGCTGCAAGGATCGAACGTGACGACTGGTGACGGGCCGCTGATAACGGTTGACGACGTCACTGTTCGTTACGGCGATCGGACGGTTCTCGACCATGTCGATTTCGCTATCAGCCCTGGCGAGATCGTCAGTTTGATCGGCCCGAACGGCGCCGGCAAGTCGACCCTGGTTCGTTTGATGCTGGGTATCATCAAGCCTCGGGCGGGAGAGGTTCACCGGCGTCTGGGTGCCAGGATCGCCTACGTTCCTCAGAAGCTTCAGCTCGACGCCACCTTGCCGCTGACGGTCGACCGCCTGCTCGATTTGCCGCGACCGCACAGCCCCGGCATGAAGGCCGATGCCCTAGCGGAAGTGGGAGGCGACAGCCTTTCGAAAAGCAATGTGTCGTCGCTTTCAGGCGGCGAATTTCAGCGTGTCCTTCTGGCGCGAGCCCTGCTGCTCGACCCCGATCTCCTTGTTCTGGATGAGCCAGCGCAAAACGTCGATTTTGCGGGCCAAGCCGATCTGTTCGATCTGATCGCTCAAGTCCGCGACCGGCGCGGTTGCGCCGTTCTGCTGGTCAGTCATGAGCTGCATCTAGTGATGGCGGCGACGGACCGCGTGGTCTGCCTGAACCGGCATATCTGCTGCGCGGGAACGCCTGAGACCGTTGCCTCCGATCCGATATACGCCACCCTTTTCGGCGCGCGGGCGGCCGAGACGCTCGCCGTATACCGCCATCGCCATGACCATGCGCACCACCTCTCGGGCAAGGTGATCGGTCCGAGCGAAGCGGAACGCGGATCAAGCGATCATGCTGCCTGAGTTCCTGATTCGTGCCTGGCTCGCTGGCCTGGGCGTTGCGCTGGTCGCCGGTCCGCTCGGTTGCTTCGTCGTTTGGCGACGCATGGCCTATTTTGGCGACACGCTCGCCCACAGCGCGCTGCTCGGCGTGACCCTGGGCTTGCTCACCGATGTCGACCTGATCCTGGCGGTCGCCGTTGCCTGCTTAGCTCTGGCGGCGCTGATCGCGTTCATGCAGCAACAACAGGGTCTGCCGTCCGACACCATTCTCGGCATTCTGGCCCACTCCGCTCTCGCCGTGGGTTTGGTGACATTGGGACTGGCCGGTTCAATCCGGGTGGATCTTTTGAGCTATCTGTTCGGCGATGTCCTTGCCGTGTCGCGCCGAGATGTTTTGTTCATCTGGGGTGGAGGGCTGGTCGTCGTCGCGGCTCTCTGCTGGTGCTGGCGATCGCTTTTGTTTGCGACGCTCCACGAGGAGATGGCCACGGCCGAAGGAACACCGGTGCGGCTTTTGCGCTTTGCGCTCATGATCGCGATCGCGCTCGTGATCGCCGCCTCGATGAAGATCGTCGGCATCCTCTTGATCACCTCGATGCTGATCATTCCACCGGCTGCGGCCCGTCAGATCGCTCGAACCCCGGAGCAGATGGCAATCATTGCCGCGCTTACCGGTTGTGTCGCGGCGACGGCGGGGTTGGCCTTTTCCTTCGTGGTTGATACACCTGCGGGCGCGTCGATCGTGGTCGCTTCCCTTTGTTGCTTTATTATTCTTTCTATCATCGGTTTTGGATGGCGGCTGCGGGACGCCGCCTGATAAGGTCCGCAGTTTTGATGAGATTAGGTCGAGCGGCATTGCCAGGGGAAAGAGCGACGATGGCCCGTTTGTTGATGGTTGGCGTGCTCTTGTTCGCGTCAGTGGAAGCGAAGGCCCATCCGCACGCCTGGATCGATCTGAAATCGGAGGTCCAGCTTAACCCGCACGGCGAGGTTGAGGCGATCGAGCTCTACTGGCTTTTCGATCCCTTCTACACCGCATTTATCGCGGAGGAGGTTTTGGCGGACGGGAGACCTCCCGCCGAGGTGCTCGTCGAGATTGCCAACACCAATCTGACCAACCTCCGCGACTATGATTATTTCACGGATGTCCGCCTGGATGACAGGCGTCTGGCGCTGGATGATGTCACTCACTCGGAGACCGGTTTGACCGAAGATCGGTTGTGGATGCGCTTCACGGTTCCGCTGACCGAGGCTGTCGATCCGGATGCGGGACAACTGACGTTCGCCGTCTACGATCCGACGTACTACATCGATATTCGCTATGCCGAAGGCGTGTTTCCGGAGCTGACGGGCGCCACCAGCGACAACTGCCGGGGTACTGTGTTTGAGCCAACGCCGAGCCCGGAAGACGTGGCCTTCGCCTATTCACTCGGTCCGGACGAGAGCGCCGGCGACACGCTTGGCATTCTGTTCGCCCAGACAACGGTGATCGGCTGCTCATGACGCCGGCGGGCGAAAGGCCGGTCTGGTTCTGGCCAGCGCTCTTCTTGCTCGTGTTGGGTCTCGGCGGATGGGGCATGGTTCAATCCGGCCTCTGGCACGACCTCACACTGTGGGTGGTCTCGGTCCAGCGCGACCTTCATCGGGCTTTAGCGACCGCGATCGCGGCTGTGAAGGAGCAAGGCTTTCAAGCTGGTCTGGGTTTGATCACCTTGGGCTTTCTTTACGGCGTTTTTCATGCGGCTGGACCCGGCCACGGCAAGGTCGTGATCACCACCTACCTGGCCACCCAGGAAACCAGGCTTTCCCGGGGCTTGCTCCTGGCCAACCTGTCGGCGCAGCTACAAGGCGTCACCGCCGTCGCCGCCGTCACCGCCACGGTTTGGCTGCTGGGTCAAAGCTTTCGCGAAGCCCAAGGGACAGCGACGGCTTTGGAAATGGCGAGCTATGTCCTTCTCGGTTTGGTCGGCAGCCTTCTTGCAGGTCGTTCGATCTGGCGTTTGTCGAAGCTGGCGCGCGAGGACGCTGTGAGCGCAGGCTGTTGCCATAACCATGGCGCTGACGGCAGGCAGGCCGAAGGGAGCTGGCGTGAATTTCTACTGGCGCTGGCATCAATCGGTTTCAGACCCTGTGCCGGTGCCGTGCTGGTCCTGGTTCTCGCCCATGCCCTTGACCTGGTAGGCTATGGCATCCTCGCCGTCTTCGCGATGTCCTTCGGCACCGGGCTTGCCATTTCCGTATTGGCGGTGATCGCCGTTATGGCCCGGCGGCAGGCGATCAGTTTGCTCGACCGGATGGGTGAGCATGAACGGCGGATGACGCTGGGTATCGAAGCCATCTCGCTCGCGGGAGGAATAGTCATACTATTTCTGGCCGTCAGTCTCTTTCAGACCGCTCAGAGTCTCTCATCACATCCGCTTTTCTGAGCCACGGCTGAGCGCTCCTTTGAGCGCAAGAAACGAGAATAACTAGCCGTGCTTTGGACCTAAGCCGCCTGCATCGAGCTCCACAGGGAAGAAAGATCAATGACGGCGGCCTCGGGATCGATGAGCTTGCTCGGCTGGACGCTTCTGGGCCTGTTGTCGCTGCTTTGGGGGGGATCGTTCTTTTTCGTCGAGATCGCGGTCACCGAGCTGCCGGCATTTACGATCGTCTTCGTCCGGGTCGCCCTGGCGGCCGTGACGCTTCATTTGATCCTGATCGCCATGGGCCGCCGGCTGCCTTTGACCAAGCCCGTAGTCGGCGCCTTTCTCACCATGGGCTTTCTCAACAACCTGGTGCCGTTCTCGCTGCTGGTCTGGGGGCAGGCATCGATCGCCAGCGGTCTCGCCTCGATCCTCAATGCGACCACGCCCCTGTTCACGGTGCTCGTGGCCCATGTGGTGACCGAGGACGAGCGGTTGACGCCGGCACGTGTCGCCGGCGTGCTCCTGGGTCTTGCCGGTGTGGTCGTGATGATCGGGCCTGACGCTCTGGACGGCGTCGGTGAGCAGGTGCTGGCCCAGATGGCCTGTCTTGGCGCGGGCCTTTCCTATGGTTTCGCGGCCGTATTCGGCCGTCGGTTCCGGGGTCTCGGCCTGACGCCGGTCGAGACCGCCACCGGTCAGGTAACCGCGTCCAGCCTGCTGCTCTTGCCCCTGGTGCTGATGATCGATCGGCCCTGGCACCTGCCGCTACCGAGTACGGGCTCGATCGTGGCGCTGGCGGCCCTCGCCACGCTTTCCACGGCACTGGCTTACCTGCTCTATTTTCGGGTGTTGGCCCTGGGCGGTGCGACCAATGTCTCTCTGGTGACCCTACTGGTGCCGGTGAGCGCGATTGCTCTCGGCATTCTGTTTTTGGGCGAAACGTTCGAGCTTTCCCACGCGATCGGTCTGGTCTTGATCGGCTTCGGTCTCGCAGCGATCGACGGCCGGGCGCTGCGTTTGCTGGCACAGCGTCCGGCCTGAATTCGTTTTACAGCGCCTCGTCGGTCACTTTGTGAGTCCAGGCACCTTCGGGCCGTTCGGTGATAACCGGATCCGAGCCCCCGGCGAGCAGCGTATCGACGGTGCGCTCAAAGGCCTCGGGATCAAGCTCACCACTGGCGCCTTGGGTCAGCTTGGCGATTTCACCCATCATCCGCACCTGGTGCTCCTCGGTTTGGGCACCCGTCGCATCATTGTCGAGAACGATGCCCGCCGCCTCCTCGACATTCTCCTCGGCCCAACGCCAACCCTTCATCGAGGCCCGGACGAACCGAACCATCTTGTCGACGAACGCATCATCCTCAAGGCTTTCCTCGAGCACGTAGATGCCGTCTTCCAAGGTCGAGACACCCTGATCCTCGTAAGGGAAGACGACCAAATCGTCCGGTGCCAGGCCCGCATCGATCACCTGCCAGTACTCGTTGTAGGTCATGGTCGAGATGCAATCGGCCTGCTTCTGCAACAGCGGGTCAACGTTGAACCCCTGCTTCAGGACCGTCACGCCGTCATCGCTGCCATCCGTCGGGATGCCGAGCTGGCTCATCCAGGAGAGAAACGGATACTCATTGCCGAAGAACCAGACACCGAGGGTGCGGCCACGAAAATCTTCGGGCGAGGTGATGCCGGTTTCCTTGAGGCAGGTGAGCATCATGCCGGAACGTTTGAACGGCTGAGCGATGTTGACCAAAGGAACGCCCTTCTCACGGGAAGCGAGGGCAGCAGGCATCCATTCCAGGATCACGTCGGCGCCGCCGCCGGCGATCACCTGAGGCGGCGCGATGTCGGGGCCGCCAGGCTTGATCTCGACGTCGAGACCTTCTTCTTCGTAAAAGCCCTGCTCCTGGGCCACATAGTAGCCCGCGAACTGGGCCTGGGTCACCCACTTCAGTTGGAGCGTGACCTCGTCCGCCGCGAAGGCGCCGGGTGCGGCCAATGCAAGTGTGCTGGCAAGAGCCAAACCGGTGACTTGTCGCATGACATCCCTTCCTTTCTCGTGACCGCCGATCACGCGCTTCGGATCGACGGGTGCCAGAACGTGACCGCGCGTTCCACCAGCGCCACCACGCCATAGAAAACGGAGCCGGCGAGCGCCGCCACCGCGATCTCCGCCCACACCATGTCGATGTTCATTCGGCCGACCTCGGTCGAGATCCGAAAGCCCATGCCGACGATCGGCGTGCCGAAGAACTCGGCCACAATGGCGCCGATCAGGGCCAGGGTGGAGCAGATCTTCAAGGCATTGAAGATGAAAGGCATCGCCGCGGGCAAGCGGAGTTTCGTCAGCGTCTGCCAGTAGGACGCAGCATAGGTCGTCATCAGGTCCAGGCTTTGCCGGTCCGCCGACTTGAGGCCCATCACCGTGTTGGTGAGGGTCGGGAAAAACACCATGACCACGACGACGGCGGCCTTCGAGTGCCAGTCGAAGCCGAACCACATGACCATGATCGGCGCGATGCCGATGATCGGCAACGCCGCCACCAGGTTGCCCACCGGCAACAGTCCGCGTTGCAGAAAACGTGAGCGATCGATGGCGATCGCGGTGAGGATTGCCGTCCCGCATCCGATGACGTAGCCCGTCAGAACAGCCCTGACAAAGGTCTGCCACCAATCGGCGTAGAGCATCTCGGTCGAAGTTTGGATCCGATCCCAGATGGCCGACGGAGCCGGCAGAAGGACGGGCGGTATCTCGAACCCGCGCGTGATCATTTCCCACAAATAGATCAGCGTAAGGCCGAAGATGATGGGGACCAGCAGACCAAGCCCTCGCCGGCGCCAGGTCGTGGTTTGCGCTAGGGGTGCGAGGCGTTGGACGGCGTACCACGCGGCGAGCCAGGCGCAGAGAACCAGGAGCCACGCCCAGACCGGCAAGCCGCCGTCGAGAAGGAGGAGCGAAAGGATGGCGCAGGCGAGGCCGGCGGCGAGGGCTGCCGCCGCCCTCACGCGGTCTGGCCCATGCGGCCCAACACCAGGCGCCGGGTCAGGTCGATCAGGCCGACGAGGATCGCTGCCAGGATCGCCGCGGTAATCAAGGCCGACCAAATCTGGATGGTCTGGCCGTAATAGCTGCCGGCGAGCAACCGTGCGCCGAGTCCGGCAACGGCGCCGGTGGGCAACTCGCCAACGATGGCGCCGACCAGGCTGATGGCGATCGCCACCTTCATGGAGACGAACAGATAGGGCAGTGCGGTCGGCCAGCGGAGCTTCTGGAAAATCTGCCGGCGGTTGGCATTGTATGTCTTCATCAGATCGAGCGAGGCCCGGTCCGGCGCCCGAAGGCCCTTCACCATGCCAACCACCACGGGGAAGAAGCTGAGATAGGTCGAGATCAGCGCTTTGGGCAAAAGCCCGGTCAAGCCGATGGCGTTCAGCACGACGATGATCATCGGCGCGATCGCCAGGATCGGAATGGTTTGGGACGCGATGATCCACGGCATGAGCGACATGTCGGTCGCCCGGTCATGGATGATGATGGTGGCCAGCAGGATGCCGAGGCAGGTGCCGAGCGCGAAGCCCAGGAGCGTCGCCGAAAGGGTGATCCAGCTGTGGTAGATCAGGGAGCGCTTCGAAGTGATTTTCTTCTGTGCGGTCGTCTCCCAGATTTCCACGGCCACCTGATGCGGTGCCGGCAGGACCGGGCGCTCCTGGCTCAGGGTTTGGGCGACCAGCTGGCCGGTGCCGAGGGCGGTTTCGGCCCGCGCCGCCTGGTCCCGCGCCCAGGGCGCGTTCAGAAAGATTGCCGCCACATACCAGACGATGAAGATCGCTGCGACGACGGTCGTGACCGGCAGGAGATGGGCGAGGGGGCCCTGATCAATCTTCATAGGCGTGACCGGCTCTGAGGCCCTCGCGGACCCGGTGCGCGATCTCCAGAAACTCCGGCGTGTCCCGAATATCGAGCGGTCGTTCCGTGGGCAGGGGGCTGTCGATGACATCGGTGACCCGGCCGGGCCTGGGCGACATGACGACGATCCGGGTCGAGAGATAGACGGCTTCCGGAATCGAGTGGGTGACGAAGGCAACGGTCTTGCTGGTCCTGGCCCAGAGATCGAGAAGCTGTTCATTCAGATGGTCGCGGACGATCTCGTCGAGCGCGCCGAAAGGCTCATCCATCAGGAGCAGGTCGGCATCGAAGGAGAGCGCCCGGGCGATCGATACCCGTTGCTGCATACCGCCAGAGAGTTGCCAGGGGTATTTTCGCTCGAAGCCTTCCAGATTGACCAGTGCCAAGGTCCGGGCCGCCCGTTGCCGGCGCGCGGCCTTTGGATAACCCATCACCTCGAGGGGCAGGCCGACATTGTCCGCGACCGTCCGCCAAGGGAACAGGCTGGCGCTTTGGAAAACGTAACCGTAGGCGCGGTTCAAACGGGCCTCTTCGGGCGGCTTGCCGGTGACCTGGATCGTGCCGGCCGTCGGCTGCTCCAAATCGGCGATGACCCGTAAAAGTGTGGTCTTGCCGCAACCGGATGGGCCGATGAAGGACACGAAATCGCCCTGGCCGATGGTCAGATCGACATCTTTGAGCGCGTGTACAGGGCCGTCGGCGGTGGAAAAGACCAGGTTCAGACCCCTGGCATCGATCACAGCCGCCATGATCGCGCGAAAGCCAGATGCCGCTCAGACGCCCGCCGGCATGTTGGCCGGGTCGCGGACAACCTTGCGGGGTGCCGTAATCGCCTTCCACTTGGCCAACGCCCTGTGTGCCGGCGGCAGCGGTTGCCGTTTCAAAAACTGGCCGCGCCCGGGTGCGGGGCTGGTGTTGGTGCCGTCGGCCCAGACGATCTCGCCCCGGCTGAGTGTGTAGCGGGGCAGGCCCTTCACCTCGATACCCTCGAAGACATTGTAATCGATCGCGCTTTTTTGGCTGGCCGCCGCGATCGTCTTGCCGAGGCCGGGGTCCCAAACCGTGATGTCGGCATCGGCGCCCGGCAGGATCGCGCCCTTCTTCGGGTACAGGTTCAGGATCCGGGCGATGTTGGTGGAGGTCACCGCGACGAATTCTTCGGGCGTCAGGCGACCGGTTTCGACCCCTCGGGTCCAAAGCGCCGACAGCCGGTTTTCAAGTCCACCCGTGCCGTTTGGGATCTTGGTAAAGTCGCCGATGCCCATCCGCTTTTGTTCGGTAGTGAAGGCACAGTGGTCGGTGGCAACCACCTGCAGGCTGCCGGCCTGAAGCCCGGCCCACAGACTGTCCTGATGGACCTTGCCGCGGAACGGCGGAGACATCACCCGCCGGGCCGCGTGATCCCAGTCGTCATGGGCATACTCGGTTTCGTCCAGGACAAGATGCTGGATCAGGGGTTCGCCATAGACCCGCTGGCCCTTCTGGCGCGCACGGCGGATCGCCTCGTGGGCCTGCTCGCATGACACGTGGACGATGTAAACCGGGACACCGGCGGCGTCCGCGATCATGATCGCCCGATTGGCTGCCTCGCCCTCGACCTCGGGCGGCCTGGAGAAGGCGTGGGCTTCCGGGCCACTGTTACCCTCGGCCAACAATTTTTGCTGGAGTGCGGCGACGACATCACCGTTTTCGGCATGGACCAGGGGCAAGGCGCCGAGCGCGGCGCAGCGTTGAAACGACGCAAACATCTCGTCGTCGTCGACCATCAAGGCGCCCTTGTAGGCCATGAAGTGCTTGAAGGTATTGACGCCCCGATCCACCACCGTGGCCATCTCGTTGAACACCTGCTCGTCCCACCAGGTGATCGCCATGTGCCATGCATAATCGACGCAAGCCTTGTCCTTGGATTTAGCGGCCCAGGCGTCCCAGGCCTCGAGCAGGGACTGGCCCGGCGCCGGCAAACAGAAGTCGACGACCGTTGTGGTGCCGCCGGACGCAGCCGCAAGGGTGCCGCTCTCGAAATCGTCCGTCGAATGGGTGCCCATGAAGGGCATCTCGAGATGGACATGCGGGTCGATACCGCCCGGCATGACCAGAGCGCCCTCAGCGTCGATCACCTCATCGCCCGTGAGGTCCGGGCCGATTGCCGCGATGGTTTCACCCTCGATCAGCACATCCGCCAGATAGGAACGATCGGCGGCAACGATGGTCCCGCCCTTAACGACTTTGCTCATGGCGTTTCCCCGGACTTGTTGGTCAGTCGACGATCTCGGCCGTCTCGACCACCGCATGAAACAAATCATTGGTGCCGGCGGTGGCCCAGGCGGACGTGATCTCTTCAGCCTCATTGTGGCTGAGCCCGTCGACGCAGGGACACATCACCATCGCCGTAGGCGCCACGCGATTGGTCCAGCAAGCATCGTGCCCGGCGCCGGAGACGATGTTTCGGTGGCTGTAACCGAGCCGCTCGGCGGCGTTGCGCAGGGCACTGACGCAGCCTTCATCAAAGGTGACCGGATCGAAGGCACCAACCTCCTCGATCTCCATCGTCAGGCCGATTTCATCGGCGATCTTTCTAGCGCCGTCACACAACTGGCGTTCCATATCCGCGATTACGCTTTTGTCGGGATGCCGGAAGTCGACGGTGAACACCACCTTGCCGGGAATGATGTTGCGGCTGTTGGGATAGATATCCATATGGCCGATGGCGCCGACCCCGTGGGGTTCGTGGCTCCAGGCGATCTCGCCAACGAGCTGGGTGATCCGGGCGGCGCCGAGGCCCGCATTGACCCGCATCGGCATCGGTGTGGAGCCGGTGTGGCTCTCTCGGACGCTGAGCGTTACCTGCAGCCACTTCAGACCCTGCCCATGGGTGACGATACCGATATCGACGCCCTCCTTTTCCAGGATCGGACCCTGCTCGATGTGCAATTCGAAGAACGCGTGCAGCTTGCGGGCACCGACCTCCTCGTCGCCTTTCCAGCCGATCCGATCCAGCTCCTCGCCGAAGCTTTTGTCGCCGGCATCCTTCCTATCATAGGCCCATTCGAGTTTGTGAACGCCGGCGAACACGCCCGATGCCAGCATCGGCGGAGCGAAGCGAGTGCCCTCCTCATTGGTCCAGTTCACGACGACGATCGGGTGCTTTGTCCGTATGTTGAGCTCGTTGAGGGTGCGAATGATTTCGAGGCCGCCCAGCACACCGAGCACGCCGTCATACTTACCGCCGGTGGGTTGGGTATCGAGATGCGAGCCGACCATGACCGGAAGGGCGTCGGGCTCGGTGCCGCCGCGGCGGGCGAACATCGTTCCCATCTGATCGACGCCCATCTCCAGGCCTTCGGCCTTACACCACTCCTGGAAAAGCTGACGCCCCTCGGCGTCCTCGTCGGTCAGCGTTTGGCGGTTGTTGCCGCCGGCGACACCTGGACCGATCTTGGCCATTTCCATGAGGCTGTCCCACAGACGATCGCCGTTGATCTTGAGGTTTTCGCCGGGTGCGGCCATGGCTCGGAGGTCCTTCAGGCGTGGGCTCGCAGGATGTCGCTAAGCGTGCCGACCATCTGATCGATTTGATGTTTTTCAATGATCAAAGGCGGCGACATGGCGAGGATATCACCGGTGGTCCGATACAACACACCGCGCTCAAAGCCTTCGAGGAACACGTTGAATGCCCGCTTCGACGGCTCGCCCGAGATCGGCTCGAGCTCAACCGCCCCAATAAGCCCCAGATTGCGGATATCGATGACGTGCGGCAGACCTTTGAGGCTGTGAAGCGCGTCCTCCCAGTAAGATGCGAGTTCGCCGGCGCGATAGAGCAGGTTTTCGTCCTGATAGGTGTCGAGCGTACCGACCGCGGCGGCCGCCGCCATCGGATTGCCCGAATAGGTGTAGCCGTGGAAGAACTCGATCAGATGCTCAGGCCCGTGCATGAAGGCGTCGTGGATCTCGGGCGTGACGATCACCGCTCCCATGGGGATCACGCCGTTGGTGAGCCCCTTGGCGCAGACGATCATGTCCGGGGTCACGTCGAAGTACTGGGAAGCGAACGGCGCACCCAACCGACCGAAACCGGTGATCACCTCGTCGAAGATCAAGAGGATGCCGTATTTGTCACAGATCTGGCGGAGCCGCTGCAGATAGCCCTTGGGCGGCAGTAGCACACCGGTGGAGCCCGCCATCGGTTCGACGATGACGGCCGCCACGGTCGAGGGATCATGGAGCTGAACGATCCGTTCCAACGGATCGACGAGCTCCGCACCATGCTCGGGTTGGCCACGGGTAAAGGCGTTTTTGCTCAGGTCATGGGTGTGGGGCAGATGATCAACACCGGTCAGAAGCGTGCCGAACATCTTGCGGTTGGCGACGATGCCGCCCACCGAGATGCCGCCGAAATTGACCCCGTGATAACCGCGCTCGCGGCCGATCAGACGAAAACGCGAACCGTCGCCCTTAGCCCGGTGATAGGCGAGCGCGGTCTTGAGCGCCGTCTCGACGGCTTCCGAGCCGGAGTTGGTGAACATGACATGCTCGAGCCCGTCCGGCGCCAGATCGACAACCCGGTTGGCGAGCTCGAAGATCAGAGGATGGCCCATCTGGAAGGCGGGAGCGTAGTCCAGCTCCTCCACCTGTTCCTGGATCGCCTTCACGATCTTTGGCCGCTTATGGCCGGCATTGACGCACCAGAGCCCCGCGGTGCCGTCCAAAATCTCGCGGCCGTCGATCGAGCGATAATGCATACCCTTGGCGGACACCAGGAGGCGGGGGGCTTTCTTGAACTGCCGATTGGCGGTGAACGGCATCCAGAACGCACGCAGATCATTGGGGCGCGTCGCCCTGCG
This sequence comes from Geminicoccaceae bacterium, assembly GCA_050331695.1. Taxonomy (GTDB): domain Bacteria; phylum Pseudomonadota; class Alphaproteobacteria; order Geminicoccales; family Geminicoccaceae; genus JBHJGP01. The sequence goes on from JBHJGP010000017.1 coordinate 179,925, forward strand.
ATCCGACATTTTCTTTCTCTCCCAAGCGAACCTTCGCCCGTTCGCCATTTTTTCGAACGCGATCGTTCGTTCCGGCGACGCTATCAGCCGTGCAAAGGCCGTCAAGGCGAAAGCCACGCCGACGGTCCGAGGGAACGATAAGAAAAAACGGCGCCCGGGGGCGCCGCTTTCGATGACTTGTTCAGGCCGGCAGATCGTTTCCGTTCGACCTCGCCGATAACACTGACCTACTTCTTGATCACGTTCCGAACCGCGTCCTTGACCTTACCCACGATCTCCTGGACCTGGCCCTCAGCCTGCTCGGTTTGGCCCTCATGCTTCATCTTGTCATCGCCGGTGACCTTGCCGGTTTCTTCCTTCAACTTCCCGACATTTTCCTTCGCCGTACCTTGGGCGCGATCTTTATCCATGACCAGCTCCTCACAGTTGTCCCGATACCCAACCAGGAGACGCGGGTGAAAGTTCCGCACGCGAACGATTTTGGTTGAGTGGACGAAAAGTCGGCCGCTGGCCCTGCCTTCTATTCGGCGGCGACTTTGCTCGGATTGTTCGGGTGGGTCATCCAACTGCCATAGGCGTCGCTGATCGTATCACCGGTTCTCGGATCGACCGTGCCCGCCGGCAGCCTCTCCATGGTGATGCAGTTGTCGATGGGACAGACATTGACGCAGAGATTGCAGGCGACGCACTCCTCGTCGATCACCTCGAACTTCCGCTGGCCGTTGCTCCTGGCGCTAATGGCCTGGTGGGAGGTGTCCTCGCATGCCGCGTAACAGCGGCCGCACTTGATGCAGAGATCCTGGTTGATGCGGGCCTTGGTGACGTAATTGAGATTGAGATGCTGCCAGTCGGTGACGTTGGGTACGGCACGGCCCTCGAACGCGGCCAGGTCGGGGTGATCCTTTTGGTCCATCCACAATTCGAGGCCGTGGATCATCTCTTGGACGACCTTGAAACCATAGGTCATGGCCGCCGTGCAGACTTGGACATTGCCGGCGCCGAGGGCGATGAACTCGGCAGCGTCGCGCCAGGTGGTGATACCACCGATCCCCGAAATCGGCAGACCTTGGGTTTCCGGATCGCGGGCGATCTCAGCGACCATGTTGAGCGCGATCGGTTTCACCGCCGGCCCGCAATAGCCGCCGTGACTGCCCTTGCCGTCAATCGACGGTTCCGGGCTGAAGGTGTCGAGATCGACCGAGGTGATAGAGCTCACCGTGTTGAACAGCGAGACGACATCGGCGCCGCCCTTTTTCGCCGCCCGCGCCGGGAACCGAATGTCTGTGATGTTGGGGGTGAGTTTCACGATCACCGGCATGCGTGTGCCGGCTTTGACCCACCGGGTTACCATCTCGATATAGTCCGGCACCTGACCCACGGCCGAGCCCATGCCGCGCTCGCTCATGCCGTGGGGACAGCCGAAATTGAGCTCGACGCCGTCGGCGCCGGTGTCCTCGACCTGGCGCAGGATGCCGGTCCAGCAATGCTCCTCGCAAGGAACCATCAGCGAGACCACCATGGCCCGGTCAGGCCAATCACGCTTCACCTGCTTGATCTCGCGCAGATTCACGTCCAGCGGCCGGTCGGTGATCAGCTCGATATTGTTGAGGCCCAAAAGCCTCCGATCTGCGCCCCACACCGCGCCGTAGCGGGGGCCGTTGACGTTGACGATATGCGGGTCGAGACCGAGTGTTTTCCAGACCACGCCACCCCAGCCGGCTCGGAAGGCGCGGACGACATTATACTCTTTATCAGTCGGCGGTGCCGACGCCAGCCAGAAGGGGTTGGGCGATTTGATCCCGAGGAATTCGTTCCCGAGGTTGGCCATGGCTTATCTCCTCAAGCGCCTGTCAGCGCGCGATGGATCGAGAGGCCGGCGTCCCGGCCCTGGGCAACGGCGGTGACGGTCAGGTCCTCGCCCCGATTGGTGCAATCGCCACCGGCCCAGACGCCGGCCAGGCTGGTGCGGCCCTCGTCATCGACGGCGATCCGACCGCTGGATAAGGTGAGACCCGCCGCGTCCTCGCCAACGAAGGTTTGGCCGATCGCCCGGAACAGCTGATCGGCGGCCAAACGGAAGGTTTCGCCCGTACCTTCGAGGCCCTCGGGTCCCTGCCGGGTGTATTCGAACTCGACGGCATCAAGGCTTCCATTACCGTGAACGGCCAAGGGCCGGGCCCAGTGGCGGATCGTGACACCCTTGGCCGCCGCAAGCTCCTGCTCGTAGACGGAAGCGCTCATCTGCTCGCGGCCGCGACGGTAGACGATGGTGACCTCTTCAGCGCCGAGAAGCTTGGACTGCACCGCCGCATCGATCGCTGTCATGCCGCCCCCGATCACCACGACCCGGCGGCCCACGGGCAGTTGAGCCAGATCGGATGCCTGGCGAAGCGAGGCGATGAAGTCTACGGCGTTGGCGACCTGTTCGCCCACATGGCCTTCGAGGGCCAGGTCCTGAACGCCGGCGAGGCCCATACCCAAGAAGACGGCGTCATAACTCTCCCGGAGTTCGTTCAACGAGATGTCCCGCCCCAACGCCTGACCTTGACGAAGGTCGATGCCGCCGATCTTGAGCAGCCAGTCGACCTCTGCCTGGGCAAAATCTTCGACCGTCTTGTATGCTGCGATGCCGAATTCGTTGAGGCCACCGGGCTTGGGCTGACGGTCGTAGATGATGACGTCGTGGCCATGGCGGGCCAGTTGGTGGGCACAGGCGAGGCCGGCCGGGCCGGCACCCACCACGGCGGTTTTTCGTCCCGTTGGCTCAGCACGGATGTAGGGGTGCTGGCCCTTGCCCATCATGCTGTCCGTTGCGAAACGCTGGAGCTGACCGATCAGGACCGGCTTGCCCTCGGCGGCCTCGCGGACGCAGGCCTGTTCGCAGAGCGTTTCCGTGGGACAGACCCGGGCGCACATGCCGCCCAAGATGTTCTGGTCGAAAATGGTCTTTGCCGCTGCCTCGGGCTGACCGGTACTGATCTGGCGGATGAAAAGCGGAATATCGATCTGGGTCGGGCAGGCCTGCACGCAGGGCGCGTCATAGCAGAAGTAGCAGCGATCCGCCGCGACCAGCGCTTCGTGTGGAGTGAGTGGCGGGTGCAGGTCCTGGAAATTTCGGGTGTAGTCCTCCGGCGTCAGTCTGGCCGGTGCCACGCCGGGGCGAAGAGCGTTCCCTTCCATTCTTGTTTCCCATCCGTTCTGGAAAGAAGCAGCCTGCCGCCTTGTCCTGCCCTGATCAATCCCAGACGCGGCCACCGGGACTATCACGGCGGCGGATGAGTCCACTAGGCTACCTCAAGGTGTCATCAGGATCGCTTCATCCGCGCCATGCGTTCCAATAGATCGATACCCAACTGTCGGCACACATCAATGATATCGATAAATACCCAATTCTCGCGCAACCGGTCGCCGTCCCGCCAATAAAAGTCCATGACCCGCATCGTCACCGGGCGGCCAGTGGGCGCCAGGCCGAGCCAACTGCCGCCGGTGTGGGTTGCCTTGACACTGGGCCAGCCGACCCAGCCCGCATAGTGACCTTCACCGAAGGCGGCCTGGTGGTGCCCCCCCTGGCGGTCGGGGAACGCTTCCAGGAACGGTACCTGATGATGCGTCTGGAAGCCTCGGAGCCCTCGAGCCGTTCCGATCCCCGCCGGTCCGAACCAGGTCATCTGCGGATGCCAGAAACGGTCCTGGCCCATGCTTGCCAGAGATTTTTGGTCGTAGGCCAGAAGGCCGCCGGCCATGGCCCAGGCGAGGTCGATCGTTTTTTGCCCCTCATGCTCGTCCTGGGCACCCAGAAGCAGGGCATGTTGGGCCATCGGTGCCGTCCATGCGGCTTCCGCACCGAGGCTCTTCGGCAAAGGCCAGACCCCGGCTTGCAACATCAGGTCCAAGAGATCGAACAATAGAAAACCTTCGACGATCACGCCGTTCTCGAGCCTTCTGAATTCTCCAAACCGCACCGTTGCAAAACGGTTCGTCGCGGGAATACCCAGCCAGTCGCGGGTGAAGGTTCCGACGAAAAGCCCAAAACCGCCAACCCAGGCGTGACCGTTCGACGTGCCGGCGATGAACATGTGATCACGTCGTTCGAGATCGGGAAAAGCGGCTCGAAGCGGCTCAAGAAAATCGCTCAAAAATGCTTCGGTGCCTTGGAGTGTGTTCAGCGGGTGGGAGGCGTGCCAGACACTGTCAGACGCCACCAGTTTTTCAGCGCTTGTCTCGACGTCGGACCGAGTTCCATCGAACAGCCGTGCGGTGAGGTCAAACAGCCGTCTCTTCAAGGCCGGCTCGATCGTGTCGGGCATCTGCTGGCTCCGTTTATCGTTATGGTTGCGCTTGCAAGCGTGTGCACCGGCGCTGTTGCATCCTAAGTGGTGGTCATCCACGATCCAATCACGAGGACGGGCAGGACAGCGACGGGCGATCTCTAACAGATGCTCGAACGCTGACCATCGAAGCGAGGGAACGAAGATGGCTCGCTATGTGAAAACCGGACACGACCCGGACCGGGCAACGATGACGGATGCCAAGGTCCGGGATATCGTGGAGCGGGCGTTGGCCGACATTGCCGAGCGCGGCAACACGGCGGTCCGGGAAATGTCGATCAAGTTCGATGGCTGGGACCGGGACGACTTTCGTCTGAGCGATGCCGAGATTCAGTCCTGTTTGGACGAGCTTCCCGACCAGGCCCTGAAGGATATTCAATTCGCCCAAGCACAGATCAGGAACTTCGCGGAGATCCAAAGAGACGCGCTCAAGGATATCGAGGTCGAAACGCTTCCTGGCGTAATCCTGGGCCATAAGAACATCCCGGTCAGCGCTGCCGGCTGTTACGTGCCCGGCGGGCGCTATCCGCTGATTGCCTCGGCGACCATGTCGGTCTTGACCGCGAAGGTTGCCGGCGTCGGTCGGATCGTCACCTGTTCGCCGCCGTTCCAGGGCAAGCCGGTGGCCGCCGTCGTGGCCGCGCAACATTTGGGTGGTGCCGACGAAATTTATGCGCTCGGCGGCATCCAGGCGGTCGGCGCGATGGCCTTGGGCACGGCCAGCATGGCCCCGGTCGATATGCTGGTTGGCCCCGGCAATGCCTTCGTCGCCGAAGCCAAGCGTCAGCTCTTCGGCCGGGTCGGTATCGATTTGTTCGCCGGACCGACCGAGACGCTGGTGATCGCCGACGAGAGTGTCGACGCTGAATTGTGCGCCACCGATCTGTTGGGTCAGGCCGAGCACGGACCGACGTCTCCGGCTGTTTTGCTGACCACCTCCGAGCGGTTGGCCAACGAAACCCTGACAGAAGTTGGCCGCCAACTCGCTCTGATGCCGACCGGCGAGGTCGCGCGGGAGGCGTGGACCGACCATGGGCAGGTGATCGTTGCCGAGGACTATGACGAGATGTTGGCGCTCGCCGATGATATTGCGTCAGAGCATGTTCAGGTCATGACCGACCGGGATGATTGGTTCCTCGAAAACATGACCAACTATGGTGCCCTGTTTCTAGGCCCTCGGACCAACGTCTGCTACGGCGACAAGGCGATCGGCACCAACCATACGCTGCCGACCAACAAAGCGGCGCGCTACACCGGCGGCTTGTGGGTCGGCAAATTCATCAAGACCTGCACCTATCAAAAAATACTGTCCGACGAGGCCAGCACCTTGATCGGCGGCTATTGCTCCAGGATTTCTACCCTTGAAGGGTTTGCAGGCCATGCCGAGCAGGCCGATATTCGGGCACGGCGTTACGGCCGGCTGAATGTCGAAGCCTACGGAGCCGCGCCATCAGGATAGCATCCGACGCCTCAGATCATAAGGCGTGCTGGCTGTCCCCGAACGTCACCTGCTAGGGCATATGGAGCGGGAGACGAGATTTGAACTCGCGACCCCAACCTTGGCAAGGTTGTGCTCTACCCCTGAGCTACTCCCGCGTCGTTGTCGTCTGAAAACCACAGGGCCCTCGACAACGGCTTCGCTTGATATGCGAATGGTCGAAGTTTGACAAGCGGCGATCTGCCAGTGTCTCGCCCTTGTTTCAGCCAAACCGTCAAGCCATGTTAGCGCCAGAGAATAAATGTCGGCTTTGGCGGGGCCGGCCACCATTCACGGCGATGAACGGTCATCAGAACGGGGCTTTTTATGCAGATCTTCGGACGAGGCAGATCGACTGAAAGCGCTGCGAGCGACGTGATCAAAGAGGGCTCAACGCGAACCTTCGCCGTCGACGTGCTGGATGCTTCCCGAACGACGCCGGTCTTGGTTGATTTTTGGGCGCCCTGGTGCGGTCCCTGCAAGCAGCTCACGCCCATACTGGAAAAAGTGGTCAAAGGCGCGGGCGGCAAGGTCAAGCTGGTCAAGATCAACATCGACGAGAGCCCGGAGCTTGCAGGCCAGATGGGCGTCCGCTCGGTCCCGACCGTCTTCGCGTTTGTCGGCGGCCAACCGGTGACCGGCTTTCAGGGTGCGCAGCCGGAAAGTCAGATCAAAGCGCTCGTCGATCAGTTGGCGGGCGGCTCGGCCGAAAACGGCGAAGGGGCGCTTAGCCTGGATGACGCAAAGGCCGCCGTTGCCGCCGGCGATATGGAAACCGCCGCGCGGATCTATCAGGAGCTGTTGGCGGCTGAGGAATCCGTGCCCGAGGCGATCGGTGGTCTTGCCCGCTGTCTTGTCGCTTTGGGCCAGGCGGCCGATGCCAAGGCCCTGCTCCAGGGTGTCGGTGACGAGCACGCCAAGCATCCGGACATCGTTGGAGCCCAAGCGGCCGTGAAGCTCGCGGAAGAGGCTGGTGAGATCGGCGATCCGCAGGCGCTGATCCGGCGCGTTGACCAAGAGCCGGACGATCACGAGGCCCGCTACCAACTGGCGACCGCCTCCTTTTTGCAAGGCCAACTTGATGCTGCCATCGACCATTTGATCGCGATCGTGAAGCGCGACCGCGACTGGAACGAAGATGGCGCCAGGAAACGTCTTTTGGAGTTCTTTGAAGCCTTAGGCGCAAATCACCCGGCGACGGTGGCGGGCAGACGAAAGCTCTCGCAAGTGCTGTTCTCATGAGTTCCCCAGAGAGCCTTCCCTCCCGCTTTCCGATCTTCCCGCTCGCCGGCGCGCTGCTGCTTCCAGGCGGCAACATGCCACTTAACATCTTCGAACCGCGCTATCTGCAGATGACCCGGGATGCGATGCAGACCGACAAGGTGATCGGCATGGTCCAGACCCGCGGCGACAATGCCAGCGAAATGGAGGTGCCGCCTGTCTACCGCACGGGCTGCGTCGGTCGGATCAGCAATTTCGAAGAGACGGACGACGGCCGTTACCTGATCACCTTGATCGGTGTCTGCCGCTTCGATGTCGAACAAGAGCTGACGCCCATGACGCCTTATCGCCAGGTCAATGCTTCCTTCGATCGCTGGCTCGGCGATCTTGATGACAGCGAGCCTGATCCGGCGCTCCGGATATCGCTGGTGGCGGCGATGCGCTCATTCTTCGACAAGCATGATATCGAGGCCGATTGGGATGCGGTTCAAGGCGCGCCGCTGTCCGGTCTGGTCACCTCCCTTTCGATGATCTGCCCGTTCGAGGTTAGCGAGAAGCAGGCATTGCTGGAGGCCGCCGACCAGAGCGACCGGGCCCGGATCCTGATTTCGCTGATGCAGATGGAGGGCAGTTCCATGGATCTCGGCCGCGGAGCGATCAAGCATTGAGCAACCAAAACGAACCTGAGCCCAGTGGTGCCCGTGTTGATCCTTATCTACTCGATCTTCTGGTCTGCCCGCTCACCAAGAAACCGCTGGCTTACGACCGAGAGCGTCAGGAACTGATCAGCGAGGCAGCTGGCCTAGCCTACCCGATCAGGGACGGCATTCCGGTCATGCTGGTGGAAGAAGCGCGTGAGCTGAAAGACGGAGATCAGATCCCGAGCGCGGTCCGCGCTGATGAAGACTGATCCCGCCCCGGATCCCTGGCCAACCCAGATCCGGGTCGTTCGCGCCGAAAAACGCCTGGAAGTCGACTTTGACGACGGAGCAACCTTCAGCCTGCCGGCGGAATTGTTGCGCGTTGAAAGCCCGTCCGCCGAGGTGCAGGGTCATGGTCCCGGTCAGAAGACCATTCTGGCCGGACGGCGGCATGTCGGTATTATGCAAGTGGAGCCCGTCGGGCGCTACGCAGTCCGCATCTCGTTCGACGACATGCACAACACCGGTATCTACACCTGGGCTTATCTCTATCACCTGGGGGTGAACCAAGACCGGGTTTGGCGGGATTATCTGTTGGCGCTCAAGAGCCGGGGCCTGTCCCGGGACCCCTGACGGATGGTTGATGAGCCGATGACCGAGCTCCAAAGCTGGAACGCCGACGCCTATGCCCGCAATGTCCGCTTCGTGTCGGAGCTGGGCGAAGGGGTCGTTGATCTCCTGGCCTCGGTTCCGGGGGAACACATCCTCGACCTCGGTTGTGGAGATGGCGCGCTGACCGAGCGGCTCGTCGATGCTGGGGCCGTGGTCGAGGGTATCGACGCTTCGGCTGCCATGGTGGAGGCAGCGAGAGCGCGGGGCATCGAGGCGCGCCATCGCAACGCCACCGCTTTGGACTACGACCAAAAATTCGATGCGGTGTTCACCAACGCCGCCCTTCACTGGATCGCTGACACCGATGCGGTGCTGGAGGGTGTGGCCCGCGCCCTGAAGCCAGGTGGTCGCTTCGTCGGTGAGTTCGGTGGCCACGGCAATGTGGCGACCATTACCACCGCGCTTCGAGCGGCGCTCCGGCTCCACGGCCAGGACGGCTCCAACCTCCAGCCCTGGCGGTTTTACACGGTCCAAGGGTTTCACAAGAAACTCGAAGCCGCAGGGTTTTCGCCCGACACGGTAATTCTGTTCCCCCGGCCGACGCCGCTGCCGACCGGCATGGAGGGATGGCTCGAGACCTTTGCAGGTCCTTTCATCGACCAGCTCTCGCCAGCGAAACGAGCGGTTGTACTGGCGACGGCCTTGGATCTCATGCGTCCCAGTCTCGCCGACGAAACGGGCGTTTGGATCGCGGATTATGTGCGGCTACGGTTCCGGGCGGTCCTTAGCCGGTCCGGGAACGGCCGATGAACGATCAGATGAAAACCATGGCCGCCTACAGCCTTTGGGCGAATGAACGGCTTCACGAGAGCGCTTCCCAAATGGGTGATGACGATTATCGCCGCGATGGCGGGGCGTTCTTCGGTTCGGTTCACGGCACCCTCAACCATCTGCTGGCCGCCGATCAAATCTGGTGGCAACGGATTACAGGCCAGGGCGACCCCCCGGATCGCCTCGATGCCATCCTGCACGAGCGGATCGCTGGCCTTACGAGCGCGCGAGCGGCCCATGACGCCATGGTCGTCAACTGGGTGGGCCGACTGGGCGAACAGGATCTCGCTGCGAATGTGGTCTACGCCAATATGGCGGGTAAACGTTTTGAGACGCCGCTCTCCCTAATTCTTGCCCATGTGTTCAACCACCAGACTCATCATCGGGGGCAGGTGCATGCATTGATGAGCCGGTTCGGGTACCAGGCGCCCGTGCTCGACCTGATCGCCTTCGTCCGTCTTTAGGTTCTTGCCAGCAACAACCGACAAAAATTCGATCAAGTTCTAGATAAAAATCGCAAACAAACAGCGCAGTATTCCCAAATAATCCGATACGAAAAGTCTTCTAGCGAGAAGGTTAACGATTGATTTCGCCCTGTGGTTGAATTACTACGGGGACGTCAAGTGAGAGGAAGCCTCCCGCGCTTGCTTATGCCCCCAACGCTTAGCTTTGGGGTTTGTCCTTTCCTGGGAGGCATACAGGGGCGAATGTTATGAATGCTATGGTGGCCTTGACAATCGAGCCTGACAGCAACCTGAACGAGTGGGATCTCCTCGCTCGGGATGAAACCAGCGAAGGCGTGGTAAGCGCGGCCGTCCTGACCGCAACGGCCTTCCGCCTGCGTGATGAGCGGGGACTGATCGCGGCGCTCCGCCAACTGGTCGCCGCCGTCGATCGGCTCGAGATCGCACATCAAGACGATTGATCTCGCGAGCGCCAACAACGCTTCAGCCTTGACCCTTCTTCGCTAGTCCCCATATCCCGCGCCTGAGCGAGGCGCGGAGCTTGCGGCCTCGATTGTGAGGAAGGGTATGACGTCATCGGAGGGCGGTGCCGGCGGGCCGTGGCACGGCACAACCATTGTAAGCGTTCGCAAGAACGGACAAATTGCCCTCGCCGGTGACGGCCAGGTCAGCTTCGGCAACACGGTTATGAAAGCTCGGGCGCGCAAGGTGCGTCGGGTTCGCGACGATATCGTCGCAGGCTTCGCGGGCAGCACGGCCGACGCATTCACGCTTTTGGAACGCCTTGAAGGCAAGCTCGAGCGTCATCCAGGCCAGCTGGCGCGGGCCTGCGTCGAATTGGCCAAGGACTGGCGGACAGACCGCTATCTGCGCCGCCTCGAGGCGATGATGATCGTCGCCGACCGCTCGACGACCCTTGTCCTAACCGGCGTGGGTGACGTACTCGAGCCTGAAGACGGTCTTGCGGGTATAGGATCAGGCGGCAGCTACGCGCTCGCCGCGGCGCGCGGCCTCATGGAGGTGCCTGATCTCGATGCCGAGACAATCGCCCGGCGGGCGATGAAGATCGCCAGCGACATCTGCGTATTCACGAACGACAATATCATCGTCGAACTTTTAGAGGCGTCATGACCGCGCTGACCCCCCGGGAGATCGTTTCCGAACTCGACCGTTACATCGTCGGCCAGCGCGAGGCCAAGCGCGCGGTCGCCGTGGCGCTGCGCAATCGCTGGCGGCGGCAGCAACTGGACGACCAACTTCGTGAAGAGGTGCAACCCAAGAACATCCTGATGATGGGGCCGACCGGCTGCGGCAAGACGGAGATTTCGCGCCGGCTGGCGAAGCTCGCCCAGGCGCCGTTCATGAAGGTCGAGGCCACCAAGTTCACCGAGGTCGGTTATGTCGGTCGCGACGTGGAGAGCATCGTTCGGGATCTGGTTGAGATCTCGATCGAACTCACCCGGGAACGGATGCGGAAAGAGGTTACCGCTCAAGCCGAGTTGAACGCCGAGGAACGGGTCCTGTCCGCCCTGGTCGGCGACAGTGCCAGTGCCGACACCCGCGAGAAGTTCCGGCGCCTGTTGCGCGAAGGCAAGCTCGCCGACCGGGAGATCGAGGTCGAGGTCGCCGCCGGCAGCCAATCCATGCCGACCTTCGAGATCCCGGGCATGCCGGGCGCGCAGATGGGCATGGTCAATATCGGCGATATCTTCGGTAAGGCGCTGGGCGGACGGACGGAACGAAAAAAGCTTTCGATCGCCGAGAGCTATGATGTGCTGATGGCCGAGGAATCCGACAAGCTGCTTGACCAGGACCGGGTGCGCCGGGAAGGCATCAAGGCGGCGGAGCAGAACGGCATCGTCTTTCTCGATGAGATCGACAAAATCTCCGGACGCGAGACCCGCGGCGGTGATGTCAGCCGCGAGGGGGTTCAGCGGGACCTTCTGCCGCTCATCGAGGGTACCAGCGTTACGACGAAACACGGCGTCGTCCGCACCGAACACATCTTATTCATCGCGTCGGGAGCATTCCATCTGAGCCAGCCCTCGGACCTGTTACCGGAGCTCCAGGGCCGCCTGCCGATCCGAGTTCAACTGGATCCGCTCAGCCGGGAGGATCTGGTGCGCATTCTGGTCGAGCCGGAGGCCAGCCTGATCACCCAGTATCGAGCTCTTCTCGAGACCGAAGGGGTAAAGCTCACCTTCAGCGACGACGCGATCCAGGAGTTGGCGAAGCTGGCCCATGAGGTCAACAACAAGGTCGAGAACATCGGTGCTCGCCGTCTGCAAACTGTACTCGAGCGGGTCGTCGAAGAGATCAGCTTCACCGCTTCGGACCGGGATGGGGAGGAGGTTGACATCGACGCGGCCTATGTTCGCGAACGCGTCGCCGACCTGGTCGACGGGTCCGATCTATCGAAGTTCATTCTTTGAAACGGCACCGCTTTCGCTCGACTGGAGACCTAAATTTCAACCTGGGAGGGAATTTCTCCCTCAATTCCTGTCGGCCGACAGGGCTGAGCGAACTCAAAATCAACAGACATTGAAAGAATTTGACGCCTGGTGTTAAAGTGATGAGCGACAAGTCAATCGTTCACTCGGCGCTCGCATGCTCAACCCCGCGTTAGACCGGCTTACCGATTTCGCCTTCGCCAGGCTGAAGACCACGCTGGCGCCGATCGAGCCGGCGGGCGGTCGTGACGCGGTGATCGACATGAGCATCGGTGAGCCGAAGCATGAGCCGCCGCCTTTCCTCGCTGAGGTGATCCAGGCAAACGCCGGCGACTGGAACCGCTATCCGCCGCCGGATGGCACGCCATCGTTCAGGCAAGCTGTGTCGCGCTGGCTTGGGCGGCGCTACGCCGTCTCCGTCGATCCGAGTTGCGAGATCTTACCGGTCGCCGGGACCAAGGAAGCTCTCTACCTGCTGGCTCAACTCTCGGCCGCGGGCCAGCGGGGAACGGCTAAGCCCGTTGTACTCATGCCGAACCCGGTCTATGGCGTCTATGTCGGTGCCGCGGTGATGGCGGGCGCGGAGCCGGTCATGCTCGACGCGACGCCGGAAAGCGATCATCTACCGAACTTGGACGCGCTCACCCCCGAACAGCTTGAGCGAACAGCGCTTTTCTATCTTTGTTCGCCGGCAAATCCCCAGGGCCGGGCTGCCTCGCAGGACTATCTTGCCCGGGCGATCGACCTGGCGCGGCGTTACGGTTTCATTCTGGCGGTCGACGAGTGCTATGCCGAACTCTATTATGACGATCGGCCTGTTGGAGCCCTGACGGTTGCGGGGTCGTCGTTCGACAACGTTCTCGTTTTCCACTCCTTGTCCAAGCGCTCGAACGCGGCGGGCCTGCGGTCCGGTTTCGTCGCCGGCGATCGGCGCCTGATCCGCGGCTTTGATCGGTTGCGCCGTTACGGCGCCGCGGTGCAGCCGCTGCCCCTGATGGCCGCGGCCGAAGCCTTGTGGGACGATGAAGATCACGTGCGGGCTAATCGGGCGCTTTACGCCGAGAAGATGGCCTGCGCCGGACGGCTGCTTCGCGGCGTCATTGGCTTCGAGCGGCCCGACGGCGGCTTTTTCTTGTGGCTTGATGTCGGTAACGGTGAGGAGATCACGCGGAAGCTCTATCGCGTGTGCGGCGTCAAAGCCCTACCGGGCGCGTATCTGAGCGCGCCTCGAGCCGACGGCAGCACCCCGGGCGATGGCTATCTGCGCCTGGCGCTGGTCCACTCTCTGCCCGTGGTGGAGCAAGGTTTGCAAAGGCTTGTCCGCCTGCTGACGGGCCGGGCGTGATGGAAACGATGATTTTTCCGCCGAATGGCAACGGGAGCTGAGCCATGGCAACGACGATGGGCTCTCATGGTTGGGGTTATCAGATCTCGCGGGGGGGTGCCCGGACGGCCATTGTTGCCGCCGGGTTCGCGCTGATCGTTGCCGCGACAGCCTTCGCCGTCGCTTTGGTGGGACACAACCCCGAGGATCCCAGCTGGATCCACGCGGTGGGCGGACCGGTGACCAATCCGCTCGGTGCCTACGGCGCGAATGTGAGCGCCGTCCTCCTGCAGAGTTTTGGGCTCGCGTCTTGGTTGTTGGTAACCGTGCTGGTCGCCTGGGGCATCAGGATGATCCGCCTTCGACCGCTGGCCTGGCCGTGGATGCCGATCGCCGCCTTGCCGCTGGCGCTTCTCGCTTTCGCCGGTTTTCTGGCGCCGCTGGATTTGGGCCTGGGGGATAGTTGGTTGAAGCCTCTAGGCGGGGTGGTCGGTGATCTGATCTGGACCCGGCTTACCCTGACCTTTGACGGCTTCTACGCGCTTCTGTTTGGTATTGCGTCGCTGGTGTTTGGCGTCGCGTCGCTTGGCCTGCGCTGGGGTGAGGCGATCCGAACCAGTCAGACGGTCGCCCGGGCCGGCTCGGCTGGTGCCACCTGGACGGGTTCCATGATCCATAAGGGTAGCGATGCCGCCTATCGCCAGGCCCAAACCTTTGGCCGCACGGGCGTGGCGGATGATCGCGATGAACCAAAGCGGGGCCTGTTGGGACGGCTGTTCGGTCGCAAGCGAACGCAAAACGCCCAGGCGCAGCCGGCTCAGGCCCAGCGTCGCTCGCGGCCTGAGCGTCGGTCGCAGCCCGATCTTTTCGTCGGCGCCGAGCCGGACCCCCAACAGACGGAGCCCGAGGCCTCGACCGCCGCGCGCGCTCCCGCCGCCCGGCGGTCAAGAGCCAAGCAAGAGACCGCGAAACCGGCGCCGGTTCCCATGGCCTCCTCGGCCAATTTCACTCTGCCGGCGCCTGCGCTTCTGGCACCGGTTCGGGCGATGGCTCGAGCGTATATGGACAAGAGCCAGCTGGAGGCAACTGCCCGCGAGCTCGAACAGGTGCTCGACGACTTCGGTGTCCGGGGCGAGATCGTCGGCGTTAAGCCGGGCCCGGTGGTCACGCTCTACGAACTTGACCCGGCGCCCGGTATTCGCGCGTCTCGGGTCATCAACCTCGCCGAGGACATCGCCCGATCCCTATCGGCGGTGTCTGTCCGGGTCGCCGTCGTTCGCGGCAGCAAGGTGATCGGCATCGAGATGCCGAACCCGGTCCGAGAGACTGTCTTCCTCCGGGAACTGGTTGACAGCCAGAAGCGGGACGAGGTTCGGGCCCGTCTACCCCTTTGGCTCGGCAAGGACATCGGCGGCGGTCCGGTGCTGGCGGACTTATCGCGCATGCCGCATCTTCTGATCGCCGGCACGACGGGCTCAGGTAAATCCGTGGCGATCAATGCCATGATCCTGTCCCTTCTCTACCAGCACACGCCCGACGAATGCCGTCTGATCATGATCGATCCCAAGGTCATTGAGCTGTCGGTCTATGACGGGATCCCGCACCTCCTTTCACCGGTGGTCACCGAGCCGGCGAAAGCGGTGATGGCGCTGAAGTGGGTGGTGCGCCAGATGGATCACCGCTACCGGCTCATGTCTCATCTCGGCGTCCGGGACATTCACGCCTACAACCGGCGCCTCCGTGAGGCCAACGACAAGGGTGAGCAACTCACCCGTCGGGTGCAGGTCGGCTACGACGCCGCCAGTGGTCTTCCCAAATTCGAGGACGAGCCGCTCGACACCACGCCGATGCCGCTGATCGTCGTGATCGTCGACGAGGTAGCGGATCTGATGCTGGCGGCGGGCAAGGACGTGGAATCGCAGATCCAAAGGCTGTCGCAAAAGGCACGCGCCGCCGGCATTCATCTCATCGTTGCCACGCAGCGGCCATCCGTCGACGTGCTCACCGGCGTGATCAAGGCCAACATGCCGTGCCGGATCAGCTTCCGCGTGAGCTCGAAGATCGACAGCCGCACGATCCTCGGCGAGCCCGGTGCCGAGCAGCTACTGGGTCAGGGCGACATGCTCTACATGACCGCCGGTGAGCCGCCGCGCCGGGTTCACGGCGCGCTGGTGACGGACGCCGAGGTCGAGCGCGTCGTCCGTCACCTCAAGACCCAGGGCGAACCGGATTATGAGGAAAGCGTGACCTCAGATGAGCTACCGCTCGGCGACAGCGCCGGCTCGACTGCCGGGGGGACCTTCAGCGCCGACGGCGAAGAAGATAAGCAGTACAGTGAGGCTCTGGCGATCGTGGCCCAGCATCAGCGTGCCACCACCAGCTTCATCCAACGCCAAATGCGGGTGGGCTACAACACGGCGGCCCGGCTCATCGAGCGCATGGAGCAGGACGGCTATATCAGCCCGGCCGATCATGTGGGACGCCGGCAAATCCTCACCGGAAGTGCCGGCGGCGACGATGACGACGACCGGGCCAACGCTGACGCTGCCTGACCACCGGCGGGTGGCCGAGTGACCTGCTAGCGTAGGCACTCCGCCAAAACGTGGCGCATCTCCAGCTCGGGCTGCATGTCGGCGCGCTCCAACCAGGTGAGATCCCGTCGGGCGATGACCCCAATGACGCGGACAAGCGCGTCCCCAGGCGTCGTCTCCACGACCGGTAGGTGGCCGTAATTGAACTCGTCCATCATTCGAATGGCATCGGCCACAGTCCTGTCCGCATCAATCGTGTCAGGTTGGGCCGTCATCGCCAGAGCCAACGGTGTCGCCGCCGGATCGCGGCCGACCGCCACGATGCGGCTCGAGACATCACTGATGGTGACGATACCCTCGAGGCCTTCCTCGCTGACGACCAAAACGCATCCGCAATGGGCGCGAGCCATGGCCTCGGCGGCTTCACGAACCGTATGCTGAGGGCTGAGCGTAACGAGATGCTGGTCCCTGACGACCTCACGAGTCTTGCGGTTGGGCATGTCTTTGATCCCCCTTTTACCACTTAACAATATAGTACACAGGCGGCGCCCACTGAAGCTTGACGGCGTCTGATTCGAACGTTGGCTGGCATCAACCGACTGTCACGTTCGCTTGTGCCCCGTTGGCTCGGCCGCCCCTTTGGCTCATGTGTCACCTGCTTGTGCGCTAAAGATTTGTGCGAGAACGGACAGGATGCATCGAAAAAAACATTACGCCTTGATAGGGCTGCTCGGCTTGGCCGGGTGCGCGAACGGTGGCTTCGAGACGGGAAATGCCGTGGCTCCGACACCATTCGTCATCGCGGCCCAAGATCCAGACGCTGCCCAGGAGCAAATTAAGGACAGCCTGGTGTCGGCAGGTTTCGCCGATCTCGGTGGCTCGCGTCTGCAGCTGGCCGATCATGGCACGCGCGTTTGGGCGACCTGCCGGCTCGCCCGGCTCGATGCGCAGAACTTCGGCAAAACGGGGCGCAACCGGCCGGGTACGCCGCTCCATCGGACGACGACGGTCGATTTGGCCGCGGTGGCAAGCGGTGTTTCCGTCGTTGCCATGCATCAGGAACGGCAGGTTCATCCGTTTACGGAAAGCGTTTCGGTCGATATGGACTGCACCCCGACCGGGGAGTTCCGCCAGTGGCTCGAGGCGCAAGTGCCAACCAGTTGACGCCGCTTGGAGGACTTGACCATGCGCTTCATCACTCGATTGGGTTGCGCCGCGATCGCTTCGCTGATGGTGGCAAGCTGCGGTCTGATCGACACCGAGACACAACAGCGACGGATCACGCTCAAGGCGTCGCGGCCCGAAAGCGGCGGTAATGTCAACCAGGCGCCGGTTCCGCCGATGGTCGTCACGGTCCAGGCGGCGTCGCCTGAGGGCGCGCGCGACCGGGCCCGGACCGTGCTCGAAGCGGAAGGATTGCGTATCGACCAGGACCGCACTGGCTTGATCGTGGCCCAGCGCACAGGCGAGTTGCCCGACGCTTGGGCCGAATGTCCACGGGTGCGTGTGACCTCGTTCGAATCGGATGGGGGACTGCGCCGGCGGCGGTTCGGCGATCCGCTCGAACGCATCACCGACATCGAAATCCGCTTCGCAGACGCGGGCGCCAGTTCGATCGAGGTGGCCGGTTCCCACAGCGAGGAGCAAAGAAACAGTTTCACGGGAAGGCACTTCATGGTCGATTGCCTCTCGACCGGTGTCTTGGAAAATCGTATCGCGACGGCAATTGAAGGCTGAAGCATCACCATGGGCGACGGAGTTCGGATGCGTTTCTTAGCTTTCTTGGCTTTCTTGGCGCTGGGTCTCGGCTTGATCGGCGCAAACGCAACACACGCGCAGGTGGCCGTCGATGAAGTCTTGGTCGACGCTCGTCTGATTTCCGAGCAAAGCGCGGTGCAACCGGGTGAGGTTGTTTGGGTCGGGCTACACCAACGTATCGCCGAGGGATGGCACACCTATTGGAGCAACCCCGGCGATTCCGGCGCGCCGACGAGATTGGAATGGAGGCTGCCTGACGGTGTGAGCGCGGGCTCGATCGCTTGGCCCTTGCCCGAGCGGCTGCCCTACGGAACGCTCGTCAATTACGGTTATGAGGGCGAGGTGCTGCTGTCAGCACCAATCGAGGTTCCGGCGGACTGGCCGGCCGGGACACCACTGCCCATCGCCGTCGATGCTCACTGGCTCGTTTGCGCGGACGTCTGCATTCCCGAAAGCGAGAGTTTTGCGATTGAGCTCGTCACCGGGACCACACCGGGCGCGCCCGATCCAACCACTCAAGCCCTTTTCGAAAGCACCCGGCAGTACCTGCCCCAGGTCAGTGAGGTCGACGCGGCCATCGAGGCGAAGGGATCCGAGCTGGCGTTGACGGTCGCCGCTGACGTCAATCCGAACCGGGTCGACAATGTTTATTTCTTCCCGTTCGAAGGCGGCATCATCGATCACGCGGCGCCCCAACCCTATGAGATTGGTGATGGGGTGATTTCGCTGTCGCTCACTGGCGGCAGCAAGACGCCCGAGGGCGCGATCGACGGGGTCCTGGTCCTTGCCGAAAGCTTAGGCCGGCAGTCCTTTCCGCGGGGGCTAATCGTCGAAGCGGACGTTTCCGGCCTGCCGGCGGCGGCGCCGCGGGCATCATGGCAGGATGCCGGGGCCGGCGAGGCTAATCTCGGCCTGGCCATGGCCCTGATCCTGGCCTTTGCCGGCGGCATCGTTCTTAATCTCATGCCTTGCGTCTTTCCCGTCCTGTCGATGAAGGCGATCGCCCTTGCGAGCCACCGGGACGCTCCCCGCCGGGAAGCCACTGCCCATGGGCTCGCCTACACAGGGGGCGTGGTCGCTTCCTTCGTCGCGCTCGCCTTTCTCCTGATCGGTGTCCAGGCTGCCGGCGCCCAGGTCGGTTGGGGCTTTCAACTGCAATCACCCGTGGTGGTCATGATCCTGGCCTACGTTCTATTTGCGGTAGGTCTCAACCTGTCGGGCCTGTTCGAGCTGGGTGGCATCCTGCAGCGGTGGGGCGGCAGTGTCGGCCAACGCGAGGGCCTGACGGGCTCGGCCCTGACAGGCGTGCTGGCGGTGATCGTCGCCGCGCCCTGCACCGCACCGTTCATGGCGACGGCGATCGGCTTCGCGCTCGCCCAACCGGCGCCGGTGACGTTGATCATCTTTGCCAGTCTTGGCTTGGGTCTGGCCCTGCCGTTTCTGCTTCTGAGCATGGCACCGGGGGCCACCCGATGGCTGCCGCGGCCGGGCATCTGGATGGATCGCTTGAAGCAAGGCCTTGCCTTCCCGATGTACGCGTCGGCGGCATGGCTGGTGTGGGTGTTGAGCCAGCAGGCGGGCCCGACCGGGGTTTTGACCGCTCTTCTCGGCATGGTGCTGATCGCATTTGCCGCCTGGGTCTTCTCGATCGTGCCGACGGCGGAGGTTCGGGGCCAATGGCTGGCCAGAGCGGTCGGCCTCGCCGCTGTCGTCGCTGCCCTGTTCCTGGTCACCATGCCCCGTTCGGAGGCCGCCCGACAGAACGCGGGCCAGATTTCGGATCCGACGGGTCTCGCCGCACCCTTCAGCAACGAGGCGATCGATCAGGCTCTTGCCGCCGGCCAGACCGTTTTCGTCAACATGACCGCCGCCTGGTGTGTCACCTGTCAGGTCAATGATCGGGTGGCGCTCCGGGACGAGGCGTTCTCCAGCCTCATTCGCGACCAGGACATCCTTTATCTGAAGGGTGATTGGACTAATCAGGATCCGGAGATCACCGCGTTCCTGTCGTCGTTTGGCCGCTCGGGCGTGCCGCTCTACGTCGTGCTCCCCGGGGACGGGCGGACGCCGATGGTCTTGCCTCAGCTGCTCACGGGTTCGATCGTCCGTGATGCACTGACGGGCTGAAGCATGGGGAGCGAGATGTCGGATCATCTGGCGCTCGAACTCGGGCGGCAGATGCACGAGCTGATAGGTGACCTGGCCCCTCAGGCCAGAAGTCGGCTCCTGCTCGACTATGAAGATCCCCGGCGTCGGGATTGGCATTACGTGCCGCGCCAACGCCCCGGGCTCGCGCTTTCGGCCATGGGCCCCGCTTGCCGGGACCGGCTGTGGCGACTTCTGACGGTCTTTCTCAGCGAGGACGGTGTCGCCAAGGCCAGAAACGTGCTGGCCGTCGAGCGTATCCTCGGCCAGATCGAAAAGCGCCCCGAATACCGGGATCCCGAGAACTACGCCCTGGTCGTTTTCGGCAGGCCGAACGGGAATGCGCCCTGGAGCTTTCGTTTCGAGGGCCATCACCTGTCCCTCAATGTGAGCGTGACAAGCGACGGAGACCTGGCCGTCACACCCTGTTTCTTCGGCAGCAATCCCGCTGTCCTACCCGCCGGTCACGATCACCGGCCCCAGGAAATGATGGCGTCTGAAAGATCCCTAGCGTTCGAGCTGATCCGGGATCTCTCAGATGAAGAGCGCTCCCGGACGCTGCTCAGAAGCGACACGTTCGGCGACATCTTGACGGGTCCCGGCCGGGAGCGCAGCCTCGGCGCGAAAGAGGGGATCGACGCGACGGCGTTGAGCGACGGCCAGCGGGACCTGCTGGATCGACTGGTCGTCAGTTTCACCAGGCATCTCGAACCGACCCTCGCCGAGCGGGCCCGGTCATTCGGTCAAGATCTGGCCTTCGCCTGGGCGGGAGCCCTGTCCGATACAGCGCCGCATTATTTTCGGATCAGCGGCCCCCGGATGGTGATCGAATACGACAACACGCAAGACGGTGCTAACCACGTCCACACCGTCTGGCACGATCCGGTCGAGCTGTTCGGCGACGACCGTTTGAAGCATCACCACGAGACCGACCACCCCGCGTCAACGTGATCTGCAGCGTTAGCCGGTACCTCTGGTCGTTTCGGTGCCGCCGACGGACGTGCCGGCGAACGGTCTTGTCCTTCAGGCCCTGGCGCTGCAGCACTCGATTGGCGCGCTACAAAGTTTCCACTGACAAAAAGTCAGTCGCGCCAGCGGCTGCCCAGGGATGAAAAATCGCCCATGCGAACGGGGGGCAGCACGTGGACGAAGTTCGGTTCCAAAAGGCCCTTGATCTGATCTTCGGCGGCCTGGGGGACCCGATCGACGACCAGCCGGACCCGGTTGCGCTTGGCTGTCTTGATCAGGCCGGCCAGGGCTGGGCCGGGCTGTTTGACCATGGAGGCGATGTCCTCATACTCGATGAAGCTTAAGGAAACGCCGGCAACCGAAAGATCGATCGGATCTTTGAAGGGGGGGCGAAACTGGACCGCGCGGAAGCGGCAAAAGGCCGTCAACCTGGACGACAAATCGGCGACGGTCGGGCGGTAGGCGTCCAGTGGCACGTCCTTGATCCTGAACACCAGGCGATTGCGCAGGCGGTCCGGCAGCTTGGAGCAGAGGCCGATGAACCGGTCGCGGGACCTGCGAACGCTTAGGGTCTCGAAATGAACGTCGGTCACGACCAGGCCGGCGCCGGTTGCCTGGCCGCGCACGAGGCCACCGGAGAGCGCGCCGAGAAGGACCAGGTCCAGATCGGCGAGCAGGTCCGGGTCATTGTCGGCGACCGCCTCGATCTCGCTGACGGTCGAGCGGCAAGGACCTTTGAGATCGGCAAGCACAAAGGCGGCCTCGGTGCCCTGGGCGGAGGTGAACCGGCGGAAGTCGAAGCTCAGCGCGTCGTGCAGCCGTTCGAGTGTGGCGGCGGCGTTGGCGCGCGCGGCTTTGAGCGCGTCTTCGAAGCGGCCATTGATCAGATCCGGTATCGACGCGGAGCCGGGGAGGTCCTCCACCTCGAGAGCCACCTCCTTGACCGCGACCTGCATCGCGCCAAGCCGCGCGGTCTGCTCCTGGGTCAAGCCCGCTTCGATCACGGCCGGATCGGCGGCCCGGTTGCCGGAACCAAGCACCTTCGCCCGGATCTGTTTTTCGATCGACTTGGCCTTGCGCCACGCCTGGTCCTCGTCCGTGCCGGCGAAGCAAACGATGTAGGCGCCGGAGGGCGTTCGCGTGTAGGTATCGGCTTCCTCGAGATGGGCTTCTATGGTGCCTTCGGTGATCAGATGGATCCGGTCGCGCAGGCGATTCCATCGACACCCCAGCGCATCCTTGACCTCGTTCAGCCCGATCAATTGAAACCGGCCAGCGGTGACCCGGCCGCTCTCCAACATGCCGCGGAGTTTCTGTTCGAACTGTTCAACCACGCGCCGCTCGGCCACCGGCGGCGAGACCGTCAGAACCCGATATCCGCCAACGCCGCTGAGCTCGATGTCCGAAAGGGTCGCGTAACAGGCGACGGTGGCGCCGTCTCGGGTTACCAGCTGGAACCCATCTTTTCGATACGTCGATCCGGTCTCGACGAGGACGTCCCAAGAGGCGGCCTCGTCATCGCCGAGGACGATCTCGGCCGACTGGCCCATCAAGTCCGCGAGCTTTCTGCCGGTCGTGTTCGCCATCGCCGGATTGACCGAGAGCATGGTTCGGTCCGGCGCGGTGATGACCACACCGTCGCCGACATTCTCGGAGACCGTCCGGAGCTTGGGCTCGGCATTGGCGAGCGCCTGCTCCAACCGTTCGGCGCGGGCGATCAGGCTTCGATATTCGCGCGCGTAGCGGAGAACGGGGATCAAAAGCCGTTGACTGATGTCCCCGGCTTCGAGCCATCCCTCGAGCCCGCCTTCCACCAGACGCTCGCCCCGGTTGAGGCGGTCGTTGGTAAGCAGCGCGAAGACCGGGATTGCACTCGCGTGACCAGTGAAGTCGAGGATCGGTTGGTCAGTCTTGGTCTCGGCCGTGGAGCCGGATACGATGATCAGGTGGAAGGCTTTGGAGCGGAGCCGCCGTTTGGCCTCGGCGAGGGTGGCGACCGGAACGACGTCCATCGCCGCATCGCTCGCTGGCCCGATCGCCCGGGTCAGGGTTGCGACGCGGTCGCGATTGTCCTCGACAAACAACAGACGAAGAACGTCTTCGGTCATGGGGGATGACACCACCGCCGGGATGCACCTAGAGCCATCGGCCCAAGGTCGGCCGCCAGCAGTTTCGGTCTAGTCGAAGATCGTTAAGATTGGCTTATCGAGCGGCCCGGATCCTGCTGCGCGGCAACGGACCCTAGTTCATCAATCTTAGATTGTATAATTAGATTTGTATTGTTCATCTTGGCGAGACGCTCAACACCGCTTATGTTTATGGGTCGAGGTGTTTCGATCAGCGAGGTTCCCTTAGGTGTACCTGATTACCACCGGCGCTCTGGCGCTCTACGCCCTTTCCGTGGGCGCTCTGTACGCGGCGCAGGATCGAATGATTTTTCCGCGCCACCGTGCGTGCGCTCCGCAGGGACTGTATACGAAAGGTGGCAAGACGCTGAGGGTCGCCACCAGCGATGGCGAGCAATTGGTGGGTGTGCATCTGCCGGCGGAACGATCGCGCGGGCTGATCGTCGGCTTTACCGGCAATATTTGGGATGCCGGCTATTTCGCGGCTTGTGTCCACGATTGGACCGATGGTTTCGACGTCGTCGCATTTCACTACCGCGGCTACGCGCCTAGCACCGGGCTGCCGAGCGAAGCCGCGCTGACCCGGGATGCCGAGACGATCTATGACGCGGTCATCGAAGAACTGGCGCCGGAGCGGGTCTACGCTGCCGGCTTTTCGCTCGGTTCGGCCGTCGCCGCCCATCTCGCCACGCAGCGGCCTTTGGACGGGTTGGTGCTGGTCACGCCTTTCGATTCGCTGCACGCGCTCGCCAAAACCAAATACCGGCTGGTTCCCGTGCGCTGGCTACTGAAACATCCCTTCCATACCGACCGCCGCCTGGCCGCCACGTCTCTGCCCGTGGGCGTGATCTCGGCTCGGCGGGACCAAATCATTCCACCGGCAAGGACACTAAGCCTGGGCGAGCACATTGACCGACTGGTCTTCAACCACGTCTTCGCGGATGACACGCACAGCTCGCTCTACGACCGGCCTTCCTTCGGAAACGTCCTTCAGGCGGCGTTCGAAGCGCTCGAAAACGACGTCGCGGAGCCGCTCAGCGCCTGATCCAGATCCTCGATCAGGTCTTGGGGGTCTTCGAGACCGACCGAAAGCCGGACGAAATCCTCGGTGATGCCCATCGCTTGCCTCTCGTCTTCAGGGATCTTCGAGTGCGTCGTGGTCGCCGGGTGAGTGATCAGGGACTTGGCGTCACCGAGATTGTTCGAAAGCCTGATCAACTTCAGGCGATTGACGACGTCGAACGCATGGGCACGGTCGCGGCCTAGACGAAAACCGATCAGCGTGCTGCCGCCTTTCATCTGCCGCTTAGCCAGATCGTATTGCGGATGGCTCCGGAGTCCCGGATAGAGAACCCGGACGATCCGGGGATCGTTTTCCAACCAATCGGCGACCGTTTCGGCGTTCCGAACCTGGTATTCGACCCGGAGGTCCAGCGTCTCCAAACCCTTAATCAGCACCCAGGCGTTGAAGGGGCTCAGCGCCGGGCCTGCATTCTTGACATAGGGATGGATAACCTCATCGCGGGTCTCGCGGTCGGTCAGGATGATCCCGCCAAGACATCGCCCCTGGCCGTCGATGTGCTTGGTTGCCGAATAGAGCACCTGATCCGCGCCGAGAGCGAAAGGGTGCTGGAGCACCGGCGTCGCGAACACATTGTCGACCACCGTGATGGCGCCGGCCCGATGGGCGCGTTCACAGACCGCGGCAATATCGATGAGCTCGAGCGTCGGATTGCCGGGTGTCTCGAAGAATACCAGTCTGGTGGGCCGCGCCAGAGCCTGCTCCCAGGCGCTGAGATCGGTGCCGTCGATCAAAACCACCTCGATGCCGAACCGGGGTAGAAGCTCGGTCAGCACCCAGTAGCAGGAGCCGAAGAGAAGGCGGGCCGCGACCACCCGGTCACCAGCGCGCAGCTGGCTTAGGAGAGTGGTGCTGACCGCTGCCATGCCCGTTGCCGTGGCACAAGCGGCCTCGGCGCCTTCGAGCATCGCCATCCGACGCTCGAACATGGCGACCGTGGGATTGCCGACCCGGCTATACATGTAGCCGCTTTGAGTAGCGGCGAAGCGTTCGGCGGCGTCTTCGGCCCGGTCGTAAACGAAGCCGGAGGTGAGAAACAGGCCTTCGCAGGTTTCACCATGAGCCGAACGCTCGATCGCTCCGTGGATCGCCCGCGTCTGTCTCCGCCAGTGCTTGTCCAACGCATCCATCTCCAAACAAAAAACCCCGGCTTCCGCCGGGGCTTTTTTGCACTGAACCCCCGGCCTTTTAGCAGCTTGTTTTACGTGGTCTGCAAGCCAGCCGGCCCAAATCACCACGGAGTGAGATGGTTAGCACAGCCAGTGCCCGCGTCAATCGAGCGGTGACCGGCGGATGGGCCGTCGGCACCGGACAGCGTTCTGTGTTTCGGTTTCCATCAAGCGACCGTAAAGAATCGAGACGATCAGCGTCGGTCCATAGATTGCACGCAATCAGGATTTGATTTTCACTGTGGCCCGGGTCACTCAAGGTACATCGGCAACGGGTTGGTCTTCCATGGCTCTGGTGAGCATCGACGAACGAAATGGGCTTTATGTCGAGCATCGCCGGCCGCAGCGGAGCGATGCGCAGACATTTGTGTTCGTCAACGCGCTGACCGGCAGCACGGATGCCTGGGAAGCGGTGGTTGCGCCGTCTCTCCGAGCCCGAGGCTTCGGAACGTTGAGCTACAATTTTCGAGGTCAGGACGGATCGCCCTTCGATCCGGCTCTGGCGCTTACGCCTGAGCTCATCGTTGGCGACCTGCAAATGTTGTTGCAGAGCGAAGCGCCTGACCGGCCGCTGCTCGTCGGTCTCTCGATCGGCGGTCTATTCGCGGCGCAGGCCGTGCTTGCCGGCAGTGTTGTTCACGGCCTCGTTCTGCTCAACACCTTGCGGGAGATCGGACCACGGATTGCCTGGGTGAACGATGCCATGCCCGTGATCGTAAAGGCGGGCGGGGTGTCTTTGTTTCTTGACGCTTTGTTGCCACTTCTGGTGAACCAGGACTATACCGCGCAAGCTCGGGAGAAGTTCTTTAAGGGCGATTATGAGGGGCTCTCCGACAGCCACGGTCACATGAACCTGATGCGGCATGCAGGCCAGGCGGACTGGGACATCGCTTACGAGAAACTGTCGTTGCCCGTCCTGGTAATCACCGGCCTAGAAGACCGCGTGTTCCTCGATCATGATGTGGTCGACGCGCTTTTCCAGCGTCTGCCCGACGCCCGGCGCGAAGACTGGGCCGGAGCCGGCCATCTGCTGCCCCAGGAAGCGCCAGATAAGCTGGCGGCGAGCCTAGCGGCCTTCGCCACCGCGATCGGGACCTAGCAGTCGTGACCATACCGGTTCGTCTCGCCTATCTGGCGGTGTTCGTCGGCGTCCTCGGCCACGCCTCCAGCGAATTTTTCGCCGTGTTGTCCGGCGTCGCCGGGCCCGAGGTTTCGGTTTGGCGATATCTGTTCGGCGGTGCCGGACTGGTCATCCTGGCGCTTCTGATTTCCGGTGGGCGCAATCTGATCCGGCCGCTGAGGACCCACAGGCCCCAGCTCGTGCTCTATTCGCTCATCGGCGTTTCCGGAGCCTATCTCGCCTTTCACTGGGCGCTGGATTTCGCCAGCGTGATCCAGGTGGCGACGCTGGTGACCACCATTCCGATCTTCGTCGGCCTGATCAATCTGGCCGTGAACGGTCAGCCGATCACCGGCGTCAAGATGGCGACCGGCGCCTGCGCCGTCGTCGGGCTCGTCCTTCTGATCACCGATGGCGCCCTGGAGCGGCTATCCGGCGAATCCTACTCAATCCTCGGCGTGTTCCTAGGGCTCTGCAGCGCGTCGGGGGTCGCCTACTACGCAATCAAGGTGAAGCCGATCATTGGCCAATACGGCGCGCTGGAGATCACGGCCGTGACCATGATGATCGGTGGTTTGGGGCTTTGGCTGGGCGTTGGGCTCGCCTTAGCGGTGTGGGTCGATCCGACAAACCTGTTCGAGCGGCCCACCATCGCTTGGGGCTCGCTCCTGACCCTGGCTCTGTGGAACGCGACGATCACCCAGTTCTTCTGGATCGGCGGCCTGGCCGCTGCGCCCGACATGACCCGGGCCAGCTACATCTTCTTTTTGAAGCCGGTGATAGCTGCGGTGCTGGCGCTCACGATCTTAGGCCAGCACATTTCGCTGCTTCAGGTCTGTGCTATCGGGGTGGTGACCGGTTCGGTGCTGGTCGAACTGTTCTGGCCGACGGTCAGCCGCCTTTGGAAGCCGTCTCCATCTCCCGCCGGAGAAAACCGTAGCCCTCCGTGACCAGAGCGTCGACGCTGGGCGCCACAGGACGCCAGACGGACAGGGCAGCGGCGATGTCCGGGTGAACGGACAAAAAACTCTCGACCACCATGTCGACGGTGAAGTTGATGTCTCTGAGGCCGGCGAACACGTCCGCCCAATTGACATTGCCGGTGCCGGGAATGCCCCGGTCACTCTCCGATAGATGAATGTAGCGGAGATGGCTTCCAAGGGCCTGGATCGGTCCGGCAAATCCCTTTTCCTCGATGTTCATGTGATAGGTATCGAGATGGACGAACAGGTTCGGCTCGCCGATCCGTTCGATCATCTCTACGGTCTGGGCGCCGGTATTGAGGAGGTGGGTTTCGTACCGGTTGCAGGGTTCGAGGCCTAAGGCGAGCTCGAGCGACGCGGCATGCCTGGCGACGGGCTTCAGCGAGCGGGCGATCGTCTCATATTCGCTCTCGGTCGGCGGGCCACCCGTCAGCTTGCCGATGGTCGAATAGGTGACGCCCGTAAGGCACCAGGAACCGAGTGCCGCTGCCGTGTCCAAGGCCTGCTTCAAGAACGTCTCGGCCTTATCGGGGAACTCGGGCAGGGTCGCGTGGTTCGGCAGGCCGAGCGAGCAGGTGAGGGCGATGTCGTGCTCGCTGGCCAGCGCCTTTGTGTGATCGACATCGACCTCGCCGGGGCGCAGAAGAGGGATCTCGACGACCTCAAGGCCGGCCTTCGCCGCCTGCTCGATGACCAGGACCGCATTGTCCCTCGTCCAGTCATCGGCCCAGATGAAGGTGTGCGCGCCGAGGCGGGGCTTGTGGGCCTGGCTCACGACCGGCTCACCAAGTCGATCTCGACGCTCGCCTGATCGACGATGTCGCAAACGAGGGTGTCGCCGGCGGCACAGCTCACCAGGCCGGTGCAGGTGCCCGTGCTTACCCATTCCCCGGCCTTGAGGCCCAGCCCCTGATTGGCGAGCCAGGTGAGGGCGGTAAGCGGACTTCCCATGACGTCCTTGCTCGATCCTTGGGCGACTTCCTCGCCCCGCTTTAGCGCTCGAACCGTCAGGGCCGAAAGATCCAGCCGATCCCAGTCGGCGATAGCCGGGCCCGGAATGAAGGCACCGTTGCTGCCGAAATCGGCGAAGGCCATGGTGCCATTGGGAAGGCCCAGACGCGCAAGCCGGCTCGCCACCAGTTCGATCGCCGGATGCAGGCTGGCGATTGCCGCCTTCACCTCCGTCTCATCGTAAGCCCCATCCCGTGGCGGCAGGTGTCGACCCAGACGAAAGGCGAGCTCGCACTCGAACCCTTTGGTGCCCGCGGGCAGAGGAACTTCGCTTCCCGGCTCGAAGACGTAAGGCTCGAAAAGGGGGCCGTAGAACGGCTGATCGGTGTTCAGAAGTCTCATGGCTTCGGCGCTCGTACAGCCGATCTTCCAGCCCGATCGAGCGAGGCCCGTTGCCCGGGTCGCCGCCGTCTGAATCCGTTCGGCCTCTTCCCGGCTCAGGATGGCGCCGCCCGGAAGCTCCTCCACCTCAAGACTTTCCAGTCTGGCCTGAGCGATCGCCCAGCCCGCTTGTTTTATTCGGTCCACCTGTTTCCTCCCCGACCCGTTCGCCAGTGGCTAGGCCATGGTGCCCTGTCCCGCAAGGCCGCTTCGACCTAGTTCACGGAGGCGTCGACCCGCTCTTTTGGATCTGCCATGCCATCGACTTTCGATTTGCCGCCGCATCTGGACGAGCGGACCCACGCGCTGAACGAGTCCGGGCCCGACGCTGGCGACCGTGTCATTTACTGGATGCGGACGGCCGTGCGGGGGCACGAGAACCCGGCTCTGGACGTGGCGATCAGTATGGCCAATCGCCTCGGGAAACCGCTGTTCGTTTATCACGCGCTGAGCGAGCGCTACCCTTACGCCTC
This sequence comes from Geminicoccaceae bacterium, assembly GCA_050331695.1. Classification (GTDB taxonomy): domain Bacteria; phylum Pseudomonadota; class Alphaproteobacteria; order Geminicoccales; family Geminicoccaceae; genus JBHJGP01. The sequence goes on from JBHJGP010000017.1 coordinate 209,020, forward strand.
GGATCGCATCCACCGCTTTATACTTGAAGGCGCCCGGGACGTGGCGATCGAGCTTGAGATGCGCGGGATCCAGCACTGTTTTCATCTGGAGCGGCCTGGTCATCGGGGAACTCATCTCAAAACGCTGGCCCGGACCGCCGCCGTGATCATCACCGAAGACATGCCAGTCGAGCCGCTACGCGGGTGGGCGCAGGCCCTGGCCGCGGCGGCGGATTGCCCGGTCCTCGCCGTCGACACGGCTTGCGTCTTGCCGATGCGTATGGCCAAGAAGGCGCCCAGCCGGGCTTACCAGTTCAGAAAACAGACCCAAGAGGCCCGGACGGCGCGCCTCGAGGGGGCGTGGCCGGAAGTTGAGCTTACGAGCCCTTCGGCGCCGCCGGAGCGGCTTCCCTTCGAGCCGATCGATCTGTCCTCGGCCGATCTGGCCGACCTGATCGCGGCTTGCGGGATCGACCATGGTATTGCGCCCGTACCCCACACAGTGGGCGGCAGCCTTGCGGGTTATGCCCGCTGGAGCGATTTCCGTGACACACGGCTGAAAGCCTACGGTCGCCGGCGTAACGATGCCTTGCAGCCTGACGCGGTCAGCCGGCTGTCCGCTTACCTGCATTTCGGCCAGGTGTCGCCTTTCCGAATAGCTCGGGAGGCGTTCGAGCGTCGGGCCGAGAAGTTTTTGGACCAGCTCCTGATCTGGAGGGAGATGTCTTATGCCTGGTGCTGCCGGACCGAGAGCCAGGAAGACCTTACGGCGCTACCCGACTGGGCCCGGGCGACGCTTACATCCCACGCCGGCGACCCGCGGCCGGAACTCTTCAGTTGGGAAACCCTGGCCCGGGCTCAGACAAGAAATCCGCTCTGGGACGCGGCGCAACGTTCTCTCATGATCCATGGCGAACTTCACAACAATGTTCGGATGACCTGGGGCAAGGCGCTTTTGAACTGGACGAAGGATCCGGCCCGGGCCCTGGCGATGCTGATCGATCTCAATCACCGCTACGCGCTCGATGGCCGTGACCCCAACTCCTATGGCGGTTTGCTCTGGTGCTTGGGCCTCTTCGATCGACCATTCGAGCCGGAAAAGCCGATCTTCGGCAGTGTCCGTCCCCGGTCGACCCAAAGCCATGCCCGACGATTGGACCCAGAGGCCTATGGCGAGATCACTGGCCGGCTGGCTCTGGCCAAAGCGCCGACCGTGGCTGTGATCGGCGCCGGTATCGCCGGTCTCGCCTGCGCCCGGACGCTCAGTGACCACGGGCTCGCAGTCACGGTGTTCGACAAATCCCGAGGGCTCGGTGGGCGGCTGGCGACGAGGCGTGCCGAGCCCTTTGCTTTCGACCATGGCGCTCAATACTTCACCGCCCGCGATCCGCGCTTCCAGCGCTATGTGGAAAGCTGGCTGGAAGACGATATCCTCAGTTCCTGGTCGCCGGCGGGCGATGATAAACGCGGCTTCGTCGCGACGAGTGCCATGAACGGCCTGGGCAAACATCTGGGCCGTGATCTGAACTGCCGTCTGGGCCAGCGGATCGATGGTCTGGAAGAAGGAGCGGGCGGGTGGACGCTGGTCGCGGACGATAGCCGGAGCCTCGGCAGCTTTTATCGGGTCGTGGTGGCGACGCCGGCGCCTCAGGCTTCGCCGCTCCTCGACGCATTCCCGGAACTCACCGCAACGCTTGCCAAAGCGTCCTACGCGCCCTGCTGGGCGCTGATGCTTGGCTTCGATCGCGCGTTGGACGTGTCGGCGCCGACCCTTCGCCCGGAGACAGGCACGATCGCCTGGGCAGCGCGCAACAATACCAAGGCCGGGCGGCCCGAGGCCGAAGCCTGGGTCATTCACGCCCGGCCCGACTGGTCAGCGCATCATCTCGAGCTGGAAGCCGGCGAGGTCGAACAGGTTTTGTTGACCGCCGCGGCTGAGCTTTTCGCCGATACCTGGCGGCAGCCGGTTCATGTCCAGGCCCACCGGTGGCGCTACGCTCTGGTCACCGAAGCGGTCGGCGAAGCTTGCCTTTGGGATGGCAAGCGAGGCCTCGGAGCCTGTGGGGATTGGTGTCTCGGTCCGCGCATCGAGCTTGCCTGGCTTTCGGGCATGGCCATGGCCGGCCGGGTCCTGGGCGCCTGATGGCGTCGGTTCAGCCCTTGGATCGGCGGCGGCTCGACGACGGCCTGGCGGTCCTGGCAGACCGGGATCCGCTGATCGCTGACGCCTTGGCGCGGTACGGGCCGCCGGCGCCCCGGGTCCGGCCACCCGGTTTTCCCACGCTTCTTCGGATCATCGTCGGCCAGCAGATATCGACCCGCTCAGCCGCGGCCATCTGGCTGCGGATCGAGACGGCGCTGGGCGATGACGTGTCGCCGGCCAAACTTCTGGCCCTGCAACCCGAGAGCCATGGGGATCTGGGTCTTACCCGGCAAAAGCTAGGATACGCGCTCGGTCTGGCCAAGGCGGTTGCCGAAGGCCGGTTCGATCCGGATGCGCTGGTTGCTCTCGACGACGATGACGCGGCCAGCCGGATCATGGAGCTCAAGGGCTTCGGTCGGTGGAGCGCCGAGATCTATCTTCTGTTCGCGTTGGGGCGCGAAGACGTGTTTCCGGCCGACGATCTGGCGGTCAAGGTCGCGATGCAGCGTCTCCATAACCTTGAGACCGCGCCGGATCGCCCGGCGATGATGGACCTGGCGCGCCCCTGGCGGCCGCTGCGGGGATGTGCCGCCATCCTCCTCTGGCATGTCTATGGCGCGGCCACGCTGGACAATTGAAGATCGGCGCCTAACCGTCTGAAAACTTTACGCTTTGCTTGTGAAACGTCGAACGGTTTGCTAAACCGCTGGTGGCTTTGCAGCGCAGCGAGGCCGGCCCCTGCGGTCTTTCATTTTCTGACGGAATCTCAAGCACTTGGCATCATCACCGCCGGCCCTTCCTCGCGACATCGTTCCCATCGAAGAAGAGATGAAGCGCTCCTATCTCGATTACGCCATGAGCGTGATCGTGAGCCGGGCGCTGCCGGACGTCCGTGACGGTCTGAAGCCGGTCCACAGGCGCATTCTGCACGCCATGCAGGAAGGCGGTTACGGGGTTGGTAGGCCCTACCGCAAGAGCTCGCGTATCGTCGGTGACGTCATGGGCAAATATCATCCCCACGGCGACACGGCGATCTACGAAGCCATGGTCCGCATGGCCCAGACTTTCTCCATGCGCCTGCCGCTGATCGACGGGCAGGGCAATTTCGGGTCCATGGACGGCGACCCGCCGGCGGCGATGCGCTACACCGAGGCCCGACTGGCCCGACCGGCCGACGCGCTGCTCGCCGACATCGACAAAGATACGGTCGATTTCCGGCCCAATTACGACGAATCGGAAGAAGAACCTGAGGTCCTTCCGGCCCAGTTCCCGAACCTGCTGGTCAACGGCGCCGGCGGTATCGCCGTCGGCATGGCCACCAACATCCCGCCGCACAATCTGGGCGAGCTGATCGACGCCTGCGTCGCCCTGGTCGATGATCCGGCGCTGACCCTCGTCGATCTGGTACAGATGATCCCAGGTCCCGATTTCCCGACCGGCGGCATCGTCATGGGCCGGAGCGGCATCAGCCAAGCCTACGCCACCGGTCGCGGCAGCATCATCGTCCGGGGCAAGGCTTCTATCGAGGAGATCAGGAAGGACCGTGAGGCGATCGTCGTCACCGAGATCCCCTATCAGGTCAACAAGGCCAAGATGATCGAGCGGATCGCCGAGGTGGTCCGCGAAAAGCGCGTCGAGGGCATCTCCGATCTACGCGACGAAAGCGATCGCGACGGCGTGCGGGTGGTGATCGAACTGAAGCGCGACGCCGACGGCGACGTCGTCCTCAACCAGCTTTACAAATTCACCTCTCTCCAGACCTCGTTTGGCTTCAACATGGTGGCCCTGGTCGGCGGCCGGCCGCTGCAGCTGAACCTTCTGGAGATCCTCCAGAATTTCTTATCGTTCCGCGAGGAGGTGATCGCCCGGCGCAGCTCCTTCGATCTGACCAAGGCCCGGGAGCGGGCCCATATTCTGGCCGGTCTGGTGGTCGCGGTCGCCCATATCGACGAGGTGATCCAGATGATCCGGGGCTCCGCGGACGCCCAGGAGGCGAAGGCCGGCCTGATGGCTCGCGATTGGCCGATCGGCGAGATCCGGCCGTTTCTGGTTCTGGCGGGCGAGCTTGAGGAAGACGACCACAGCGCCGCCACCTACCGCCTGAGTGACCGCCAGGCCCAAGCGATCCTGGAACTGCGCCTGCAACGGATGACGGCGCTCGAGCGGGACAAGATCGGTGATGAGCTCTCCGAGCTCGGCGCCAGGATCAAGGAGCTATTGGAAATCTTACGCTCGCGCGAGCGGTTGCTCGAGGTGATGAAGGAGGAACTGCTCGAGGTCAGACAGAAATTCGCGACGCCGCGGATCACCGAGATCAGTGCGGCAGACGACTTCGAGACGGACATCGAAGACCTGATCCAGCGCGAGGACATGGTCGTGACCGTCACCCATAAGGGCTACATCAAGCGGGTGCCGCTCTCGACGTACCGGGCCCAGCGGCGAGGCGGCAAAGGCCGTGCCGGCATGCAGACACATGACGACGACTTTCTATCCGAGATCTTCGTCGCTAACACCCACACACCGGTTCTCTTCTTCTCGACGCTCGGCCGGGTCTACAAGCTCAAGGTCTACAAGCTACCTCTTGGCACGCCGCAGGCCCGGGGTAAGGCCATGGTCAACCTGTTTCCGAGCGTGGCCGAGGGCGAAAGCTTTAGTACGGTCATGCCGATGCCGGAGGACGAAGAGAGCTGGGCCGAGCTTAACGTCGTCTTCGCCACCTCCAGCGGCAAGGTTCGGCGCAATGATCTCTCCGATTTCACCTTCGTGCCCGCCAACGGCAAGATCGCCATGGGCCTCGACGATGACGACCGGCTGATCGGTGTCGCTGTTTGTGACGAGAGCCACGATGTGCTGCTGGCGGCCCGGAACGGCAAATGCATCCGCTTCCCCGTGAACGCGGTCCGAGTGTTCCAGTCGAGGAGCTCGACCGGCGTCCGCGGAATGGACCTGGCGAAGGGTGACCGCGTCGTCTCCATGTCGATCCTGGATCACGTCGACTTCACCATGGAAGAGCGCGACGAATTCCAGAGGGTGCAGTCGGCCAAGCGCCGGGGCGAGGCTTACGAGGTCGACCGCGACATCTTGACGGAAGATCGTCAATCGGAGTTGGAGGCCCGCGAGCAACTGCTGCTCACGATCACCATCAATGGCTATGGCAAGCGGACCTCGGCTTACGAGTACCGGGTGACCAACCGGGGCGGCCAGGGGATCATCAACATCGAAACGTCGGCCCGCAATGGCGAAGTCGCGGCCACGTTCCCGGTGATGCCTTCCGATCAGGTCATGCTTGTTACCAATAAGGGCAAATTGATCCGCACGCCGGTCGGCGACATAAGGATCGCAGGCCGCAATACCCAGGGCGTCACTCCGTTCAGCACCGACGCCGAGGAGGTCGTGGTTTCGACCGCGAGGCTCAAGGACAATGGCGCCGGGGCCGAGGAGAACGGCGAGTACATCCTGACCGAGGGCGATCCCGACGCCTGACAGTCCGCGCGAGGAAAAGCCATGGCGAGCTGCAGAACGGGGGTTTACCCGGGCACGTTCGATCCCATCCACAATGGCCACACGGACATCATTCGCCGGGCCACGCGGATGGTCGACCGCCTGATCATCGCGGTCGCCAATAACGCCGGCAAAAATCCGATGTTCACCATGGAGGAACGCGCTCGCCTCGTGGAATCGGAAGTGGCGTCGCTGATGGCCGGCGCGCTGACCAATGGCTGCGTAGTCGAGGTCAAGGCTTTCGACACGCTGCTTATGGATTTTATGCGCGAGGAGGGTGCGCAGATCGCTTTCCGCGGCCTACGCGCCGTTTCCGACTTCGAGTATGAATTCCAGATGGCCACGAACAATGCCCGGCTGGCGCCGGAAGTGGAAACCGTGTTCCTCACGGCCTCCGAGACGACTCAGTTCATCTCCTCGCGTTTCGTCAAGGAAATCGGCGGCCTCGGCGGCGATGTCTCGAGTTTCGTCTCGCCCAACGTCATGAAAAACCTGGTGGCGAAGTTCGAAAACCGAAACCGATAAGACGCTGATGCGCGTCGATCTTTTCGACTTCACCGTGCCCGAGGAACTGATCGCCCAGCGACCGGCGGAACCCCGGGACGCTGCCCGGCTCCTTCACGTTGGCGAACGGCTCGCCGACAGGTCCGTGCGCGATCTGCCCGATCTGGTCGACGAACGCGATCTCTTGGTGGTCAATGATACCAAGGTGATACCGGCTCGGCTCCTAGGAAGGCGTGGTGAGGCCCATGTCGAGCTTCTCCTGCACCGGCCCACGAGCGACGGCGCCTGGCTCTGTTTCGCCAAGCCCGCCAGAAAATGCCGCGAGGGCGACCGGATCGAGATTTCGGACGATCTCCAGGCCCTGGTTCTGGAGAATTTGGGCGGTGGTGAGGTTTTGGTCCGCCTGATCCATGAAGGCCGTCTCGAAGACGCGATCGAACGCCACGGAATCATGCCGCTGCCGCCCTACATCCGCCGAAGCGACAAGGGCGATCCGAAGGACCGGGTCGACTATCAGACGCTTTTCGCGGCAAAGCCCGGGGCCGTCGCGGCACCGACAGCGGGCCTGCATTTCACCGAGGCATTGAAGGGCAGGTTGGAAAAGAAAGGCGCTAGGTTCGCCTCGATCACGCTCCATGTCGGGGCCGGCACCTTCCTACCGATCAAGGTCGACGATATCGGCCAGCACCGCATGCACGAGGAACATTTCGAAATCAGTGCCGAGACCGTCGACCTGGTCCACCGTCACAAGAAGAGCGGTGGACGGATCCTGGCCTGCGGGACCACGAGCCTCAGGGCCTTGGAGGCTGCGAGCGACGAAAACGGCGACCTGGCCGCCGGCAAAGGCTCCACCGATCTCTTCATCCAACCGGGATATCGTTTTCGCCAGACCGACCGCTTGCTGACCAATTTTCATCTCCCCCGCTCGACCTTGTTCGTCCTGGTCGCCGCGTTCGCGGGCTTGGAGCCCATGCGCCGGGCCTACGTTCACGCCATCGACCGGCGTTACCGCTTCTACTCCTTCGGCGATGCCTGCCTGCTCGAACGGGCCGAACCTTGAGGCCTTTGTCGTTCCAGGTGTTGGCAACCGACGGCGCCGGTCGCCGGGGCCTGCTCGAGACAGCCCACGGGGCCGTCCAAACGCCGGTCTTCATGCCCGTGGGAACGGCGGCGACCGTAAAAGCGATGACACCAGAGATGCTGCTCACCACCGGCGCATCGATCGTGCTCGCCAACACCTACCATTTGATGTTGCGCCCCGGATCTGAGCGGATCGAGCGGCTGGGCGGCCTGCATCGGTTCATGCACTGGCCCGGACCGATCCTCTCCGATTCCGGCGGATTTCAGGTGATGTCGCTCGCTGAGCTCCGGGAGATCTCGGAAGAAGGCGTCCGTTTTCGCTCGCACCTGGATGGCTCGAAACATCTTCTATCGCCGGAAATTTCGACCCGTATCCAACACCAGCTCGATGCCACCGTCACCATGGCCTTTGACGAGTGCCCGGCGTTCCCGATCGACGAGGCCATGGCGCGAAAGTCGATGGAGCTGTCGATGCGCTGGGCCGAACGCTCACGCGCCGCCTTCGAGCCTCGAGAAGGCTACGGTCAGTTCGGCATCGTTCAGGGCAGCGTCTTTCCGGAGCAACGAACACAGTCAGCGAAGCAACTGACAAAGATCGGGTTCGAGGGGTACGCCGTCGGCGGGCTGGCGGTGGGCGAGGGCCAGGAGCTGATGTTTCGAACGCTGGATCTTACCTGCCCGGCGCTACCGGGCGACAAACCTCGGTACCTCATGGGGGTAGGCAAGCCGGACGATCTGATCGGCGCCGTTCAGCGGGGGATCGACATGTTCGACTGCGTGCTGCCTAGCCGGTCGGGGCGAACGGGCCAGGCGTTCACGCGCAGGGGCCCGGTCAATTTGAAGAACGCGCGACACGCCGATGATCCGAGGCCCTTGGACGAGCAAAGCGAGTGCCCGGCCGCCCGTGACTACAGCCGGGCCTACCTCCACCACCTGGTCCGTTCGAATGAAATTCTGGGCGCCATTCTCTTGACCTGGAACAATCTTTTTTTCTTTCAATCCGTGATGCGCGGGCTTGGTGACGCGATCGGGCGGGGCCAGCTCGAAACCCGAGCGGCCTTGATGCTGGCTGAATACCGACAAGGCGACCTGCCGGCGCTTTGACCCTTGACCCATAGACGAGAGTGTCGTTTTTCGGGCCGATCTTCGGGCGTGTAGCTCAATTGGTAGAGCAGCGGACTTTTAATCCGCGGGTTCAGGGTTCGAGTCCCTGCGCGCCTACCAACCCGGTCGACTGTCGCGCAGCGGCAGCGATTCGCGGTGGCCGTCCACGTCATGGTTTTTTCGTCGTGCCCCGGACTTCTGCGCCAGACCAATCATAGCCTTGCGGCCGGGAGCAGAGAGGGCAGGCGTGGTCAGTCTGCCGGCCGTATGCTGGCCTCTGCCGGGTCGAAAAGCTTGATCTTGTCTGGCGGAAACTGGTGGCCGACCGACGCCCCAACGTCGATCTGCTCGCCGCCGCCGACCCGGACCGTGAGCGTGTCGACGTCCGGAACGGTCACGTAAAGAAACGAATCCGAGCCCAAATACTCAATGACCTCGACGGTGCCACGGCAGGTGCCATCACCGGGCTCTACCAGTTGAATGTCCTCGGGCCGGATACCCAGCCGGCTGACCTCGGTACTCTGGTCGGCGAAGGCGAACGGGACCGCGCCCTGGCCGTCGATGCGGGCGCCCTGATCCGCCCGCGATGCCGCCACCACGTTCATCTTCGGGCTGCCAATGAACTGCGCGACGAATAGGTTGGCGGGGTGCTCATAGAGGTCGCGGGGGCTTCCTACCTGCATGATCCGCCCGTCCTTAAGGACCACGATTCGGTCGGCGAGCGTCATCGCCTCAACCTGATCATGGGTTACATAAATCATCGTCGTCTCGAGCGTCTGGTGCAGCTTGGCGATCTCGAAACGCATCTCGACGCGCAACGCCGCATCCAGATTGGACAGCGGTTCGTCAAATAGAAATCCCTTTGGCTCGCGAACGATGGCCCGGCCGATCGCGACCCGCTGGCGCTGGCCGCCGGAAAGCGCCTTGGGGCGCCGGTCGAGCAACGCATCGAGCTTGAGGATGCGGGCGGCTTCACCAACTTTACGGTCGATCTCGGCCTTCGGCGCGCCGGCCGTCTTCAGCCCGAACCCCATGTTTCGGCCCACGGTCATATGGGGGTAGAGCGCGTATGATTGGAAGACCATCGAGAGCTTGCGCCCGGATGGCGGCTCGGCCGTTACATCGTTACCGTCGAGCAGGATCCGGCCACGGCTGGTCTCCTCGAGGCCGGCGATCATCCTGAGAAGGGTCGATTTTCCGCAGCCGGAAGGTCCGACGAAGATGACGAACTCGCCATCCTCGATCGCCAGGTCCACGCCCTTGATGACCTGATGGTCGGCGAACCATTTCTCGACATTGTCCAGCCGTATTGCGCCCACTCAGCTCTCCCTCACGACATGCCCTGGGCGATCTCGGGACCGCGCAACGCGAGCCAGACCGCCGCGGTCCAGGTGAAGTCGCCGCCCCCCAGACCCTCGCCCGTCATGGGACAGTAGTATTCGAAGAAGCCGGACTGGCGGACCAATCGAAGCGCATCGTCGGCGATCCGGTCGGCGACGTCGGGCGATCCCGCCTCCCTGAAGCCTCGGGCGATCATGTAGTTCATGATCAGCCACACCGGTCCCCGCCAGTAGCGCCGCTGCTCGAAGGCCGGATGATCGGGGTCCCAGCTGGGAAGAGCGAAGCGCACGCGCTCGATGATCCGCCGGGTCTCGTTGGCGATCCGTTCCCTTTGGCCAGGTGATCCGGCGCCGGCGTAGAGGCTCAAGGGTGAAACGCTCGCGAGACCGGACGAGAAAACACCGCTTCGCAGATCCCTGGCGGTGAAACCGCCGGCTTCTTCGTTCCAAAGCCCATCCGCGGCCTGTTCAGCCCGGGCGATCCAGCCCCCGAACTCTCGTTCATCATCACCTGAGCCGAACCTTTTCGCCAGACCGAGCAGGTCCCGGTCCGCCCGCAGAAGAATGAAATGGATGCCGGGATCACCGACCAGAAACGGGCCAGCCCGGATGATCTCCTGCTGATCCCAGCCCTGGTTTCGTCCGAAGGTCAGGATGGTCAGATACCGGTCATATTGCGCCGTGCTTGGTCGCTGATCGGCACCGATATGCTCGGTATCGCGCCGTTGGTAGGTCTCGAGATCGGGAGCGACGGCTATAGTGTCCATGGCCGGGTCCCAGTCCGGACAATTGTCCCGGCCGGATTCCCAAGGATGGACAACGGCGATGACGCCCCGGTTCTCCGGATCTCGATGGGTATGAAACCAACGGTGCGAGGCAAGGAGCTTGGGGTAGAGCCGGCTGGCCCGCTCCAGGTCGCTGTCATCGCCGGTGCTGACCAGTTCGGCGACGATCGAAGCGGCCACGGGTGGCTGGCTTATGCCTGAGGTCGGCGGCTCCGTGCCGCTTGCCCAAACGTCCGGGCCCGGAAAATAGTCCGTGCTCGGCGACCAGAAGATGATGTGCGGGACCATGCCGTCGGCCCACTGACCTTGGAACAGCTTGTCCAGTTCCCCCCAGGCCCGGTCCCGGTCGAAAGCGGCAAAGCCCAGCGCCGCGAACGCCGAGTCCCAATTCCACTGAAAGGGATAGAGGCGCGCGGTCGGCACGGTGTAGCCGCCCCTGTCATTGGCCTTGAGGATGCCTATGGCGTGTTCGTCGAGATCAGTGTCGGACATGAGCCTTAGCCTTTGACGCTGCCAGCGGTCAGGCCCGAGACCAGAAAGCGCTCGAACCAGAGAAAAAGGACAAGGACCGGGATCGTGGCGATGACCGCGCCGGCCATCAGATGCTGGCGTGGCACCTCGGATGAGTTTAGCGAGACGACGCCCCTTGAAAGGGTGAAGACCTCGACATTGTCCAGGAACATGAAGGCGAACAGAAACTCGTTCCAGGCGATCATGAAAACGTAGAGCGACACCGAGGCCAGTGCCGGGAGCGACAGCGGCAGGGTGATCTGCATGATCACACCCAGACGGCTGAGTCCGTCCATGAGCCCCGCTTCCTCAAGCTCGCCGGGCAGACCTCGGAAATAGCCCTGAAGCATGTAGAGCGCGACCGGGATGGTGGTCGCCGGGTAGACAACCATGAGACCGGTGAGCGTGTTGCGCAGGCCCATTTGCGAGAACACGGCGTAGAGCGGGATCACCAGGACGATCGCCGGGACCATGTAGATCAGGAGGATCGAGCGCGAGAGGAAGGCTTGGCCCGGAAATCTGAGTCTGGCGACCGCGTAAGCCCCAGGAATCGCGAAAAAGAGCGTGATGGCGACGGTCGCGAACGAGACGATCGCCGAGTTCACCAAGAACGTGTCGAAATTGAACTGGGTGAACAGCTCGATATAGGAGCGGAACAGCCCGGCCGGTCCCTGACCCAGATCGAGCGAGAAATCGAGCGGGTTGGCGAGCAGCGCCTGCTGGTTCTTCAAACTCGTCATGACCATGACGTAGAAGGGCAACGCGACCAGCACGGTGAACAATAGGAGCCCCAGACCCTTGAGCGCCCGGATCGCCATCAGCTCCAACTGATAGCGAGGCAGGGTCGAAGGTGAAAAGCCGTTGAAGCAGCGATCCAGCGAGTACCAGACGATAAGGACGAAAACGGCGATCGCGCCCAGCTGATAGAGCGGACGCTGGCCGAGCGGTATTCCCAGAGGTTCGAACAGAGACACCAGCGCGAGAACCATGACGATTACGGCGGCGGTCGCCAGGCGGACGCCAAGGGTTCGCGCCGAAGGCTCCGGCCACATCAGAACGGCGGCGCCCACCAGGCCGGCAGCCGCAGCAGCACCGACGGCAGGCACCGCGACGCTGCCAGAAACCAGCATGTAGGTGACGCCGATAACGATCATCCATACCAGGCCCCAGATGGCGCCGATCACCAGAGCGAGGCCGTAGCCTGTGCCGATCCGGTTCATCCTTCGTCCTTCGGCGAGAACTTGAAGAACAAAAGCGCGAAGGTGAGGAGGACGATGAAGACGACGACCGCCACGGCGGCACCGGCGCCGAGATTGGAAACGGCGAACGCCTGCTCGTAGACATCAACGGTCAGGGTCCGGGTGCCGGCGGCGCCGCCGGTGAGCAGGAAGATGTCGTCGAATTTGTTGAAGGTCCAGATGAAGCGCAGCAGGAACAGGACCGCCAGAATGCCGACGAGTTGCGGTAGCGAGATGTACCAGAACTGTTGGAGCGGCGTGGCGCCGTCCATCTCGGCTGCCTCGTACATCTCGGATGACAAAGATTGCATCCGCGCCAGGATGAACAGGAACGATAGAGGGAAATAGCGCCAGGCTTCGAAGGCGATCACCGTGCTCAACGCTACCGGAAAATCGATGGTCAGCCCGAACAGGTTGATCGGCACCGAGCGCTGGCCGAAGAAGTTCACCGGTTCATCGGTCGCACCCATCTGCTGAAGGATCGAATTGAGGGTGCCGGAGAACGGATCCAGCAGTATCACCCAGGCGAAGGCCACCGCGATCACCGGCGCGACGTAGGGAAATAGGAACAGGCCGCGCAAGATGGTTCGCCCGGCGAAGGCGTCGTTCAGCAACTGCGCGGCGAAAAGGCCCAGGACCAGGGCACCGGCCGTGCCGAACACCGTATAGTACAAAGAGACACGCAGAACGTGCCAGAACTCGTCCGAATCGAAGATCCGGACGAAATTGTCGAGCGTGAAGGTGAAGTTGGTAAGCGTGTTGTCGCTGACACCTCCCATCAGCGGTTGGCTGTCCCGGGGATTGACCGGATCGGCCAGGTAGGCCTGATCGACCGTCACCTCGATCTCGAGATTTTCTCGGAAACCGCCGGCATAGGTGCCAAGCTCGCAGGAGAGATCACGGCCGTTGAGCGTGCAGCGCTCATCCAGCTCGATGACGGCCAAGCCTTCGGGCAGTGTATCGGCAAGCGTGACCTCGCGGACCTCGGAATCCCGGGTCGAGTTGCGAAGCCGATATTGAAGCAGCGCCTGATCGCCCACAGCCTCGGCATCGCCACGCAAGCGCTCGTTGGCGAACACCGTGGCCGGGCGAAGATCGGCGAGTTGGACCGGTTTGAAGGCGATCCAGAAATTGGCCAGCAATGGCCCCAGGACGATGGCCAAAACAATGCCGAAGGTGGGGAGCAGCATCGCATAGGCGAGCCGCATTTCGCGCCGCTCGATCGGCCCAATGCCGCGGGGCGGCTGGGCCAGATCCGGATCAAGCATGGGTTTGGGCGTTGCCATAGGCTCAGACGTTCAATGGGATACGGACCGGCCGCGCCGCCGGTCCGTATCCGCATGGAACGCTACTGAATGGCGGCCAACTCGTCGTTCAACGCAGCCACAGCGCCGGCGGCGTCCAGCTCATCATCGATGTATCGCCGGACGATCCGATTGATCACCTGGCTGTTGACCATCTTCGACGCCAGCGAGAGTTGCCCGTCCTCGACCCCCCATCGATCAGCGGTCTCGAGGCCAGCGGTGATGCGCTCAACGGTTTCCGCCGGATAGAGGTCCGAGAGCGGCGCCTTGCGGTCGACACCCACCGGTAGCTCCGCCCAAGCATCGACGAACTTGGTCGGCTCATCAGCCGTCCCCCGGCGGACCGGAAACTTACCCTCGGGCGCGATCGACAGCGTCTTGGTGTAGCCCCGATCCATGGAGTGGCGGACGAATTCCGCAGCGACATCCAAGTTGGCATCGGCTGTGACACCGAAGTAGCGAATGTCGGCCCAGGCGGCACCTTCCGGATTGGAGGGACCGGCGAACGTGGTGACCACATCCGTCTTGCTCGCCAGCTCGGTCGAGGTCGGATCGTCGGTGATGGTCGGCGGGTTGGAATCCCGAAGGCCTGCCAATTCGTCCAGGATGAAAGGCGACCAGATGATCATCGCTGTCTTGCCGGCGAAATAGAGCTCGCGCGACTGCTCCCAGAACAATTCACCCGGCGGCGAAGCCTCGGCGATAGCCTTGTAGAACTCCAGCACTTCCGTGGTCGCGGCCTCATCGAGCGGTGCGAACCCGTCCTTGCCGACCGGCGACACGCCATTGGCTAAGAATACATGCTCCAGCACCTGGCTCATGAAGTTCTCGTCGACCTTGGTGGCGGCGACGAAGCCGAACATGTCGGGCGGGTTATGGAGCGCGTCGATCGCGGCCAAAATGTCGGTATAGGAATCCGGCGCTTCGAGACCGGCTTCGTCGAACAGATCCTTTCTGTAGACGATCATCTGGGTCCAGCCGTCCACCGGCACCGCCGCGACGAGGTCGTCGGTCGTGGCCATTTCCAGGGCACCGGGCGCGAAGGTGTCGACGCCCAGATCCTGAACGATCTCGTCATTGGTGATGGGATCGAGAATGCCGGCCTCGGTCCAGGGCAGCACGTATTGCAGCGTATGGTAGATGATGTCCGGCAGGTCATTGGCCGCAAACGCCGCCGTCGCCCGGGTGCCGAGCTCGGTCTCGCTCACCGGGATAACCTCGACCTCGTGGCCCGTCTCGGCATTGAATTCGGCGGCCAGCTCCTGTTGCAGGGCGAGCCGCTCGGGCTGCTCCTCCGTCGTCCAGAACCGGATCGCGTCCGCATTGGCCAGCGGCACGATCGATCCCGATAGCAGCAGCCCCGCCGCAAGTGTCTTCATGGTCTTCATTATTGTCTGCCTCCCGAAAGCCTTCGGCGATATCGAGAGCGCATTTGGTCTGAATGTTCGAACCCGATCAAGCTCATTGTTCGCTGGGACGCTGAAAGGCTGAGGCCTTCCGGTGCCACCGGCGGAGGTTCGTCGTTGAAGTCTCGGATCAGGCGCCGTGTTCGAGGTCGCAGGACCGGGCGCCTTGGATCGACCCGGCCGGCGCGCGCTGGACGAGAATGGCGCAGCCCATCTCCTCGGAAGCACCATTAAAAGTGAAGCTTACCTCGCCGCCCCGCCAGGCGCCCAGCTTCTCGACCTCGCGGACGATATGGTGATTGGTCAGCCGCTTGCCGTGATTTTCACCCCGTTCGACCTCTGTGGTCTCAGCGCGCAGATAGCGTACCAGCCAGACATCCGCGGGCTGATCAAGTGCGCCGTCCAACTTGACGGTAAGCGTATGCCCTTCAGCGGGCGAAAGGGTGATTTCGGTGGATCTCCGGTTCTGCCCGGCCCGCTCGATGGCCGCCCGGACCTGCTCCCGGCGCGAGCCGACAGCTTCATCGGCGCCGTCGATCACCATCTGCGGCGTGTAAATTCGCCCGCTGCCCCGGATCGCCAGATTGTAGGCCACCTGGCGTTCCGTATAGGCCGGGTCTGAAAACGGATCCCGCCACTGGCCGGCGGCGCCGTAGACCAGGTCATCCCAGTAGTCGACATGCCATTCGAGGGCGAGAACGTCTGGCTTATTCGCCAGTTCGGCCAGGTAAGCCTCGGCAGGTGGGCAACTGTAGCAACTTTGGGACGTGAACAACTCGACCACGACCGGCTGGCGCTGATCGGCGCTCCGGGCGATGTCAGACCCTGCCAGAAGAGCCAGAGCGAAGGTAGGGGCCGCCAAACGCCTGGTCACCATATCCGTGCCCTTTCAATTACGTGTCTGAGCCAAATATAGCCGGTGCCGGGTCGCATGGGACGAAGGTCACGGGAACGTGCATGGGAGCGAAGTGAGGCGGGCAGGCGCGTAAGCTCGCGGCGCGTGGCTGCTTTACCGTTTTAGTGCCTTGAGATGGGGGTATTTGTCGGTCAGGAGCGAGCCATGATAGTAGGTCGGTTGGAAGGGTTCGGTCGCCTCCAATGTCTCAAGCCAGCGGCCGATCGCCGGCGTTTCGTTCCATAAAGACGACAGGTTGATGTCGGCCATGCGGACGATGACCGGCATCACCGCGATGTCGGCGAGTGTCATCACCTCACCCATCAACCAGGGCCCGCCGGACTGATCAAGCCACTGGCCCATGCGCTCGACGCCGCGGCCGAGCCGGCCCAGGGCTTCGTCCAGATCAGCTTGCGGAAAGCCGGTCCGGCCCATGCGCAGGAGGAATTCCCGGCGCAAAGGCTTGGAATCGGCGAGCGCCTGAAACTCGGCATCCGACATCGACTGAAAATGGGGAAGAAAGGCCAGATTGTAGGAGGGGATACGGATCGCCGGGGTCGGCACCTCGTCGATGAACCGCATCATCGATCGCATCAGTGCACGGTCCAACGGATCGTCTGGCACGAAAGGCGAGGGCGCCCGGTTGATCTCGTCCAGATACTCCATGATCACCGCGGAATCGATGACCGTTCGGTCGCCATGGACCAGGGTCGGTACGACGCCGTTAGGATTGAGACGGAGATAGTCGGGCTTGAGCTGATCGCCGGAGAACAGATCCAGCTTATGCTCCTCGAACGCCAGACCCTTCGCGTTCAGGACGTAGCGCACCCGTTGGCTGCAGGTGGATTGAGGCGCGTTGTAAAGCGTGAAGGGGCTCACCTTTCTCAGTCCCAATTCAGGATGCGGGGCAGGCGGCCCGACTTGGCCAGGCTGCCGACGATGCCCAGCGGAAAGAACATGAGTGCCAGCGCCATGATCAGCCCGGTCGCGAGAATGTTGATCTCGGAGGCACCCAAGGTGGCCACGACCAATTCGTTGAAAGCGACGATCAGGACCGCCCCGATGACGGGCCCGGCGACCGTGCCCTTGCCGCCCAGAATGCACATCAGCACCATGTTCACCGAGACCAGAATGATGAGGAAAATGTTCGGCCGGATGTAGGTCAGATACTCGCCCCAGACGGCGCCGGCCATGCCGACGAAGAAGGCCGAGATCGCGAAGGCGAGCACCTTGTAGAACCGGGTGTCGATGCCGGCGCTTTCCGCTTTGATCTCGTCCTTGGAAATCGCCCTTAGGCCGAGACCGAACTTGGAATGTTTGATCCGGTAGGACGACCAGACCGCGAAGGCCGCCATGATGATGAACGCGTAGTAATAGGGGAGCTTGGCCCATTGCACCGGCAGGTCATTGGCCTGGAGCGAGACCCCGGCGGCGCCGCCGACAAAGTGCCAATTGTCGAACAGGATGCGCGCGATCATGACCAGCGCCAGGGACGAGATGATGAAGGAGGGCCCACGCACCCTCAAGGTGATCAGGCCGATCAGATACCCGAGCGCGCCCGCCACGAGTCCCGCCAACGGGGCGAGCAGGATCGTGGATATACCGTAGCGGGCGAAGATCATGCCCGCGAAGTAGCCGCCGATGGCGAAAAAGACGTTGTGGCCCAGCGAGATGTAACCGGCGAAACCGCCGAGAATGTTCCAGCCGGTGGCCATCACCACGTAGCTCGCCGTGAATAAGACCAAATGCAGGAGATAGTTGTAGTTCCCGGCGAACTGGAGTGCCGGCAGGGCCAAAAGCAATGCCATCAGGGCGAGTGGGAACCAGGTAGCCCGGCTCTTGTCGACCTGTTGGGCAAGGCTCTCATTGTAGCGCTTGCGGGCGTCCAGGACCGAAGCGCTGTCCTCTAAAATGGTGCTCATCAGGCGAGCTCCGGTTTGTCGCCGAAGAGGCCCTGGGGACGGACCAGTAAGATGACGAACAAAGCGAGGAAGAAGGTCATCGTCGACCAGGTGGCACCGATCCAGGCGCCGACGAAGGCGGCCGTGACCGAGAGCGCGAAGGCCGCGACCACGGTGCCGAGGATCGATCCCATGCCGCCCAGGACCACGAGCGACATCAGAACGGCGATCCATTCCCAATGTTTGGCGGGAAAGAAGCTGAAGACGAATGAGACCAGGGCACCGGCGGCGCCGGCAAGCGCGATCCCGATGGCAAAACTGACCATGCCTACCCGGTTGACGTTGACACCCAAAAGCTCCGCCGCCTCACGGTTTTGGGTCGTGGCCCGGATGGCGTAGCCGAAGCGCGAGTATTTCAGGAATAGCGCCAAAGCGCCGATGATGATCAGCGACACGATACCGGCGTAGAGCTGGCCCGTGGGAATGAAGAGCTCGCCGATGAAGATCGCGTCCGTGGCGTAATCCGGTGAGGTCACCCGCTGGGTGTTGGTGAACGCCGTGCCGAGAGCGCCCTCGATGACCATCGCCATGGCGAAGGTCAGAAGCACGGTCATTTCCGAATAGGTGGCCGCCTTGGCCTCTTTCTCGAACACCAGCTTGTAGAGAATGACGCCGATCGCGGCGAGGATCACGGCCGCGACGGGCAGGGTGACCAGGGGATCGACCCCGCCCAGGCGAAAGGCCCAATAGGCGATGTAGGCGCCGCCGATGATCAGAACCGGGTGGGCCAGATTGACGATGCGCATGACGCCGAAGACCAGGGACAAACCGGAGCCCATGAGCGCGAACACCCCGCCAAGGGCAAGGCCCAGGACGAGAACTTGAAGGGCTTCGACCATGACAACCTCCTCAGGCGGCGCGCCGGCCGCCGAGATAGAGTTCGCTTATGCGAGGATCGCCTAGAACCTCTTGGGCGGGGCCCTGGAACAGGGTCCGGCCCAGGTCGAGCACGACACCCCAATCGGCATTTTTCAGGCCCATGAGCGCATTCTGCTCGACCAGCAGGATCGTGATGCCGTCGGCGGCCATCATCTTCATGATGTCAAACATCTCAGCGACGATTTTCGGCGCCAGGCCTAAAGACGGCTCGTCGAGCATGACGATCTCGGGCCGGATGATCGTCGTCCGGGCCATGGCCAGCATCTGCTGCTGACCGCCGGACATGGTGCCGGCCCGCTGGTCCGCCCGCTCTTTCAGAATAGGAAAGCGTTCGAAGATCTCGTCGATCCGGCCGTCGAGCGTGGCTTTGTCCTCAATGATGAAACCACCCATGCGCAGGTTCTCGCGAACGGTCATCTTGGGAAACAGCGCCCGTTCCTGGGGGACGAAGGAGATGCCCCTGCGCATGATTTGATCGGGCCTGAGGCCGACCAGTGACGTGCCCTGGAACAGCACGTCGCCCTTCCGGACCTTGAGCATGCCGCAGATCGCCTTCAGCAAAGTCGATTTGCCGGCGCCGTTGGGCCCGATGATGCAATGCACCTTGCCCGGTTCGACGATGAGATCGGCGCCATCAAGGATCGCTGGCCCGTCGCCATAGCCGGCCGTGACATGTCTAACTTCGAGCAGGTGGGCCATTAGGCGGCCTCCTCAATGGTGCCGCCCAGATAGGCGTCGAGAACGGCCGGATCTTTTTGGATCTGATCTGGTGTGCCGTCGGCGATCACCCGGCCCTGGGCCATGACCACGACCCGATGCGAAAGGCGCATGATCAGATCCATATTGTGCTCGACGATGAGGACGGTCAGGCCCTGGTCGTTGAGTTTCCTTATGTGGCCGACGATCTCTTCCAGTAGCGACGGGTTCACGCCGCCGGCCGGTTCGTCCAGGAGGATGATCTTTGGTTTACTCATCAAAAGAGCAGCCAGGTCCATCAACTTTTTCTGGCCATAGGAAAGGTTCGCCCCGTCCTCATGGGCGATCCGTGTGATGCCGAGAAAGTCGAGTAGGCTAAGCGCGCGATCGATTTCATCGGCGCTCATTGCCGGTTTCAGCAGATCGCGCCAGCCGCCGATCTTGGACTGGCAGATGACGTTTTCGAGGACGGTCATCTCGGCGAGGTTGCGCGAGATCTGAAATGTGCGGGAGAGACCCCTTTGGGTGATCTTGTGGGGACGTAGATGATCGATCCGCTCCCCGTCGAGCGAGACCTCGCCCGCCGTCGGCACCATGGTCCGACTGATGCAGTTGAATGCGGTGGTCTTGCCGGCGCCGTTCGGGCCGATCAGCGCGGTGATCGAGCCCTGCTCGACCGTGAACGAGCACTGATCCACCGCCCTGATCCCGCCGAAATATTTGCAAAGACCCCTGATCTCGAGCATCGCCTCGCCTCGGCAAACGGGGCTGGCCGGACCCGGGGACCCGGCATGGGCTGGCCGGGCCGGCGGCCCGGCTCCGGATCAGCTCAGAAACCGCCCTTCGGATAGGACATGTCCTGATAGCCATCGAACTCGTCGGTCGGATAGACGAACTGCAGCTCGCCGCCGTTCCACTGGGTCATCAGGAACGGCTTGTCATCCGGCAGGCCAACCTCGTCCCAGTTGAACCGACCGAGAATGGTCCGCACCGGGTCGTCCTTGGTGCGGGCTGAGAGCCATTCGCCCATGGCGGCATTGTCGGTGGATCCGGCGCCGATCATGGCTTGCTCGATGCCTTGGCAGACGGCGAAGGGAATGGCCGAGTCCTCGTCCGGAGCCTGGCCATAGGCCTCCTCGAAGGCAGTGACGAAATCGGCATTGGAGAAGGCCTCGCCGGCGAGCGTCGCCTCGAACGGCGCGTCCTGGTGCCAGGACGTGTGGACCAGGACACCGTCCGACGAAGCACCGGTGCCTTCATGATACTCGGCCTGGGTGCCTTGGGAGAAATAGACCAGCTTGGGTTCGGCGCGCACGGTTTTAAGCGCTCGGGTGAGCTGCACCGCCTCTTCGGCCGACGCCGTCAGACCGATGATCATCTCGGGATCGGAGCGCTTGATCGAGTTGGCCAGGTTCAGCCAGTCGTTGAAGCCCTCCTCGGGCCATTTCTCGGTGAAGACCACCTCGATCCCAAGCTCACCCAGATAGCCTGGAGCCAGATCGGCGACCTCGCTGCCGTCGGCCGGGTTCATCACTTTCTCGCCGAGGAGACCGGCCTGGATCGCGTTGGCGAAGAAATCGTCGGCGGCGACCACCGCGGCGGTGGCCGGCGCCTCACCCTCCGGCACGCGATCTTCGATGATCCCCCTGAGGGTCGCACCGATATACTCAGCCGCGTCGGGCTGGAAGTAGAACAGATTGCCGTGCCCCTGGGTGTAGATGCGCAGCGCGCCGCCGGCCGGGATCGGGTGAACCATGCCGTTCTTGGCAAGGATGTTGGCGACTGGGAAGGTGAGGCGCGAGGAAAACGTGCCGTAGACGGCGTCGACGCCGTCGACATTGATGAACCGCTCATACTGATTGACGGCGGTCGCCGGATCCGAGCGGTTGTCGGACAAGACCAATTCGACCTCGTTGCCTAAGATGCCGCCCCGCTCGTTGATAAGGTTTACGCAGAGCTCGTAACCTTGCTTGTGCTTTTGACCGGCGATGGAAAAATTGCCGGTCAGCGGCAGCGAGGCGCCGATCTTCACCGTTTCCGCGCTGGCCGTTCCAGATAGGAGGGCTGCGGCGGCTGCCAGAGGAAAATATTTGACGCTCATTCTTGGTCTCCCTGATCGTTCTTTTCGGACCCGGCTTCTTTCTCGTGTAGGCTGTCTTCTCGGGGTTCGCTTTACTCCGCAGCCTTGGCTTCGATCTCCAGGCCCGTGGGCATCGGCTTGTCTTCACTCTCCAAAGCGACGCCGGCGGCAAGCGCCACCGTATCCAGCAACGCGGCAAAGTCTTTCGCCCGATAATCATCCGGCTTGTCCTTGAGATTGGCCGCGCCGAAATGCGCTTGCAATGCCTCGCGGGTTGCTGCCGTGACCGGCATGGGCACCTCGAGGCGACGGGCGGCACTCAGCCCCAGATCCATGTCCTTACGTAGGAGCTCCGGCGTAAAGGTCGTGGTCCAGTCGAGGTTCACGAAAGCATTGGTTTTGTACTTGGTGAAAATCGAGCCCATCACCGAATTGTTCATGAAGTCCAGAAAAGCGCTACGAGGCACGCCGGCTTTCTGGGCGAGGATGGTGATCTCAGCCAGATTCTGGGTGACGACCCCCAAAAAGACATTGTGGGCGATCTTGCAGAACCGGGACAGCTCGCCCTCGCCGACATAGGAGACGCCGCAGCCGGCGATCGCCTGGAGCAAGGGTTCTACCTGGTCGAAGGCGTCCCTCGGGCCCGATGCGACCGAACTCAGCTTGCCGGCACGCACGCATTTGCCGTTGCCGCTCACGGGCGCCGCGATCAATTGGGCGTCGCGCGCGGCCAGTCGTTCACGAATATCAGCGGACTGTTCGACCCCGATCGATGAGCAGTCGACGAAAATCGAGGGTACCCGGCTCTGATCGGTTAGCACCCCGTCATCGCCGAAATAGACTTTCTCGACGTCGGCGCCGGTCGAGACCATGGTGAAGAGGACGTCCACCGCGGCGAGATCCCGCGGTTTGTCGACCAGAGTTGCGCCATGGACCGCCAGCGGTTCCGCCTTGGCCCGCGTGCGGTTCCAAATGTGAACCTTGTAGCCCGCATCGAGCAGCCGCTCCGCCATGGGATAGCCCATGCGCCCCATGCCGATCCAACCGATAGTCTCTACGCTCATCTGTCTCTCCGATCCCGATACCCGCTCGGTTTGAGCTGTCGCTTACAGGCTGACCGACGGACGATCGTTGGCGGGATATCCCCCTTGGGCTAAGGCAGTAGCCATGGTGCCTTCTGCGTTGCGTATCCATTCGGTTTGAAACCGGAACGCAATCGATTGCACGAACGATATCTCTACAAAACCGTGACGTCAAGAGGGTAATGCAATCGATTGCGCAATTTCGGCAGTTCATCTTAAAGTCCCGAACACGGAAATGCTTGGCCGGAAAAGCCGGGTCACGCCGTGGACGCCGCCTCGCGAATTGCCCGGATGTTCCGACCATAGGCTGCTGGATCACTTGCGGAACCGCCGTTGAAGACGGCCGAACCGGCGACCAACACGTTGGCGCCTGCTTCGGCGACCAGCGGCGCGGTTCCAGGTGTGATGCCGCCGTCCACCTGGATATGGATCGGGCGCTCGCCAATGATCTGCCGAAGCTCCCGGATCTTCGGCACCATGGCTTCGATAAAGCGTTGGCCACCGAAACCGGGATTGACCGTCATGACGCAAACGAGATCGAGCCGGTCAAGGACGGCAGCGATGGCACCCGCCGGCGTCGCCGGGTTTAGCGCCACGCCCGCTTTTTTGCCTCGATCTCTGATCGCCTGAAGGGTGCGGTCCAAATGGGGTCCGGCTTCGACATGGGCGGTGATGACGTCAGCGCCGGCATCGGCAAACGCGGCGATGTAGGGATCGACCGGTGCGATCATCAGATGCACGTCCATCACGGTTTTGACGTGCGGCCGGATCGCCTTGCAGGTTTGAGGACCGAAGGTGATGTTCGGCACGAAATGGCCGTCCATCACGTCGACATGGACCCAGTCGCAACCCTGGTCCTCGATCGCGCGGCACTCTCGGCCGAAGTCGGCGACGTCCGCGGCGAGGATCGAAGGCGCAATCTTGATCGTGCGGTCGAAGCTCATGGCGATGTGATCGAAGCCAGACCGATCGACGTCAAGCGATAGTTGGATCAGGCATCAGCCGAAAATGGGCTCGGCCCCCGGCGGTGGTGTTGCACCGCTGGATCCGCGCCCGATAACGGCTTGCTCGCCGCCGTGGCGCTCGATGAGCGCGGCCTGGTCGGCTTTGGCCTGCGCATCGATCGCCTCGGGCTCGACAATTGTCCGAAGCTGTCGCTCGAAGGAGGCGAGTGTTTCCGCATGGGCGGGATCGTTTGCCAAATCGATCAACTCCTCCGGATCGGTTTCGAGATCGAAAAGTTGCGGCGGGAGGCCAACGTAGTGGATGTATTTCCACCGGTGCCGGCGCAGCATGAAAACGCCGCTTATCGCACCCTCACCGTGATATTCGCCGAACACGGTCCGCTCTGCCGTATCGGATCCGGCCAAGACGTCAAACAGGCTCGTTCCCGGCAGATCGACCTGATCGTCCTCTTCAGCGGGCACACCGGCGGCTTCCAGGATCGTCGGTACGAAATCGACTAGCGAGACGGGCGTGACGATCGTGCGGTCGCGGGGCACGCCTTCGCCGGTCATGATCAGCGGTACGCGCGCGGACTCCTCGTAAAAATTCGATTTCTACCAAAGGCCCCTTACGCCCAGATTATCGCCGTGGTCGGAAAGGTAGACCACACGCGTGTCGCTGCAGACGCCGGTGGTTTCCAGCGCGTTCAAGATCTGGCCAATATTGTCGTTGAGAAATGAACAAAGACCAAAGTAGGACGCCGTCGCGAGCCGGCGTTTCTCGTCGTCGAAGAACCGGTCGGTCGTGTAGCTCTTGCGAAACTCGTCGAACCAGGGATGGCGGGGCCAGTCTTCTGGCCTGCAAGCCTTGGGCAGAGGCATTTGGTCCGGCGGGTACAGGTTGAAGAAGCGCTGGGGGGCGATCAAGGGAAAATGGGGAGCGACCAGGCCGACATACAAGACCCAGGGGCTCCGGGTTCTTGGTGCTTCATCGGTGATCCAGGCGATCGTCTCGGCGACGATGTCCCGGTCGTAGCGGGTATAGGCCGATTCCCCGGGACCGATCTCATCGGCCACCAGATGGCTCTTCTTCCGCTCCGGCAGGGGACTTTTGCGGCGGATCGCCCCCAACAGATCGCCGACGCCCTGGACCGCGTGCATCGGCATGCGTTGCTCGTCGAAGCCGGCATTGAGCTCATCGTCGCGATAATGCAGCTTGCCGATCGATATGACCGGTATGCCCGCCGCCTGAAGCCGATGTCCCCAGGATCGGGGCGTTCCGGTATAGGGGCTCGCATTGCACCAATAGCCGGTCTGGTGCGGATAGAGGCCGGTGGCGAAAGCGGCCCGCGCCGGCATGCAGATCGGACAATTGGTGTAGGCGTTGCTAAAGCGCGTGCCCCGGGCCGCCAGGCGGTCCAGCACCGGTGTCTTGACGATCGGATGACCGTAACAGCCGGCATATTGGGCGGCATGCTCGTTCGAGAGGATGAGCAGCAGGTTTTTGGGCTCCGCCGTCATGCTTTTTCCTCGGGCGCGATTTCACCGTAATGCTGGGAGAGCTGGTCAAGCCGATGCGCGGCGATCAGCTCTTGATCGAGGCGGACGCCGAGACCGGCGCGATGCCAGGTCGGCGTCAGGCATCCATCCCCTAGCGCAAGCTTGAGCGAGCCTGCCAATTGCGCGAACAGGGGCGTTTCGTCGAACTGCATCTCAAGGGAATCGAAAGCCGGCAAAACAGCGGCGATATGCAGGCTCGCGGCATGGCAGACGGGTCCCGTCGGATTATGCGGCGACACAAGCGCGCCGTGAGCTTCCACCCGTTCCGCCAGGCGGACGAAAATGTCGAGACCACCCACATATTTCACGTCCGGCATGATCACGTCATAGGCGCCTGCCTCGAGAAAAGGCTCGAAACTTTCGACGCCGACACCCATTTCCAGCCCTGCCAGGCGGATGTCCGACCGGTTCGCCTGAGTCCGAAGGCGTGTGATGGCTCCGATCGTCTCAACCCTTTCGGCGATAGGGCATTCGATCAAGTCCGGCGCGAACGGGGTGCAGGCGTCGATCATCGTTTCTGCCGCCGCTGGATCAAACCGCCAATGGCAATCGATGCGGAGCTGATGCCCGGCGCCAATCGTCTCGCGAACGGCCCGGATTCGCTCTAGGCCCGGCTCGATCAATCGTAAGAGGTCGCCGGCGGCACAGGCTTCTAGAGTGACCTCGTCGAAGGGCGCCAGCTTGAACGTCTGATGACCGGTTTCGAGCGCGAGCCTTGCGCTCTCGGCGAAGGCTTCGGGCGTGCGCGCAACGCTTCGCCGATTGATGTTGGCGTAAACTGGTATATTCGTTCGCCTGCTTTCGCCCAGAAGCTCGGACAGGGCCTTGCCGGCACGCTGGCCCTCGAGGTCAAAGGCCGCCAGATCCGCCGCCGAGCGTAAAGCGGCCTCGCCAAGGTCATTGCCGGGCAAACCTTGCGCGATGCCGGAGGGACTCGCGTCCGCACCGATCAGGTTCGGCAGGAGGCGGGCGGCCGCCTGGGCGACGCGGGCTTCATCTTTTGGCAGGGTCGCCTCGCCGGTTGCGAGCAGCCCATTCTCATCGATGAGCCGGAGAAAAATCCAGATGGTTGCCGGCGTGATACGTAGGGCGTCAAGGCGCACCTCGCGGACGCTCGCGGTGTTGGTCATCGGTCTTTCTTGGCCCAGGCTGTCTCCGACAAACCGATCGTGCCACAGCCGGGCTGGACAAGCATGACCTTATCCGGTCGAAAGGCGAACGGGACCATGCCCCACATCTGCTTGGAGACGATCTGACGAGAACGACGCCCGGCTTGGGTAAACCCACCCTCCTTTTGATCGGAACCCACCACAAGACCGGCTCGGTGTGGATGCGCGAGCTGTTCCAAGCGATCGCCCGCGAGCTCGGACTACCTTTCGAGCGCCTTCCAGCGCATCAATGGCCGGAGGATATGGATCGACCGGCCGCGCCGTCGCCACGGATCCTTTTCCAGGACCATAGCTTCTTTGCGCTTGTCCCGGAGAGCGTGGTGGCGGCCGGGATTCACGTCGTTCGCGATCCAAGGGACGTGCTCATCTCGGCGGCCAACTATCACGGCTACGCCCAGGAGCGCTGGCTGCTCCGCAAGCGATCGGACTTCGGCGACCGCAGCTATCAGGAGGTCATTCGCGCACTGGATTTCCCGGATGCCGTCCGCTTCGAGATGCGCCACTCCGCGGGCCGGGCCATCCGCGACATGGTGGGCTTTGACGCCCAGGAGGTTTTTCTGACCGTTGCTTATGAAGATCTCATCAGTGAGCGCCGCCTGGAGCACGCCTCGGCCCTTTTCAGCCACCTCGGCTTCGATGGCGAGCACCTGGCCCGATGCATCGAGATTTTTTTGGATCCCGCGATCAGCAAGATCACGGCGCAAGGCGCGGTCCAGGCTGACAGCGACCACATCCAAAGCGGCGAGGCCGGCCAGTGGCGCTACCTCTACGACGAAGCACTGCTGGCTGCCTTTCGCGAACGGTTCGGCGATGCGCCGGAGAGGCTCGGCTACCCGCCATCCGATCCGGACCTCCTGATCGACGATCCCGCGCGCCGAGAGCGCTACCTCGCGGACTTCCGGGGGAAACGCGGTTTTTAACCGCTTTCTCGGCCTGGAGGTGGGCGTTTTCGTATCGACACCGGCCCGATAGACCGTTGCCAAAAGAGCAGCGAAGCGAACGGTGTCTGGATGATCCTCGACGCCCGTGGCGCAGGCGCCGATCGCCGGCGCGAAGTCCGGGTTCAAAAATCGTCTGTTGAACGCCGTCCCAGATCCGATCGGGGGCGTGGCGAAAGCCGGTCGTGTCTGGAGCGCGCACACCTACCGGGGACCGTTTTTTACATCCTTATGGCTCTTGTCGAAGGGTCCGCGAGGGACTAGTGCCGCGCGCCCCTGTAATGGGCGATGATCTCCTTCGGCGACAGTTCGGTTTCGGCCTTTCGACCTAGAAAAAAGCCGCCGCTGGCACTGTCGATCGCGTGGGCTTCTGGGATCATCCGGTCGAAATACTGGAGCCAGAAGAAGGCGAGCTTGGCGGCCTTGCCGACGGCGACGGAACGGAACAGTCCACGGGAGAAATATTCGATCGCCCAAACCAGCTGAGTGCCGGCATTGGCGGTTTGACCGGACGCGATGAGACCGAAGCGCCGGAACAAATTGCGGTGACCGCTTTCGGTGAAGCGTGTGAAATCGTAAGCGCCCTCGTGGACATGTTGCATGAAGGGCGTTTCTGCGTAGACCAGACCGTCGTCCTTGAGGACACGCCAGATCTCCCCAACCACTTGATCCGGCTGAAGAACATGCTCCAGCACAGCCTGGATGACGACCGCGTCGAAGCTGCGGTCGGCGACGGGGATCTTGTGGGCGTCGGCGACGAACTGAGTGTAGGCCGTGGCGAAGATGTCGAAGCCCGTGAGCCGCAGGCGGGGGTGATCGTAGAGCGGTTGCATCCCTTGGCCGACGCTGCCGCCACCGACCACCAGAATGCGCGCGGGTTCGGGTCGTGTCTCTAGCTCCTTGATCAGCCGTTCGACATTGCGCGCGGTCACGGCACTCGGCGGTGCCAGGAGCCGCTTGACGATGCTTCGCGCGCCCGTGCGTGCCGGTCTGTGCAGAACGCTCTCGGCTCTGCTCTTGATCAACTTGTCCCGGTCGAGAACCGAGCTCTCGAAATCGACCAGGATCGGTACGCCGTCGACCACCGGGTAGGTGGGGGCGTCATCGCCCTCCGGCTCGGCGACCAGCCTATCCGGCCCCTGCGGCCGAAGCTGTCGTCCCGTCTTGGGACAGCGCAGCACGTCATCACAAGCCTGCCGATCATCGAGCATCTCTCAACTCCCTGAAGTAAAGACCTGCGCATCCCGTAGTCGGACAGGGGCCGCCGCCGCAATCCATCATCGCTTGCCCGCCAGCGAAAGGCGCGTCGCGGGTCCCGATCATTCCATGGTGTGGCGACGTTCTGTTTTGGGCAGCAGCCCTCAAGGTCCCGGCGCTCGACCGTCGAGCCGACGAAGATTACGCCGGCGGTCAGGCCCGACCGGGTCCGCTGACGCTGACGTGACCTATCGTGCGCCGGTTCGCCCGTGGTCCAAATTGCCGGTTGAACGGACGCGTATACTATCCCACAAGACGTGCCCGAAACCCGAGGCGGAATTTTTTATGCCTAGAATGCTTGCCACGCTGTCTGTGGCTTTGATGCTTTTTTTATCTCTGAGCATCGCCGTGGCCGACGACTCGCTGCCTTGCGAGGACGGCGGGCGATGCGAGGTGCGGGACGGCTACTATTTAGCTGAAACGCCGCCAGGTTGGGATGGCGAAACGCCCTTGTCTCTCGTCGTCTACTTCCACGGCTGGAATGGTTCGCCCGAGGGCTCTTTCCGCAACCGGGCGATGGTTGAGGGGATCACGGCGAAGGGGGCGCTGTTCGTGGCACCCTTCGCCCAAACCGGCTACTGGCGTCAGATCGGTGACGGGCGGGCCGAGCCCGGGCGCGACGAGCGGGCCTATGTTCAGGCCGTCATGAAGGACATCCGGCGCCGTTGGCCGATCGACAAGGAACGGACACTGGCGACCGGTTTTTCGCGGGGCGCTTCCATGGTCTGGAACGTAGCCTGCTACGCTGGATCTGAGTTCAAGGCGTTTCTGCCGATCGGCGGCGGTTTTTGGCGCTCGACCCCTGACAATTGCCCCACCGGTGCGGTCAATCTGCGCCACATCCACGGTCTGAGTGACCGTGTGGTGGCATTCGACGAAATCGGTATCTACAATTCCATGCCGATACCGGAGGGCATGAGCTTGTTGCGGCAACTCGGCCAATGCCCGGGGCAGGTCGATCGGATCGACGATTTCGAACGCTACGATTGCCAGGTCTGGTCCAGTTGCGCGTCGGGACACGAACTCCAGCTTTGCCTTCATCCCAAGGGTCACAGCATCCCTGCCGAATGGGTTGTAGACGGCTTCGATTGGATGGTTGGCCTTGCCAACTCGTCGTGACGAAATGCCGGATTTGTCGATGAGCGCGGTGCGGTGACCGAGCCAGCGATCGACATTCGCGAGTCCGCGCGCAGTCAGCTGGGCGAACTGGGTCTGTTCGCAGGCGTTGACGAGGCGTCATTGGCGCTGATCGAGGAAAATCTCGAAACCATCGCCCTGCCGTCGGGAACGGTGTTGTTCGAGCAGGGGGAGGAAAGCGATTCCCTCTACATCATCCGCTCCGGCCGTCTGCATATCTACATCGAGGACGGCCAGGGCGGTGAGCGCTCCATCGCCCAGATCGGCGCCGGTGAAACCGTCGGTGAGCTAGGCGTTCTCACCGGCGAGCCCCGGAGCGCTTCGGTCCGGACGGTCCGCGACACCGAGCTCATCAAGCTCGGGCGGCCTCTGTTCCATAAGCTTCTGGACGATCATCCGAGCTCGATCGTGACGCTGACCCGGGCGATCGCGCGCCGCCTCCACCACCATGTGGAGGGGCGGATGCCGCATTCGACCATGCACACCGTCTGTCTGATGCCGCTCTCACGCAACCTGCCGCTGGAGTGGATCAAGGAGGCGATGCTGGCGGGCCTCAATCAGATGGGGCCGACGACCACGCTCACCAAGGACAGGGCGGCCGGCGAAACTTCCGATTGGTTCGCTTACCAGGAGCGATCCTGCGCCAGGCTGGTCTACCATGCCCAGCCGAAATGCAACGCCTGGACCCGACTTTGCCTTCGCCAGTCGGATCTGGTCCTACTGATAGCGCGCGCGGATGATCCCGAGCCGCCCGGCGACCTTCTGACGATGATCGAGAACCTGGCGGTTGGCCGGGTGCTCAAACTCGTGGTCCTGCAGCCCAAGGGCACGACCTATCCGGTCGAAAGCGCGCCCTGGCTCAACCGGATCTCGGCTCGCCTGCGCTTCAATCTCGTGCCCGAGACGCCCGGCGCCGCGGCGCGGATCGGACGGATCGTCACCGGGCGGGCTGTTGGCGTCGTTCTTTCGGGCGGCGGCGCCCGAGGCTTCGCTCACATCGGCGTCATTCGGGCGCTCAACGAGATGGGCATCGAAATCGACCATGTCGCTGGTGTCAGCATGGGGTCGATCATGGCCGGCGGCGTCGCCATGGGCTGGTCGCTCGACGAGTTCCGCCAACGCCTGCAGGAAACCTTCATCGACATCAATCCGGTGGGTGACTACACGCTGCCGATGCACGCGTTCACCCGAGGCAAACGCCTGACCCGACTGATCCGGGAAAACTTCGGCGACCGGGCGATCGAGGACCTCTGGCTTCCTTACTTCTGCACCTCGACCAATCTGACCGAGGGCGGGCCCACCTGTTTCAGACAGGGGCCCCTGTGGCGGGCGATCCGCGCCAGCGTTTCGATACCCGGCTTGGTGCCGCCGGTGGTTCATGACGGCCAGGTCTTCGTCGACGGTGGACTGGTCAATAACATGCCCGTCGACGTCATGGACGAGATCAATTTGGGTCCGGTGATCGGTGTCGATTCCGGCGGCGTCAGGGGCAATTACCGGCTCGACGAGCGGGTCTTCAATGCCGGGCCTGTCGATACGTTCCGCAGTTGGCGAACGCCCGCGATCACGTCCGTCCTGGTGCGCTCAGCCATGGTCGCCGGCGAAAGCCACACCAGCCGCCTGGCCAAGATGGCCGACGTCGTGCTGACGCCCGCCCTTCACGGTATCGGTCTCTTGAACTGGCGGGCGATCGATCGGATGATCGAAATCGGCTATGAGTGCGCTAGCGCGCCCAAGGCGGTCGAAGCGGTCAAGGCCGCGGTCGAGCGCTACGAGGTCGCCCAGGTTCAAAGCAAACTCACGAGATCCCACGTCCACGCCTAAGAGCGCCTATGTGTGCGTCGAGGCATGACGTTCGCGTTTTCGATCGTCAACATCACGTTGGGGGGTCACGAAGGTGGGCCGCTCAGGTCGGAAGGTAGCTAGAATGTCCTCAGTTCCGTTCAGCGAGCGCTTATTGGCTCGGATCTTCGGGCCGATCAATCGCCATGTCGAATGGTACCGGATGCCAGGTGCCTGGCTGCAGGTCTTAAACCTCCTGGCGCTGCGCGGGCGTCTCCGGGAGCGAAACCTCTACGACACCTACCCGCCGCGCCTGGAGCACAAAGAGCCGATACCGGAGCCATTTCGCGATATTCGCAGCGCCGATGGCGGCTACAATGATCCCCGCTATCCGGAGCTGGGTCGGGCCCATACCCGATTTGGCCGGAACGTGCCGCTGGCCGAAGCCCGACCGGCGAGCGACGAAGCGTTGCTCAGCCCCAATCCCCGGGAGATCAGCAACCGGCTGCTGGCGCGGCGATCTTTCATTCCGGCCTCGCATCTGAACGTTCTGGCGGCGGCCTGGCTCCAGTTTATGGTCCATGACTGGTTCGGCCATGGCAAGAACATCAAGCACAACGCCATCGAGGTCGATATTCCGGAAGGCGACGATTGGCACGAGCGACCGATGACCGTCGCCCGGACCCAGATGGATCCGAGCTTGCCGGATGGCGGGCCGAAGTCCGAGATCGCCCACATCAACGTATTCACCCACTGGTGGGACGCGTCGCAAATTTACGGCAACAATGTGGCGGAACAGACTGCGATCCGAACGTTCGAGGATGGCCGTCTCAAGATCGCCGAGAACGGCCATCTCGAGCTGGATGCCGAGAACATCGAGCTCACCGGCATCAATGATAATTGGTGGATCGGTCTCTCCGTCCTCCACACACTGTTTCACCGAGAGCACAACGTTATCGCCGGCCAGTTGCGCAAGGCCTATCCCGGCCGCGACGACGAGTGGCTGTTCCAAAAAGCCCGTCTGATCAACGCTGCCCTGCTTGCCAAGATCCACACGGTCGAGTGGACGCCGGCGATCCTCGACACCAAAGCGCTGCGGATTGCCATGAACGGTAACTGGTGGGGGCTTCTGGGTGAAAACCTGCAACGCCGATTCGGCCGGCTCAGCCGTAGCGAGGCCCTGAGCGGCATTCTGGGCTCCGAGCCCAGCCATCACACCGCCCCCTTTTCCATGACCGAAGAGTTCGTCTCGGTCTACCGGATGCATCCCCTGATCCCTGACGATTTTTCCATCCGGCGGATTGAGGACAATCACTCGATCGCGACCTTGTCGCTAAAGGAAATCGCGGGCCGTGAGACGCATAAACTCTATGAGCGCGCCAGTTTGGAGGATGCGCTTTATTCGCTGGGCACCGACGTGTCAGGCGCCATCTGTCTCGGCAACTATCCGAACGAGCTCCGGCGCTTTACCCGCCAGGAAGACGGCGAGGTCGTCGATCTCGGCTCGCTCGACATCATTCGCGATCGAGAGCGTGGCGTTCCGGCCTACAATCGATTTCGCGAACTCATGGGTATGAAGCGGGTGGAAAGCATCGAGGCGCTGACCTCCGATCCGCACTGGAGGGCGGAGCTGAACGATATCTACGAAGGCGACATCGACAAGCTCGATCCCATGGTCGGTATGTTCGCCGAAGCACCGCCGCCGGGCTTCGCCTTTAGCGATACCGCCTTTCGCATCTTCATCCTCATGGCCTCGAGGCGGCTCAAGTCCGACAGGTTCTTCACGACGGACTACAGGCCGGAGGTGTACACGCCCGAGGGCATGGCCTGGATTAATGATGTGGACTTTTCGTCGCTCTTGGTCCGGCATTTGCCGCGCTTGGCCGGCACGCTCGAAGGCCTGCGCCATCCCTTCGCGCCATGGAACAGGTCTTGAGCGATCCGGGCACCGACTTCGCCCACACCCCCCGGCGACGGCGATCGAACGAATTCTGGCTGGCTCCGTCGTCCCTTCGCGCCGATGCAGATCAAGAGCCTCCCGACTTCCCGGTTGGCTGGACGGAACTGGCAGATGCGTTGGACCGGGTGCTGAAAGAAGAGCCGCGCCTGGAGCTTCGCCATAGCTCAGCCGACAATCATCGCAAACTGTTCGTGCAGCGCTCGAAACTGTTCCGTTTTCCCGACCGGATCACGGTCGAGTTCATACCCCGGTCAGACACGAGCTCGACCCTCGCCATCCACAGCGCGTCGGTTTTCGGTCTTCGTGATTACGGTGTGAACCGGGAACGGGTGCGTCGATGGCTGAACAACCTTGAAAGAGAGATAGGACGCGAGACGAGCTGATCCGCTCAGGTAGAGGGTTTGGTCCAATCATCCCAAGCGACGCCTGATAGATGGACAGGCCCGTCATAGAGGAACGGGATTTGGTGGACGAGAACGTCGTCCTCTTCGACCAGCACCACCGCATAATAGGGGTCGAGCTCGCCGCCGGTGAGCTCCCGTCGGTCACTGAAATCCGGCAATGATTGGTGAACGGTGGCGCGAACGCAGGCGAAGGGGATGCCGGCGAACTGCCCGCTCACCGTCAGATGGGTGTGGCCGAAGAAAAGATAACGAATGCGATCCCGATAGCGCCGCAGCAAGGCGCGCAGAGCGTCCCGGTCGTCGGTGACCAGCCCGATCTGGTCCATGGCAGGTTGGCGGATTTCGGCCGGATTGTGGTGGAAGAACAGGTAGGCTCCGTCATCGGCCGCAGTCAGTTGTGTTTCGAGCCAGGCCCGGCGCTCCGGTCCAAAATGGCCGGCGTGGGTGCCGGGCTCGTTGGTGTCGCAGTAAATGAACCGGCCGACTTCCAGCGCCTCGGCATGGTTGATGAAACCGTGATCATCGGTCGGATGGTCGAAAAAGGTCTCGCGAAAAACCGCCCGATTATCGTGATTGCCGATCAGTAGCCTGATGGTCAGATCCGTTTCGGCGATCACCGTTCTGAGCGCCTGGTAGGCCTCCGCTTCGCCCCAATGGGTGAGATCACCGGTGATGACGACGCGTGCCGCGTCGCCGTGATGCTGGGCGATATGCGCAAGGCACTGGTTCAATCGCTTGTGCGGGTCGTAGCCCTCAACCCGGTCGCCCGGAACACTCAGGTGGACGTCCGACACATGGACGAACTTCATTGACGATCCTCCCTCCGCTGGCTGGACGGCCAGCCGCGCCATGCTGACCGTCCCAAAGACAAAAGCCTAGCTGCCGGACGGCATCAGGTCCTCGACCTCTTCCGACATCTCCTCAAGCAGCTCGGCCATGTCCTCTGCCTCGCCGGTGACGACCGCTTCCATGGAATCGTAGATCACCTGGGTGATCGCGAGCCCGTTCTCACCCGGATAGGCAAACCATTCGGAGAGCAGGGGCAACTGTTTGACCGCCGTCTCCTTATTCGGGTTTTCCTCATAGAAGTCGGCGAGGATGATCTCGTTGGCGGCCTTGTTGGGCGGCACGTAGCCGGTCGTCTCGGCCACCTTCGCGGCACCGATGCCGGAGGTGATGAATTTAAGGAAGGTCCAGGCGGCCTCGACCTCGGCCGGATCCTCGGAGGTGGAGGTCAGCATGGCCGCATTGCCGCCGGCGGGCAGGTTGGAAGGCGCCTCGCCGTCGATACCGGGGAAGGGCGCGGTCTGGAGCGTGAACCCGTCACCCATGTCACGCTCGATCGAGCCGACCGATGAGGTCGACCAGAAGAACATGCCGATCTCACCGGCGGAGAAGGCAGCCTGCGCGTCTTCGCGGGAGTAATTCTCCATGCCGCAGCCGTCGACCAGAGCCTTGAACGTCTCCAGCGCCTTGAGCCCGGCCTCATTGTTGAAATTCATCTGATCGTCCTGGACCATCGGCACGCCTTGGCTCCACAGCATCGCCTGGAGGAACCAGTTGCCGGTGATGTTCCAGCCCCAGAACATCGGTTCCTTATCGGTGTTGGCGGCGATCGCTTCGCAGGCGGCGATGACGCCGTCCCAGTTCGAGGGGATCTCCTCGACACCGGCTTCGGAAAGAATGTCCCAATTGTAGTAGCCGATCGGGGTCGAGACCGAGAACGGCAAACCATGGATCTCGTTATCGAACCGCGACAGGGCGAGCATCGCCTCGTTATAGCCTTCCTCGGCGAAGTCGGCTTCCTTGGCGATGAAGGGCTCCAGCGACCTGGCGATGTCTTTCTCCACGAGGATGCGCTGCCGGTTCAGACCCTGCATGGTGACGTCCGGCGGCTCGCCTGCGACCGCCTCGCGGAGAACCGTGTTGGTCCCGTCCTCATAGTCTTCGTAGGTCGCCCGGAACTCGACGTTGATCTCGGGATGCGCCTTCTCGAACTCGACCATGATCGCTTCGTAGGTCACGTCGAACAGACCGGAATAGGGATAGGCCACCTCGATCGTGGTCTCTTGAGCGGTGGCAAGGCTGGTGGTGGCGAGCAGAATGGCGCCGGCGGTCGCAGTCCTTTTCACGAGCAGTCTCCTTGGCTGAGATTCAGGGGGTTATGACAAACGATCACTTCATGCCGCTCAGGGTGATGCCCTCGATGAAGCGGCGTTGGGCGAGGAGAAAGGCGGCGACCAGGGGCACAACGATGATCGTCGCGGTGGCCATCAGGGGGCCGTACTGATTGCCGTCGATGCCGTTGCGAAATTCGCGAATGCCGAGCGGCGGGGTGAACAGGTTCTGATTGCCGGTGACGACGATGCGCGGCCAGAAATAGTCGTTCCAGTGGGCCACAACCGAGAAGATGGCGAACGCCAGCAGCGCCGGGATCGCGGTCGGCACCATCACGTTCCAGATGATGCCGAATTCGGAGATGCCATCCATCCGCGCGGCGTCGACCAGGTCGTCGGGCACGGTCTTGAAGAACTGGCGCATCAGAAAGATGCCGAAAACCGAGATGGTCCACGGTATCACCAGGGCCGCGTAGCTGTTGAGCAGCGCTAGCTTCGCGAGCATCAGGTAGAGCGGCACGCCGATCGCGTGAACCGGGATCAGAAGACAGAACAGCACAACCGCGAACACGACCTCTCGACCCCAGAATCTGAGCTTGGCCAGGGCGTAAGCCGCGGGAAGGGCGATGATGATCTGGATGAGGAAGATGGACGCCGTGACGATCACGCCGTTCAACAGGTACCGGGGCAGGGGGTTCTCTACGAACGCCTTGTAGTAATTGTGCAGGACGGGCCGCATCATGCAGCCTTCCTCATCGCCGGTTCGAATGGCGCAGAGCTCGTCGACCATCGGCGTCTGGTCACCGAAGAAGCCGCCGCTGCTGGCCGCGATCTCGGCGGGTGTCTTGAACGAGACGGACACCATGTAGACGAACGGCAGGAGAATGACCGCCGCGCCCAGGATCAGAATCCCGTGGCGGAGAAGATCGGTCAGCGAGGGTGCTTGCCACCTCATGCGTAGGTCACCCGCCGCTCGACCAGGTGGCGCTGGATCAAGGTGATGATGAAGACAAAGATCAGGAACAAGACGGTGATCGCGGCGGCGACACCGATCAGGTTCTGACGAATACCCTTCTCGAACAGGGCGTACATCATCACGTAGGTGGACTTTGACGGACCACCCTCGGTCAGAGCCTCGATGGTGTCGAACGACTGAAACGAGCGGATCGCCGTGATCGTGACGACGAAGACGTTGGTCGGTCCCAGCATCGGCCAGGTCACGAGCCAGAACCGCGACCAGGCGGACGTGGCGCCATCCATCTCAGCCGCGTGGTAGAGCTCGCGCGGCACGGCGGTCAGCCCCGCCATGTAGAGCACCATGTTGAAGCCCAGTGCCTGCCAGATGCCGATGAAGCAGAGCGTCGCGAGCGCCGTGTCGCGGTTTCCGAGCCAGTTGGGGAAACCCTCGACACAGCCCCGGCCGAAAAAGGTCTCCGTGCCATCGACGAAGGGAAGCCAGCCAAAGGACAAGAGACCGCTTAGGCCGGGGGCGGCGCAGAGGCCCTCGAAGCTGCGGTTGATGATGCCGATCGAAGGGTGCAGGGCCAGCTCCCAAACGATCGCCATCGCCACGAGAGTGGCCATGACCGGCAGGAAATAGATGGTGCGGTAAACACCTTTGCCGAAAGCGAGCGAATTGATAGCGAGCGCCGCCAGCAGGCCCAAGAGGATCGACCCGGGCACCACGACAGCGACGTAGGTGAACGTCGCGCTTAGCATCTTCTCGTAAGTGGAGCGGGTGAAGATGTCCTCGTAGTTCTTGAGGCCGACCCATTGGAAATCGGCAGCGCCCAGCGTGTAGTTCGTGAAGGAGAGCCCAAACGCCATCAGGATCGGTAAGATCAGGATGACGAGCATCAGCGCGATCGCCGGGGTGACGAACGCCCAGCCAATCGGTATCGACGAACGACCGGGCTTCAGCCGGACGCCGGTGAGCCGGCTGAGACCGTCCACCGCCACAGCCATTAGGCGCCCCTCACACCGGAGGGAGAGACGGGTGTCAGCGAGACGCTCTTGCCATCCGGACCGAAGCCAATCGCCCGCTGCAGGTCCAAGTCGACCGCCACCGGTTCGCCGATGGCTAGTTTGTGGATCAGCGCCGGCTCGCCGCGGAGAATAAGCCGGTCCTCCAGACGTGGAACCCGGATGTGGAGAAACACCTCCGCGCCCAAATTTTCGTAATGCTCGAGAGTCCCGCTAACGGCACCGTTCCCGCTTGTGAGACGCAGGGCTTCGGGACGAAGGCCGAGCCTGGTCACCTCGGCCCGGGTGGCTTTGAGCGGAACTCTTTGGTCGCCGAAACAGATCCAGCCGTCGGCGCTGGTGGTCACGGGCAGGATGTTGATCCGGGGCGAGCCGATGAACTCGGCAACCCGGATGTCAGCGGGTCGATTGTAGACCTCATCGGGTGATGCCACCTGTAGGAGCTCACCCTCCATCATGACCGCGATCCGGTCCGACATGGTCATGGCCTCGGCCTGATCGTGGGTCACGTAGATGAAGGTGGCGGCGAGCCGACGGTGCAGTTCCGCAATCTCTGTGCGCATGTGCACGCGCAGCTTGGCGTCGAGGTTAGAGAGCGGCTCGTCCAGGAGAAAGGCCTCCGGTTCGCGAACCAGCGCGCGGCCGACCGCGACCCGCTGGCGCTGACCGCCGGACAGTTGCCCCGGTTTCCGGTCCATCAGATGCGCGATGTCGAGGGTTTCGGCGGCCTCACGGACGGCGTCTCGAATGGCCCGGTGCCGCTGCCTCGAGCCGGGCAGCAGGGGACCGAGAAAGGGCAGACGCTGCCAGGCCGTGAGCTGGCGCATGCGGAGCGGCACCGCGATGTTCTCGGCGGCGGTCAGGTGCGGATAGAGCGCGTAGGACTGAAAGACCATAGCCAGATTGCGCTGGCTCGCGCGGACACCGTCGACCGGCTCGCCGCCGATCCTGATCGACCCGCTGTCCTGTTCCTCGAGTCCGGCGATGATCCGGAGCAAAGTCGATTTACCGCAACCGGAAGGCCCCACCAGCGAGACGAATTCACCGTCGCTGACGGTGAGACGAACCGTCTTGAGCACGGCCGTGTCGCCGAACGCCTTGTCGATATGGTCGATGGTGACCTGCGCCACGGGCGTTTCCGGTTGTCCTCAGTTCCCGGCCGGTGTCCCTAGACAGAATTCTTCTTGAAATTGTGACATGATATAAGTGTGGGTTATATTTGTAGAATGGAGACTAACGCTGTCGGGGCCCTCTCTCGTTCAGCTTCGCACCTTCGCCGAAGTCGCCGCTCAAGGGAGCTTCTCCAAAGCCGCCCAGGTGCTGGCGGTTAGCCAGCCGGCGGTCACGGCGCAGATCCGGGCGCTCGAGGTTCGTTACGCCACCCGGCTGTTTGACCGCACCAGGAGTGGCGCCCTCCTGACGCCGATCGGCCAGCGTCTGTTCGAACGAACGGCGGCGATCCGTGACGCGGAGCTCAGCGCCACGGAAGTACTGGCCGCGTCCGCCACGCTCCAGGTGGGCGAGTTGCGGATCCTCGCCGGTGCTCCCGGCCCGGCGATGACGCTGATCGCCCGTTTTCGCCGGAACTTTCCGGGTATTCGTTTGAGCACGGGCTTCGGCAATTGGGATGAGGTTGTTCAAGGTGTTCGCGAGCGTCAGGCAGACGTCGGGATCCTCACCGAGGCACCGGACGATCCAGGCCTCGTGCGCGAGCCTTGGCTTGACCAGCGGATCGTCGCATTGGTGCCGGAAGGCCATCCGCTATCGGCTCGCCGGTCGGTGTCGCTGAACGAGCTCCGCCACGAGCCGCTTCTTTTCAGAACGAAACAATCTCACACTCAAAAGACCATCGACCGACGGCTCGACTTGTTGGGCCTGCGGATCGAACCCTTGATGGTGCTGGCGGCCCGTGAGGCGATCTACGAGGCTGCCGCCCAAGGCCTCGGCATCGGCTTCATGTTCGATGCCGCCTCAAGCCGCTCCGACGGCGTGGTCCGGATCGGTATCGACGAGCTGCCGGACACCTACGCCGAAGACGTTTTCTGCCTCCAGAGTCAGCGCCACTTTCGAGCGATCAGCGCGTTCTTTGAGATCGCCAAGCCCTGAAAACCGGGCATTGGCACTCTCGGTACGCGGCCAGACCCTTGCGCGAGGGAACAAGGTCGGACCTCATCCGTCTGTAGGTCATGTCGGTGCTGTTCGCTGCTGCACCGACACACCCTGGGGCTATCCAAAACAACTGGGAGACGAGCGGGCCAAAGGCACCGCCAAAGTGATGGATTTTGTTGCACGTGCCATTTCGGTTCTAGGCATCGCCGTCATCATATTCCTGGGTGGCATGGCGGTCCGGCATTTTGATCTTTGGCCCAGTCCCGAGGTGCGAGATGCGATAAGGGGCGCTCAGGCATGGCTCGACGAGAGCGGACACCACAAAACGCTTTACGAAAGCGCCCTTTACAGTTGGGCCCATGACGACCGGACCGGGCTCGTCGTCAACGAGCCGGAGGCCTATGAGGGCTACACGCTCTATCTGAGCGGCCACGATTCCATGGCCTTCCTCTTGGACGGCGACGGCAATGAGGTGCATCGCTGGTCCAAGCGCTATGACGAGGTGTTTTCCAACCCCGCTCATATCGATGATGAGGTCGACGAGCAGTTCGTTCATTTCCGCCGGGCGCACTTGTTTCCCAACGGCGATCTGCTGGCGATCATGGAGCGCGTCGGCACCACGCCTTATGGTCTGGGCCTGGTGAAGCTGGACAAAGACAGCAATGTGATTTGGGCTTTCGCCGATCACACCCATCACCACCTGGCGGTTGGTGAGGATGGCTGCATCTACGCGCTGGTCCACGACTTCCGGGAAGATTTTCCAGAAGGCTTCGATGATCGGGGTCTGCAAACGCCCTATCTCGAGGATTGGTTGGTGGTGCTCTCACCCGAGGGCGAGGAGCTTGAACGCATCTCGATAACCAACGCGCTCGCTAAGGGTGGGTTCGACGACGTCTACACACGGATGCCGAGCGATTACAAAGGCGATTACAGCCACACCAACACGGTGACGGTACTGCCTGCAGACCTGGCGGATCGCTTTCCGTTCGCGAAGGCCGGCGATCTCATGCTGTCCTTACGTCAAAGTCATTTGATCGCATTTCTGGATCCCCAGACAGGCGTGGTCACCAGGATCCTGTCCGGGGCCTGGCGCTATCAGCACGATCCGGATTTTCTCCCTTCCGGCAACATTCTGCTCCTCGACAATAAGGGCCACTATGGTGAGGGCGGCGCATCTCGGGTCATCGAGGTCGACCCGGAGACAACAGCGATCGAGTGGAGCTATGCCGGAACGGAGGATGAGCCGTTCTTCAGCGATGTGATGTCCTCCCAGCAGCGTCTAGCCAATGGAAATACGCTGGTGACGGAAAGCAAGCGGGGCCGCGTTTT
Source organism: Geminicoccaceae bacterium (assembly GCA_050331695.1). Taxonomy (GTDB): domain Bacteria; phylum Pseudomonadota; class Alphaproteobacteria; order Geminicoccales; family Geminicoccaceae; genus JBHJGP01. The sequence continues at coordinate 250,196 of JBHJGP010000017.1, forward strand.
CGAGGTGACCCGGGACGGCAAGATCGTCTGGGACTTCAGAAACCCGGCGCGCTCCGAGCCAAACCCGGAGGAGGTGGCGGTGGTCATGGGCGCACAGCGCTACAGTCCGGAAGATCTGACGTTTTTAAACCAGTAACTTTCAACGAGATTCGCATGCAGGAGGAAACGTTCATGCCGAAACTGTATCAGTTCATCTTAGTTGCGATCCTTGTTCTCACCAGTGGGTCGGCGCTGGCCTATGTCGCGCCGGGTGCCGGCCTCAGCGTGCTCGGATCGACTATCGGCCTTCTTGCGGCGATCGGTCTGGCGGTGGCCATGGTGCTCGTCTATCCGATCAAGCTTTTGTTCAAGCGCCGTGGCCGCAAATCCGCGCGCGTGACGCAAGAAAACCGGGCTGGCTGAAGCCACGGTTCTTCGTCGGGGACGGTAAATCGTGGGTCTGTTGGACGCGCCCGCGCCAGTCTTGAGCTGGCTTGACAGCGGGCTCTCGGCCTTTCTGCCAGAAATCCTGCGACTCGTGCTCTGGGGCTTTCTGGGTGCCGTGCTCAGCATGACGCTCTACAGCCTCGTCTCGCCCCAGCGGCGTCTTACCGCCCTGAAGGCCTCGATCGCCGACGCCAGGCGAGATCTCGCCGGTTATGACGGTGAGTTCGAGGGCCTGTGGCCGCGAATCGGCCGGCTTCTGGGTCTGTCGTTCCGCCAGCTCGGGCTAGTTCTCCTGCCCGCGCTGATAGCTTCTCTGCCGGTGTTGGCGCTTCTGGTCTGGACCAGCAACCAGTTCGGCTACCACCTGCCATCGTCAGGCACTTTGGTGTCCGTTTCCGTCGAGGGGCCGGGTGAAAGGGTGAGCTGGCAAGGCGAGGGCCCCCAGGGCCTGACCACCGCCGACCAGGTCAACGAGATCAGTTGGCCTGGTCAGGACGAGGCCCTGGTCCTGGTCGATCCAAGCGGCGAGCCAGCGCTCTGGCTGCCGCTGGAAGAGCCCGCACCGGTGGTGCACAAGCGCTTCTGGTGGAACGGGCTGATCGGCAATCCGGCCGGCTATCTTCCCGACGAAGCGCCGGTGGACGCGGTCCATTTCGATCTGCCGCGCCAGCAATTTCTGCCCCTTGGGCCGTCCTGGCTCCGAGGGGGTGAAGCGGTCTTGCTGATCTCGCTTCTGGTGGTGTCGCTTATCATCAAGGTGGCGTTTCGGATTGTTTGAGGGACTCTTCCGGCTTCTCGAGTAGGGTGAGGCCGTCTTCCTCAGCCTCCGGGAGCTTTGCCGCCATGTCGTCCGCCGCCGTTGAGATCGCGTTCATCGGTCCGCAACGACCGCCCGTCGTGACCGAGTTGGAGCGGCGGTTTACCTGTCATCATATCTATCAGGCCGACGACCCACTGGCGCTTTTGGACGAGATCGGCAACCGCATCCGGGGCGCCGCCAGCCATCGGATGGCCGGCCACCGCCCCGAGCACATCGAGCGCATGCCCAAACAGGAGATATGCGTAATCAACGGAGAACGGCACGAGACCACCGATCTGGCCCTCTGCC
>JBHJGP010000018.1:0-56243 GCA_050331695.1 Geminicoccaceae bacterium
GGGCGGGCTAACGCCCGCTGCGCGCCGCTCGCTTGAGCTCGATGCTGGCTCCACTCCCGGCGCGCTCGCAAACTCCGACATTCCAGACTATCAAACCCGAGGACTCTCAAAATGAACGAGGGACCAACGGGGCTTAGGTCAGATCAGAAATCGCGGGCAGCGCAGCCTTTCCGAGCCATCGCGCTCGGTCGTAAGTGACAAAATTGTGACAAACTTTGTCGCCGGACGTTACAACCACCCGAATTGATTCGCCGAGTATTTCCTGAAACAATCGGTAAAATTAACGTTAATATAAGTACAAGTTCTTGCGATTATTAAGCGAATGATTTGATTTTGATCACTCACAGATTGAAAAATCCAACTCTAGACAACTATTTCTTGACGTATTCTTTCCGCTCAATAAGTGTTGCACAGCTCGACAGCGGCGGGTCGGGACCAATCATAAAAGTAAACGGATCAAAGCTGCATTTCGCGGCGGTAGTAGTGGTGATAGCATGTTGAATTCCAAGACAATCTATCAGCGAGTGGCGTCGCCCACCTTGCCGCTGGTCGACGAGCCCGCAGCTGACAGTCTGATCGTGCAGGTTGAAGACGACGCGCTCGCACCTGTGATTTTGTCCGGTGATACCGTCGTCATTAATCCCGACGAGAGCGAACCCTTTGCCGGTGAGATCTATGCCGTCGAGATCGACGGACGGCGTCGATTGTGGCTTCTTCAGGACAGTGTCGGCGGTGTAGGCAAACGGATCGGCGGGCACGATGTCGCGATGTTTGCGAGTTTGTGCGGCACCTATCGCTGGTACGGCCCCGTCGCCCTGGATCAAGCGAAGATTATCGGCCGCGCCACCGCACTCTGTGGTGTCCGCCCCTACGCTAGCGATCAGGACGATGTCGATGGCTTCGACGCCGAGCGTCAGGCGCTGGAACGGCATTTGGAAAGTCTGCTGAGCCGGCGCGCTCTTTGCCAACCTCGCAATCTATTGCCGGCCGACGCGCACAAGCGCGAGCCCGAGGCGCTGCGCCAGATGTTCGAGGCGCTAGACGGAGACGAGAGCACAGCAGAAGCCTTCCGGCTAGATCGTCAGATCGACGCGCTGCAGGTGAGGCTCGACCGGCTCGAGCATCTGATCGCGACCACCGTGCCCTCGAGCCTGAAAGGCCGGCGGGCGAAACTGGCGTTGGTCTGGTCCACGGCCTACGAGCCGTTTCCAGCGGTACCCAGCGATCTCGCCGGCGACGTGCTCAAAAGCTCAATCGAGGGTTTGGACAAGATCCTCGATCCTGAGAGCGACCGGGTGCCGGTCCGGGGCTCGGTTGCGGCCAGCCGCTGATCCGAGCGGATACCAAGGCAGTCAACGGCTCGGCGGTCGATTGGCCCGCTGAGGTGATCTCGGCGTGACGATCGGTTCAGCCGTAGGGGGCGGCCGCGTCCCGGAGCCCATCCCCGAGGAAATTGAAAGCCAGCACCACCAGGATCACCGGGACCACCGGCAGCATCAGCCAGGGATAGAGTTCCACCACGTTGATGTTCTGGGCCTCGGTCAACAAAACGCCCCAGCTGGTGATCGGTGGTCGCAGGCCTAAGCCCAAGAACGACAAGGCCGTTTCGCCGAGGATCATGGCCGGGATCGACAGGGTTGCCGAGGCGATTAGATGGCTGGTGAAGCTGGGTATCATGTGAAGCCCGATGATCCGGGCCGGCCTTGCCCCCATCAGCCGGGCGGCAGTGGCGAAATCCTCCTCTCGCAGCGCCAGGATTTTCGAGCGCACGGCGCGGGCCAGACCGGTCCAGTCGATCATGCCCAAGATCACCGTGATGCCGAAATAGACCCAAAGAGGATCCCAGGTCACCGGCAAAGCGGCGCTTAGCGCCATCCATAGCGGGATCACCGGAAAGCTGCGGATCACCTCGATCACCCGTTGGATGATCGAGTCTGCCCAACCGCCATAGTAGCCGGCGATGCCTCCCAAGACGATGCCGAGAACGAAGCTGACGGCGACACCCAAGATCCCGATCGTCAGGCTGACCCGGGCGCCGTAGATGATCCGGGACAGAAGGTCCCGGCCTAGCCGGTCCGTGCCGAGGAGAAAGATAGTGCCGCCGTCTTCGACGCAGAAAAGGTGGAGATTGGCCGGGATCTGGCCCCAGAAGCGATAGGGGTCACCGCGGCAGAACCACTGAACCCGGTAGATCCGCTCTGGGTCGGGAACGTAAGTTCGCTTCATGCTCTCAAGGTCGAGGCCGGATTCGTAGCCGTAGACGAAGGGACCGATGAACGAGCCCTCGTGAAACAGGTGCACGCCCTGGGGCGGCGCGTGGACGAAATTGGCGTTCCGGCTGTCGAGCGGATAGGGCGCCAGGAATTCAGTGATCAGAATGGAAAAGTAGAGGATGCCGAGGAACCAGGCGGAGACGACGGCCAGCTTGTGTCGGCGGAACCGCCAGCGGATGAGCTGCCACTGGTTGGCGGTATAGAACCGTTCCTGCTCGGGCGTGAGCGGCGGCTCTTCCTGTGGCCGGAACGGTTCCGGGTCGACGTAACGTTGGCTCACCTTACGCTCCCTCCGCCCAGCCGGATCCGAGGATCGAGCACGGCCAGCGCCAGATCCGAAAGAAGCACGCCGAACACCACCAACATTGCCTCGATCATCAGGATGGAGCCGGCGAGATACATGTCCTGGGACTGCAGCGCCGCGACCAGGATCGGCCCGTTGGTCGGCAGGCTCAGCACCATCGCGACCAACACCGATCCCGATATCAGCTCAGGCAACAAGCTACCGATATCGGCGATGAACGGATTAAGTGCCATTCTCAGGGGATATTTGCGCAGCGCCCGACCAGGTGGCAGTCCCTTGGCCTTGGCGGTGACCACGTAGGGCTTTTGCAGCTCGTCCATCAAATTGGCCCGGATCCGGCGGATCATGCCCGCGGTTCCCGCCGTGCCGATGACGATGACAGCGATCCACATATGCTCCAGAACGTTGAGCAGTTTGGCGATGGTGAACGGCTGATTGATGAACTCGTCATCCATGATCCCGCCGATCGATGTTCCGAAATAAATATTGGCGAAATACATCAGGACCAGAGCCAGCAAAAAGTTAGGAACCGCCAGACCTAAAAAACCGATAAATGTGAAGGTATGATCACCGATCGTGTATTTATGGGTGGCGGAATAGATCGCGATCGGAAAGGAAACGACCCAGGTAAAAAGGATCGTGCCGAACGCCAGGATCGCTGTCAGCCAAATTTTATCTTTAATGACTTCGGCAACCGGCAGGTCATATTCGAAAGAGTAACCCAAATCTCCTTGGACAAGGCCGGTGACCCAGAACAGATATTGTTGCCATACCGGCTTATCGAGACCGTACTCTTCGCGCAGATAATTCAACTGCGTCGGCGAAACCCGTTCGCCCTGGGCCTCAAGCTCGGCCAATTTTGAGGTCAGGAAATCACCTGGCGGCAATTGAATGATGATGAAGACGACGACCGAGATGGCGATCAGCGTCGGGATCATCAGAAGCAGCCGATAGGCAATATACCGCAGCATAATCGGCTGGACGCTCCCGGGGGTCTCGAGTTCCTGTCGAACCTACATCAGGAACCCATGCGGACAATACCCCTGGCAATCCGTCAAGCTGTCCCAACGCCGCTGGCCACGCCAAGGGGTCGGAGCGCCATTTCCTGCACCTCGCTGAGACCGGACACAGGGACACCGGCTTTCGCCATGATCCGCATACCGAAGTAAACGGCCATCAGATGGGCAGCGGCGCTCTCCCTGTCGCCCTGTTCGGCGTCTTCGTCGGCTTTACCGCGCTCCGCCAGAGCGACCTGCAAGGCTTCCTTAAGCGCAGCCATCGCCGCCACCACGGTCGCCTCCACATCCGGATCGAAGGGGGCCAAATCGACCGCTGCATTGCACAGAAAGCATCCCCGCCGGTCGCCATGATCCCGGATGGCGGCGATCGGAAACTCGAGGAAGGCCCGGATCCTTTGGTCCGAGGTCAGAGCATTGGCAGTGCCCTGGCCGGTCAACAGATCGACCGCCGTGGCCACCTCCCGATCGACGTACGCATCCAAGGCGCGCAGATAGAGGGCCCGCTTGTCACCGAAGGCGCCATAGAGACTGCCCTTCTGCAATCGCGTCGCTTGCATCACATCTGCGTAGGAGGTGCCTTCGAACCCTTTCTCCCAAAACAGATGTTTCAACGCGTCCAAGACGTGATCGGTGTCGAACCCCCGTGATCTCGCCATGATCTCCTCTCTCACGCCGTCGTGAAACCCGCTTTCTTGACCAAACGGTCAGGAATGGGCATGGTCTATCACGTTCTTGACCAATTGGTCAATTAATCGACGGAACGGTGGTCTGGAGACCGCCAGAAGGAGGATCTCATGATCAAGAAGTTGATGTTCGCAGCCGCTCTCTTCGCCCCCTTGGCCTTACTGTCTGCCCCATCCGCGCAGGCCGAAAGCCATGGAAGCTCAGTGATCGCCACGGGCACGTTCGAAGGGCGGAGCGATCACATTACCACCGGTGGTATCAGCATCTTGAAGACCGCTTCCGGTCACGTCGCGGTGCTCGAGAGCGATTTCAGTCTCGATGGCGCGCCGGCGCCGACGCTCGGCTTTGGCGACGGTGAATTCGTCGAGGCCACGGAGTTCTCAGAGCTGGAAGCCAACACCGGTCTTCAGGTCTACGCCATTCCAGAAGACGTCGATCCGGCACAGTACACCGAGTTCTACGTTTGGTGCCGGGACTTCAGTGTGCCGCTGGGCGTTGCCAGCCTGTCGAACTGAGGACGCGAAATAGGTCTCGAGACCGCTGCCAACATTGAGAACGCTGGGCCTTGGGTTCGCGGAAAGAGAGATGGAGCCGCCGGCTTTAAAGTGAGCCGGCGGTTTCCTTCGTCCGGGCACCCATGGTCACCCTGACCAGCACCTGCCGGCAGACGATGGCCGCGGGATGGCCCGTCTTGCACTGGAGCTCAGCCTTCAAGAGCGCCGCCAGCGCCCGGCTCAGCGCAAGCGCGTTCCAGCCGTTGAGCGCGGTTCGCATCATCGTCTTCGCGCGGAAGTGAACGGGCGGCTTCGCCTGGGCGATCACCGTGTCGACCGATGACCCAGCATCAACGCCGCTCCGCAGTTCGAGAAGACGCATGAGATGGGTGCTGATCACCCTTATGAGCCGGATGGGCTGTTGGTTCGCCGCGAGCAGCCGATCCAGGGCTCGCTCAAGGCCGATTTGGTCGCCGACGCTGACCGCGGTGATCAGCCGATCGATGTCGATATTGGCGCTGTCGCCGACGATCTGAGCAACATCGTCGGTATCGAGCCGCCTCTGATCACCGGCGAAGGTCACGAGCTTCTCGAGCTCGGCCCGGCTGACGCCGCGGTCGCTTCCCAGATTGTCGACGAGATAGGCCATCGCATCGGCGGAAAGGTCGACGCCCGCCGGATTCAGAACAGCCCGAACCAAATCCTGAATGGCGCGTCCCTCATCTCGATAGCAGGGTATCGAGGCGGCGCTTCGGTGATCGTCGATCATCTTCCGCAGCTTGGACCGGGGCGGCAGGTCGCCGGCTTCGATCACGACGCTCGCTTCAATCGCGTCCAGCTTCAGAAGGTCCGCGACCGGCCCGTCCGCCTCGGCGCCGGGGGTGCGCAGCCGGAGCACCTTGCGTCCGCCCAGAAGCGGGATGCTCAGAGCCTCATCGACCAGTCTCGAGGGTTCCTGGCGCAGGCTTTCCTGGTCGAGTTCGACCATGTTGAAAGGATCGTCCGTATCCGCCCAAAGGCTCACGAGATGGCCGGCCCGTTCGGTGACGAGCCCGCGATCGGGTCCGTAGAGCAGCGCGATCCGACAGCTGGGAGGCGGTGCCCGGAGCCAGGCTTCTATTCTGTTCGCCTGAACCTTCAAGGCTCGCGCCGGGCGAAGAAATCACTCAGCGACACACGGATATCGCGGCTGACCTGAATGGCTGCCCGCCGCTCGGCATCCTGCTCCGAGGACAAGGTGGCGAAAGGGTCGTCGCCGACATTGAAACCGGCGACCCTGGTGGCTGCCGAGCGGAGCAAGGTCGTGCCGTCGCTGCGATCGCGCAGCTCGTAGCGCGCGGTGAGCGTCAGATCCTGGCGTGTGACCACGTCGTCGAGCTGAATGGCCAGTTCGGTGATCCGACGGGTCAACTGGATCACCAGGTCATACTCGGCGGGCCCTTGCGTCCCCTCCGGATTAAGCTGGTCGATGGTTTCATTGCGCAGGATCTGGCCCAGCCGATCGGGAAAGGGCGCGACCCGCACCGCTCTCAACTCAGCGTCGATGCCGGCATCCCGATTGGTGTCGTAAACCGGTCGAAAGCCGCAAGCCGCGAGCATCAGGACGGCGGCAAGCCAAGCGAGGCCAGAAAGCGACGGCCAAAGGCCAACCCAGAAAAAAAAGGTATCCGACCGACCGACCGCCTGCCACTGAAGCTCGTTCCGCCCGTTCGGATCGCCGAACCGGCAAACGGCCTTAAGCGACCACATTGACGATCCGGTCGGGCACCACGATCACCTTTTTGACCGGTTTGCCCGAAAGCGCCCGCGCCACGACGTCGGTCGCCAAGACGGCCGCTTCCACGTCGGCCGTTGGCGCTCCGGGTGGCATCGCGATTTCGCCACGCCGTTTGCCATTCACCTGGATCGGCAAGATCACGGTCGAGGCGACCAAAAGCGCCGGGTCCGCCTTCGGCCAGGTGGCGTCGACCACCAACCCTTCTTCGCCCAGCGCCGACCACAGCTCTTCCGCCAGATGCGGCATGATCGGCGCCATCAGCCGGACCAACACTGAAAGGGCCTCCCGCAGCACCGGGCCGGCGGTCGGGTCGCTGGTGTCGAACTGCTCGATGGCGTGGGAAAACTCGCGGATCAGCGCCACCGCCTTGTTGAAATGAAAGCGGTCGATTTCCTGGGTGACGGCTTCGATGGTCGCGTGGGTCTGGCGCCGCAGCTCGCGGGCCTCGTCACTGAGCTCCGCCGGCATCTCGCCGTTGGGCCGGTTCACGGTCGAGGCGCGCTCGCTAATGATCCGCCACAGCCTGTTCAGATAGCGCCAGGCGCCTTCGATGCCGGCAGCGGTCCACTCCAAATCCCGGTCGGGGGGGCTGTCGGAGAGCACGAAGAGCCTGGCGCAGTCGGCACCATAGCTCTGGATGATCATATCCGGGTCGACCGTGTTCCGTTTCGACTTCGACATCTTCTCGACCCGCCCCAGAACCACGGGCTCCGCGCCGTCGACGGTCCGCCACTCGCCCGACGCGTCCTTGTCGACTTCACTAGGCTGCAGCCAGCGGCCGTCCGAGGAGCGGTAGGTTTGGTGGGTGATCATGCCCTGGGTGAACAGGCCGCTGAACGGTTCCTTCACCGACATGTGCCCGGTCACCGTCATCGCCCGGGAAAAGAAGCGAGAATAGAGGAGATGCAGGACGGCGTGTTCGACGCCGCCGATATATTGATCGACCGGAAGCCAATAGTCTGCGGCGGCCCGGTCGACGGGACGGTCCGTCACCTCGGGTGAACAGAACCGGGCGAAGTACCAAGAGCTGTCGACGAAGGTGTCCATGGTGTCCGTCTCACGGAGCGCCTTCGCGCCGTCGCCCAGCGTAACTTGCCGCCAATCCCGATGGCGCTCCAGCGGGTTGCCGGGCTCGGAGAAATCCACATCTTCCGGCAGGGTGACCGGGAGCTGGTCACAGGGCACGGGTATGACGGTGCCGTCATCCTTGTAGAGGATCGGTATCGGACAGCCCCAGTAGCGCTGGCGGGACACCCCCCAGTCGCGAAGCCGGAAGGTTTCCTCGCCGCGCCCCCGACCCATCGCCTCCAATCGCCCGATCGCCGCTTTCTTCGCCGCTTCCACGCCAAGGCCGTCGAGAAAGTCTGAATTGATGATCGTGCCGTCGCCGGTATAGGCTTCGTCGGCGATCGAAAATCTGCCGATATCGGCCCCCGCCGGTAAAACGACCGGCCGCACGGGGCAGTCGTACTTGCGGGCAAAATCGAGGTCGCGCTGATCATGGGCGGGACAGCCGAAGATCGCGCCGGCGCCGTAGTCCATCAGGACAAAATTGGCGACGTAGACCGGCAACAGCGCACCGGTGAAAGGGTGCCGGCATCTCAGACCGGTGTCGAAACCTCGCTTTTCCGCCCGGGCGATCGCTTCCTCGCTGGTGCCCACCGCGCTGCAGCTGTCGATAAACGCCCGGAGATCCGGATTACCGTTGGCGAGCTCCTGGGCCAGGGGATGGTCCGGTGCCATGGCCATGAAACTGGCCCCGAAAAGCGTGTCGGGCCTGGTCGTGTAGACCTCCAGACCGTCATCGCGATCTTTGATTTCGAAGGTGATGCGGGCACCCCTGGACCGGCCGATCCAGTTGGTCTGCATCAATCGTACCTTATCCGGCCATCGCTCCAAGTTATCGATCGCGTCCAACAACTCCTGCGAGAAGGCGGTAATCCGGAAAAACCACTGGCTGAGCTTTCGTCGTTCGACCGGCTCGCCGGAACGCCAGCCACGGCCATCGACCACCTGCTCGTTGGCCAACACGGTGTGATCCACGGGATCCCAATTGACCCAGCTCTCCTTTCGGTAAACCAGGCCTTTTTCGTAGAAGTCGAGGAACAGCGCCTGCTGGTGCCTGAAATATTCGGGATCGCAGGTGGCGAATTCCCGGCTCCAGTCCAGGGACAGACCGATCGTCTTGAGCTGCGCCTTCATCTCCTCGATGTTGGACCGGGTCCACATGCCCGGATGGACACCGCGCTCCATGGCCGCGTTCTCGGCAGGCAAACCGAAGGCGTCCCACCCCATCGGGTGCAGCACGTTGAACCCCTGCATGCGCCGCGTTCGGGCGATGACATCGCCGACAGCATAGTTGCGCACGTGGCCCATATGGATGCGGCCCGAGGGGTAGGGGAACATCTCGAGGACGTAGGCCTTAGGTTTGGTCGGATCGACGGCGACGCGGAACACGTCCCGGTCTCTCCAGACCTCCTGCCATTTGGCCTCGACATCGCGAAAGGCGTAGCGGGTCATGGGCGATCGACCTTGCTGGCGCACCTGGGAAAGGGTTGTTCTCAGGCGGAAGCGTGGAGCCTACTGGCCGGCGGTGGCTATTCGAAGCTCCCGCGCCCGGGTAAGGATGGCGTTCTCGAGCTCGACCGCCGTCGCCGGGTCGACGTCCGCGTCGAGCCAGGCTTCTTCGTTCTTGGCCTGGCGAAACACGCTTACCTTGAGCGCATCGGCCCTGAGGCGCGTGTCGAGAATGTAGACGTTGAGCTTGAAGCGTTCATCCGGCGTTTCGGTCGGTTGGTACCACTCGGTGATGATCACGCCGCCGAACGGATCGGCCGAGGTCAGAGGCATGAAATCGATGGTGTCCAGGGACGCGCGCCACAAGAAAGCGTTGACGCCGATCCCGCCGCCTGTGCCGCTTTCTTCCTCTTCCGCCCGGCTTGGGCCAAACAACCTGATGCCGTCCTCGCCGGTCAAGGTGCCGAAACGCTCGCGCTCGATCTGGTCTTCGCGATCATAGGGCGAGAACTCGTCGTTGCTAATTGGCACATTGTTGCAGCCGACCAAAGCCAAGGCGACGAGGCTCACGACGCTAACGCACAAGGCCCGAGACAAGATAGATTGTCCCGCCAGTATCGGAGAATTCACAGGCAGTTCCATTTCCGTGCAAGCCGCTGAACCGACCATAGCAGGTCGCCCGGCGCAAACAAACACCCGCGAAAAGAGACGCTTCCAGCCGCGTCCTTACGGTCAGGACGAAAGGTTCAGAACGAAAGTCGGAGCGAAATGCGGCCCGTAGCCGCGCTCTCCCGTTCGTCCGAGCTCAGCGCCACGTCGCCACCGAGGCGCATCCAAGGCTTGGCCGCGACATCCGTGCTCAGCATGTAGATGTCTCGGGTTTCGGCCTGCCGTTCGATCTGGGTGTAGACGAGGTTGGCCCGCCAGTCGCCATAGGCGAGGCCGGCGCTGACGGTGCTGGAATCGAAACGGCTGACTGCGGTCTGGCCAAACGCTCCGCTCAGCGTGACGCCCCGCCATTCCAGCGCGCCACCACCGAGCCAACTCACGCTCGGGTTAGCCGCTCCACTCGGCCGCCGTTCGGTCGGCGTCAGTCCCAGAGCTTTGTGGCGGTCCAGATCGAAAACGCCGTCCAGGTAAGATGTCGTCTCCTCACCCATATCCTGGGCGCCGAGGGCGACGTCGAACTTGACCCCAATAGAGCCCAGTCGTCCTTGCCGTGGTGTGAATTGGAACTGGGCAAAGGACGACGGTGATGGGGTCGCCGAAAGAGGGTCGGTCGATGCCTGCGGCTCCCAACCTCCACCCAAGCTTAAGGGTGCCGCGCCCACCGGAGCAGCCAAAATGAATCCCCACAACGAACCGAGCACGAAAACAAGGGGTCTCATTGGCAAGGAACCATGTTCAATCGAAGATTGGATATGCCTGAACCATCTCACCCGTTCAAGTCACCCCATCAACTGATGTCAGTTTAGCAGAAAGCGCTCGCTAGGGGACCAAAGAAAAGCGAGCCACGTGCCCCCGAAAATGACAAAGGCGGCGGGACGAGCCCGCCGCCTGGACAAACACAATGATCCGGAAGGATCAGAACGAAAAGTCGAGACGAATAACGCCGGTGACACCGTCATCATCGTCACCGGTGTCGTTGTCGAAGATGGCGATATCGCCCTTCAACACCGCACCGGGGGCGATGGCCGTGTCCGCCGAGATCACGTAGAGCTCGGGCTCGCCGCCATCGTCAACATCGTTGAAGCCGTAGGTAAAGGAGAGGTTCGCCGGGCCGAGCGAAGCAGCGATACCGGCATTGATGATCTCGGTTTCGACGTCGCTCAGATCTTCCTGGAAGTAGGCGCCGGCAAGGCTGAAGCCCGCAAAACCGAGCTGAATGCCGCCGCCGATCGCGGTGAAATCGTCGTCGCCGGGCTCTTCGACACCGCCGATGCTGCCAACAACGGAGGCAGTGATGTCGACCCCGGAGAAGGCACCTTCGTAGACGATCGCGCCTTCACCCAAGGTCTCGATGTCGCCGGTATCGTCCAAGCTGATCACGTCACCGCCGGCACCCACGTCCGGGGTGTAGCTGGCGCCAAACTGAAGGCCGCCGATCACGGGCGTGTAGTAGCGGATCTTATTGGCGTCGCCGGAATTGGTCTGAACGATGTCGACCGTGCCGCCGACAAAACCGTCACCGTCGATACCACCGGTACCAGCCGCGACCGAGAAGCCACCGACCTTGGAGTTGTCCACCGCGCCGTCTTCAGAACCCAGGCGGACTTCACCGAAACCACCTGAGAGGAAAATCCACGCCTCGTCGGTATTGGCCTCGGAGTTGGTGTCCGTCTCGAATTCGATCGTGCCGCCATATTCGAGGCCGCTATCGGAGGTGCTCCGGGCGTTAACGATAATCTCGGAGTCGGTGAAAAAATTGTGCTCGCGAGCACTGTCTTCACCACTTTCTTCTTCGACATCACCGAGACCGACACCGAACCGGGCAAAGCCGCCGAGCGTCAGATCGAAGTCCTGCGCATTGGCTTGAGAGGCTGTCAAAAGGGCTGCGCCAGCAATCGCCGACGTGCCAAGAAGGAACTTTTTCATCTTCATCCCCGTACACACGAGCCCAAGGGGCGAGTGCTTTTTTCACTCAGGCGACTGACCCAAGCGCCCGTCGCACACATGGGCGTTATCCGAGCCAATCACCGGTTCGGCAAGAGCCCGTCTGCGAGCCTTCATTCATTTCCGCAACACTGTTGCATAGATGCAACAAATTCCCCGATCAGGCAGCTCTGATCAGCGCCATCCGTTTCATGTCTTCAACGAACTGTTCGACGTTAGTCTTTGGTTCTTTGGAAAAAGCTTGGCAGAGGTCCGATAGGGCAAAGGCGTCGCGCTCCAGCACCCAGGCGACCATCGGCGAGACGTTGGCGGGCACCTCGACAGCGCCTTTCTGGCCTTCCTTGAGCAAACCGAAGCGCCCGCCCTGCTCGACCAGTCTGATGCCGTTGGCCTGCACCTGGAAATCGATCGCAGGCTCCTCGAGAAGGTCCGGCAGGTGATAGGCCTCCCGGTCGTAGGCAAAGCCCGATTGAAGAGCTTTCGTTTGTTGGAGCACCGGATCGGACGTGACGACGTCGTAGAGCTTGGCGCCAAGTGTTTCCAGATACTCCTTCAGAGCGGCGGGATCGCGGGGGAGGTTTTGGCGAAACGCCGGTTCGGCCACGCAGCGCTCGAAAAGCGTCCCCAAAACATCGAGCCCGATCGGATAGGTGAGACCCATGGCGATGTGAACGCAGCCGCCGTCATCGGCCAGGGCATCGTGGTACCAGCCCCGAGGCAGGTAGAGCAGATCGCCCGGCTGCATCCTCACCTCGGTAACGAGTTCACCCTTCTCGCGCTCCTTTTGCTCCATCGGCAGCTCGAAGGCCGGATGGGCGATGGGGTGGGTGCCGCGCCCGGAATAGAGGTGCCAGGTCTTTTCGCCCTCGACATGAAGCGCGAACACGTCATGGGTGTCGTAGTGGGCGGAAAAACCCTGGCGACGCTTGGATGACAGATAGAGGTTGGCCTGGGCCTTGGCACCGAACGCGGTCTCGAGGAGGGATGCCACCTGGCGCATGCCCGGCGTCAGATAGTCGATGTCATTGGCGACCAGGGTGGCGCCGCGGCTGAGGAAGGCTTTGACCTTCTTGGCGTCGGGGCGCAGCACCTGGTGGCCATCGCGGCCGATCGCCGGCGCGCAATACTGGTCTGGTGCGACCCGCTGTTTGTCGAGCACCAGTTCCATCGAGCGCTGGGACCAAAGCGAGAGTTGCGACAGGAGATTGCCCAGATGGCTCCAGGTCATCACCTCCTGGAACTTGTCGGCCGAGCCCTTGAGATGGAGCGGTTTCTGATCGAAATAGTCGTTGATGAAGGCCTCGGCGCCAATCGGCTGAAAGAGCGCGTCCAGATCCTTAAGCGCGGCGTGCATGGCATCCTCCCCTCGAAGCAAACCCCGTGCGGCAACTCAGGTGGCGATAGATAGATGGTCCAGCGAGCGGAACCAAGCGAGGCGGACGTGGCCGGTCGTGTTCAGGCAGTCCGGCAGGAGATCGTCGACGCGGCGCGCGCAGCGGAGCGTGATCCGGCGACGATCGAACTGGTCGCTGTTTCCAAACGTCAGCCACTCGAGCGAATCGAAGCGGGTCTGAACGCGGGGCTCTCCAGTTTCGGAGAGAACTACGTCCAGGAAGCGCAAGACCGTTGGTCTGGCGCGCGGCGTTCCAAGATCCGGCTGCATATGATCGGCCCGCTCCAGACCAACAAGGCGAAGGAGGCCGTGCGCCTGTTCGACGTGATCCAAACCGTCGACCGGGACAAGCTCGCCCGGTCGCTCGCAAAGGAGATGGACAAACAAGACCGCCGCCCACCCTGCTACGTTCAGGTCAATACCGGCGAGGAAAAACAAAAGGCCGGCGTTCTACCGGGCGATCTCGCCGACTTCGTGGGCCGGTGCCGAGAGGACTACGCCCTGCCGCTTACGGGCCTCATGGCCATTCCGCCCGTCGATGATGAGCCGGCGCTGCACTTCGCGCTGCTCAAGCGCTGGGCCGATCGTCTCGGGCTCGAAGAAGTGAGCATGGGCATGAGCGGCGATTTCGCCAAAGCCATCAAGCTGGGTGCCACCTGTGTCCGGGTCGGCTCCGCATTGTTCGGTCCGAGATTATCTTAGATGATTGAACGAGCGTTCGCCGGGGCTCGTGACCGGCGTGCCCCTTACTTCGCTCCAGGGTCGGCTCGGGTTCGGCTGATCCGCTGATAGTGGCGGCTCGCTTTAGCGCGGTTGCCGCAGGTTTCCATGAGACACCATTTCCGCCGACCGTTCTTCGTCTCATCGACGAACATCCAGCCGCAATCGATGCCGGGGCAAGTTTTGACCCGCCCCTGCTCGCGCGGATCGCTCAGGATTGATAGAGCGGAAACGGCGATCAGAGCGAAGAGAGGCTGGCCCCTCAGCTTACCGCCAAACCGTCCGTTCTTGATGTCGATGAGCCGTAAATGAGGCTCGAGGATGGCTAAATCGCCGCGGGTCTGATCGAGGAACAGAGCCCTCAGCCCTCGGCGAAACCGGTACACCGCTTGCTCCGAACCGGGGCGGTCGACCTCCGAAAGCCCCAAAGCCTCTAACCAGATATCAAGATCCGCGAGCGCTCCGATCTTCTCATGGACGACGGCGCCATCGGACGACCAGTCGGCCGTGTTGAGAAAATCGAGCGCCAGCCGACCGCCGACCAGCCTTACCGGGTGGCCTTCACCGTAGGTCATGGGCTCAGACTAACCACAACAAGGGTTGACAGGCGACCCCCTCATCCGACTAACCTCTGTTATGGTTAGAACGGGGAAAGACCCGGGAAGGCGCTCACGACCGCACCCGATCGTCACGATGAGCGGTGTCACCCGTGGAGCCCGCCGCCTGTTTCCGATCGCGATCTTCGTCATCCCGTTCGGAATCGCTTTCGGCGTGGCGGCCGTCGAGGCCGGCTTAAGCGCGTTTCAGGCGATCACGATGAGTGGCCTGGTGTTTTCGGGCGCTGCGCAGTTCGCGGCTCTCGATTTTTGGACCAGTCCCATCGCCTTCGGATCATTGGCGCTGGTCGCCCTGGCCTTGAACGCCCGCCACGTCATTATGGGTGCCGCCCTGGCGCCCTGGGTCAATGAGTTGCCCTTGGCGAAGCGGCTTCTGGTCCTCACCTTTTTGAGCGATGCGAATTTTGCCGACAGCCAACCCGCGTTCAAATCGGGAGAGCGGGATGTCGGTGTCCTGCTAGGCGGCGGTTTGATCCTCTGGACGAATTGGATCGCCGGCACCGCCATCGGCGCGGCCGGCGGGTCCTTGATCGGCGAGCCCGAAACGTTCGGCGTCGATGTCGTGATGGTCTGTTTTTTCGCCGCGGTCGTGGTCGGTCAGCTCAACGACCGGACCATGATCCTGCCTGCGATCGTCGCTGCTGTCGTCTCGATTGCGTCCTTGGCATGGGGGCCCACCGGGTGGAACGTCATTCTCGCTGCCTTTTCGGGTGGCCTGGCCGCGACGATCTTCCATGCCAAGTGACCTGGCGCCATGGGCGGCGATCGCGGTGATCGCCGGGGTCACTTTCGCGAGCCGGCTGCTGGGCTCGATCCTGATGAGCCGGATCGAGAACTCGGCATTCATCGGCCGCTTTCTCGACGGTCTTTCAGTTTCTGTCATCGCCGCACTCATCGCCTCGATCCTGGCCCAGGGCGGCATCCGTGAAGCCGCGGCGACGGCCCTCGCCGCGCTGGTCATGTTCGGCTGGAAGAGCGCCGTCGGCGCCATGATTGCCGGCATGATCGTTGCCGCGACCTGGACGTTTGCGCTTACGTCAGGCGCATAACACCGCCAGCAAGCCGACCGCGGATAAAAGCAGTGGATCCGATCCGGCTTGAGGACGCTGCCTTTCGTTTGGCGAGGTCATCGCATCAAAAACCGTCGCTTTGCCTCGAAAAGTTTCTAGCCGGCGGCGACCAGAGCATCGGCGGCGACCGTTTCCCGTCTGACATCGGTGTAGAGCTGGCGGGCTTCCACCGCCGGTCCGCGCCTCGCGCCGACGTCGCGAACCCGAACCACGCGGACGCCCGCGCCCTGGGTGAAGGTCAAAACGTCACCGGCCTTGAGGCGGTAATCGGGTTTCGGAACAACCATCTGGTTAACTCTGATTTTGCGCGCTTGGACGGCCCGTTGGGCCAAGGTTCGCGATTTGAAGAAGCGGGCATGCCATAACCATTGATCGAGCCTCTGATTGGTACCCTGCTCCTTCATCGTCATGCGGTCACCTTGAGTTGTTTGAGAGCGGCAAAAGCGTGGCCCGGCTCGCTCCTCTGCGGCCGTGCCGAAGGTGGGGAGCGCCGCTTGACGCGACGTCTGGGCGCCCGACGGAACCGGATCACCCGGTCGTCGGTCTCCCCGCACAGACGGTAGCCCAAGTCTTGGATAAGATTGTGAACACGGCCGGGCTCGAGCCCGACTAGCCCGAAAAGATCGCCGTTCGGCGCGAAACTCTTACCGTCCTTGGTTTTCTGGCGTAGCGCCTGGGCGAAACGCTCGGCCACATCGGCCCGGAGCGCGGCGCTGCGGAATGCGTGAAAGCCGAGCGCGAAGTAATCCTCTTCATTGACCGCGCCATCGGTGACCAGACCGACCCGGTCGACCCGGGGCAGGCCCGTCTTTTTGGTGTGGATGCGCCACAGTAGCCGGCGAAGACGCAAAGGCTCCTGCTTGAGCAGGCGCGGAATGTAGATCGAATGCACCCCGAAGCGCACACCGATCTCGGCGAGCAGAGCCCGGTCCTGGTCGGTCAGGCTCCGGCAAAGCGAGGTGGCATCGTTGGCGTCGGTGGTGCCTAGGCGCTCGATCAGGCGAAAGGCGAGACCGCGCCCCGCACCACGGAGCCGGCCCTGGTCCAGAAGCTGCTGCAGACCGGCGAGCGGCGCCAGCACCCGGTCCCGAAAACTCACCCACCAGGCCGCCAGGCGCCGGGTCACCTTCTCGCTCGCCCGGGCGGTCGCGTCCTGGTCCAAAAGCGCCCGGACTTTCGGTGCGCCGACGCCGGCACCCCTCTCCAGCCGGCCAACCGCCTCGTCCCGCCAGAGGATCGCGCCCTCGTCGTCGAGGCTGAGCTCCTCGTCTGAGCAGGCGACGAGCTGCTCGATCCGTTCGCTCAGGGCCCGGCCGGTCACCTTGCGCGCAGCCGCGGCTACGGCCCGCCGTTCGGCCTGGGCATTGGTGGTCACCAGTTCGAACTTGAGGCCCCGGATCCGACCGACGATGTGACCGTCCACTTCGACCTGGTCGTCATCGCCGACCCGGGCCACGATCTGGTCCTCGGAGCGCAGTCGCTTGAGCAGGGCAGACGTCCGACGATCGACGAAACGTTGGGTCAAGCGGTCGTGCAGAGCATCGCTGAGCCGGTCTTCCACCGCCCTCGTCCGCGCCTGCCAATGCAACTGATCGTCGAGCCATTCGCCGCGATGCGAGATGTAGGTCCAGGTGCGAACATAGGCGATGCGGTTGACCAGGGTGTCGATGTCACCGTCGGTCCGATCGAGCCGGTCGACCATGCGGGCGACCCAATCGGTGGCGAGCACGCCGTTGCCGGTGGTCAGATGGTCGAACATGGTGACCAGGAGCTGGACATGCGCGTCAGTCAGGGTCTTGCGGTAATCCGGGATCTGGCAGACCTGCCACAGAAGGTGCACCAGATCCGGCGAGGTCACCCGCTTGGCGATCCGCTCGCGGCGCGACAACAGAACCAGGCTCCGGTGGTCAAGGGCATCCTTGGTTCGGATCAGGGCCGGATCGGGCGCCGGCATCTCCAGCGATTTCAATAGGTTCGTGGTGCTGGAGAAATCCAGCCGGCTGTTACGCCAGCGAAGATGGTTGAGATCCGGGAACTGATGGTTTTCGACCGCCTGAACGGCGTCGTCCGGCAGACCACCCGCCTCATGAGTGGTACCGAAGGTTCCGTCTCGGATGTGACGTCCGGCACGCCCGGCGATCTGACCGATTTCGGAGAAGGTGAGCCGCCGGCGCCGGCGGCCGTCGAACTTGGAAAGACCGGCGAAGGCGACATGCTCGACGTCCATGTTGAGGCCCATGCCGACCGCGTCTGTAGCCACCAGATAGTCGACCTCGCCATTTTGGTAGAGCTCGACCTGGGCATTGCGGGTCCGGGGACTCAAGGCGCCCAGGACGATGGCCGCACCGCCCCTTTGCCGGCGCATATATTCGCCGAGCGCGTACACATCCTGGGCCGAGAAAGCGACGATCGCGCTGCGGCGGGGCAGCCGCTGCAACCGGCATTCGCCCGCGTAGGACAGCGTCGACATCCGCGGCCGGTTCATGAACGAGACCTTCGGCACCAGCTTTCTGATCAGGCGGCGGGCGGTCTCGGATCCCAAGAAGAGCGTTTCTTCGTAGCCACGGGCATGGAGAAGGCGGTCGGTGAAGATGTGGCCCCGCTCCTCGTCCGCCGCGAGCTGGACCTCATCGATGGCGAGAAACGCAACCTGACGGTCGAGCGGCATGGCTTCGACGGTGGCCACCACGTAGGGCGCGCTCGCCGGCCCGATCTTCTCCTCGCCGGTGACCAAAAGAACGCTTTCGCAACCGCGCGCGGCGACGATGCGGTCGTAGATCTCGCGGGCGAGGAGGCGAAGGGGGAAGCCGATCATGCCGGAGCGGTGCGCTAGCATCCGCTCGACGGCGAAGTGAGTCTTGCCTGTATTGGTCGGCCCCAACACAGCTAGAAGACGCGTTTCGCACACCGAACCCACATCCATAGCGTGACCATTGTCGATCAAAATTGTTAAAGCAAGGGTAAGTGACCAGCGTTTTTGGAAAATTTTGTTCTGTCATACTGTGGTCACTTCTGTGGATTGAACTGGGAAATCCGGAAGATAAGTTGTGGATCATTCCGGCGATACGGAACACCGCTCCAGGCGTCGAGCCGCTGACCCCTCCAGCAGGCGAGCATCCCCGCCCAGCGTCGCTCGAAACGCGAGCAGCTCATCAAGCTGGTAGTTTCCCGATCGGTTTTTGCCCCTTGCAGAGTGAACCGGCTCGCGGCATGCACTGCTTCCAATCGAAGAAAAAACGTCACCTGAGGGCTGCCTGCGATGTCGTCTTCCGCCACGCTCAATGTCGGCGTGTTTCTAGTCGCGTTCACCACCCTGCTCGTCGAGCTGATCCTGATCCGCGTTTTCGACGTCATCTTGTTCCCGAACATCGCTTACATGGTGATCACTTGCGCGCTCTTTGCCTTCGGTATGTCCGGCGTGCTTCTGGCCTTTCATCGGCACCGCGACCCCGAGCGGACCAAACACCGGCTGATCTGGCTTTGCCTCGCCTACGCCCTGGCGATCCTGGCGATTACGCCGCTTCTGAACGCCAATCCGTTTCAGGCGGAACTGGTGCCAGAAGAGCCGTTCGCGCAGTTCAGCTTCTTCGTTGTCATGTATCTGACGATCGCGGTGCCGTTTTTTCTCGGCGGCTTGATCCTGGCCCTGATTTTTTCGACCTATCCCGGGCGGATCCGAACCCTTTACTTCTATGACCTGGTCGGCGCGGCCCTCGGCGCGGTTTGCGTGATCCCGTTCATTCCCTTTTTCGGTGCGCCGGGTTTGCTCATTCTGTCCGGCGCGCTGGCGGTACTGGCGGCCGCCGTGTTCTCCGGACGCGGTCTGGCGATAAATGCTGCAGCCGGTGGCACGGTGGCCGCTTTGATCCTGGTCTCGCTACCGCCGCCGGGCAGCCTCGATTTCCGGGTCCATGTGAACAAACGCGATGTTCTGGCGGCCCAGGAATTGGGCAAAATAGAGTTCTCCCGCTGGGATCCGGTGTCGAAAATCGACGTCACGGCGATCCCGGAGATGCAATATCTGCTGATTGACGGCAAGCACGTCGCCTATGACGGCGGCAGCCAGTCGACCTATCTGATTCCGTTCGACGGCGAGTTTACAGATCTCCGCGCGACGCTCGATGCCGACAAGCGCGATCACGCCCGGCATATGTGGGGCCGCCTGGTGGCGGTCTCCCACGCCTTCAAAGCGGCGAACGACGGCGAGGATCGAGAACGTCAAGTCCTGGTCATCGGTGCAGGCGGCGGCCAGGAGACCAAAGCCGCTCTCGTCTACGGCGCCGCCCATGTGGACGCGGTCGAGATGGTCGGCACCGTCGTCGACATCACAGGAGGCCACTACAGCGACTATATCGGCGACGTTTTCGGCGACGCCCGTGTCGATCACGTTCACGGGGAGGGGCGCGCTTTTCTCCGCGCCCACGATAAGCGTTACGACATCATTCAGATCTTTTCGAACCACACATCGTCGAGCATGGCTGCCGGATCCGGCGCGGTCTCCGCGACCTTCTTGCAGACCGTCGAGGCCTATGAGGAGTATTTTTCAAGCCTCGCCGATAACGGCATCCTCCACGTCAACCATCACGTTTTTCCGCGCATGGTGACGACGGCGGCCGCCGCCTGGGCAAAGCTGGGCCGAGGCAGCTTCGAACGTCACGTCCTGATCTATCAGCGGTGCTGTCACGCCGACAACATCCCGACCATGCTCGTCAAAATGTCGCCCTGGACAGCCGAGGAGATCCGCTGGATCGACGGCTTCATGCTGCCCGCGGGCCACAATCAGTACGACACCCATATGGCGGTCCAGAGTCCCCTCCCCGAGGCACCGCGCTTTCTGGACCCGGGCTTTTTCGAAGCGCCACTGGCGCCGGCGCTGCAAGATCTGACGCCCTTCAACGTGGCACCGGCCACGGACGATCAGCCCTTCTTCAACTTCGTGCGCACCGAATTCGATCTTCTTGAGCCAGCACCGGAACGCTTTCTCGACCCGGGGACCCGCCATCTCCTCAACGAGCAGATGAAGCATCTGAAAGTGCTGCCTATGGATGTCGTCCACCTGGTGGTCACGGGCGTCGCGGCAATCATTCTGGGCGTGGGATTCGTTCTCCTTCCGCTTTTGTTCTCTAGGGCCGGGCGCACCCCCTGGGCCGGCAAGGGCGCGGCGATCGGCTATCACGCCTGTCTCGGCGCCGGCTTCATCATCGTCGAAATCGTTTTGATCCACATCTTCATGCGGCTGGTGGGCTTTCCGCTTTACGCCTACTCCACCGTGATCTGCACGATGCTGCTGGCCGCCGGGCTCGGCAGCCTCAGCGCCGAGAGCTGGGGCATCGATCCCAGGAACCGGTGGACCCTGCCATTCGTCGGCATTTTTATCGTTGCGTTGACCTTGTGGTTCGTTCAGCCGCCTCTGACCGAGGCCCTGCTCGCGGAGCCGATGCCCGTGCGGATCGCCGCGACCGCGCTCATGTGTTTCCCTTTGGGCTTCTTCATGGGCATGCCCCTACCGCTTGGCATTCTCGCGCTGGCGAATAAGCCGACCGGTGCCGTCGCCTGGGCGTGGGGCATGAATGGGCTGTTCACTGTGGTCGGCGGTCTTCTGGCGATGGTCCTGGCGCTTTGGTTTGGGTTCAAGCTGGCGCTGGTCGCTGGCTATGCCTTCTACCTGCTCGCTTTTATCCTTTACGCCCAACTCAGGCGCCACGCGGAGCAAAAACGGCCCGCCCCTTCTTCCGGCGATGCCATCGCCTACTCAGCCGGAGCCGGTTGAGCACCACCGGCGAGGCGGTCTTTCTCGCGGTCCCGAGCAGCGCTCTCGGTCAGGAAACAGGCGAGCAGCGGCGGAATGAGAAGAAGCGTCAGAAGCGCCGAGAATGCGAGCCCGCCCACGACCACCGATCCCAGGCCGCGGTAGAGCTCGGAACCGGCGCCGGGAAACACGACCAGCGGCAACATACCGACCACGCTCGTCAGCGTGCTCATGAAGATCGGGCGAAGACGATTGCGCGTCGCCTCCAAAATGGCGTCAGCGACCGCCATGCCTTCCTCGCGCAGGTGATAAAGCGTCTGGTGCACCAACAATATGGCATTGTTGACGACGATGCCGATCAGAATGACGAAGCCGAGCAGCGTCAGCATGTCGAGCTGAACCGCCGGGTCCTGGCTCATGGTGATCCGCAAGCCCAACACACCCCCGGCGGCGGCAAGCGGTACGGAGATCAGGATGATCAGCGGATAGAGGAAGCTCTCGAACAAGACCGCCATCACCAGATACACGATCACCAGAGCCAACAGCAAATCGACCTTCATCGCCTCGAAGGTCCGGACCAGTTCATCGGCCGTGCCGGACAAACGGAGGGTGACGCCGGGCGGCAGTCCCTGGTCCTGGAGCGGTTTCATGACCTGCTCCTGGAGAATTTCGAGAGCGCTTTCAAGCGGAAGGTCCGCCGACGGGCTGACCTGAAGGGTAACGGTTCGCTCGCGCTCCTTGTGGCGGATCTCCGTCGGCCCGGCGGTCACGTCGACCCGGGCCAGAGAAGCGGCGGGCAGGATCTGGCCCTCACTCGTCACGACCGGCAATTCGGCGATGCTCTGGGTTCGCCGCTCAAGCTCGGTCGGTCCCTTGAGCGTGAGATCGATGCGATCCCCGCCCACCGTGATCTCGGTGACCCGCATGCCGTCGTTGAAAACGTCGACGGTGGTGCCGAAGTTACGCGCCGACACGCCGCTGTCCGCCAGCCGGATACGATCCGGCTCGAGACGGACCTCAGGCGCGCCCAACTCCAAACCGGGAAGGGGGCGAAGTTGGTGGCCTTCCTCACGCGGCATGAGCTCGCTGATCATGCCGGTCGCCTGAAGAGCCACGCCTAATATGGGCTCAAGCTCCGGTCCCGATATGTCGAAATCGATCGACCGACCACTGCCGAAACCGCGGCCAAACAGGGACGGCTGGCGGATGAAGCCAAAGGTACCGGGCTCCTGGAAAATCGGTCCGCTCATGGGACCGATCAATTCCGCCACCCGCGACGGATCGGCGGCGCTGGCACCGAGAAACGTGTTGCCGCGGAAGGCCACGAAGAAAAAGATCTCGAACAGCGCCGGGCTTCCGTCCGCCTCCTGTCCGTCGGGCTCGGCCGCGCCATCGGGTTCACCACCGCCGGTCCCCTGGTTGCTGGCCCACAGGCCGCGTGTGGCGCTTTCCACGCCGGAGGCGATCTCGGCCATGGTCTCCAGATTGTATCCGGGCGGCGGGGCGATGATGCCGAACACCAGGTTTCGATTGCCGGTCGGCAGATACTCCAGCTTCGGCAGGCTCTGGACCGCCACGATGGCGCATAATGTCGCCGTTCCCGCGGCGACGGAGAAAGCGGCCAACCGGTTGGTGACGATCCGCCGCGCGAAGCCCATGATCACGCCCTGAACGGCGGATGCGAAATCGTCGATCAACGGCAGCCGCCGGTTGGTCATGCTGGTGGCTCGGGGTGAGCCCAGAAGCCGCTTCGACATAGCCGGTATCAAAGTGACGGCCACCAGAAGTGACAGTAGCACCGCGACCGAGATGGCCACGGCGATGTCGCGGAACAGTTGGCCCACCTCCAGTTCCATGACCAAGATCGGAATGAAGACCATGACCGTGGTCAAGGCCGACACCAGAACGGCGGCCCACACTTGAGCCGCCCCTTTGTAGGACGCTTCGGACGCGCTAAGGCCCTGTTGGCGCAGCCGGTAGATGTTCTCCAGCACGACGATCGCCGCATCGACGACCATGCCGACCGCAAAGGCGAGGCCGGCAAGCGAGATGACGTTGATCGAACGACCCATCGCCGCCATGGCGACGAAGCTGGCGATCACGGATACAGGAATGGCGACGGAGACGATGAGCGTCGCGCCGAACGATCTGAGGAATAACAGGAGCAAGATGGCGGCGAGCGCCCCGCCCACGAGAATGTTCTGTTGGACCAGATCGATCGCGCTGTTGATGTAAACGGTCTCATCGTAGACCTGGCGGATCCGGAGGTCTTCGCCAGGAACCGGCCCGGCCTGCAGCTCTGCAACCGCGAGCCGCAGGCCCTCCATGGTCTCGATGACGTTGGCACCGATCTCGCGGATCGCCCGGCCGGCCAGGGCCCGCTCGCCCAGATAACGGATGTAGGAGGTCGCTTCCTTATGGGAAAAAGCGATGTCGGCAACATCGCCGACCGTCAC
The DNA here is from genome assembly GCA_050331695.1 of Geminicoccaceae bacterium. GTDB lineage: Bacteria > Pseudomonadota > Alphaproteobacteria > Geminicoccales > Geminicoccaceae > JBHJGP01. Next base: position 23,687 of record JBHJGP010000018.1, read on the forward strand.
CCGTGCGAGCCGGCCGGAGATAGGATCCTCCATTGAGCGCAAGACCACGGCGGACACGTCTTCCGGCGTGGTCAATTCGCCCTCGGTCCGGACGACGTAGCGTCGCTTACCCTCGTCGATATCGCCGGCGCTCATGGAGATGCTGGCCTGGCGCAGGGCGTCAACGACATCCGGCACGGTCAGGCCGAAGCGGGCCAGCCGATCAGGCTGAACGACCACCTGAAGCTCGCGCTCAGAACCACCGAAAATGTCGACGCGGGCGACGCCCGGAACGCGCTCCAGACGCTCCTTGATGACATCCTCGCCAAAGTCACCGTAAGTGTGAATGGGCCGGTCATTGCCGGGGAGGCGAGTGATGATGAACCAGGCAATCGCATTGTCTTCGGAGCCTGCGGTGGACAGGCTCGGTTCGTCCGCCTCTTCCGGATAACCGTCCACCCGGTCGAGCCGGTTCGCGACCAACAAAAGGGCGCGATCCATGTTCTGGCTGACCGAGAATTCGAGCGTGACCTCGCCCTGGCCGGTTTGGGACTCGCTGGTGATACTCTCAACGCCTTCCAGACCGCGAAGCGCGTCTTCCTGGCGGTTGACGATCTCCCGCTCGACCTCCGCCGGCGCGGCACCAGGCCAATTGGTCTCTATGGTGATGACCGGCCTGTTAACGTCCGGGGTCAGTTGGATCGGGATGGTCTGGAGAGCGACCCAGCCGAACATCACCGCCATCAAGACGGCGCTGATAACGGCGATCGGACGTTCGATTGCGAGGCGGATCACATTCACGGGTCAGGAAGCTCCGTCCGATGTGCTGTCAGCCGTGTTTCCGGGGTCCGGCGCGGCAACTGCTCCAGCGTCCTTGCCTGGAATCTCATAAGCGATCGTTTGTCCCGGACGCAGGCGTTCATTGCCACGAATGACGACGAGCTCGCCAGCTTCAAGGCCGCTGATCACCTCAAAACGACCGCCGACACTGGCGCCGAGCGTCACCGGCCGGATGCCAGCGGCATCGTCTTCGGCCACGAACACCACATCGCCCGAACCTTTTCGCAGCACCGCATCCTTATGTACGGTCGCCACATCACGCGATATCCCGAGCGGCACCTCGACGGTGACACTTTGACCGGCAGCCAGCAATTGATCGAATTCGCGATCGGGTAGTTCGAAACGCACCGCCAAGGTGCGTGTCAGCGGATTTTCCAGAGGCACGATCGCGCGTACGATCACCTCGAATTCGGTCTCCCGATCAATCGACGCCCTGACGGGCATGCCCGGCTTGAGGCCAGCGATGCGATTCGACGGCACGTCTGCCTCGATCTGCAAGTCACCGTCATCGATCAGATCGACGACGGCGTCGCCAACGCGCAGGAATGCGCCAGAACTAACGTGGCGCATGGTCACCGCCCCTGAATAGGGAGCCGTGATGGTAGCGTCGGCCAGATCGCGCACCGCCACCTCCAAATTGGCTCGGGCGACATCGAGTTCGGCGGCGCCGCCCTGGATACGCGCTTCAGCGGCGAGCATCTGCGTCGCCGCATCATCGAAACGCGATTTGGAGAAGGCAGCGGAGCCCCTGAGTTGGGCCATTCGGTCACGCTCTTGCTCCTGCAACGCGAGCTCGGCTTGCGCCTCCTCGATCTGAGCCTCAGCCGCCTCGACCCGCGCTCGAGCCAGTGCCTCGGCCGCCGCTAGTCTCGAGGGGTCGATCATCGCCAGCACGTCGCCCGGCTCCACGTGATCGCCGACCTGAACCTGAATGGCCATGAGCGCGCCCTCAACACGCGCAGCGACTGGCCCCTCCTGAGATGCGACGAACCGCCCGAGAACCGGTTGGGTCTGGACTAGAGGTTCGATCTGCACGGGATCGACGCGAACGCCCGCCGGCTGCTCCTGTGCCAGCGCCGTTGCAAACACCGACAATCCGAAACCGCTCGCGAAGAAAAGGCGCTGCAACATCACGCTGGTGACTTTCTGTTAATCACGAGAGGTTAGAGTAGACGGAACCATTGGCGCTTCAAGCGCCCGCATCGATTGATCTTGATCGCTAGTTAGTGAAATGACGAGGGGTTGTTTTGGCTGATCGGGACTTTCTTGACGGGGATGCGGTCCTGTTCGAGTTCGTCGCGCTTGGCCCGATAACCCGGGTGGCCGCCGTCGATCCGGTGACCGGGACGGAGATTTGGATCGGCGTCCCGACTGGCACCCGCGAGCGCGATGCGTGTCGGCTGGCGCTGATGAAGCTCAGGGCCCGGATCGCCGGCGCCAGGCCCGCGTCCTCACCGTCGACGGACGGCATCATCGTCTGAGCACGCTTCCTGATCATTGGCGTCTCAGTTTCTCGTACCGCGCCAGGAGGCGTAGAGACGGTCGATCAGCGCCGTCGTCCGCCGAGCGGTTTCGCCGGTGCTTGGGGACGGCGCCCCGCCTTCCAGATCCGCGACGATCGCCTGGATAAGCGGCTGATGGACATCGGGCGGATCGGGCAGATCAATGATCTGTTCGCCGCCGTCTATATGGGTGATCCGGATCGGCGACGGGGCGAAAAAGCTCATGGCCATGCGGCCTTCGGTGCCTATGATGGTGACCTCATCCTCGCGCCTGTCGGCGGCATAGCAGGCGCTCATCGTCCCGCTGAGACCGCCAGGCCAGCGTAAAGACACAACGACCGTATCTTCCGCCGGATAGCCCTGCCCCTGGTTGGCGATCAGACCGACCGCGTCTTCCGGCTCGCCGAAGACGTGATCCAGCCAGTCCAGCGTGTGGGCCTGGACATCAACGAAAATGCCGCCACCGTTCGTGGCCGGATCGACCCGCCACCCGGCATTCTTTGAGAGCGGGCTGATGTGCCGCACCAGGATCAGCCGTGGCTCGCCGATCGCCCGCACCTCGACCAGCTTGCGCATGCGCTCGAACCGAGGCAGGCAGCGGCGGTAGAAGGCGACGAAAAGCGGCACGCCGGCGTCGGCGCAAGCCTCGATCATGGCATCACATTCGCCGAGATTGAGCGCCATCGGTTTTTCGACCAGCACCGGCTTTCGCCGGGCCGCCACCGCTTTGACGTAAGCCGCGTGGGTGCTGGGGGGCGTGGCGATGTAGACGGCGTCGACTTGGTCGCTGGCGATCAGCTCGTTGGCATCGGTGGTCCACGCCGGAACCCCGTGGCGGGCCGCATAATCCCGGCATTTGTCGCCGTCGCGTCGCATCACCATGGTGAGTTCCGAGCCGGCGGACCGCCGGAAAGCCGGACCGCTCTTGACCTCGGTCACGTCGCCACAGCCGATGATCCCCCACCGAACAGTCATAACGCCCACGTCCTCCCGGTCCGCTTCTTCCCAAGCCCTTGACAGCCTTTGCGATATCGAGCAAGGCACAGCGTCGAGGAGACGCAACCATGGCCCGACGACGACGCATCCACGCTTGATAACTCATCGCCGTCCGCGCCTGCGCGGTATGTTTGACGCCGTCGAAGCCACCAAAATGATCTTGTTTCTTCCGGAAGAACCCCATCATCTGCCCGCCGTCGAGACGCTGCTGGACGCGTGTTTCGGCCACGACCGCTACAACAAACCGGTTTACGCGTTGCGCCGCACATTGGTGCCGCTGCCGGAGCTCTGTTTCATTGCCCTGGTCGATGGCGAACTCAAGGCGAGCATCCGTTTCTGGCGGATCGCGGCCGGCGATCAACCGGCATTGCTTCTCGGGCCCTTGGGCGTGGACCCGGCGCGCCGCGGCCAGGGTATGGGCCGGGCGCTGGTGCGCATGGGGCTGGCGAAGGCAGAAGAGCTGGGTTTCGCTCTCTGCTTCCTGACCGGTGATGCCACCTACTATCGGCAATTCGGCTTCGAAACCGTTGATCCGGCGGTTTGGTTAAAGGGCGAAGAATCGGCGCGCCTGCTCGGCCTGGCGCTCAAGCCGGGCGCATTGAATGGGGTGTCGGGCGAACTTCACGCCGGGAGGTGGGTTCGCCCGGAAGTGAAACCGGCCTTGGCCGATCCCGGCCTTTCGGTTTTGGCGTCTTAGAGTACGCAGATGGTCGAATGGTTGAAGGTTTCCGCGCCGATCCTGCTGATCACGGCCATCGGCCTGGTCGTTGCCTACTATTTCGTCGAGCCAGCGCCTCCGGGCGTGGTGAGGTTCGCCGCCGGCGATGCCGACGGCGCCTATGCGGCATTCGCAGAACGTTACGCAGAAGCTTTGAGTGAGGACCGGATCGACGTGGAGATCATCCACACGGCCGGGTCCATTGACAATTTGCAGCTGTTGCAGGCCGACAGCGAGCCAGCGGACATCGCCTTCATCCAGGGTGGGGTCACGACGGTTCTCGATGGCGAGAATCTGACCGCGCTGGCTTCCGTGTTTCTCGAGCCCTTGTGGGTTTTCCTGGCTGAGGACCATCGCCGGATCCGGCGTCTGAACGATTTGGACGGCTTGCGTCTCGCTGTTGGCGCCGAAGGGAGCGGCACGGCGAGCGTCGTTCGCCAATTGCTGGCGACCAATGGCATCACGGACGACACCGCCGACATCCTCGCGATTGGCGGGCGCGACGCCGTCGAGGGTCTGCGCAACGACAAGGTCGATGCCATGTTCATCGTCAGCGCGGTGGATTCGCCCCTGGTCCAGGAGCTTCTGACCAGTGGCCAGCCGGTGATGAGCTTCAGCCGTGCCGACGCTTACGCCCAACAGATGACCTATCTGCGCCGTCTGGAACTGGCTGACGGCGCGATTGACCTCGAGGCCAACATACCGCCTCGGCCCGTCACGCTGATCGCACCGGTCGCCAGCCTGGTCTCGCGGGCCGATCTGCACCCGGCCCTGGTCGAAAGGGTTCTGCACGCGGCCCACGAGGTCCACGGCGAGGGCGATCTGTTCGCCCGCCCGGATCATTTCCCGTCCGCCTTAAACGTCGAACTGCCGCTGCATCCGGACGCCAAGCGCTACCTGGAACGGGGTGAGCCCTTCCTGCAACGCTACCTGCCCTTTTGGATGGCCAATCTGATCGACCGCCTGGTCGTGATGCTGATCCCCCTGCTGACGCTCTTCATTCCCCTGGTCCGGGTGTTGCCACCTGTCTATCGCTGGCGCATCCGCTCCCGGGTCTATCGCTGGTACAAGCAGGTTCGAGAGGTCGAGACCGAGGCAAACGTCACCTACGCGCCGGAGCGTTTGCGCCAGTTGGTCGAACGGCTTGATCGGATCGACGATGAAGTTCGTCAGATCGACGTGCCCGTGGCCTACGCCGACCTGGCCTACACGCTTCGTCTCCATATCGACATGATTCGCGACCGCTACGTCGCGCGCATTAAAGGCCAGCCGCTAGAGAATCGTTAACCACCGAATGGTAAGCCTCCGCCATGGCTACCGTTCGCGAACAGATCCCCTTCCTCACTTCCCCCTCGCTTGGCTGGGCCATTCTCGCAACCGCCGAGGCCCTGATCCTTTTCGCCTGCGCCGGCCCGCTCGCGCTCACCGATCGCATGATCGCGGCGGAAATCGGCCTGGCCGGGCCGTTCCTGCCCGGTTGGGCGATCATGCTGCCGGCCCTTCTGGCGCGGGGCCGCCTCGGCTGGCAGGCGAAGTTGGTCTTGGTGCTGGCGACCGATCTGCTCATCCGCGACCATGGCAGCGTCAGCGAAGCGCTGCTGATCGGCGGCGCCGATTGCCTGCTGGCGCTCGGCGCCTGGTGGCTCATCCGGCAGACGATCCGGCCCGAGAAGACCAACCTCGGTCCCGCCGACGTCATGTGGCTGGTGTTCATCGTCGCCGGTATCACCGCCAACCTCGGCGGTCTTGCGACAGCGACGATCACCGGCACCGAAAGTGTCGGTTCCTGGGCCAAGAGCTGGCAGTCGGTGTGGATCACCGGTGCCGCCATAGCCCTTTTGACGACACCTCTGGTCCTGGCCTACCGCCCGGAAGCGCGGGCCGGTCTGCGCGGACGGCTCAAGCTCAACGAATTGATCGTTGTGACCGCCGTGACGGCGGCGCTGACCGGCGTCATTTTCAGCGCGCAGCTGTTTGCGTTGGTAGTGGTCGTCCAGGGGCTGCTTCTCTGGTCCGCGCTCCGGCTCGGCGCCCTGGTCGCCAGCGCGACGATGTTCATGATCGCCTGCGTCGCGCTCATGCTCGCCCGGGACGGCCTCGGTCCGTTTGCATCGGCCGGCGCCCTCGATCTGCCGGCGCTGATCGAGCTCGGTCTTTTCGTCGGGGCGACGGCCGTGACGGTTCTGTTCGTGGCGGTCAGCGCCGAGCGACTGAAGGAGAGCCGGGCGAAGGCCAAGGATGCCGAGCGCCGTCTCGCCGCTTACGCCAGGGAATTGGAGCGATCGAACCAGGATCTGCGCAATTTCGCGTCCCTCGCCTCCCACGATATGAAGGAGCCTTTGCGCGCGATCAGCCGCTACGGCGCGCTGTTGGATGATGTCTACGCCGAAAGGTTGGACGAGGAGGGACGCGCGTTCCTCGCCTACATGGTCGAGGGCAGTCAACGCATGCAACGGCTGATCGAGGAGATCTTGGGCTACGCCACGATCGGCCAGAGCAAGGGGGATCCGGAGCCGGTCGACCTCAACGTCACAATCGGTCACGTGCTGACGGACGTGGCGGCCCTAGTTCCGGAAACCGGACGGATCGAGGTGGCGACGCTGCCGGTGATACCGGGTCACGCCAGTGATCTGGAACGGCTTTTCCGCAATCTGATCGTCAACGCCGTCAAATACCGCGCCGAACGTCCGCTGGAGATCATCATCGACGCCGCGCGCCGAGGCGCTCGGTGTGAAATCCGCATCAGCGACAATGGCATCGGTATCGCGCCCGAGCAGCGCGCCGAGGTGTTCGAGATGTTTCGCCGACTTCATCCCCGAAGCCGCTATGACGGCAGCGGCATCGGGCTGGCCGCTTGCACCAAGATCGTCGACCGGATGGATGGACAGATCTGGATCGAGGATGGTCTGGAGGGCGGTGCCTGTTTCGTCGTCGAGCTACCCTGTGGACTGGACGCCACAGAAGCAGGCCAATTGACCTGATTTCGTTGCCTGAATTGAGCGACCCCCTGGGAATCCGCCTACTTTAGCATTATTCTCATTTGTCAAGGGCATGGCTAAGGTGCCTTGCCAACAATGAGGATCAACCCGATGAGTTTGCGACGGCGCAAGGCTATCCTGAGTGGTTTGGGCCTGGCGCTGGCGCCGACGGCGGTGCTTGCTCAACGTGACGCGCCGATGCCCAAATTCTTTCGCATCGGCACTGGTGGCGTGGCCGGCACCTACTACCCGATTGGCGGGCTCGTGGCCGAGGTCATCTCGAGCCCTCCCGGAGCCCGGAGCTGCGCTCGGGGCGGCAGCTGTGGTGTGCCTGGCCTGATCGCCGCGGCCGTCGCCAGCGAGGGCTCGATCGACAATGTCGAGGCGCTGGGCATGGGCACGGTGGAAAGTTGTTTCGCTCAAGCCGACGTCGTCTACTGGGCGCATTACGGCGAAAACATGTTCAACGACCGCGAGCCGATGAAAGACCTCCGGGCGCTCGCCAGCCTGTACCCCGAGGTACTTCACATCGTCGTTTTGAAACCCGACGAGATCGAGACCATCACCGATCTGAAAGGAAAGCGGGTGGCGCTCGGCTCCCGGGGTTCGGGAACCTTGGCCCAGGCCCGGGCCATCCTCGAGGCGCATGGCGTGCCCGAAGACGCGATGGACCCGATCTACAGCAGCTCCAGCCAAGCGCTACAGATGATGCGTGAGGGCGAACTGGATGCGTTTTGCCTGATCGCCGGCTACCCGACGCGGGCGGTCGAGGAGGCGGTCGGCCAGCTCGGCGCCGGATTGCTGAGCCTGGATCCCGATCAGATCAACATGCTCGCTCATTCGGTCGGTTTTTTCACCGCCAGTACAATCCCGGCCGGAACCTACCAGGGCGTGGGCTCGGTCGACAGTATCAGCATCATGGCCCAATGGGTCACGACCAGTCGCATGGACAACGACCTGATCGAGGCCATCGTGGAAGCGCTTTGGCATCCGAATTCTCGAGCTTACTTGGACAGCGGTCACCCGCAGGCCGCTGAAATCACGTTGGAAACGGCGCTCGACGGTCTTGCCGTACCGCTGCACGAAGGGGCCAAACGGTTCTACGACGCGGCCGATGTGGCGCCCGTCAGCTTCCGTTCGACCGCCGACTGATTCAGGACCGCGCCGTCGCCAACCGGATTATCAGATCCGCCAGAACGCGGGCGACACCAGCACGAACAGGGTGAATAGCTCCAGCCGGCCGACCAACATGGCGACCGCCAAAAGCCATTTCACATGTTCCTCGAGGTTGGCGAAGGTGCTGACCGGACCGATAAGCGGGCCTAGACCGGGCCCAACATTGGCTAGTGCCGTCAGCGCCGCCGACATGGCGGTCAAATAGTCGAGACCGCTTAGGCCCAAGAGCAGTGCGAGCACGGCAAAACTGAGCGCGAAAAGGAAAAAGAACGCCATGACAGAGATGGCCGCGGAATCGGGCAGCGTTCGTCCATTGTAGCTGGTGGGGAACACGCCGTGAGGCTGGATCAGCCGGGCGATCTGGCTCCGGGCAACTTCGTAGAGGACGATGAACCGAAAGATCTTGATGCCGCCCGTGGTCGATCCGGTGCAGCCACCGACGCACATCAGGAAAAAGAAGGCGGCGATCGGGAAGTGCCCCCAAAGGCCGTAATCGGCTGCAACATAGCCGGTCCCGGTCATCAGCGACGTGGCATGGAACGCTGACATGCGAACCGCGTCCATAGGCTGCAAATCTGAGTTGATGAGCAGGAAAACCGCGATGGTCACCGCCGAGACAAGCGCGATGGTGAGAAACCAGCGGACCTGGGCATCGGCGGCAAGGGCTCTCGCGTTGCCGGCGACCGCCTGAATGTAGATGACGAACGGCATGCCGCCGATCAGCATGAACACGATCGCTGTCCATTCGATCATCGGACTGCCGAAATAGCCGATCGACGTGTCGTGGGTGGAGAAGCCGCCGGTCGCGACCGTGGTCATGGCATGGGCCGTGGCATCGAAGGTATCCATGCCGGCCGACCAGTAGAGAACGGCGCAAGCGACCGTGATGCTGAGATAGATCAAGCCGGTGGCGGACGCCAATTGGGCGGCCCGGGGCAGGATTTTCTCCGAAAGATCAGAGCTTTCTGCGCGAAAGAGCTGCATGCCGCCGACGCTGAGGATCGGCAGGATAGCGACACCCATGACGATGATGCCGATGCCGCCCAGCCACTGCAGAATGGAGCGCCACAACAAAATGCCCGGCGGCGCGTCATCCAGGCCGACGATGACCGTGGAGCCGGTGGTCGTAAGGCCGGACATCGCCTCGAAAAAAGCGTCCGCAGGCGTGAGATCCAGGTCCGAGACGGCAAACGGCAGCGCAGCGAAGACCGCAACCCCGAACCAGGCGAGCGAGGTCAGGAGAAAGACCTGGCGGGTGGTGAGCTCACCGCCGGGCGCGGAACGGTTGACCAGCATCAGGCTGACACCGATGAAGGCCGTGGCTGCGCTCGAGCCCAAAAAGATCTTCCAGTCGGGGTGATCGATCACCAGATCGGCGACCATCGGCGGCATCATGAACAGGGCCAGGATGATCAGCAGGATGCCGAGGACGAGCAGGATGGGCCGGCTGTCCAAACTCCGGTGAGCGGAGGCCGACGAGGCTGTCGCCATCATTCGGAGCGGCTGAGTCTAATGGACGACGGCGGGCTGATCCGTGGCGTCGAGGGAAAAGGCCGGAATTGTCACGTCGAAGGCTTCGCCCTCCGGGGTCACCATCTGGTAGGTGCCGCGCATGAAACCGGACGGCGTCTTAAGCGGCGCACCGCTGGTGTATTCGAAGGTCTGACCGGGCGCCAAGGTCGGCTGCTCGCCGACGACACCGTCACCGCGCACTTCGGTGGTCCGCCCGTCCGCCTCGATGATCCGCCAGTAGCGACCGACCATCGTCACCTCGCTCAGCCCACGGTTCTCGATCTTCACGCGGTAGCCGAAAAGATAATGGTCCTCCCCCGGTTTCGATTGATCCGGAAGGTAGAACGGCTCGACGGCGATGTGGATGGAGCGCGTGGTCAGGTTGTACATATCGCTTCGCCTCTGAGTTGGGCCAGCTTGTCGGTGCACAAGACAGGTGTTTATGCGGAGGCGCCGGACGTCTGTCTAGCGAACTATTGTCCAAGTCGCGGCGTCCTCGTGGTCCGGGTTAATCAGATGATCCCCATCCGATCGACGTGAAAAACCAGCGAAATCATGGGATTAACGGTGAACAAGACGCCGGATACAAACCCTCTACCGTTTGGATCGCGCCCCTAAGCGTCTTGCAGCTCCCGGCGGCGGACTTTGCCCGTGGCGGTGGTCGGCAGACTGTCCAACCAACGGATATGCCGGGGCCGGGCGTGCGCGCCAACCCGGGCCACGCCCCTTGCCGCGAGCCGCTCGGCCAAGGCGTCGTCCGCCGCGACACCCGGCCTTGGTACGACCGCCAGGGCCACCACCTGACCCCGAACCGCATCAGACAAACCGAAAGCGCAGACAGCGGCAACCTGGTCATGATCGGCGACCGCCGCCTCCACCTCCGCGGGCCCGATCCGGTAGCCGGCGCTGTTGATGATGTCATCGGCACGGCCGAGAAAACGGACCGCGCCCCGCTCGTCCATGACGCCCTGATCTCCCGTCAGGAGCCAATCGCCAGCGAATTTGGCTGCCGTGGCCTCGGGCTGGTTCCAATAGCGAAGGAACATCACCGGATCCGGACGCTGGACGGCGATCTCCCCTTCCTCGCCGGGAGCAAGAGCCCGGGCGTCGGGACCGACGATCCCGATCCGGCGACCCGGCACGGCGCGGCCGATCCTGCCCGGCGTCCGCTCGAAGCATCCGGCCATGCCGCTCACCAGCAGATTGGCCTCGGTCTGGCCGTAAAACTCGTTGACGGTGACGCCCAGCCGATCGCGGATCCAGCCGACAAGATCATCACCCAAAGGCTCGCCGCCGCTGCCGATCGTTCGAAGCCTGAGCCCCGCCGGCGGGACTGGATCCACCTCCTTCAGCTTGCGGAGCGCGGTCGGCGGCATGAACAGGTTCCTGGCGTCATGGGCTGCCAGCATCGAAAGCGCCGCCTCGGGATCGAATTTTTGGGGCGCCTGGGCGATCACGGGAACGCCGAAATAGAGGCTCGGCAAAAGCACGTCCAACAGACCGCCGATCCAGGCCCAGTCGGCCGGCGTCCAAAACCGGTCATCAGCTTTGGGAAAACGCTCATGCGGCATCTGCACGCCTGGCAGATGTCCCAGGAGCACGCGGTGGGCGTGAAGGGCACCCTTGGGCGAGCCCGTTGTGCCAGAGGTGTAGATGATCAGGGCCGGATCGTCGGTTCGGGTGACCACCGGCCGCAATTGATCCGAGGCCTGATCCAACAGCCGGGCGTAGCCCTCATGATCGACGTTCCATAGCAGCTTGAGCTCGGGGAGCTCGGATCGAAGGCCATCCGCGATCTGAAACGACCCGTCGTCAGCGAGCAGGGCCACGGCGCCGCAATCGGCCAGACGAAAGCGCAAAGCGTCACCGCCGAATAGCCGAAACAACGGCACCGCGATGGCGCCCAGCTTGTAGAGGGCAAGATGGATCAAAAGCGTGTCTACCCGTTGACCCATGATCAGCCCGACACGGTCTTGCCGGCCGACACCGTGCGCCCGAAGCGCATTAGCCAGCCGGTTCGAGCGTCGGTCGAGCTCGGAGAAGCGCCAGGGATGCGCGGTTCCCGAAAGGTCGATATCGATCAACGCGAGACCATCGGCGCCCCGAGCATGCCGACCACAGACCGCGTCGGCGATGTTGAAGTGATCGGGGATCTGCCACCGAAAGGTCTCGGCGATCCGCTCATAACGAGGCTCGGCAAACGCCTTTCGGTAGCTTTCCATATGCTGAACCCGCTGGTCATGCGCTTCCATCAGCGTAAGCTCGCCCGGGACCAGAACAAGAGAGGACGTCGCATCCATGGGCGCCGGCCGCGAGGACGATGACAGATCGCTTCGGGTGATCGGTCGGATCCGAACGCCTTGGACAAACGAGAGCGAGTGTCCGCGAAACAGCCGGGCGTCAGACCGGCTTTGTCAGGTCGAGGTCACGATGGCTTACCAGGCCGGCCTCCGATCGCTGGAGACCTGCAGCCACGTCATTCTGCTTTACTGGCTGCATCAGGCCCAGCGGGATCCGTTGGTGTTCACGCCCCCATTCGCCAATGAACCCCACGGTGTCTTCGCCACCCGCTCGCCCAACCGCCCCAATCCGATCGGGCTCGCGGTCAGCCGATTGGTGGCCATCGACGAGGGCACGCTTACGGTCATGCACGTCGACTGTATCGACGGTACGCCACTGCTTGACATCAAACCCTATTTCGGCTCGACCGACTGTGAGCCGAACGCCACAGTTGGCTGGTTTGAGCCCTATCGGTGAGCCTAGATGCGCCCGGTAGGCGGGGCGGCCGTGGTGGGCGCTGGTGGGTTCGAACCACCGACCCCTGCCGTGTGAAGACAGTGCTCTTCCGCTGAGCTAAGCGCCCGACAGCTGTGGTCTGTAAGGGGTGGCGGCTCGTCAAGTCAAGCCGACGGAGTGCCCTGATGGCTCATGCCCACACAACCATCATCCTCGCCGCCGGCAAGGGCTCGCGCATGCGCGCGAGCCGGCCAAAGGTGCTCCACCCGCTCGCCGGCAAGCCGATGCTGGGCCACGTTATCGCGACCAGCCGGGCGGCAAAGGCGACCAAGACCGTATTGGTGCTGGCGCCGGGCATGGACGAGGTCGCCACATTTGCGAAGAAAACCGATCCGGCGATCCAGATCGCACTCCAGGATCCGCCGCTCGGAACCGGCCATGCCGTGATGGCGGCCCGCGAGCTCCTGCCGCGAGAGGGGGTGGTGAGTGTTCTGTTCGGTGACACGCCCCTACTTCGAGCCCGAACGATCGAACTTCTCATCGACGCGCTCCGCCGGGAAAATGCCGCCGTCGCGGCGCTCGGCATGGATCTGAATGATGCGACCGGCTATGGGCGGCTGGTCCACGATGGCAGCCGGCTTCTGAAGATTGTCGAACAGGCGGCCGCCGACGAAACCATCAGGGCGATCCGGATCGCCAATGCCGGCATCATGGCGTTCGACGCCGGCCGTCTGGGCGCGCTGCTCGACCGCGTGCCCGAGCGGACCGCGCGGGACGGCAACCGGGAGTATTACCTCACCGACACCGTCGAGGCGGCCGTCGCCGAGGGCTGGTCCTGTTGTTCCAGCCTGGCACCGGAAGAGGAAGGCTTAGGGGTCAACGATCGTATCCAGCTGGCCGAAGCAGAAGCCGTCATGCAGGCGCGGCTGCGCCAAAGGGCCATGGCTGAAGGTGTGACCATGCAGGATCCAGACACGGTCTATCTGTCCTGGGACACGGTGATCGGCCGCGACGTCACCCTCGAGCCAAACGTGGTCATCGGGTCCGGGGTTACCATTGAGGAGGGGGTCACCATTCGGGCGTTCAGCCATATCGCCCTCGACATGCCGAAGGACAAAGCGCCCATCCACATTCGCTCGGGCGCGGTGATCGGTCCTTTTGCGAGGGTCAGGAGCGGCAGCGACCTTGGCCCGGGCGTGCGCGTGGGCAATTTCGTCGAGGTCAAGAACGCCCGCCTCGCTGCCGGCGCCAAGGCCAATCACCTGGCCTATCTGGGCGATGCCGAGGTCGGTGAACGCTCCAACATCGGCGCAGGCACGATCACCTGCAACTATGACGGCTTCGCCAAATGGCCGACCCGGATCGGCAAGGACGTCTTCGTCGGTTCAAATTCGACCCTGGTGGCACCAGTCGATCTCGGCGACGCGAGCCTGGTGACGGCCGGCAGCTGGGTCCACAAATCCATCCCCGAGGGCGCAAGCGTGGCCGCGCGGGGAGCACCGGAGGTTAAAGAGGGTGGTGCTCGCAAGCTTGAAGCGTATCTTCGGGCCAGGGCGGAAACGAAAAGCGACTAGCAGGACGATGATACCAAATATAACGAGCGTTTTGTCTGTCATCCGCGGGGCGACGGCGGCCTTGAGCCTGGTCATGGCGACGGCCATAGCGCCGGCGTTCGCCCAGGATCCGGTCCTCCAAGAGGCCGAGACCGCGTTTCACGAGGCGCGCTACCAGGAGGCCGCCGAAGCCTATGGACAGATCCTCAAGCGTCAGGACCTGGAGCCGACCACCCGGGCGGCTCTCCTCAACAATCGAAGCGTCTCGCTCAGCCGGGCCGGCGATTTCGACGCCGCGATCACCGGCTATCGCAGCGCGCTCTATCTCGACCGGGACAATGACCAGATCTCGAAGAACCTGGCCATGAGCCTGATCGCCCGGGGCGAACATCGACTGACCATCGACGAGCAGGAATTGGCGAGCGAGGACTTCGAACAGGCTTTGTCGATCGATTCCCTCGACGAGGAGGCGGCGGCCCGTGCCGAGCGGGGTTTGGCGGCGGCGACCCAGGAGTTGGACGTTGCCGTTGGCACCGAACCCGGAACGGAGCAATCGGCGCCGCCCGAGCCACCGGAGGCGCCGCCGGCTCCGGCAGCCACCACCGCGGCGGCCGATCCTTCCGCCGACACGACCACCCCAGAGCCGCCTTCACAACCGTCGCCTGGGCCAACTGAAGCCGACGATCTGAGCGCGCCACCACCCGGCACCGACCTTGCCGACGCACCGGTCATCGGCGTGTTCCGGACCACCACGGCTGTTAACTACCGGGCCGGACCGGCCAATGACTTCGAGCGCCTGGGCGTTCTCGAACAGGGCACGCTGGTCAATGTCGTCGATGTCCGCCTGGGGTGGCACGCGGTGCGCTTTCCCGACGGCCGCATCGGCTGGGTTTACAAAAACTTTTTGGAAAGCACATCTTAGGGTATTGAGACCGGCCGGACCGGTAAACCGTTCGGTGCGATCCGGGGGGCCGCGCCGCCCTCTTCATCATGCTTGTCACACGGAGTTGGACCATGGATCGGCCCTTGATGCCGAAGGCGACGGCTGTTTGGCTGGTTGAAAATACCAGTCTTACCTTCGACCAGATCGCCGATTTTTGCGGGTTGCACGTGCTAGAGGTGAAAGGCATCGCCGACGACGAGGTCGCCAGCGGCATACGCGGTCTCGACCCCGTTGGCGCCGGCGTTTTGGAGCGGGACGAAATCATCCGCTGCCAGGCCGATCCGAACGCGCGAATGAAGATGACAGAGCGCAAGATCGAGGTGAAGCAACCGAAGCGCAAGGCGCCCCGCTACACGCCCCTGTCCAAGCGGCAGGATCGCCCGGCCGCCATCGCTTGGCTCCTGCGCAACCACCCGGAGCTTAGCGATCAGCAGGTCTGCAAACTGATGGGAACCACCCGCAACACCGTACAGTCCGTGCGTGATCGTACTCACTGGAAAAGCACGGAGATCCGGCCCCGCGATCCGGTCTTCCTAGGCCTTTGCGGACAGGTGGAGCTTGACGAAGCCCTCGCCAAGGCTCGGGCGGCCCGGGGCGATCAGGAGCAACCACCGACGCCGCCGGACTTCGGCATGCCGCCCTACGACGAGCCGTGATCGAGGAAGCGTGGATCGCCCGGAACTGAGACCCTCAGCGTCTCGATCAAGATCCCCAGGGGCCGCGGGCTCGGCCGGTCGTCGGTACCGAGCCGGCGGCCGAGCGCCCTGAACTCGCGCGGTTGGGCACAGACTGCCAGGGCCCGGACGGTGCGGAGCCTGAACCCATGGCCATCAGCCGGCGGACCCGTTCCTGGGTGGGCGGATGGGTTCGGAACAGATTGTCAACGCCGCCCATACGCAACGGATTGATGATGAACATATGTGCCGTTGCCGGGCTTCGCTCCGCCGCTTGGTAAACCCGCCCGGTAGCAAGCTGCTCGATCTTGTGCAGGGCGTCCGCCAGCCACCGCGGGTTGCCGCAAATCTCAGCACCCAAACGATCAGCCGAATATTCGCGGGTTCGGGAGACCGCCATCTGCACGATGGTGGCGGCCAGGGGCGCCAGGATCATGATCAAAATGGCGCCGAGCGGCCCCAGCGGATTGTTGCGGTTGTTGCCGCCGAAGAAGAAAGCGAATTGGCTTAGAAAGCCGATCGCACCTGCGATCGTCGCCGTTACCGTCATGATCAGCGTGTCGCGGTTCTTGATATGGGCCAGTTCGTGGGCCATCACGCCGGCCAACTCTTCGCGCGTCGCCGCCTGCATCAGCCCGGCGGTTACCGCTACGGCCGCGTGCTCCGGGCTCCTGCCCGTTGCGAAGGCATTCGGCTGATCGGTCTGGATGATAAAGACCTTCGGCATCGGCAACTGGGCGTTCCGCGCCTGTTGCTCGACCATATTGTAGAGCTCCGGCGCCTGGGCGCGGCCCACTTCTCGCGCATTGTGCATGCGCAAGACCATCTTGTCCGAGTTCCAGAACGCAAATGCGTTCGTGGCGATCGCGATCATGAACGCGATCATCATGCCGGCCTCGCCGCCGATCACGAAGCCAACCGCCAAAAACAGGGCCGTCATCGCCGCGAGCAGCAGACCGGTGCGGACCATATTCATCGTCGGACTTTCCGTTGAGACATCCCGCTTCGAAGTAAGGTTCGGCGCGGCCCGCTTCAAGACGGAGCGAGGCTGGCGCCAAACCTTGCTATCGCTGGCGCGAGCCGTCTACATGCCGTCCTTCAGAAGTGGATTTCGTAACGAACAGCGGGGGCGACCATGGCCGGCGATGGCGAGAGCGGAACGGCAACCAATCGGGTAACCGATGCCGAAGCGCTGGAGATGCACAAGCGCGGCCGACCCGGCAAGCTCGAGATCACGCCGACCAAGCCCTTGACAACCCAGCGGGATTTGTCGCTGGCCTACTCGCCCGGTGTCGCCGCCCCATGCCTCGCGATCCACGCCGATCCCGACACCGCCTACGACTACACCGCCAAGGGCAATCTGGTCGCGGTCATCTCCAACGGTACCGCCGTGCTCGGCCTCGGCAACATCGGTGCCCTCGCCTCGAAGCCGGTGATGGAGGGAAAGAGCGTTCTCTTTAAGCGTTTTGCCGACATTGACGGTATCGATCTGGAATTGAACACCGAGGATGTCGACCGGTTCGTCGAGGCGGCAAGCCTGCTGGCGCCCAGCTTCGGCGGGATCAATCTCGAAGACATCAAGGCGCCCGAATGTTTCATCATCGAAAGCCGGTTGGGCGCGGCGCTGGACATTCCGGTTTTCCACGACGACCAGCACGGCACCGCGGTTATCGCCGCCGCCGGCCTGATCAACGCCCTCGAACTCACCGACCGGAGCCTGGAGGACGTCAAGCTGGTGGTCAACGGCGCCGGCTCGGCGTCGATCGCTTGCGTCAATCTTCTGGTCGATATGGGCATGCCCAAGGAACATGTGATCGTCTGCGACACCAAAGGGCCGATCTATGTCGGCCGCAACGAAGGCATGAACGAGTGGAAGAAGAAGCTCGCGGTTGAAACCGACGCACGGAGCTTGGCGGATGCCTTCCGGGACGCGGACGCGGTCTTCGGCCTTTCGGTCGCCGGCGCCTTTTCCCAAGACATGATCAAATCGATGGCGTCGAGCCCGATCATCTTCGCCATGGCCAATCCCAACCCCGAAATCACGCCCGAGGCCGTCCGCGAGGCCCGCGACGACGCGATCATCGCCACGGGCCGGTCCGATTATCCCAACCAGATCAACAATGTGCTGGGCTTTCCCTACATCTTCCGGGGCGCTCTTGATGTGCGCGCGTCGACGATCAATACCGAGATGAAGATCGCCGCCGCCAAGGCCATCGCTGCCCTAGCCCGGGAAGACGTCCCCGACGAGGTCAGCGCTGCCTATCGCGGGCGCAAACTGCAGTACGGCAAGGACTATATCATCCCGACGCCGTTCGACCCGCGCCTGGTGGTCAACATCCCCGTCGCCGTCGCCAAGGCGGCGGAGAACAGCGGGGTCGCGCGCAGGCCGCTCAAGGACGAGGCGGCCTATGAGAAGGATTTGCGGGCCAGCCTCGATCCGACCGCGAGCCGGATGCAACTGATCATCGACCGGGTGCGCGCCCATCCCAAACGCATGGTCTTCGCCGAGGGCGAGGAGGAGAAGACCATCCGGGCCGCCATCGCCTGCCGCAACAATGGTCTCGGGACGCCGATCCTGATCGGCCGGGAAGAGCGGATCAAGGACACCATGACCTATATGGGCCTCGGCGAGCCGGACGGCTTCGAGATCCAGAATGCGCGTCTCAGCCTGCACAATCACTACTACGCCGACTATCTCTATCGCCGCACCCAGCGTCAGGGTCTGTTGTTCCGCGACTGCCAGCGCCTGGTCAACCAGGACAGGAACGTCTTCGGCGCGTGCATGGTCGCGAGAGGCCACGGCGATGCCATGGTCACCGGCCTTACACGCCGGCATCAGACCGTGCTCCAGGACATTTTGCGGGTGGTCGATCCGGCCGAGGGTCACGAATTGTTCGGCCTAACGGTCGTGATCGCCCGGGGCCGGACCGTGTTCATCGCCGACACGCTGGTCCATGAACGCCCAAGCCCCGCGTGTGTCGCCGACATCACCATCCAGGCATCGACCACGGCGCGCCATATGGGCTTCACGCCCCGGGTGGCGCTTTTGTCCTACGCCACCTTCGGCAATCCCAAGCAGACCGCCGGCGTTTCCATGCCGGAGGCGATCCGTCTGCTCGACCAGCGCGACGTGGATTTCGAGTATGACGGCGAGATGTCGGTCGATACCGCCCTCGATCCGGACGTCATGGCGCTCTACCCCTTCTGCCGGCTGAGCGGCCCGGCCAACGTCCTGATCATGCCGGGCCTCTACTCGGCGAACATCTCTTCCAAACTGATGAAGCAATTGGGCGGCGGCACGGTGATCGGCCCGCTCCTGATCGGTCTCTCCAAGCAAATCCAGATCGTGCCGATGAACGCGTCCGTCTCGGAGATCCTCAATCTGGGCGCGATCGCGGCCTATGAAACGATCAATGAAGACGATCCGGCCGGGCCTTAGGGCGACGCGTCACGACCGCGCCCCGAGCCGCCCCGGCTGGCCAACCATCGTCAAAAAGTCTATATCCGCGCGTCTCACGGCTTCTCGTGAGACAAATCCACCTTATGTGGGGTTACCGGGCGCGACGCGGCGCCCTTGCCAGCGCGAGCGAGCACAAGCATGACCGAAATCATCAAGACCGACATGGTCATTGTCGGCGCCGGACCGGTGGGCCTCTTCGCCGTCTTCGAGGCCGGGCTCCTCAATATGCGCTGCCACCTGGTCGACAATCTGGACAAGATCGGCGGTCAGTGCGCAGAACTCTATCCCGATAAGCCGATCTACGACATTCCCGCCGTTCCGGTCTGTACCGGCCAGGAACTGACCGACCAGCTGATGGCCCAGATCAAACCCTTTGAGCCGGTTTTTCATCTGAGCCAGCAGGCCGAAAGCCTGGAACGCTTGGAAAACGGCCACTGGCGGCTCACCACGTCGGCCGGCACGGTCCTGGAGGCCCCCTGCATCGTCATCGCCGCCGGCGCCGGCAGCTTCGTTCCCCGCCGGGTGCCGCTTCCCGGCGCCGAAGCGTTCGAGAACCGATCCCTGTTCTACGCCGTGCGCAAGATGAACGCTTTCGCAGGCAAGCGGATCGTGGTCGCCGGTGGCGGCGACAGCGCGCTGGACTGGGTCTTGAACCTCCAGCCCAAGGCCGAGAGCATGGCGCTGGTCCACCGGCGTGATGAGTTCCGGGCGGCACCCGACAGTGTCCTTCGGATGCGCGAACTGGTGTCTGCCGGCGCCATGGATCTGGTGATCGGTCAGATCACAAGCCTGGAGGGCGATGATGGCCGGCTCCAGGCGGTCAGGATCAAGAATAAGGACAGCGAACAGACACTTTCTTGCGATACCTTGCTCGCTTTCTACGGCCTCAAGATGGAGCTGGGACCACTCGCCGAGTGGGGCCTCAATCTCGACCGGAACCTGATCGAGGTGAATACGGAAACCTATGAGACCAATCAGCAGGGCATCTTCGCGATCGGCGACATCATCACCTATCCGGGCAAGCTGAAGCTGATCTTGTCGGGCTTCCACGAGGCGGCCCTGATGTGCCAGAAAGCCCACACCTATTGTTTCCCGGACCAAAAGCTGGTGTTTCGCTACACCACCTCGAGCAGCGATCTTCATAAGAAACTGGGTGTCGCCTGATGGCATCGATTACCGTTACCGACCGCGAAGGCGAAACCAAGACCATTGAAGCCCAAAAAGGCATGTCGCTGATGGAAGTAATCCGCGAGGCCGGCCTGCCGATCGAGGCAGCCTGCGGCGGATGCTGTTCCTGCGCGACCTGCCATGTCTACGTCGATCCGGCCTGGATCGAGAAGGTCGGCAAACCGGATGACGACGAGGAGATGATGCTGGACGAGGCCTTCATGGTCGAGACCAATTCCCGTCTCAGTTGCCAGATCCAATTCACCGACGAGCTCGAAGGCATCCACGTCACCCTCGCCCCGGAGTTTTGACCGGCGAAACAAAAGCCTGGGAGGAACAATCATGGCGGAAACGAAACAAGCGCTAGTGGTCGGTGTCGGCGACGGGCTGTCGGCGTCGCTGGCTAGGCGTCTCCATCGGGAGGGTTTTCGTCTGACGCTGGTGGCTCGCGATACCGCCAAGCTGGCGGCTCTCGGCGAGGAGACCGGGGCTACGCTTCGGGCCTGTGACGCCTCTGAGCCGGAACAGGCCAAAGGCTTGTTCGCGGGCATCGACGGGCGGCTGGATGTGGTCGTCTACAACCCGTCCGCCCGCCAGCGCGGACCGCTGATCGAGCTCGATCCCGAGACGGTTCGGCGCTCGGTCGAGGTCACCGCCTTCGGCGCCTTTCTGGTCGGTCAGGAAGCAGCGAGAAAAATGCTGGCCCAGCAACCGGAGAACGGGGTCCGCGGCACGATTCTGTTCACCGGCGCATCCGCCGGCGTCAAAGGCTTTCCGCAGTCATCTCCCTTCGCTATGGGCAAATTCGCCCAGCGCGGTCTTGCCCAGTCGATGGCCCGCGAACTGCACCCTAAAGGCATCCATGTCGCCTGGATCAACATCGACGGGGCGATCCGCAATCCGGGCCGCAGCGAGCCCACTGACAATCCCGATTCCATGCTTGATCCGGATGCCATCGCCGACACCTACTGGTCGCTGATCATCCAGCATCGCTCGACCTGGTCCGAGGAGATCGCCGTCCGGCCTTGGGTCGAGCGGTTTTAGGCGCCAACCTCTGGCCGTTCAGGTTTCGGGAGCCTCGCAGTCGGTATCGCGAAGGACACAAAGGCGGTAGGCGGTCAACGTTGTCCAGGTCTCGATGGCGGCCTTGGCGTCGTTCCATTTGTCGAACGAACCGATGCCCTTGCGCCCGACCCGGCGATCGACACCAGCCGCGAGCAGCTCTCCGGTCATCGCATCGGTGGCCTTGAACTCGGCGCTGACCTCACCCACGAACAAAGGCTTGTCTCCGGCGATGCCAAAGGCCTCGGACAAAACCCTGGCGCCCGGATGAAGCGACGAGACGGTATCCAAAGCTGGATTGGATGACTGTGCATCGGTCAGCGCCACCTGAGCGATCAGCGTGTTGTCCTGCGGTTCGGTGACGATCTCGTAGTCGGCGCCGAGGCCCTCGCTGATGACCATGAAAAAGCCGTCCGCGAGCATCTGAACCTCTTCCTTGGGCACGCCCTCAAACCGCTTGGGGTCGGCCCAGATGGTCACCGGCTGCAGTAAAATCTTGTCATACTTGGCCCAGTCGGCCTCCGGGTTCGTGTAGATCAGAGCCGCCTGATACTCGTCACCCGGCTCCAGGATCGAATAATCGCCGAGAAAACCCGATGTGGTGACATCCGTGTTCTGCTTGGAACCCGAACAGGCAACAAGCAGCATACAGACACCGAAGACACCAAACCTCGCCCACAACATTATCTGTTCTCCACAATAGCGGTGCCCGAAACGGGGAATTGCTAAGATGTCCCCTGAGGAGTGCCAAGTCCCGAAGCCACACGATTGCGTCATTCGAGGCTTGATCCCCCGGCCTGGCAGGCGCCGCCGGCAACAGCGCCTTCCCAAAGCCGAGGCCGCAACCCATCAGGCCTTGAGCGGGATCCAGATTTCGAGCCCGCCCATGCCCGTTTCCGGATCGAACCGATTGTCGTAGCGCTCGAAACTCGGCGCGTCCAACAACTCGTGACCGGATCCCGGCAGCCATCGATCGAAGACCGTGTGCCAGGTCCGCCGGATTTGAGAGATGTGCTCCTTGTGATGGAACACGGCGTAGCGTTGCGCGGGAATCCGGATCCGGGCCCAGTCAGCCGGTAATCCATCGAAATCGCTGACCTCGACACCTGTGATGTAGTCGATGTTGCCGGCTTCATCGCTGTTGCAGCAGACACCGTAGCTGGCGTCTCCGACCTGGTTCGGCACGGTGCCGATATGGCCCCCGAACCGCTGCCATTGACCGGGAATGCCGCCCACCGTGTCATCGCTGTAGCGCTCGCTCAGACCGGCGATGAGCAGTGTCTTGCCGTCGGCAAATCGAGGTGGCGCCAGTTCCGTCAAGAGTGTTTCGTCCATTTTGAAGGCTTCCTTCAGCTCGATTGATCCAAGATGTCGCTGGTCGCGGAGGCTTTCCGGCGTCATGCCGAACTCCTGGCGAAAGGCTCTGGTGAAGGCTTCGTGCGAGCTGTAGCCCGCATCGAACGCCACCATCAGGATGTTGCCGGCACCACCGGCAAGGCTTTTCGCCGCCTCGCTCAGGCGCCGCGCGCGGATGTAGCGCGTGACGGAAACACCGACCGCCACTCCGAATGCCCGCGACAGGTGAAAGCGTGAGACCTCGGCATGTTGGGCCACCTCGTCGAGGGTGATCGGCGCCCTCAGGCGGCTTTCGATGTACCAGAGCGCCTTGTTCGACGGACCCATGTCACCTCTCCC
Source organism: Geminicoccaceae bacterium (assembly GCA_050331695.1). Lineage (GTDB taxonomy): Bacteria > Pseudomonadota > Alphaproteobacteria > Geminicoccales > Geminicoccaceae > JBHJGP01. Next base: position 46,678 of record JBHJGP010000018.1, read on the forward strand.
ACGACCAACGCATCGAGATTAGGCGCGATCACGTGCGGCCGCTTGATCGCGCTTGCGCGCGGGCTCGTGTGCGCAACCGCGATGCGGCTTTACGATTTGCCGTGCTTTTCAAAGGATTGTACGAGTTCGCGGAGCCGCGGACACGGACGGCGGATCTCGTATGAGCAAACTGCGAATAGCGACTGGGCTCGTTCTTTTCCTGTTCGTTTTCACCCATCTGACGAACCTGGCCTTCGGCCTGATCTCGATCGAGATGATGGAAACGTCTCGCGTCATCGTCATGGCGCCATGGAACAACCCGATCGGCGGTCCGCTACTGATTTTGAGCTTCCTGATCCATGGCTCACTGGGCTTATGGACGCTTTACCGCCGCAACACGCTCCTGATGCGCGGCGGTGACGCCGCCCAGGCGCTCTTAGGTGTCGCCATCGTGCCGCTTCTCTTACCGCACATCATGGGAACCGGCATTGGGCCTGCGATCTCCGGCGCCCAGCCCAACTACCCCTGGGTTCTGGCCGTCTATTGGCTCTACGCGCCGGCCCTGGGAATCCAGCAGGTCATCGCGTTGATCGTCGTCTGGGTCCACGGCTGCTACGGCCTTTTCTTGTGGATGCATGTGCAGAACTGGTGGGGCCGCCTCGGCGGCCTCACCTATCCGGTCGCACTGATCGTCCCGGTGGCGGGCCTTTTGGGTTTTGTCGAGGCGGGCAAATCGCTTCTCTCCAAAAGCGCCAACCCGGAGTTCATGGCACCGGTCCGGGAGGTGGCGAGAGAGTACAATCCGATTGCCGGCGATCTCTGGACGCTGCACGACCGCATACTCATAGGCTACGCGATCCTGGTCGGCATCCTTCTGGTGGCGCGCCTTATCCGGGATCGCGGCACCAGAGCCCAGGTCGAAATGGCGTATGACGACGGGCCAGTCATCCGCCGGCCAGCGGGCCTCAGCATGCTCGAGATGGGCCAGCGGGAGGAGGTGCCCCATGCGTCCTTATGCGGTGGCCGTGGCCGCTGCGGCAGTTGCGCGGTTCGCGTCCTCGCTGGCACCGACCGACTGACACCGCCGCATGCCCATGAGGAGGCGACGCTCCGGCGGATCGAGGCCGAACCCTCGATGCGCCTTGCCTGCCAGGCCGTGCCGACCGGCGGCTCGCTGGCGATCCAGCGGGTGTTTCCGCCGGAGATCCAGCCCGTCGGCTATCGCGAGCTGCTCCGGGACAGGCATGCGCCCCCATCCGAGCAGGCGGCCGAGCCCATGGCCGAACAGGCATGATCCCCCGCGTCTTGCTCGTGATCCTCCTCATGGCCAGCCTGCCGGCGATGGGTCAGGTGCCGCTGCTACCCTCGAGCGATGCGACCAACGAGACCGAGGGAACCACCCCGGAACCGTCGCCTGGCGATATTCGAGAACTGAGCCGGCTTTTGCGGGACCCTGCGGTCGTCACCTGGCTCGAGGAGCGGGCCTCTGCTCTGGAGCCGCAGAATGAGGCGACCGAGGATCTGGCGCTGAGCGAGCAGCTCCATGACGGCCTGGTCGAGCTAGAAAACCGGCTTGCCCTGGTCGGCGCCTCCCTGATGGCGCTGCCGGCGATGCCCGGCATCGTTGCCGACGCTTGGAAAGAGCAGATCGAGCCCCGGAACCGACTCCGGCTCACCATCCTTCTGATCGTTTTTCTGTTCATCGGCGCCGGCCTCGAGTGGCTCTACTGGTGCTACGCCGGCGGCGCTCGCCGGCGGATCGAACTCAAGCGGTCGGAGGCATTTCTCCCGACCGCTGCCGCCGCCGTCGCCCGTTTGGGCCTGGTCACGGGCGGCGCTCTCCTGTTCGGGCTTGGCACGATCGGCAGTTTTCTGGCCTTCGACTGGCCGCCTTTGGCCCGCGATATCATGGTCGGCATTCTTGCCGTGGTGGTTCTTTTGCGCGTGATCGCCGCGGTCGGCCGCTTCGTGCTCGCGCCCCGTGTGGAGGCCTTGCGCCTGGTGCCACTCGATCGGCTCGAAGCAAGCTGGCTGTTCTTGGGTCTGATGGCGATCAGCTTCGCTCTTCTCGCGGGCAATGAAGCGGCAAGCAAAGTGATGGCATTCGGCGCCACGCCGGAAGCAAGCCTCGGCCTCTCGATCACCGTCTCGGCGATCGCCGCCGGCGTCGGCATCGCCGTGGTCTGGCTGATCCATGGCCACGACCAGAAACGCCGGCAAAACGCAAACGAACCTCCAAAGCCCCTGGTCGTTCCGATCGCGATCAGCGCGGCCATCCTTGCGATCTTCGGTCTTTGGCTGGTGGGCCTGCCGAGATTTGCCGGCACGCTCGCGGTGCTGGCGCTTTTGTGGCCCCTGCTCCACGCCGTCTGCGCGACCATCCATGCCGCGTTCGATCGGGGCCAGACCGAGGAAGGAAGCGAGAGCGACTACGCCATTTACCGGCCGATCGCTGAGCGGCTTGGCCGGTTCGTCATCCTGGTGATCGCGGGCGTCGCCCTCGCCTTCATCTGGGGCATCACGGTCAGCCAATTGGCGTCACCGACGACGGCGCCGGGGCGTATCTTCAGCGTCCTCATCGACGTCACGGTCGCCTATCTGATCGGCGATCTGGTCTGGGTCGCCACGAGGACGGCAATCGACCGCAAGATGGCGAGCATGCCCAAGCTGGAGCACGGCCAGGCGCCGGGCCCCGAAGCCCGGCTGGCGACCTTGCTGCCTGTTTTCAAGGTGATCGTCATGATCACGGTGATCGTCATGGTCGTGCTGATCGCGCTCTCCTCGCTGGGCATCAACATCGCACCGCTGCTCGCCGGCGCCGGCGTCGTCGGCCTGGCAATCGGCTTCGGCGCCCAGGCGCTGGTCCGAGACATCGTCGCCGGTATCTTCTTCCTGATCGACGATGCTTTCCGGGTCGGCGAATACATCGAAATGGGTGAGCTACGCGGCACGGTCGAGGCGATCTCGATCCGCTCGATGCGGGTCCGCCACCACCGGGGCGCGGTCCACACAATCCCCTTCGGCGAGCTCAAGTCACTGACCAATTACAGCCGCGATTGGGTGATGATGAAGCTCGAGTTCCGTGTGCCCTTCGAAACCGACCTCAAGCTGGCCAAGAAAATCGTCAAGCAGATCGACGCCGAACTGCGGGCTAACCCCGACTATGGCGACAGTTTCCTGGAGCCGCTCAAGTTCCAGGGCGTGCGGCGGATGGAAGAATTCAACATGGTGGTCGGCGTCAAGTTCATGACCAAGCCCGGCGAACAGTGGACCATTCGCCGGGACGCCTACCAGCGGATCCGGGACGAGTTCGAGAAGAACGGCATCCACTTCGCCCAGAGGAACGTCAAGGTCGAGGTGATTGGCGGCCCGCCTTTGAGCGAGGACGTCAAGCAGGCCGCCGTTGGCGCCGCCGAGGACGCGATCGAACAGCAGCTCGCCGGGCCTCAATCCAAGGCGAGCTGACCGGTCTTCAACGCAGTGCTGGAGATCACAGCCATAGCCGACGCGCCCCGCCATGGTATCGCCAAACGATACCAAGCCCACGAGGAACTCCCATGCGTGTCGTCGCGCTCCTGCTCGCCATCACCGTTCTGTTCAGCACCTGGCCCGCCAGCGCCGAGCCCTACGTCGTCGTCAACGGCCAGCGGCTCAGCTTCCAGCAAATCCAGGAGGTTGAAGCGATGGCCTGCACCCGGATCGCCAACGGCCGCTACTGGTACGATGCGACCAGCGGCTTTTGGGGCTACGAGGGCAACCCGACACCGGTGAGCCACATCAAATATTGCTGCTACAACCAGTGCAACCGACCGAGCCTGTCTCAGAGCGGTCGTCTGTTCGGCCCCGGCGACTGGCTTCGCGACACCTATCGCGGCAACTGATCTTTTGTCTGTCGGTGTGATCAGGCGACCGGGAAAGGACCGTCCTCGAAAACCTGATCGTGATAGCCTTTTTTGCCGATGAGCCGTGCCATGGGGCTCCGGAGATCGCCAGTCGTTTCGAGCCGGCGCAGGACAGAACGAAAATCGTGAGTTGGCGTCCAACCCAAATCGCGGATGGCAGCGGCGTTCACATAGACCCGGTCCACGGACGAAACCATCTGCCAGCCCCACCGGCTATAGGTCCGCTCATAATCCGGAACGCGCCGCTTCAGGACCGAGGGTGCATCGGCCCGCAGTTCGCCCAGATCGTCAGGTGTGAAAGGCGTCGTCGCGCTGATGATGTAGCGGCCGAAGCCGATGTCGGCCGCGCGCTCCAAGGACCGGAGATGGGCGCTGACCACATCCTCGATGTCGACCCGCCGGAACGAAAACTCGTTGACCGTCACATTGTCGTCGGCGAACGCGGCCCGGGTCGCCCTGTTGTCGTCCTCTTCTGGGAAGAACCGTGATGTCCTGAGGACGATGCAAGGCAGCCGCTGGTTGCGATGAAACAACTGACAAAGATTTTCGGCAGCGGCCTTTGTGACGCCGTAGATGTTTTTCGGCACCGGCGCGACCCGTTCCGTGATCCAGGCGGCCGGCTCACCGGGCGGCGGCACGAGAGCATCGCCGAACACGCTGGTCGTGCTGGTGAAGACGAACGCCCCGACACGGGCGGCCACCGCTTCTTCCAGGAGATTGAGCGTGCCGGTGACGTTTGTGTCGACGAATTTTTGTCTGTCGTGGGTTGCGACGTGGGGTTTGTGCAGGGTTGCCGTGTGCAGGACGGCGTCGACGCCGGCCATGCATTCGCGAACCGACGAGCGGTCCACAACCGAGCCCTGATGGGTGGTTGAAGGCGAGGCCAGGATATCGAGACCGGCGACCTCGTGACCGGCCTCGATCAATGTCCTGACAAGGGCCTCGCCCAGATGGCCGGCACTACCGGTGACGAGCAGCTTCATCGGACGACCAGCCACCTCCCGCCCTGATCAGTCAGCGGCGCCACAGGCCACCAGGTCTCGGCGCATGAATTCTTCCCCCAATGGTTCGGGAGTGATCATAGCCCTCCGGCCACCACCGACAGAGCATTCTTTATCGGAGCATCGCCGGACGGAGGAAGAACAACGTGGCGTTGGTCGGGAGGGCGGCTTCGCGACGGTTGGTGAGAAGCCGTCCCGCTTGTCAGGAGCCGCCGGTGCGACCGGCTTCGCGGGCGCGCAGAACCGGATAGAACTGCGTGAACACGTAGTCGGTCGCCGCGTTCTCCTCATGACAGGCGTTGCAGGTCTCCGCCGGAAAGGCCTCCGCCGAGGCCGCATAGGGCTCGGGCTGGTGACCGAAGCTGTAGTAAACCCAACCACCAGGGGCGTCGGGGAACCGCTCACTGTCCTTATAAGCCAGCTCAAGACCGGCGAACTCACCCATGAAGTAGCCCCGGCCCGAAACCTCAGTGGTTGACCCATCCTCGAGATTTCCATTCTCGCTGTCGCGGATAAGGGCCAGTTCCTTGGCGATCTGGGTGCCCTGGGCGAACTCGCCCGTCTCCTTGAAGTGCTCCCAGGCCGACGGCTCGATGTAGACGCTGTGATACTCCGGGAATGGCGCCTCGCCTCCATTCAGTGCGTTGGGCGTCAATGGCGCGCCGACATAGACCCATTCGCGCCAGCCAACGGGCGTCACCACCGAGCCGTCCTCATTGAAGGTGGGTTTGTTGATACCGCCACTGGCCTCCGCGAAGGGATTGCTGATGCTTGTGCCGCCGGCGCCGGCACAAGCGGCAACGGCAAAGGCGATGCCGGTGGTGGCGAGAAAACGTTTGATCATGACCTCTGTCCCCCCTTATGACTATTTTTTGGGTTGGCTGCTCAACATTTCGGCAATATTCCGCTGCCGATGGGCTGTCCAATCGAAATCGGTCGTGAAACGGTAACGCAGTTTCACACTGTGGTGACGGCCGGGAACAAAGAGACTGTTGGCCCGTGGCCCGACGCGGTCGCCCGAGGCACGCCAGGCGTGATCGGGTCAGCGGTCAGGCGATAATGCTCACGTCCTTAACCCGACGCTTGAGAACGCCTCTGATCAGCCCGGCGAGTGCCAGAAACTCGTCCTGCCTCGCGGCGTGCCGGCGCCAAATCATGCCGATCGTTCGGACCGGAGCGCGGCTGCGAAGCTTTAGGGCAATGACTTGTTGGTCGTTCGCCACCTCGGAAAGCACGTAAAGCGCGGGCAACAACGACAATCCCATGCCCATGCTAACCATGTGGCGCAGCGTATCGAGGCTGGTTCCCTCATAATCGAGAGCCAGCTTGGCGCCGAATTGGTCGCACAACTGGCTAACCTGGTCGTGCAGCCGATGTCCGGGCTCCAGGGTCAAAACGGTTTCACCTTTCAGGTCTCTGTGTTCCAGCTCGCGCTTCTGGGCCAATTTGTGCTCCTTGGACATCACGACCCACAAGGGCTCGCGAAACAGCCGAGTTATCGCCAAGTCCGCGCCCTTCACTGGCAAGGGGAACAGCAGGAGGTCGAAATCTCCCTCGTCAATCCCGCGAAGCAACGCCTTTGGCAGGCCCTCGCGCACATAGAGCTTCAGGTCGGGATAGGTTTGATGTAGCTCGGGCAGAATATGGGGCAGAAGATAGGGTCCGAGTGACGGCAATACGCCGACACGGATCGTGCCACTCAGCAGGTGTTTGTCGCGTTTCGCGAGCTCGACGATATCCCTGACGTCGCGCAGCACGTTTTTCGCACGGCCGGCGATCTCCTCACCGATGGGGGTTAGGATGACGCGGGACCGGCTGCGCTCCACGAGTTGCACCCCAAGTTTTTCCTCCAGCTCGCGCAATTGCCCGCTGAGCGTTGGTTGCGTCACATGCGTCAGCTCGGCCGCCCGACGAAAATGCAGCGTGTCGGCGACCGCGACAAGGTAACGGAACTGCTGGAGCGTTGGCATCATTCAAGCCATGTGCGGTTGATAGGTGAAAGGCAAAGCCTATCGAAACTACTCTGAACTTCGATTGGATCAATCAAGACTGCCGTCACATCTACCATTAATACCAGGTTGCCTTGCGCTGATCGAAAGGAAGGATCGGCGGCCGGGCGCCGAGAAGCAGAGAGGCGGATCATGAGACGGTTCAAGAACATTCTGTTGGTGTGTGACGAAGGCAGCATCAACGAGGCCGTCATCGATCGGGCGGCCCGCCTGGCGAAGGCCAATGAGGCCCGGCTTACCCTGGTGGATTTTATCGAGGCGGCGCCGGGGGAACTGGCCCGGATGTTCGCAGCCCTGCCGGGCGTCCGAGCTCACGACGTCGAGCACGAGGTCTTGGCGTTTCATCGAGCACGTTTGGCCACCTTGGCGGAGCGGGTCCGAGCTCAGGACGTCGACACGCGAGAGCACCTGGTTCAAGGGATCGGGTTCGTCGAGGTCATCCGTAAGGTCTTGCGCGACCGTCATGATCTCGTGATCAAGGGCGCGGGCGGCCGGGATGAGGGCCAGTCCCTGTTCTTCGCCAGTAACGATTTGCATCTTCTGCGCAAATGTCCGTGCCCCGTTTGGATTATGAAAAAGGCCGAACCGCGCCCCTTTCGGCGAATTCTGGCGGCAGTCGATCCGCAGCCGGACGATCCGCAACGCACAGCGCTCAATAAGCTCACCATCCAGCTAGCCACCTCGCTGGCCACCGACAACGAGGGCGAGGTCTACGTGGTGCACGCGTGGAAACTGGAAGAAGAGATGACCATAAGGGGCAGCCCTTTCCTTCGCGTCGCGGAAAAGCAGATTGATGCGCTGTTAAATGAGCAGCGACGCCAGCGCGGCTGGGCCCTCAACCAACTGCTCTCGGAATGCCCTGCGACCGAAGCGAAACGCAAGGTCTACCTAATTAAGGGGGCGGCTCGTGAGGTGGTCCCGGACTTTGCGAAAAGACACGATGTCGAACTCATCGTCATGGGAACCGTGGGCCGGACCGGCGTTAGCGGTCTGTTTATCGGCAACACCGCCGAGGCAATCCTCAATCAGGTCGAGTGTTCCGTCCTGGCTGTGAAACCGCCCGGATTCAAGACGCCGGTCGCGCTCGAAAGCTCGGCGCAGACCGGAGCGAAACCCGGTGAGCACGCCGCCTAGCGATCTGGATTAATCGGAGGCCGCCCGTCCGACTAACCCGAGAGACATTCGGGCGATGACGGAAAAGTACCCCGATTGATAAAACCTATCAATCAAAGCCGATTAATCGATTGGATCGATAAGATCTGACCGCCACCTACCAGAGAAGTCGGAGGCTTTGGCATGACGAACATCGCAACGGATGCTGGTGGAACGGCCATGCGCCTCGGCCCATGGCTGTCGATGGCGTGCACTCACGCCGCAGTGAGGCGATTTGATGCTCAAAGCTCCCGTTCTGATCATCGCCATCGTGTTCGACCGATCCACCTTATCGACCGGCGCGGCGCCAACACTGTCCCACGTCTCGCGTTGGTCGATCTCACAGTTTCGCCGGCTCCGTTCCGGTTATCAGGAGGAGAACCTATGGTCCTTTTAAGACCCAAGACACTGTTAGGCGTGCTCACTGTCACCGCGGTTGCCAGCTTAGGCGAGCCTGTTCGAGCAGATCAGAGTGAGTGGCCGGACAGCTTTACCGTGGGCACCGCGAGCCAAGGGGGGACCTATTTCGTCTACGGTTCCGGTTGGACCAACCTGGTGTCCGAGGCGCTGGGCGTAAACGGTAGCAGCGAGGTCACCGGTGGTCCGGTCCAGAACGCGGCGCTGATCCAAACCGGCGAATTGGAAATGGGCATGGTCACTATGGGGCCGGCCTTCGATGCGCTCAACGGCGAAAGCGCCCTGGCGCCGGGCCTGAAACACGACAAGCTTCGGGCCATGTTTCCGATGTATAAGACCGGGTTTCACATGATGGCACTGGCCAACTCCGGCATCGACAGCTTCGAGACGATTCCGGACGGCGCGGTCGTCGGCGTCGGACCCGCGGGCGGTACACCCGGCACCTACTGGCCACGCTTTTTCGAAACCCTGGGTAAATCGGTCGACGTTCGCCACGGAGGCGCTGCCGACCTCGCCGGGCAACTTCAAGACGGCCTGATCGACGTGTTTGCGTTTGCCGCCGGACTGCCATTCCCGGCATTCAGCCAGGTCGAAGCCCAGGCTGACGTCAACTTTTTCGGCTTTACGGACGAGCAGGTCGCGACGCTGGTCGAAAGCCAGCCGGTCGCGCCGTTCTCCATCCCGGCTGACACCTACCCGTCTTTGACCGAGGACAATGCCACGGTCTCGATGTGGAACTTCGCCGTCGCCAACGCTGACCTGCCAGCGAGCTTCGTCTACCAGGTCGTCGATACGGTGATGGGCCAGCACAAGAGAATGACGGAAATTCACAAAGCCGCGGTCGAAACGGTTCCGGAAAACCATGACAAGAACACGTTCCTCCCTTGGCATCCTGGTGCCGTGGAATGGTTTGAGGAAAACGGTTTCGAGATTGCCGACGACCTGAAAGGCTGACGAACGCCGGGCTGGTCCTCGAGACCGCCCGGCTTAGGAGCCCCGGCGCGGCCAGGGGGGGGGGGGGGGGATTTTAATAAAGAAAAAAGGGAGGCGCCAGGGGGGGCGCGGAAAAGAATAGGGGGGGGGAGGAGGGGAGCGGAGGGGGGGGT
>JBHJGP010000019.1:0-99681 GCA_050331695.1 Geminicoccaceae bacterium
ACCTCCGCCGTCGCCATGCCGCGCTCCTGCTCCGCCAGGATCGCGATAATCTGCTCTTCGGTGAACCTGCTCTTGCGCATTGTCCGTCTCCTTGATGACGGACTCTCATATCAACTGCGGGATCCAGCGGGGCTCAGGTCATGGGCAGGATGAAGCGGGAGCATATTTTGCCGCCGGGTTCCGAGGTGATGCCCGGCGCTTTTTCAAGCTGCCTCTACCTGATCGGGGTCACGCCACTGCGTTCCATCCCACCCGCATGGAATGCGTCGTGTTCGCCCGTCGGGCTGGAACCTTCGCGGTTGTGGTCGATCTCAAAAATGGCGTAGCGCGCAGCCGGTTGGACGCCGCCTCCGGCCGTCACCTCTACGGTCACGGCACCTACTCGGCTGATGGGCGCTACCTGTTTACCACGGAGAACCGTGTCGAAACCGGCCAAGGTACGATCGGCGTCCGTGATGCTGCGGACGATTATCGGGAGATAGGTTCATTTCCATCCGGTGGTATCGGGCCCCACGACATCGCCTTGATGCCGGATGGTGCCACCCTTGCCGTGGCCAATGGCGGCATTCGGACCCATCCGGATACCGGCCGGGCCAAGCTCAATTTGGACAGCATGGTCCCGTCGTTGGCCTTCGCCGATCTCACGTCCGGCAAGATCGTCGACGAGGTCCGCACCGCACATAAGCTCCGACAAAACAGCATCCGGCATCTCTGTACCGACGGCACCGGTCGGATCGGCGTGGCTCTTCAGTATGAGGGCGCCGTAAGCGACCGCGTGCCACTCGTCGGCATTCATGAGGGTCAGGATTTACGTCTGTTCGAACCACCTGCATCGATCGAACGACGCATGCGCCACTATGCCGGCAGCATCGCCTTCGATAGCGCCGGCGAGGTTTTGGCGGTCACCCATCCCCGAGGCGGTTTGGTCACCTTCTAGGATTCGGTATCGGGCTCGCTGATCTGGCATATGGACGCGGCGGACGCCTGCGGCGTGGCGCCGGCGGACGGTGTCGGACGATTTCTCGTGACCACCGGACTGGGCCACATCGTCGAGGCCGATGTTTCAGCCAAGCGACTGACCAGGCTGGCCTCCCGGCACGGCACCGCCTGGGACAATCATCTGTCCGCGCCACCGATCTGAAGGCTGAAACCGCCCCCGGCCATTCGTTCGAGCCATCGCCCAGGTCCGGCTGGACTTTCACGGCTTTGTCACGGTTCTGACAAGCGGCTGTCATGAGCGCCGTGTGATTTCCCGCTCTAAGCAAACAATCACATTCCATCGCGTTTCTGAGAGGACCACCATCCATGACTATCGCCGAGATTCAGGGCGCCGCTCAGCGTTCCCCGCTCGTCGGGCAGGACGTCACATTCACCGGCATCGTCACGGTGGTCCGAGACAATGGTTTCTGGGCCCAAGATCCTATCGGTGACGGCGATGATGCGACGTCCGAGGGGATTTTCGTCTTCACCGACAGCGGTCCGACGGTCGTGACCGGCGACGAGATCGAGGTTACGGGCACGGTCTCGTAGTTCGTGCCCGGCGGCCCGGACACCGGCAATCTGCCGACGACCCAGGTCGTGAGTTCGGCCGTTTCCACCCTTTCGACGGGCAACGCCCTGCCGGACGTGACCATCATCGGCGATGGCGGGCGCGCGATCCCGACCGAGGTCATCGATGACGACGGCAACACCACCTTCGATCCGGAAACGGACGGCCTCGATTTCTTTGAGAGCCTGGAAGGCATGCTGGTGGGCGTCGAAGAGGCGGTGGCGGCGGGGCCGACGACCCGGTTCGGCGAGATCCCGGTCCTTGCCGACAATGGCGGGAACAGTACCGACCGGACAATCAATGGTGGCGTTCCCCTGACCGAGGACAATGCCAATCCGGAGCGGATCATCGTCGATGACGCCCTTGTCGATAATCCGCCGGAGGTGACCACTGGCGACATGTTCGACGCGCCGGTCGAAGGCGTGCTCGACTACAGTTTCGGCGAGTTCAAGCTTCTGAACGCCGAGCCCCTGCCCTCGGTAACGCCGGGCGGCACGACTGCCGAGACGACGTCGCTCGCCGGGACGGACGATCAGCTTACCGTCGCCACTTACAATGTGCTCAATCTGGATCCAATCGATGACGGATCGTCCAATCCAGCGCGCGACGACCAGCTCAGCCGGATCGGTTTCGACATCGTCGAGGATCTCGGCAGCCCTGACATCATCGCGCTGCAGGAGGTCCAGGACGAGAACGGGACGCTCGACGACGGTACGGTCTCCGGCGATGGCACCTTCCAGGCCCTGATCGACGCGATCGCCGCCAGCGGCGGCCCGACTTACGCCATCACGCAGATCGATCCCGTCGACGGTGCCGACGGCGGCGTGCCCGGAGGCAATATCCGCGTCGGCTATCTCTACAATCCGGAGCGGGTCAGCTTCGGCGAGGTGCCGGGTGCCGACGCCTCGACCCCGAAAGCGGTCGCGCCCGGCGAGGACGGCCCCGAGCTCCAGTTCAATCCGGGCCGGGTCGATCCCAACGATCCGGCCTTCATCGAGAATGATTTCACCGGCTTCGACGGCACGAGGCGATCGCTCGCCACCCAGTTCGATTTCCAGGGCGAGATCGTCTTCATCGTCAACAACCACTTCAAATCGAAGAGCGGCGATGACCCCTTGAGCGGTGAGACCCAGCCGCCGGTGCAAGAGACCCTGAACCAGAGGACGGAACAGGCCGAGGTGGTCCGCAATTTTGTCGAGGAGATCCTTGAGATCGATCCCGACGCCAACGTCATCGTGCTGGGTGATCTCAACGATTTTCAGTTCAGCGAGCCGGTCCGCGTGCTCAGCGAGGGGCCGTTCGTCAATCTTATCGACCGTGTGTCGGCCGGCGATGCCTACACCTTCCTCTTCAACGGTAACTCGCAGGCGCTCGACCATGTCATCGTCAGCCCGGAGCTCACCAATCGGGCCGAGGTCGACGTGGTCCACATCAACGCCGATTTTCCGGAGGGCGAGCGGGGCAGCGATCACGATCCGATCGTTGCCCGCTTCTCGTTCGATGGTCCGGACCTGGCACTTACCGGCACCTTTGCCCACGGCCTGACCGAACAGGTTGAGGGCGCTGCCGAGATCTCGACGTTCGATCCCGGCAGCGCCCGGATCTTCGTCACCAATGGCGCCGAGGACACGATCGACGTTCTGGACGCCTCGGATCCGAGCGCGCTCAGCCGCCCTTTCCAGATCGACATTTCGTCCTTCGGTGGCGGGGTTAACAGCGTCGATGCCTTCGACGGGCTCCTGGCCGCGGCGATCGAGAACGAGGACGGCAATCTGCCGGGCTCGGTAGTGTTCTTCGATGTGGACGGCAATTTCCTGGCTGAGGCCCAGGTCGGCGTGCTGCCCGACATGGTCACCTTCACCAATGACGGCACCCGTGTGCTCACGGCGAACGAGGGTGAGCCGACCGATGAGGGCGATCCCTTGGGTTCGGTCAGCATCGTCGACGTGTCCTCGACCCTCGCCGGAACGCCCAACGTGACCACGATCGATTTTACCGAATTGGATGGCCAGGAGGACGCCCTTCGCGAGGACGGAGCGCGCATTTTCCCGGACAAGAGCGCGTCCGAAGATCTCGAGCCCGAGTTCATCGCTCTGAGTGGCGATGACAGCACTGCCTTCGTCTCGCTCCAGGAAAACAACGCGATCGCCAAGATCGACCTCAGCACCAACAGCCTGAGCGGCGTGTTCGGCCTCGGCGCCAAGGATCACAGCGTCGAGGGCAATGGGCTCGATCCGAGCGACCGAGACGGCGGCATCAATATCGCCAACTTCCCGGTCTCAGGCCTCTATCAGCCGGATGCGATCGCTACCTTCGAGGTGGGCGGTACCACCTACATCGTGACCGCGAACGAAGGCGACAGCCGGGACGAGGATGAGCGGATCGAGGATTTGGTCCTCGATCCGACCGCTTTCCCCGATGCCGACGAGCTCCAGGCCGAAGAGAGTCTGGGCCGGCTCGAGGCCTCGACGATCGACGGCGACACCGACGGTGACGGCGATTTCGATCAGCTCTTCGCCTTCGGCGCCCGCTCGATGTCGATTTGGGACGAGGACGGCAATCTGATCTCCGACACCGGTGATCAGTTCGCCCAGACCGTGGCCGCGCAGCTGCCGGTGGGCTTCAACGCCAACGGCAATAATGGCAGCACCGACACCAGAAGCGACAATAGCGGCGTGGAGCCGGAAGGCGTGGTCGTCGGTGAGGTCGGCGGCACGCCTTACGCCTTCGTCGGCCTGGAGCGGGTCGGCGGCGTGATGATGGTCGACATCAGCGATCCTGAAGCGCCGGAAGTCGTCCGCTACATCAACAATCGCGATTTCCGGGAAAGCGTCGACGGCACCCTCGAACAGGGCGACGTCGGCTCGGAGGGACTGGTCTTCGTTTCTGCCGAAGACAGCCCGAACGGTGCGCCACTGCTGGTGGTCTCGAACGAGATCAGCGGCACGACCTCGGTGTTCGAGATCGAGCCCGGCACCGAAAGCCTACCGCCGGTGGCGTCAGCACCGCCGAACGCGCCCCTGACGCTGCAGCTGCTGCACGCATCCGATCTGGAGGGCGGTGTCGACGCAATCGCCGACGCGCCCAATTTCGCCGCCGTGGTCGATGCCCTGGAGGAGGAGTTCGACAACACCGTCATCCTCTCGGCGGGTGACAATTTCCTTTCCGGTCCGTTCTTCAATGCGGCGGGCTCCGATCTCTTGAGGGAGCCGCTCCAGACCTTCTATCAGGGTCTGTTCGACGAGCCGGGGCTGGACAATATCCGCGAGGGCGGTGGCCGGATCGATATCTCGATCATGAACGCGATCGGCTTCGATGCGTCCGCGATCGGCAATCACGAGTTCGATCTGGGTGAGACCGCCTTCGAGGACGTGATCGCCACCGACATTCGAGGCGATGCCTTGGGCGACGTACGATGGCTCGGCGCTCAATTCCCTTATCTCAGTTCCAATCTGGATTTTTCGTCCTCTGATCTGGGTTCGGTCTTCACCGACGAGGTTTTGTCGAACGACCAGTTCGCCTCGATGCCGGATGATCTGGCGGCGGCGGGTGAAGCGCCCAAGATCGCGCCAGCGACGATCATCGAGGAAGCCGGTCAGTTCATCGGCGTCGTCGGCGCCACCACCCCGCTTTTGGCCCAGATCAGTTCGCCCGGCGCGGTCGATATCGAGGAGCCGGGAGCCGGCACCAACGAGATGGCCGATCTGGCTTCTATCCTGCAGCCGCAGATCGACCGGCTGACCGAGGCCGGCGTCAACAAGATCATCCTGATAAGCCACCTGCAACAGATCGCCCTCGAGACCGAGCTGGCCGGCCTATTGGACGGCGTCGACATCATCGTTGCCGGCGGCTCGGACACCCTGCTCGCCGATGGCGACGACCGGCTTCGCGCCGGCGATGTCGCCGCCGACGATTATCCGGTCCAGGTGACGGACGCTTCCGGCAATCCGGTCCTGATCACCAGCACCGCCGGCGAATATTCCTATGTCGGCCGGCTGGTGGTCGATTTCGACGAGAATGGCATCATCGACACGTCCAGCCTCGACCCGTCCGTCAACGGCGCTTTCGCCACCGACGACCAAGGCGTCGCCGATCTCTATGGCTCGGTTGATGAGGCCCTTGATCAGAGCGAGAGTGCCGCCGCGATCCAGGCGTTGACCGGTGCCGTCTCCGATATCGTTCTTGCGTCCGACGGCAATGTCTTCGGCGAGACCGTGGTGTTTCTCGAGGGGCGCCGCGAACAGGTGCGCACCGAGGAGACCAACATCGGCAATCTGACCGCCGACGCCAATCTCGCGGCCGCCAAGCTGATCGATCCGAGCGTGGTGGTCTCGATCAAGAATGGTGGCGGTATTCGGGCACCGATCGGCGAGATCGACGGCATTACGGGCGACCTGCTGCCGCCGTCCGCCAATCCGGCCGCCGGCAAGGAGGAAGGTGAGGTCTCCCAACTCGACATCGAGAACGCGCTCCGCTTCAACAATGGGCTGAGCCTTTTGACCCTAACCGCGGAGCAGCTCGCCGAAGTGTTGGAGCGCAGCGTCGCGGCGTCTGGGCCCGGCAACACGCCTGGCCAGTTCCCTCAGATCGCCGGCGTCAGCTTCAGCTTCGATGCCGATCTGCCGGAAGGGGACCGTATCCAGTCGGCAGCGCTTTTGGACGATACCGGCACCGTCGCCGATGTGCTGATCGAGAATGGCGACCTGATCGGCGACGCGGCCCGCGAGATCCGTATCGTCACCCTCAACTTCCTGGCCGATGGCGGTGACGACTATCCCTATCCGGACTTCGTGGCTGAGAATGCCGCCCGTGTTGACCGGGTGGATCTGGTCGACGACACCGCTCCCGTCACCGGCGCCGCCCAGTTCGCGCCAGATGGCTCCGAACAGGACGCGCTTGCCGAGTTTCTGGCGGCAACCTTCCCGGTCGATGGCGGGATGCCGTTCGATGTCGCTGAGACGCCGCCGTCCGACGATCTTCGCATTCAGAACCTCGATTTCCGGAATGACACCGTGCTCGACGGGATTGGCGCTTCAAGCGCCGCGCTCGCCAGCGAGGCCGTCATCGACAATGGCGACGATCTGTTCAAGGGCGGCTCGGCCTCGGAGACAGATCAAAACCCGATGGCGGCGGAAGCGATTGTCGGCGCGCCAGAGATGTCGGTACCGTCGCTGGTGCCAGAGAGCGAGGACCTCGCGACCAGCTAATCGTCGCCCTCTGTCCGGCCTGCGCTGAAAAATCTTGCCGCCGGAGTATCACCCTCGGCGGCGGCGAAATGACCATGTCGTTCAGCAGGACGCGACCTCGCTCTGCATGCGGCCGGAGCGGACGATCCATTCTCCGTTCGAGAGGCGCACAGCCTGGCCACGGAGCTGGTTTAGCGGCTCGCAGTTTTGAAGCGCGATCACGGCGATCAGGTCGCCAAGCTGGATCCGTCCGTCCAACTCAAAAAACAAGCGCACCGGTGGAAATTCGATCTCAACCTCGTCTCGAACCGGCCAAGCCTGCAAACCATCTGCGAACGGCTCTACCGCCGCGGCGACGTCTGGTGGCCTTACCATTACAGACGGGTCGATCCGTATCGCCGCGTGAGGCTGACCGAAATATGCGTTTCTAACTGCACCTTCGAGCCAAAACGGCTTGGATCGATCGTAGCGTCCACGAAAGCCGTGATGGGCCGCGGTGGGTAGGGGGACAAGCGCGGCAAGTCCGGCGATCAACAAGCGCCGTTTGAGCATGGCGATGTTTCCTTTCAGCGAGGGAAACGCTCCCCGGTCTTCTCGTAGACCATCGAGCCCGCAGTTAGCGCGCGATCACCATCGAATGCGCGCCGCGGGCGACCGGCACGGAATGCTCGGTCTTGATCAGCTGCACGTTTTCGACGTTCAGCGGATCCTCCTGGATGCGCCAGAAGTCGATCGAGCTTCCCTGCCGGCGGTCATCGAAGTGATCATAGTTGGCGACGGCAAGATAGTTCCCGGAATTGTCGAACACGGCCGCCTCCGGCAGGATGCCGTCATAGTTGAACGTGCCGACGAGCGAGAGCTGGCCGGTCTCCTGATCGAGCCGCGCCAGCGTTATTGAGCTGAACCAGGTGATGCGCGGATCATCATAGGGCAGGTAGCTGCGCTCGAGATTGGTGGTCGCCACCCAGCGGCCGTCGGGCGAAACGGCAAGACCCTCGGGCGACACGCCGGTCTTGACGCGGTCGATGAAGGCGTGTCGCACGGTGCCGTCATCCCGGGTCTCAGCCGCCACACGCACGGTCAGAACCGACCCCACGGGCGCCTCGGACCAGGTTCCCTGAATGTCGGGGCCCCAGTAAAGGGCGTTCACGACCACATGGTTGCCGTCCGGGGTGAAGAACAGCCGGAACGGTGTGCGTTCGATGTCGACCACATTGCCGAAAGGTATAACGGACAGGTCATCGGCGACCCGGGCAAACCGTAGCGTGTTCCCGAACTGGTCGGCGAAGGCGATCACGTTTTCTTCGGGATGCCAATCGATGTCGATCAGGTTGCCCTGCCCCATCGGCCAGCCCTCGATCACTGGTGATGTTGGTTCGTCCAGCGTTCCATCCGCATTGATCGGGAAAATCTGAAGCGGGATTTCGGCCCCGGCTCCGCCCTCGATCGAATAGGTGACGGCCAACAACTCGCCGGTGGCATTCGCCCTTACGGCGAGCGGGCGTCCAGGCACCTCAATGGTTTCGACAAGGGCTGGCGTCGCAGGGGTCGAGAGATCGAAGATCGCAAGCTTGGTACCAATCTGAAGATCCCCGAATGTATGGGGTTCATCGTTGTCGGGACGCGGCGTGAAGGTTTCGATCACATAGGCGAAGCGGCCGTCCGGTGTGATCGCGATGGCGGCTGGCGGACCGGCAACCGAGTTGGAGGCAAAGATCTCCGATGCCGTCCAATCGCGCGGGTCGCCGTCGAGCGGGATCACGGCGAGACTGTCGCGCCCCTCGCGTGGCCCGAGCTGGCCGTTGACATAAGCGGATGCAAGCATGTCGGCGTCTTGGACAGAGACCAGGTACCGGCCCTCAAAGCTCAAGGCGCCATGCAGGTCTCGCTCCTGAGCCAGGACAGGCAGACAGAGGGCGATGGTGGCGACACTGGTAAGAAGAAATCGGGTCACGGCGTTCTCCTTGTTTGACCTGCGTGGCGGCGCTGCGTTTGGCTAAGGCAATGGTCATTGCGATTTGCTGGCGTTCGGCGCCGGAGAAACCACTCACGGCAGCTTGCCCTTGAGGGGACTGCCGCCGTTGATTACATTGATCAATCGAACATATGTTCGATCCAGTTTTGCGATTTTTTTAATTAATGTTGGTAATGGAATGTTGGCTCTCCTCGACTATGAAAGCGCCGTCGCTATTGCCGAGGAGGGGCATTTCGGCCGCGCCGCGCGACGGCTTGGCATGACCCAGCCGGCGCTCTCGTCCCGGCTCCGGCGGATTGAAGAGGCTCTAGATGTGCGCCTGTTCGATCGGGACCGTGGCGGTGTTCGCCTGACACCTGCCGGCGAGCAGTTTCTCGAAGGTGCGGAACGGGTGCTGGTTGCGGCGAAGGAAGCAGCGGAAAGCGCACAGAACGCGCAAGCTGGCCTCGGACAGACGCTCAGGATCGGAATGACGCAAGTCGCCGCTTATCAGGTGGTGATCCCCGCATTGTCGGCGTTTCGAGCGCTCCACCCGCATGCGCGGCTACGGCTTTCCGAAGCGACGACGGCATTCCTTGAGCGTCAGCTCGAACAATCGCGTATCGATGCTGCCTTCCTGCATCCGCCCCTGCATGCACCAGGTTTGTCCGATCGCAAGTTGACCTCGGTACGTCTCTCGCGCTTCGACGCAATCCCGGACACTGGGAAACCGCGACCGATGATCCGGTTCCCGCGATCTGAGGCGCCCGTCTTGATGGCGGAGTTGGGCCGTTTCGAGCCCGACTACGCCGGCCCCTTTCCGGAAGCGGAGGCGGACACGATGCTCGGTGCTATCGTGCTGTCGCGCGCGGGCTTTGGGCCTTTCGTCGCTCCGCAGGACTATCCAAGCCCTTTTGAGAAAACGGAGGCTTGCCTCGTATCCTCTCCGACATCGCTCGAATTGGAAACGTCGATCGCCTATCGAAGCATGGACCGGCGGCCCTTGCTGCGAGAACTCGTGAACGAGACATGCAAGGCCGTTGCGGCAAAGCGTTAACCCGCGACGCCGCTTTCTTCACAAAGATTTTGATCTGCCGAGGTTCTTGCCCCCTCACCCGTGGTGCGCAGCGATGTTGCGCCGTGCGGAGCCCGCATCAAAGGGCTAAACAACAGCTTTGAGGTCCTCACGTTGCGTTGAAGGCGGATGTCGTCTTGCCCTTTCAAGCGATGCTCCAAGGTCGGCGACCAGAACGGCCGGCTCTGTCCCCGCCCTCGCCAGATCGCGCCCGTCCGGCCCGACGATTGCGCTGAGCCCAGTGTAGGTCAAATCATCCTCGATACCGGCAAGATTTGCGTAGGCCACCGCGACGCCATTTTCGAGCGCCCGCGCGCGCGCCAGCGTGGTCGGCACCTCCCAGTAAGGTGTCATGTTGGCAGTGGGCACGACAATGGCGACGACGTTCCGTTCGGCAAGCATTCGTCCCGTTTCCGGAAACTCGATGTCGTAGCAGATGGCGAGACCGAGCAAGTGCCCGGCAAGCGACGCCGTCACCGGCTCCCGGCCGGCCGTAAACAGCGAGCGCTCGATCTCGCCGAACAGGTGCATCTTGGCGTAGCGAGCCCGGACGCTGCCATCCCGGTCGATGGCGAGGGCAACATTGTAGACCTGCTCACCCCGGCGCTGGGGCAGGCCCGCGACCAAGGCGACACCGGTCTCCCGGGCCATCGCCGAAAGGCGCGTCTCGACGGCGCCGGCCTCCGGCTCGGCCAGATCGCGGATCCGGGCACCGACATTGTAGCCGGTCAGAAACATCTCCGGAAACAGAGCGATGGCGACATCCAGACGGGCTGCCGCCTCGAGCAGCACGCCGATCCGTTTCAGATTAACCTCCGGCGCTCCTAGCGCCGGCTGCTCCTGGACCACCATCAGTTTCAACGGATTGCCTCCGGCCGGTCGCCCTCGGTGCCCCTCAGCCGGGCCGCCAATTGGCCAAGACCTCCGGGCAGGAAGAGAATGGCGCCCATCACCGCGAGACCCAACACCAGTAACCGGTACTCACCCGTCTCCCGCAGAAGCTCGTTGCCAATGGTGATCACGAATGCCCCCAGGATGGCGCCGGGAAAACGGCCCAGACCTCCCACCGAAAGCATAACCATGACCATGAGGAAAAATTCATTGCCGAGGATCTTCGGTGTTACCAGGCCCAAATAGTGGGCGTAGAGCGCTCCGGAAATGCCTGTAACGAACGCCGAAAGCACGAAGACGAGGGATTTGTAGCGCACATCGCTGATGCCGATGGCGAGCGCGAAATCCTCCGAGTCTCTGAGCGCCACGAACGCTCTTCCCCAACGGCCACTGAGGACGACAAAGTAAACCAACCAGACCGACAAAGCAGCGACGAATAATGATAAGAAATACCAGCCGGTTTTGTCCGTGGCGGTCATGACACGGCCGAATAGTTCGATCGGCGGTATGCCGATCAAGCCCGTAGAACCGCCAGTGCCGAAATCACGCCCCTGCTCGATGATCGTGGGCAACGCGAGGTGCACGGCGAAGGTGAAGAGCGCCACATATTCACCCCTCAGCCTCAAACAGGGCAACGCCTCCAGAAGACGGAACAGCCCCACCGCCGCCCCACCGCCGAAGATCGCAAGGGGCGCGGAGACACCGAGCTCGATGGCCAGCATTGCGGAGGCATAGGCGCCGACTGCAAAGAAAGCGAGCTGGGCGAAGTTAAACGTCCCGGCATAACCCATGACCAGGTCCCAGCCGGCGACCACCCCGCACCAGATGAAGCACAAGATCATGATGTGAAGCAGATAGCTCTCCTGGATCAGGAGCCCGAGCAGGGCCAGGCCACTGACGGCCAGAAGAAACATCGCGTGGTGGTTCAGACGCAAGGATGTCCTCCGTTCACTTCGCCCAGACGCCCAACAGGCCCTGAGGCCGAACCATCAAGACCACCAGCAGGGTCACGAGCCACACCGGCATGGTCCAGCTTGCCCCGAGGTGGAAGATCACGATCGCCTCGATGATACCGAGAACAAATGCAGCGTAGAGAACGCCTCGGGTCGAACCGAGCCCGCCGAAGACGACGATCACGAAGGCCTTGAGGAATGGCGACCAGCCACCGTAGGGCGAGATCAGATAGATCGGTGCCAACAGCACGCCGGCAACGCCGGCCAGAACGGTGGAGATACCGAAGGCGATCCGAAAGATCTGGTTGGCGTCAATGCCGACGATCGCCGTACCCTCCTGATCTTGAGCCACCGCTCGCATCGCCCGACCAAGGCGGGTTCGATGCAGGAACAGCTCGAGCAAGATCACGATCACCAGTGCGGTCACCAGCACCATGATCGTGTGGTAGGACAAAACCGTGCCGCCGACCGTGACCGTGCCGTCGACCAGGGGGGGCAACAGTTTATCGCCAGGGCCAAATAAGATCAGGTTGGCGTTGTCGATGACGAAGGCGAGGCCCAGGGTCACCATCATCGTCGCCGTCTTCCAGTCAGGCCTCGCGCGAAGCGGCTGTATGACCACGCGCTCGATGCCGACGCCGATCAAAAACAGAATCGGTATCAGGATCAGGAAGGTCAGAGGGTATCCCAGACCGAGCCCGCCTGCGGAAAGCAGCCAAGCCAGATAGGCGCCAGTCATATAGATCGACCCATGGGCGAAATTGAGTACCCGCGTCGCGCCGTAAACCAGAGAGAGGCCGAACGCGAACACGCAGTAGACCGCGCCTTGGGTGATGCCCGAGACAAGGACCTCGATCGGTATCATTGATCGCTCAAGCGGCGCTCTTGGCCGGGCGGGCCTCGACCATATGGCCTTCCTCCAGACGATAGATCCGGCTGACCCAGCTTTCGAACTGACTCTCGTTCTGCTCCACCAGCAGGATCGACACCGCCCGCTGATTGATCTGGCGAATGGTCTCGAGCATCGACTGTACGAGGTTGGGTGCGAGGCCCAGAGAAGGCTCATCGATCAACATCATCCGTGCCGCCGACATCAACCCGCGGCCGAGCGCGAGCATCTGCGCCTCACCGCCGCTCAGCGTTCTCGCATACTGATGTTTCCGCTCGCCAAGCCTTGGATAGAGCTCGAACACCAGCTCGAGATTTTCCGCTCGCCGGGCGTGGGCATGGGGTACGTAGGCGCCCAACTCCAGGTTTTCGAGCACCGTCATATCCTTGAACAGTCGTCGCTCCTCGGCGACGTAGACCAGGCCGCGGCGGACCAGATGGGGCGCGCTCAACCGCCCTGTCTTCTCGCCGTCGAAGAGGATCGTGCCGCGCTTGGACGCAATCAGGCCCGCGGCCGCCTTCAACAAGGTGCTCTTGCCGTGACCGTTCGGCCCGACCAGGGCCACCGCCTCGCCCTCTTGAACGTCGAGTGTCACGCCGTGCAGCACGTGGAAATCGCCGTAGAAGACGTCGAGGTCTCTGATTTCAAGGAGCATGGGAAACCTCAGGACCTGTCAGGAGTTCAGGCGGCATCGGGACTGCCCAGATAGACCTCGACCACCTTCGGGTCGTTCATCACCTCATCCGGCTCGCCGAGACTTAAAAGTGAGCCGAAGTCCAAGATGAGGATCCGATCAGAGATGCGTCTCAGCGCGCGCACCTTGTGCTCGACGACCACGATCGCGAGATCGCGTTTGCGTCTGAGCTCGAGAATAAGGTCGGCGAAGGCGTCGATCTCGCCCGGGTTGAGACCGGCGAGCGGTTCGTCCATCAGGAGAACACGGGGCCGGGTCGCCAGTGCCGCCGCCAACATCGTCATCTTTCGGGTCATGAGATCGGCGGTGGCCGCCGGCCGTTCGGCCTGACTTTCGATACCGGCGAGACGAAGCACCTCGTCCTCTACGTCTTCGATGGCACCGTCGCTTGGCCCGCCACCGAACATACAGGCGGTGCGAACATTCTCCCGGATGGATAGCGACGAAAACACTTGCGGGATCTGGAAGATCCGGGCGATCCCCCGGTGGCAAAGGGCATAAGGCTTGAGGCCATCAACCCGCCTGCCATCGAAACGGATCTCGCCCTCGGAGGGTTTCAGCGCACCGGAGCAGACATTGAGCAAGGTCGATTTACCGGCGCCGTTGGGACCGGCGACACCGAAGATCTCGCCGGTCTCCACGTCGAACGACAGGTCGCTCAGCGCCCGGAACGAACCGAAGCGCTTGGATACACCGTTCAGCGCCAGGATCGGCATCGCCTGGGGGTCGACCAGGGTCTGCCCGCCTAGTCCAGCCAGTTCGGTCGCTTGAACGGGGTGATTTGCTCGGAGCCGATCATGACCTGAACCTGTTTGCCGTCCTGGGCCTGGATCAAGTGTGGCGGCAGGGTGTCGTCGCCCAAATCGATGTATTGCTGCTCGTTGAAAACGAACGTGCCGGTGATCCCCTCATAGGTGATCGTTCGTAACACGTCCGCGATCCCCTGATGGTCATTGACGTCGCCAACCTCACGGACAGCTGCCGCCCACAGCTGAACCTCGTCATAGATCTGAGCCGCGATTGACAGTGGCGGCTCCTCACCATAGGCCTCGCGCCAGCGTTCGACGAACGCCTGACCCTTCTCGTCGTCCCGGTGAGAGGAGAGGGTCATGCCGAGAACGCCGTTGGCGGCACCGGCCTCGACCACCGCGCGAAAGGCGGGCACGCTGGCGGTATAGCCGACATAGACCAGCGCACCCGGAACAGGGTCTTCGTTGAACTGATCGATGAAGGTCTTGACCGAGGCCGGATCCAAAAGCTCGAGGTAGATCAGCGATGGCCCCGCGTCGCGGAGCTTGGACAAGAGGCCCCGCCACTGCTTCGTGTCGTAGGGGACCTCTTCTTCGAGAACGACCTGCCAGCCTTTCTCCTCGGCCTCATCCTTAGCGCCACGGACGGCATTCAGTTCCCAGTCGAAAGGTCCATTGATCAGCGCGATCTTATCGCTGGCAAAGTCGTGACCCATTTCCAGCACCTGGCGAACGGAGTAGCGGCCGTAGTTGTAATCGGTATCCGAGCCCATGAAGATGTTGCCGCAGTTGAGGCGATCTCGCAGTTCGACGACGTTGGATGTGGCATCGTTATGGATGTAGGGCACGTCGTAGGGACAGAACGCCGGAATGTCCGGCCCCATGCCACCATAGCCGTTGATCAGCACGGCACTTTCATTGCGCTCGACGAGGTTGGCGGCGGCGGCCTGAAGCTTGTCGGGCGTAAGATCCCCGATGTCAAAGACCAGAACCTCGATCTCGGTGCCGAGTAGGCCGCCATCTGCGTTTATGTCTTCAACCGCGAGCTTGATGCCCTTCTCCATCGCTTCGCCATCGCTGGAAAAGGGGCCGGTTGCCGGGATCGGCGCACCGAGGTAAAGGGTTTCAGCGCTGAGCGACGCGGCGCCAGCCAGCGTGAGGGCGAGGCTCACGCCCCCGCACTTCCGCAAAATCCTCGACGTTATGTGCAGCATGTTAAACCTCCTCCTCACCGCCACCATGTCTTTGGTTGTGGGTCATTGCGGCGGTTAAACGATCCGCCGTCAGCGTCACCATTTCCGCAAAGCCAGCCAATGAACAATGGTGCCTGCAGGCACCATTGGCGTTCGCGGCGCCCTCGCCCAATCTCGCGTGGTCGCCGATAGCAAATCGACCTTTGCAATCGGGAATCGAAACTTGGGAGGGCTCCGAATGGCTGACACGGCGGTGTTTGACGAAAGCGCGATATCCGGACTTTTGCACGCCAGTACGCATGGCACCTTCATGCGACTGCGCTCGATGGCGGCGGACGCGGGCCAGCTTCGCGATGCCGGGATCACCGCCGCGGTTCTCGGCTTTCCCTGGGACGCCATGTGTATCAGCCGGACCGGAACCAACTATGGTCCGCGCGCGATTCGCGAGGCGTCTGACCAGTTGTCGTTTTTCAACGCCAATACGGGTGTCGATCTCAACGAGCACTACAAGATGGCGGATTGCGGCGACGTCCCGGTCGTGCCGGGCTCGGCGGTCAAGACCATGGACATTGCCGAACAGATGATCTCGCAGATCCTGGACGGCGGCGCCATGCCGATCACCCTCGGCGGCGATCACTCGATCACGATCGCGGCCGTCCGCGCGTTCGCCAAGCGCTACGACAATCCAGGCCTGATCCTGATCGACAGTCATTTCGATACGGCGCTCGACGTCGGTGGTGAAGAGCTCAGCCACTGCTGTCCGATCACGCGCGCCGTCGATGCCGGTTTCGACCCGACCAAGATCGCGATCGTCGGTACCAACGGTTGGATGAACCCGAAGAACGAGCTCGCCTACATCAAGGAAAAGGGGATCGCCCTTTTTCCGCTCGAGCAGATCATCGACGAAGGACCAAGGACGGTGGCCGCCAAGGCTCGCGAGGTGGCCGGTAATGGAACGGACAGCGTCTATCTCACCTACGACATCGATTCCATCGATGGGGCTTATGCGCCCGGCACCGGCGTCCCGGCACCCGGCGGCATGACCAGCCGCGAGGCGATCACACTGATAGAGGAAGTTGCCAGAATCGGCATCGGGGGCATGGACCTGGTCGAAGTGTCCCCGTCCTGGGATCACGACGGGATCACCAGCCGGCTTGCGGTAAGGCTCATTCTCGACGCGCTCGCCGGAAACGTGAGCCGGTAGACACCACGGCGTAGGTCTCCGGGCCGGTGTAACACGGCCCTGTCCATGTATAGTGGTCCGCATGGCAACCACCGGTGCGGACCCGCCTCAGGCCAGGCTCGACCTTGATGCAGCGGATTATCATCGCTCGCTCGCCGAGGTCATCACCACCGCCGGCACCACGGCCTTCTACGCCCATCTTTCCCGGCTACTGGCCCGGCTCACCGGCTGCACCGACAATCTGGTGGTGCGCTACCTGCCGTTCGCCGTTCCGACCTTCCTGGTCAATGAGGCGATGGATGGGGACAGCGTCCGACTTTACCTGACGAGCCTTTACCGTTTGGACCCCTTGCGCAAGTTGGCGAAGACCACGCGTGAACCGCGCGTGGTCAGTTTGAGGGCCCTGGCCGAAGGCGCGCCCGCCGACGAGCGCTACATGCTCGAATTGTTCAAGTCGGCGCTGATCTTCGATGAGCTGGCAGTCATGCTTCCGGCACCCGGTGGCGTTTCGATCGCCGTTTGCTGCGAGCGAAGGCGGGTGAAGTTTCGGGAGCAGGACCGTCTTACGATCGAACGGATCTTGCCGGTTATCGCGGCCCTGCACCGGGTTCACATCGACCGGGCCTTCGCTCTTGCCAGTGCTGGCGGCGACCATGAAGTGGCCGGCCAGCCGAACGCGTTCATGATCGTCGATCATGCCGGCCGGGTGGTTCACCGAAGTCCTCTTTGGGGCCAGCGGCAATGGGCTGACGATCTGGAGCAGCGTCTTCTCGGGTTGGTGGGCGCTCACAGCCAGGGCCAGACGCCCTTCGATGACGAACACCTGGTGCATTGGGAGAAGCTGGCCGCCGACTTTCCGCTGGCGCCCGGGGGAACGATGGTCACAGTCGAACGGCAGGCTGCCGGCATGCTCCAGCTCACCCTCGACGACAGCCTCGCCACCTTTCGCGAGCGCTGGCGACTGACCGACCGAGAAACCGACATCGTCAGGTTGATCCTGCTGGGTTCACCCAACAGCCACATAGCCCGCGCGCTGACGATCAGTGCCGGCACGGTCAAGAACCACCGCCATCGCCTCTACTACAAGCTCGACATCACCTCCGAGCGCGAACTCTTCTCGATGTTTCTGGCTCAGTTCGTCCATCAAAGCCCGGGTAATGACGCCTCGAACCCGATCTGACGGGTCGTCGGCCACCAGCGGAAAGGAAAGTTCGTTCGGACCCGATCCTTCGAGATTTTCGTTTGCGATCCGGGAACACACGTCCCTGGAAAGGCGGATCCGAGCACGGATGTGGAGTAATAAGGACCGTAAAACTCGCGATAACCTGAAATGAGGAGGCGTTAGATGAGGCGAGGATCAAGATTGGGCCTGTGGCTGTGGTCGCTCGCAATGACGACCAGCCTTGGCTTGTCCCTGGCGGCGCGGGCCGATCTCGCGGTCGTTGCCGGCGACGATACGATCCGGGTCGTCGATGGAGAGATCGTTATCGATCCGGAGGGCCAGCAGACCCTGTCCTTCATCGATCTGATGGGCGAGGCCCCGCGCTTGGTCTCTTCGATCGACGTCGGCAACAGCCTGTTCGGCCCACCGGTCAACGTCGCGATCACGCCGGACCGCAAAATCGCCCTGCTGTCGCAGGCGCTCAAGGTCGGCGAGACCGACAACGGCCCGGGCCTGGTCCCCTCAAATCTGGTCCAGGTCCTCGATCTGGAGGCAGAACCGCCGATGGTGATCGACCGGGTCGAGGTCGGTCTTCAGCCTTCGGGCCTGTCGATCCATCCGGACGGCACCGCGGCGCTGGTGGCCACGGTCGCCGGCCAGGCGGTGGTCGTGCTGCAAATCGACGGCAAGGATGTGAGCGTCGCGGGCAAGGTCGATCTCGGCGGCGATGTGACCCACGTCGCATTCACGCCCGACGGCAAACAGGCGTTGGCCACCAAATTCGAGGACCATTTCGTCGCGATCTTGGACGTTGACGGCACCGAGGTCGTACACCGAGAGCCGGACATTCCAGTCGGCCTCTACCCATTCAACCTGGCGATATCGCCGGATGGCGGCCTCGCGATCGTCGCCAATGCCGGTAAGGGCGGCCGCTCTGACGGCCATGTCGATACGGTGACGGTGATCGATCTCGACGCCGAGCCGCCGCGAATCATCGACCACATCACCGTCGGCGAGGCGCCGGAAGGCATCGCCTTCAGCCCCGACGGAGCGATCGCGGTCGTCGGTCTCCTGGACGGAGGGGATTCGCCTCTCGACGCCCA
This sequence comes from Geminicoccaceae bacterium, assembly GCA_050331695.1. Lineage (GTDB taxonomy): Bacteria > Pseudomonadota > Alphaproteobacteria > Geminicoccales > Geminicoccaceae > JBHJGP01. The sequence continues at coordinate 18,582 of JBHJGP010000019.1, forward strand.
TGAATATCGAAGCCAAGGCCGCATCGTGGTCCTGGGGATCGACGGCAAGAGGGTGACCGAAATCGAGAAAATTTCCCTCGGCGGGATCCCCGAGAGCCTCGCCTTCAGCCCGGATGGCCGTTGGCTCCTGGTCGGCAACCTCTTGGACAAGACGATCTCGGTCCTGGAAGTGAGTGGACGGAAGGTCCGAAAAACCGAACGAACGATTCCCCTGCCGACCCAGCCCAGCGCGCTCCGCGCCCAATAGCCGGGAAAGGCCCCCGGCCGCGGCCCACACGCCCGAGGAGCTTTAGGAAGCCGTGGCCGTCAAGGATGCCTTGGGCGGCGACGTCAATCTCATGCCCAACATCTACGACGCCCACATCAAGGGGCTCGACCAGGTGGAGGACGCCGTCGAAGCTCTCGACGCGGAAGTCCTGCAAATCCGCAATCAGCAGGAAATCAGCATGCCGATGAACGAGGACGGTGGGCTCATGTACAGCTTCCGCGCCCAAGCGATCGCCCAGCAGCACGACGTGCACCTATGGATCAACACGCTCTACTCCTACGAAGACCCGGCGACCACCGAGCGGTCAGGCGGCTACCGGGGTGGCGGTCGCGGCAACGAATTGGCGGTGCTGGCCACCATGCCGCACGAAGCCTACGGCTTTTGGGCCGAACAGGGTGCCACGATCATCCAGACCGACGAGCCGGAAGCGGCCATCGAGTTGCTGGAAGCTTACGGCTATCGCGACTCCTGTTCGGAGTAGGTTGGTCACCGTGTGGGGCGTGGAACGATAACGCCCCGCCGGCTAACGGGTCGGCTGCAGGGTCAGCGTTTCAGCGCCGGCAGAACCTTGCCGGCGCATTCGCCGAAACCGATGGTTACGCCGTCGCCACGGGCCGCGCCCCGAAGGATCAGCGTGTCACCATCCTCGATGAAGCGTCGTTTGATACCGCCGGCGAGCATGAGGGGCTCCTTGCCGCCCCAGGTGAGTTCCAGAAGCGAGCCGCGGTTGCCGCGCTCCGGACCCGAGATGGTGCCCGATCCAAGAAGGTCGCCCACCCGCATCGGGCAGCCACAGGCCGTGTGGTGGGCCAGCTGTTGCGCGGCTGCGTAGTACATCTCCCGATAGTTGGTGCTGGCGATCACCGTCTCGGCTCCACCCTCCGGCATCATGGCGACGTCCAGATCAATGTCGTAGAGCAACGGACCCGGCTCCTCCAGATAGGGCAGAAGCGGCTTTTCCCGGGGCTGTGTCGCGACCCGAAAGGGTTCCAGCGCCGCCGCGGTGACGATCCACGGGCTGATCGTGGTCGCATTCGCCTTCGCCTGAAACGGTCCGAGCGGCTGATACTCCCAGGTTTGGATGTCTCGGGCCGACCAGTCGTTCAAGAGCACGTAGCCGAAGATCATGGCATCCGCTTCGGCGACCGAGACCGGGCCAGTCGAGGCCGTGCCGACGACAGCACCCATCTCGAGTTCGATGTCGAACCGGGCGGACGGAGCAAAGCGGGGTGTCTGTTCATCAGGGCCCTTGAGCTGCCCCCAGGGGCGGCGGACCTCGGAGCCTGAGACGACCACCGAGGACGCGCGGCCATTATAGCCGATCGGCATGTGCAGCCAGTTCGGCGGCAACGCGTTTTCGAGACCCCGGAACATGGTTCCGACATTGGTGGCGTGATGGCGGCTCGAGTAGAAATCCGTGTACTCGCTGACCTCGAACGGCAGGTGCAACTGCGCTTCCGCCTGGGGCACGAGCTGGTTTGCCGTTTGCTCTTGGCCGGGTGCTCCATCCGCCAGCAGGTTGAAAAGATCGGCGCGCAAGGTCGACCAGGCCCCGGCACCAAGCACCATAAAGGCGTTCCACGCGCTTGTCTGAAGGGCGCCGCCGAAATCGAGATGGCCCGCCACCTCTAAACCAGCCACGTCCAGGATCCGGTCGCCGATCGCGACGCCGCACCGTTTTTCGCCGCCATCGATCGAGAACACGCCACAGGGCAGATTGTTGAGCGGAAAAGCGCTCTCGGCAGCGTTGGCGCTGTCCACCCAGGATCGCTGCAACCCGGTCATGACCTGGTCTCCGGCCGTTCCAGCGAACCCGCTAACGGCCCTCGGGCGTGCCGTCGAAATGCTTCACTAAGTCGGTCCAGCAATCGATGTAATCCTCCTGGAGCGGGGCCTCCTCGGCGGCGAATGCGGTCAAGTGCTGAGGGAAACGGGTCTCGAACATGAAGCTCATGGTGTTGTCGAGCTTGGCCGCCTGAAGCTCGGCGTTCGTCGCCCCCTCGAAGGCCTGCTTATCCGGTCCGTGCGGCAGCATCATGTTGTGAAGGCTCATGCCGCCCGGCACGAAGCCCTGGGGCTTGGCGTCGTAGATCCCGTAGATGTTGCCCATCAGCTCCGACATGACGTTCTTATGGTACCAGGGCGGCCGAAAGGTGTTCTCGGCGACCATCCAGCGTTCGCGGAACAGCACGAAATCGATATTGGCGGTGCCGGGCTGGCCGGAAGGCGCGGTGAGCACGGTGAAGATCGACGGATCCGGGTGGTCGAAAAGGATCGCGCCGACCGGGCAGTAGGCGGTGAGGTCGTATTTTACCGGCGCGTAATTGCCGTGCCAGGCGACGATGTCGAGCGGTGATTGGTTGATTTCGGTCACGTGAAACTGGCCACACCATTTGATCGTGACGGTGGACGGCACCTCGCGGTCCTCGAAGGCGGCGACCGGCGCCTTGAAGTCCCGCGGATTGGCGAGACAGTTGGCCCCGATCGGCCCGCGACCGGGCAGCTCGAACTTCGGACCGTAATTCTCGCAGACGAAACCGCGGGCAGGACCAGCGACGAGCTCGACGCGGTAGACCAGACCGCGCGGGATCACTGCGATCTCCTTCGGTTCCAGATCGATGATGCCGAGCTCGGTGTGGAAGCGGATCTGACCTTCCTGCGGAACGACGAGGAGTTCGCTGTCCGCCGAGTAGAAATACTCATCCACCATCGACCGGGTGATGAGATAGATATGCGACGCCATGCCGGTCTGCGTATTGACGTCGCCCGCCGTGGTCATGGTCCGCATGCCGGTGATCCAGGTAAGCTTTTCATCGGTATGGGGAACTGGGTCCCAGCGGTACTGGCCGAGGCTAATCACACCGTCCTCGATCGAGGGCGCGCTTTTCCAGTAGGGCACGTCGATTCTGGTGTAGCGCGCTGAATGCTTCACCGACGGTCGGATCCGGTAGCACCAGGTGCGCTCGTTCTGGTGGCTCGGCGCCGTGAACGCCGTGCCGGAAAGCTGTTCGGCATATAGCCCGTAGGCGCATTTCTGGGGGCTGTTCATGCCCTGAGGCAGAGCGCCGGGCAGCGCTTCGGTTTCATGGTCGTTGCCGAAGCCCGGCATGTAGCCCGGAACGGTGCCGGTGGTGGTGAGCTGTTGGTGGATCTTCCGTTCGTCTTGAACGTCCATGTCCGGCTCCTTTCAGCTTAAGTCTTGGTCGGATCTTCGGAACGTCCCGAGCCGGTCTCGGCGCCGCGGGCCAGTGCCAGCGCCTGCTCGAGGACGGCGAGATCGCCGATATGGTTGGCGAGGATCAAGATGAGACGTGCGTTGAGCGCATGGGTCTGGCTCTCGCTTAGGCCCTCATGGGCTCGGAGAAGCGCCGCGTAGAAGTCGTCCGTATTGCCGAGGTTCGGCTTGACGATCAGATCTGCCATCGGTGTCATCCTTTGCCGATCGCGCGTCTCAGCGCGTCGGTCACGGCGGCGGCCTCAAAGCGTTGCCAGCGGGCGGCGACGTGCTGGTCCGGCCTGATCAGATAGACGGCTGCGGCTTCGCTGCCGAGATAGCGCTCTGCGAGCGCTGGCTCAGCATTATTTGAGATCGTGCCCCGACACCCCTCGATCGCGATCCCGTCGACTTCGAGCTCTTGCGGCACGTCTGCTTCGATTCCGAGGAGCGTGAAGCCGCCCGACCACAAGCGATCAAGCAGGAAGCCTGGCCGCAGGGGCGCATCGAGACAGGGCGAACCGGGCCGCGTGCGCTCCGGGCCGCCTGGCAATCCATCCCGACCGTTCAGTGGCGAGCCGTCATAGGTGCAGGGCACGGACAGGCGCCCCGAATTGACCATCGGCCGGGCGAAGTCGTGGCTGGTGACCAGATCGAGCACCGCTTCGCGGAACAAAGCGTGCGCCGGTGATCGGGGTGTCAGGAAATCGGCTGACCGGCTGGAATTCTTGATGTTCTCCAAGGCACCCATTTTGCGCTCGACCTGATAGCTGTCGATCAGCGCCTCCGATGCCTTGCCTTCCAGAACGAGACCCAGCTTCCAGCCCAGATTGTCGATGTCCTGCATGCCGCCATTGGCGCCGCGGGCACCGAAGGGCGAGACCTGGTGCGCGCTGTCGCCGGCAAAGAGGACGCGGCCGTGGCGGTAGTCCTCCATGGTGCAGCAGCGAAACGTGTAGATCGAGGTCCAGACCAGATCGAAGTCGATGCCGTCGCCGATCATTCCTCGGACGCGGGCTCGAACCTTTTCCTCGTCGAGCTCGGCCTTGCGGTCGATGTTCCAACCCAACTGAAAATCGAGCCGCCAGACATCGTCCGGCTGCTTGTGCATCAGCGCCGTCTCACCGCGATTGAAGGGCGGGTCGAACCAAAAGCGGCGCTCGACCGGAAAGTCGGCCTCCATCCTTATGTCGGCGATCAGAAAATTGTCCTCGAAGACGCGGCCCTCAAATCCGAGGCCCATCATGTCGCGGGTCGGCGAGTTGGCGCCGTCCGTGGCGATCAGCCAGTCGGCCTCGGCGCGGTAGGGCCCATCCGGCGTCTCGATCTCCAGTTCGACATGATCTTGCTTAGGCGTGACCGCCGTGACCCGGTTGCGACCTCGGATTTCGATCTGCGCCCCGGCTGTTTGCTGGCGTCGGATCTCGTCGACGATGAATTTTTCGAAATAGGGCTGCTGGAGGTTGATGAAGGCCGGGCGGCGATGGCCGTCCTCGGGCAACAAATTGAACGTGTAGATCTCTTCCTCGTCGCGATAGACCCTGCCAAAATTCCAAACGACGCCCTTCTCGACCATGGCGTTTCCGCAGCCGAGGCGGTCGCAGATCTCGAGCGTGCGCTTGGCGAAGCAGATGGCGCGGCTGCCCTTGCCCACGCCTTCATGATCATCGAGCACCAGACAGGCGACGCCGCGCCGGCCGAGATCGAGCGCCAGCGCCATTCCGATCGGTCCGCCGCCGACGATGATCACGGCATGCCTTCGGGCTTCAGTCCTGTCCTGGTCAGGTACGCGAGCATAGGGGTAGAGCTTGAACGCGGTCTCGTAACGGGTCTCAAGCATCCCTAGCGCGCTCCTCGCAATCCCAAAGCGCTGCCTCTTTCGCGGAAGCTTGCCTTCGTCGCGGTCTTGTTAACGCACCAGGCAAACACCGTCCCCACCCTTCTGCTTGCGTTCTCTTAAGTTGCGGTCCGCCGGTTTTTCAACTTCGCACACCTTGGATACTAGCTTATTTGGGTTCCGTGGTCCCAATGCACGACCGGAAGGCCCGTATTCCTAACCTGCGCGGACGAACTGGCGGAACGCCATCGGAGCTTGCTCAGCGCATCCTGTCTCCGGGTAGATGAAGCGCGAGGGAGAAAAACTTTTGCAAACAAGGGGTGAGTTCTACCAAAGGGACCGGGAATGGCACCCGCCGGCCCTGACGCCGGACTACAAAACCTCCGTCTCACGGTCACCACGATACCCGCTGATCAGTCTTGAGAACTCGGCCTCCGAGGCAACCGGGCCAGCTTTCGGGCATGGCGACATCGACCGCATCGATAGGGATCTTTTGTCGAACTACGCCAAACCCGGCGAGAGCCCGATCGGCGAGCGGATCATTCTGCACGGCCGGGTGCTCGACGAGAATGCCAGGCCGCTGCCCGACACGCTTGTCGAGATCTGGCAGGCAAACGCCGGCGGCCGTTACCGGCACAAGAAGGACACCTACCTGGCGCCGATCGATCCCAATTTCGGCGGCTGCGGCCGGACGCTTACCGACGAGCACGGCTACTACTTCTTCCGAACCGTCAAACCCGGCGCCTATCCCTGGCGGAACCGGCTGAACGACTGGCGACCGGCGCACATCCACCTGTCGATTTTCGGGCCGGCCTTCGCCCAGCGCCTGATCACCCAGAGCTATTTCGAGGGTGATCCGCTGATCGCTCAATGCCCTATTCTGAACGCCATCCCGGATCCCTTGGCCCGCGAACAGCTCGTCGCCCGCCTCGATCTGAATGCCACGATCCCGCTGGACAGCATCGCCTACGCATTCGACATCGTACTCCGCGGCCGGCGCTCGACCCTGTTTGAGAACCGCCTCGAGGGTAACTGACCATGCCGCGGGACCCGAACTGCCTTAAGGAAACGCCGTCCCAGACCGCCGGACCTTACGTGCATATCGGCCTGGCGCCTGGCGCCGCCGGCTTCGACATCTACAAGCGAGAATTGGGATGGGACATCGCCGGGCCGAACGCTAAAGGCGAGCGGATCCGGGTCGAGGGTTTGGTCGTCGATGGCATCGGCAGTCCGGTGAAGGACGTCATGCTCGAAGTGTGGCAGGCGAATGGTGACGGCATCTACGCTCACCCCGAGCATGCCGGCGAGGTGGAGGAAGGCTTTCGCGGCTGGGGCCGGGTCATCACCGACTTCGAGACCGGCGAGTGGGCATTCGAGACCGTGAAGCCCGGGCCGGTCGTGGGCCGGTCGGGCAACATGATGGCGCCGCACATCAATTTCTGGATCGTCGCCCGGGGCATCAATATCGGGCTCAATACGCGGATGTATTTCGCGGACGAGACTGAGGCCAACGCCGTGGATCCGGTGATCAACCTGATCGAATGGGAACGCCGCCGCAGAACACTGATCGCGGCGAAGAGTGAGCACGACGGACAAAGCGTTTATCGCTTTGACATCAGACTTCAAGGTGAGGACGAAACCGTCTTCTTTGATATTTGACTTTGGTCGGCCTGATATTGATTCGTTGGCTGGATCCCAGCCTCGGACGAGAACGGCGGCGTTCGGGTCGCACTTGACCACAAACCAGGCTAATACCAGCTCGCATTGTGGCTGGTGCGTCCTCCAGCCGGCCCCTTGGCCCGGGCGGCCTTGCCGCAGATCCTGGCATTTTCGGGAGACAGACGATGCTCCTCGGTTTCGAGGCGATTGATCTCGCGCGCTTTCAGTTCGCGTTCACGGTCGCCTTCCATATCATCTTCCCGGCCTTCTCCATCGGGCTGGCCAGTTATCTGGCCGTTCTGGAAGGCTTGGAGCTCTGGACCCGGGACACGGTCTACCGGCGTCTGTTCAACTATTGGAAAACAATCTTCGCCGTGACGTTCGGTATGGGCGTCGTCTCCGGGATCGTCATGTCGTACCAGTTCGGCACCAACTGGTCCGTATTTTCGGACCGCGCCGGACCGGTCGTTGGCCCCCTGATGGGTTATGAAGTGCTCTCGGCCTTCTTCCTCGAGGCGGGCTTTCTCGGCGTGATGCTGTTTGGCCGTGATAAGGTTGGTCCTCGCCTGCATTTCGTTGCAACGCTGATGGTGGCCTTCGGCACGCTGTTCTCGGCCTTTTGGATCCTGAGCGTGAACAGCTGGATGCATACGCCAGCCGGCTACGCCGTAGCGGAGAACGGCCAATACGTGCCGGACGACTGGGTTCAGATCATCTTTAACCCTTCGTTCCCCTACCGCCTCGTCCACATGGTGCTCGCCGCCTACCTGACCACCGCCTTCGTTGTCGGCGCGGTCGGCGCCTGGCACCTGTTGCGCGACGCGTCCGATCGGCCGGCCCGGATCATGTTCTCCATGGCGATGTGGATGGCGCTTCTGGTCGCACCGCTTCAGATCATCGCGGGCGACCTGCACGGGCTGAATACGCTCGAGCACCAGCCGGCCAAGATCGCGGCGATGGAGGGCCACTACGAAACACGGGACGGCGCGCCGCTCGTCCTCTTCGGCATCCCGGACGACGAAGCGGCCGAACTTCGCTATGCGATCGAAATCCCGAAACTGGGCTCCTTCATCTTGGCGCATGATTGGAACGCCACCGTCCAAGGCCTCAAGGCGTGGCCCGACGAAGACCGGCCGCCGGCTGAAATCGTGTTCTGGTCGTTCCGGGTGATGGTCGCGATCGGCTTCGCCATGCTTGGCGTCGGGCTTTGGTCCTTATGGGCGCGGTACAAGGGAGGCCTTCACACAGCCCCTTGGCTGCAGCGCGCTGCCGTCCTGATGGGACCAAGCGGCTTTGTCGCGGTCCTCGCCGGCTGGATCACGACGGAAGTGGGACGCCAACCCTGGGTCATCAACGGCCTGCTTCGAACCGCCGATGCCGCTTCGCCTCTGGACGCGCCGGCGGTGGAGGCGTCGCTCCTGGCCTTCATCCTGGTCTATTTCGCGGTGTTCGGCTCGGGTACGTTTTACCTTCTGCGGCTGATGGCGGTTACGCCCGGCGCAGACACCGGCGATCGCGGTCCAATCCGGTCGGCGGGAATCGTTCCGGGGCCTGCGATCGAGCAAAAACCTGCCGTCCCGGCCGAGTGAGGAACCATGATCTTCGATCTCGCTTTCATCTGGGCCGGTCTCATCGCGTTCGCCGTGCTGGCTTATGTCTTGCTCGACGGCTTTGATCTGGGCATCGGCATCCTGTTTCCCCTTCTGTACACCGAACGCGACCGTGATCAGGCGATGAACTCCGTCGCACCGGTCTGGGATGGTAACGAAACCTGGCTCGTGTTGGGCGGAGGCGGCCTCTTCGCCGTGTTCCCGCTCGCCTACGCCGTCGTCATGCCCGCTCTCTACGCGCCGATCATCGCCATGCTTCTCGGCCTTATTTTCCGAGGCGTTGCCTTCGAATATCGCTGGCGCACGAAGCGGGGTAAGTGGCTGTGGGATCTGTCCTTCGCCGGAGGATCCCTGATCGCGACCTTCGCCCAAGGCATCGCGCTCGGCGCCCTGGTTCAGGGGATACCGGTGGAAGGCCGTGCCTATGCCGGAGGATGGTGGGCCTGGCTCACGCCCTTCTCATTGCTGACAGGCATCGCGCTGGTCGTCGGCTACGCGCTTCTCGGCGCGACCTGGCTGGTGATGAAGACCGAAGGCGAACTCGAAGCGTTGGCGCGGCGCATCGCCTACATCACGGGCGCCGGCACACTCGCTCTGATCGCCGTTGTCAGCCTCGTTACACCCTTCCTGGACCCGGTCTATCTCGAACGCTGGTTCGCCTGGCCGACCGCTGTCTTCAGTGTGCTCGTGCCGGCCTTGGTCGCGGGCTGCGCCTTGGCGCTGTTCACAGGCTTGCAGGGTGGCCATCAGGTCCGGCCCTTCGCCGCCGCGCTCGGCATCTTCATTCTGAGCTTCACCGGTATCGGCATCAGCTTCTACCCCTACATCGTGCCGCCGAGCCTGACGATTTGGGAAGCCGCGGCCCCTGATGAGAGCCTCATCTTTCTGCTCGTCGGCGCAGTGGTTCTGTTGCCGCTGATCCTGGCCTATACGGGCTACGCCTATTGGGGCTTTCGCGGCAAGGTCGACCCAGACGGCGGCTACCACTGATGGCCGCACGGTCGCGGGAGGCGTTCCGCCGTCTTGCCTGGTTCGTCGGCCTTTGGCTCGCAGGCGTCGCCGCCGTCACTGCTGTCGGCGCTGTCATCCGCGCCGTGCTTCTTTAACTTTTGTCTCAGGGATTTGACGATGATGGCGAGATCGTGAAAAACGAGCGAAGAGTACGCCCGGCAGAGCGCCTCGACATTCCGGCCATCAAAACGATTGCCGAAGACGCTGAGCTTTTTCCGCCGGAGATGCTGGACGACATGATCGCCGGCTATCTCAACAGCAGCAACCAGGATATCTGGTTTGTTGCGCTAGCGGGTGACCGCGTGATCGGCTTCGGTTTCTGCGAACCCGAGCGCATGACAAGCGGCACCTGGAATCTGCTGGCGATCGGCATCCTGACGGAGCATCGGGGGCTCGGTGTCGGCGCCGCAATGATGCGTTACCTAGAGGACCGTTTACGGTCCGCGGGCGAGCGCATCCTCCTGGTCGAGACCCTGGGATCAGAGGCGTTCGAGAGAACCCGCGCCTTCTATCTCGCCCGAGGCTTCGTGGAGGAAGCGCGCATTCGTGAGTTCTACGAGCCTGGCGGCGATAAAATCGTCTTCTGGAAACATCTCTACGGCGATCGGCGCCCCAACGGACGCCGATTGCCACGGTGAGCGCTAGCTGGTGGGGGTCAGCTTGAGCAAACGCGCACCCCCCTGGTCCTCCAGAACCCACAAAGCCCCGTCCGGTCCCTGCTCAATCTCGCGCACGCGCTTGCCCCACTCGAAGCGCTCGACCTCTCGGGCGCTTTCACCCTCAATGTCGACGCGGACCAGAGCCTGGGACGAGAGGCCGCCTATGAAGCCGTCGCCCTGCCATTCGGGAAACATGTCGCCATCGTAGATCACGAAGCCGGCCGGCGAGATCGCCGGTACCCAGAAGGCTTTGGGCGCAAGGAACTCGGGGCGCGTTTCGTGGTCCGGGATCGGGATGCCCGAGTAGTTGTCGCCGTTGGAAACGATCGGCCAACCGTAGTTGCCGCCCTCGACAACCAGGTTCAACTCGTCCCCATGCCTGGGGCCCATCTCATGGGTCCAGAGCCGGCCCTCGCTGTCGAAATCGATGCCGAGCATATTGCGGTGACCTACTGACCAGTAGGTTTTGGCGAGCTCGCCCTGATCTTGCCAGGGGTTGTTGTCCGGCACGCTACCGTCTTCGTTGAGACGGATGACCTTGCCGAGCGCCTGGTCGATGTTCTGCGCCGGGCGCTGCTTTTGACGATCGCCCGAGGTGATGAACAACATGCCGTCTGGCGAAAACGCGATCCTGTGACTGTAGTGCCCCCGGCCGCTCAGCTTCGGTTCCTGGGTCCAGATTTTCTCGATCTCGGTGAGTTTCGGCGTGTCGCCGGATCGATCCAGTTTCGCCCGGCTCACCACCGCGCCAAAGGTCGAGCCCTGGTCCAATGTCTCGGCATTGGAGATGTAGACCAAGTCGTTCTTGGCGAAGTCGGGGTGCAGAACGACATCGCCCAGGCCTCCCTGGCCGCCATAGGCCACCTCCCACATGCCCTCGACCTCAGTTTTGGTGCCATCCTGGGTCACATGAAACAGGGTGCCGGGCTTGGTGGTGACCAACATCGTGCCGTCCGGCAGGAAGGTCATGGCCCAGGGTTCATCGAAGGTCGTGATCACCTCCGCCGACACGCTCCCGGAGCTTTTGCCGGTCAGCTCAAGGGTTTCGGCGGCAACCGGGAAAACGCCGGCAGCAGAAAGGTGCGCAGCCGCCGCAGCGGCCCAAGCGAATGCGTGTGTGTATTTCAAAGACTATCCCCCAGCTTGTCTCGTTCTCACAAGTATCAACGCCACCGACAGCCGCTTCGGCCCGGGCCCAACTGTCGCAGTCACCATCTCAGGCCGGCCAAACGAAGCGACAGACGATGTCCTCAGAGCGTACCCTCTTCGTATAGATCGGTGTTCAATGGTTCGCTTGCGGTGAATTCCTCTTCCGTCAGCGCCAGATCGTAGTGGTCTTCGGCCGGATCGAAGCCGGCGCCATCGTCACCACCTTGACCAGTAAAAGGCACACCATAGTACCCAGTTAGCTCCGTGGAGACGTTGGGCACGACCACGAGCCCCGCCAGACGGCCGTCGCCGGCGAAGATCAGATCATGAACATCGCCGACGACACTATCGTCCTTCAGGTGAACCTCGTCGCCGATAAGGTCGCCCGCGAGGAACGCGCCGGATTTCATCCGTTCATTGGTGGTTTCAGTTATGCCGATTTCGTCACCAATGGTGTCGATATCGACGCTGACAGTAATGCCGTCCCGGTCCGGCGTCATGTCCACCTGGTCCCACGGCACCGAGAGCGTCTGGTTGCTGACCTCGACGAACGATCCTAGCCTGATAACCAATTCGGCAATTCGCCCGTCGACGCCGATCACGATCTCCTGAACCTCGCCAACTTCGAACTCGTCCTTGCCATAAGCTGTCGTTCCCTGCATCGCCCGCGCCAGCCAAGCGCCTTCGACATCGGTCACCTTTTCGGACTTAGCCTCGGCAGTGTCTTTGGCTCCAGCGCCAACCGCGAGAAACACCGCCAACGTCACCGCTATCCTCATAACCGGTCCTCCTGGTTGTTGCCTCACTCGGACAGAACTTGGAGGATCCGGCGACGGTTCCGGGCCGACAGCAGCCTGCGGCATCGTGGATCAGCGCCGCGAGACGCGGGTCAAAGGGCATCGCGGTAGAAGGTCCGAGCGTGGTCGAAGAACGGATCCTTGGCATCCGGGTTCGTGTAGAACATGTGCCCGCCCGGATAGACCTCGAAGGTCACATTGTCCGCAAGATCGTCAGCCAGGGTCATTTGGTTGATCATGAGACGGCTGGTGAAGTAGGGCGTGACCAGGTCATGGGCGCCGTGAACGACCAGCACCTGCAGATCCGGGTTGACGCTGAGCGCATCTTTGAGACTGTCAGCGCTGCCGCGAGCGCCCGACCAGCCGCGATCCTCATTGCCCCAGGCCCAGCGCCTGTTCACCCGGCGACTGAGCACCTCATAGGGCTCGTCGAACGAGAACTCGAGCTCGTCGCGGCTGTAGCTGTTGAAGGCTGTGGCCAGAGGCGCGGTCAGGCCGTCCAGAATGGGGTCAATATCGCCGAGATAGGGCGCGCCCGGATCCGGATCGGTGGCGACCACCGTTCCATCGTAGACGCTCACGAATCGTGGCTCCTCCAAGAGACGTCTGGCGAATACCGAACGGGGAATACGGCCATCATGACGCCGGATCAAATCGTCCGGCAAACCCACATAGTCGGTCAGCTGGCCAAGCGTGGCTTCGTCCTCAAGCGGCGCTCCCGCCGCCAGCCAGGACAAATAGGGGCCTATGGCAAAGGCCTCGACCTCGGCGAGCCGGTCCGAAAGCGCGGTTTCGTCGTCGGTCCCAAACGTGGCTTTGCCATGGTGGTAGGCGGTCGCCGCATAGGATGGAAGCACGCCCGGCCAGGGAAGCAGGGTGTAATCGCCGAACTGGATGCTCGTGAATTCGAGAACCGGCGAGACCAACACAACGCCATTGAGCCTCACCCCGGGGCCGGAGCTCAACCGTTCGGGCAAGGCCGCGGCTCGAAAGCCGCCATAGCTCTCGCCCGCGAGAAACTTCGGCGACGACCAGCGTTCATAGCGGCTCAGATAAAGCCGGATGAATTCGGCGATGGCGGCGAGGTCGCGCTCGATCTGCCAGAACCGGCGGGACGGATCGCGGCGGTCGCCGCCCTCTTCCTGTTCGCCATTACTCGCAAGCGCTTCGCTGAAGCCGGTGCCGACGGGATCGATGAAGACCAGGTCGGTGAAGGCGATCCAGCTGTGGGCATTGTCTTCGAGGCGGTCCGGCGGCGTCGGGATCTGTCCCTCGGCACCCATGGCCACGATCCTCGGCCCCAGGGCCAGGAGGTGAAGATAGGCCGAGGACGCTCCGGGGCCGCCATTGAAGACGAAGGTCACAGGGCGCTCCGCCTTGTCGGTCTCGTCGGCCGTGTAGGCGGTAAAGAAGATCCGGGCACGGGCGTCGATCTCCTCGGGCTCAATGTCGAGCGTTCCCGCCCGGGCCGTGTAAGACACGAGCTCACCGTCAACGGTGACCTGGTGGCGGGTGACGGCATCTTCCGGCGCCTCACCCCCGGCCTCCTGATTCTCTGACTGCTCGGCTGTCGTTTGAGCGTTGAGCGGCGCGCTTGCCAACGAAATCAAAAAGCCAAGAAGCAGAAGAAAGGATGATCTCATTGCGCTGCCAGCCCGGTGGATGATGCTGGCTTTGACATTGCACGGCTGAGCGTGAACTCAAGCCTTGTCGATTTCTGCTGGCCGCTTGTTTGGCACGATTGGCCCGGTTCTGAGTTGGCCAAGCGCCGCTTGGCAGTCGGCTTACCTGGTCAAGACGTCGATTTCGCGGTTGGTCTTGTCGAGCTCCTCTTTCAAGCGACCCAGTTCCGCCGCCTTTTCCTGAACCTCCTCCTCGGAGCCACCGATCCGGGCGCTATCTAGTTCCAGCGTGGTGTCGTTGTAGGCTTCGGTCTGCCGGTTCAGCTGTTCCAAGAGCCGGTCTTCCTGCGCCTGCGAAATACGGGTGGCTTCCCGCGCCCGGGCGAGAAGATCCTCCTGGATAGCCCGATTTTCATTGACCGCCGCCAGCTCGGTTTCCAGGGCGTCGAGCTCCTCCTCGGCCATCAGCCTTTCTTCTTCGAGACTAACCTTGGTCGTCCGGGCGTTGTCCAGACGCTCCTTCGCCTCCAACAGGCGATAGGACTGACCCTGTCCGCGCGTCACGTCAGCCCGCTCGCGCAGGTAAGTCTCGCAAGCCGTGAGAAACAGAGGCAAAAGCAGCACCGCCGCAACTCTTCGGTTCATCGACGCCATAAGCCCTCTCTCAAGCGATCCGACCCTGCACCAGCTCCCTTTCGAGCAGATATCTTTCCCGCTTCTTTTCTGCCAGAAGCCGTTTTGTTTCGATGATCTTGTTCTCGATCTCGTAGACGCTCTCGCCTTCCTCGCGCAGATGATCAGCAATGGTTTTATACTCGTCGCTGCGCTCCTCGAGGTTTTCGATCAGCTCCTCGATACGCTCGATATTGCGCCGGGCCCGGGCCTCGCGCTCACGCATCTCTTCATAGGTGATCGCCTGCTGACGATACTCCTCGCGAGCGGTTCGAAGGCTCCTCTGCGTGTCGTCGATCACCTGGTCCATATTGTCGATGGACTTTTGCAGCTTCTCGTTTTCCGCCTCAACCTTGGCGGTCACGACGTCGATCTCGCGGACCTCTTTTCGCGCAGCCTCCTGTTTGGCGGCGACGCGCCAGCCGTCGATACCGCCGATAACACTACCGGCTGTGGCGCCGATGACCGTTCGGATGATGATCTGTTCCGGCTGTAGTGTCGCGAGACCCCACAGAGCGCCATATAGCGCCCCGCGCATGGCGCCGACAGCGGACCCGCCGATGATGGTCTCGGCGTAGATCCGGTTGTCTTCCTTGAGCCGGCGCTCGGCCGGCGTCAGCTCGCGTTCGTCCTCGTCACCCGAGCCAAAAACGCTGCCAACTGCAGAAAACGGCCCACCTCCGTCTCCACCCGTCGACGCGCAGCCCGTGGATAGGGCGAACAACCCCATGACCAAGAAAACGCGCAGGAATGCTTCGCGCATTACCCCCCTTCCCCCAACTCGTCAGCCGCCGCGGCTTCTCGCCAGCCTTCGACGATCTGTTCGTGTCCTTCAGTGCCGAATTCGCGCAGCGTCTCCAGGTCGTTGAGGACAAGCGCCAGGCCCTTTACGGCTTTTTCGCGACGCGACGAAAACTCGTTCTCGAGTATCTTGATTTGTTCGTTGAGAAGCGACTGCGGAAACTCGGACACCATTCGAACCAAGTGATCCAAGTAGAACTCGAAATCATAGTCGCTGTCGCCACGCACTTGGTCACATGGCTGTGCGTAGCGCTCCGGGTCGATCTCGAGCAATTCCTCACAACGACGCAGGCTCGCCTGATGTTCCGGCAGGCGTAGACCGGCGATCACCGCGACCCGCAGCATCTCGCGCGCGGCCCGAGCGCGCTGCTCGTTACGGGTCGCGATATTGGCGTCGATCACGTCGCTGAGCGCCAGGAGCCGGCGGTTCAGTTCGTCCTTGCCATCGAAGTCGAGACTAGCCGTGAAATCGGCCAAGGTCTCGAGCTCGGCCCGCGGGTCCGCCTGTTCGCGGCCGATGGTCACCCGGTCGGTTTCCGCGAGCTCGCTCCAGCTGTCTCTCGCTTCGGCCAAACGCTCGCGGTCCGGCAAAGCCGGAGCGACGAGCGCTAGCCTAAAGCCGGTGGTCGGCTCCCGGCGCAAGCGTCTCTTGCCGACCGGCGAGAATTCTTGACGAAGGCCCGAGTGGACTTGCTCCAATCTCGAGCGGAAATCGCCGCCCCGTTTGACGTAAGCTCCGGCGGCGCCGTGGAGCCGCCCGAACCGGTTCAGACGGAACAGCCCGTGCACGAGTTCGGCAGCGTTGCCGAGCATGTCGTGAAGGCCCAAGGGATTGGGCCTGAGGAGACCCACCGGTTCCAGCGCGCAATCGGTGCGGCAAAACACGATCGATTGCTCGGGCGCGCCGTCGATCGGCGGCAAGCGTCCCTCGAACGCGGCCGGTCCGACGGCGGCCCCACCTCGGGCCGCATATTCCCACTCCTCCTCCGTCGGCAAACGGACGTAACCCGCCGTCTCGTTTTCGTGGGGAAGCTGGTCGCGGGCGTTTTCGAACAGCCATTCGGTATAGCTTTCGGCGACGGCCACCGTTTCGGCCATCGTGACCTCGACCTTCGGCAGGTCGGCGTCGACATCTTCTAAATCAGGGCAGTCACCGTTTAGCGCCGCATACTGGGCCTCGGTCACCTCATATTTGCCGAGGTAATAGCGCCAGGCATCGTCTTCGCGGAACGTGCCGCTGAGAAACACCGGCCTCACATGTTCGATGTAACCCCGCTCCGGATCGCGGCCGCCAAGCGTGATCTTCTGGTCGTCAAAAATCTCCCGGCCGGGAACATCAACCGCACGAAAGACCATGGCTCCGCCGCAAGGAAGCGGCAGAATATGGTCGCCGTCGGCGGGACTTCGGTTGTAGCGCTCCTCCGGCCAGGTGATCTCCTGACCGGCCGCCGGGACGGCGCCGCCGAGAGCGGCCACCATCGCTAGGACCAGTTCAGGTCTCGCGAATTTCATTCGACGGTTCCAAATTGCTGTAGCGGAGCCCGATCGAGAGGGCGGGGATCACCGAGACCACGAGGATCAGTGCGACGACCAGGCCGATGGCGCCAAAGCCTAGACGGGTCGCGCCGATCCCGAGACTTTGAGCCAGCAGCGCGTCGACGAGCTGGGTGAAGATCCAGGCGGCGCCCACGGTGCAAAGGCTACCGGCAACACCGAGCATTAGGGCCTGAAGCACCGGCAAACCGACCAACGCCGGCTTGCCGAAACCGATCAGGCTCAAGACCGCGATGGTGCGCCGGCGCCGGGCGGCCATGCTCCACTGGATGGTGGCAAGCCCGCCGGCTAGACCCAAGGCGCCGAGCAGGCCGACGGCGCCGATGACCAGCGTCAGGCTGCGGTCGAGCCGGGTCGCGAAGTCGATCCGCGACGCCTCCGCTCTGAGGCTGAGCGCATAGGGTTCATCAGACAAGCGTTGCACCAGCGGTCCGACATCCGAGATATCGGCGGCGTAGAGCCGGAAATCGGGAAAATAGCGTCGGGGTGGCGGCTCGTCCCCGTCGACGCCCAAAAGCGGAGCCCCGAAGCCGTTCTTGTAATCTTCGATGTCTTCCAGGAGCGCCAGCGACAGAAAGAGCGCGTCCCGGCCGAAATCCGAGGCCCGGGCGATCGCGGTCACGGTGACGGGAACCAGGGCGCTCTGCTCGCCGCCGCTGCCGCCCCGGGTCACCTCGAGCTGCAGCCTGTCACCGATGCCGGCGTCGAGCTTCGCCGCCAGAGACGCGCTGAGGCCAGCGTCGCCGACGTCGGTCAGGACCAGGCCATCCGGCGCGAAGACCGGATCGCCGGCACCGGTGGGAATGAGGCTCGCCCGGGCTTCCTGTTCGCCCGCGAGATCCAGGACCTGCCCCTGGGCGGAGGCATAGCGGGTCGAGGGCGCGACGAACGCCACATCGGTCCAAGCCGCCACCTGTTCGAACCAGGCGTCGTCGAACCGGGCGGCGCCGGTGGCGGTGAGGCGGATCTCGCGAGCGGCGGGATCATCCCGGAGACCGGAGTAGATCTGGGTGATGACGCCCGAATAGAGCGCGATCAGGACCAGAACCGGCGCCGCGACGGCAGTGATGGCGAGGCATATCGCCAGCGACACCGTCCACTCACCGGTCAGATCCTTGAACGCCATGCGCGACAGATAGAAGAGCCTCGGGATCACCGGCGCGGCCATTCAGTGCAGGTCCAGCTTGGAAAGGCCGGGCCCCGCCCGTCGACAGACCAGCCGTTTGAGCCCGTGGCGTTCCGCCAGATCGGGATCGTGGGTGACCAGTACCAAGGCTGCCGAGCGCTGCCGGGCGGCGCGCGTGAGAAGCGCCATCACGGTATCAGCGGTATCGCTGTCAAGCGCCGCCGTCGGTTCATCCGCCAGAATGAGGGGCGGCCGCGCCACAAGGGCCCTTGCGATGGCGGCCCGCTGGCGCTCGCCCACCGACACCCGTTTAGGCATTTGCTGGGCCAGGCGATCGATGCCCAATTCGCGCAGGATCGTGGTGACCCCGCTTTGCTTCTCGGACCCGTCACGCCAGAACGGCAGCGCGACATTGTCGGCGATCGACAAAAACGGCACCAGACCACCGGTCTGCATGACATAGCCGATCATCCGGGCCCGGTAGTCGCGCAGGCCATCGCCGTCGCCGCGCTGCCAAAAGGCGAACAAATCACCATGGCCTTCGGCCGCTTGGAACCGAAAGCCGGCCGCCCCCATAGGCCTGAGGATGCCAGCCAGCATGTCGAGGATTGTGCTCTTGCCGGATCCGCTGGGACCGACGATGGCGAGCGCGTCGCCGGGCATCACGTCAAGGGAAGGCACAGAAACCCGGAACGCCTTGCCCCGGGCGCCGATGACCTCGCGCAAGCTCACCACCGGCTCCATCGGAACGTCAGGGCAGCGCCTCTAGCGGCACCGGGTAGACATGGTCGCCCGGATCCGCCCCCTCATTGAGCGCGATCCATCGCTCGGCGTCGTCGTGGAAGGTCTGATAGAGGCGAATGTTGGCGTAAGCCTCGTCGATGATCGCCTGCTGGTCGCCCACGCCCATGGCGATCCAGTCATCCTCGGTGAGGCTCATCAGCCGGCTTTGATAGGGCAGACCCTCTAGATATTCGCCGACCAGTCCCGCCTCTTCCATGTTGCGGAGCTCTCCCTGGCCGGTCCGGGAAGGATCGCGGCCCGCGGCGATCGCCGCTGAACGAAGCTGATTGAACATGTCATCCGGATCGATCTGGCCGGCCTCCAGGGCATCGACTGTCAGCTGCAGGGTTTTCTGCAAATCCGAGAGTTGATTGCGGCTCAGCAGCACCCGCACCGAAAAATTGCGGATCTCGGGGTTGGCGAAATCCCGGTCGGAGGCCCACGCCCGGAACATGGACGGTGCCTCAACTCCTTCGGCCCGACCAAGATGGGCCAGGGCCATGGCACGCCCGACCAATTGCACGCTCTGCTCGATGCCGACCGGCCCCGCGAGTTCAGGCTCCGGTTCCGGCTCGTTAGTTGCGGTGACCGTGTCGAAGGCACCCTGAACCTGGCCGACGAGCGCGCTCGCCAGGGTCTCGACAGTCTTGGAGAAGGTTTCGGGGTCGCCCGCCGCCACCGGATAGTAGAGCGGCGGCAGGGTCTCGAAGCGGCGCAGCGTCCGGTATTGGGCCTCGGCCCGGGGATGATCATCCGCGCCAACCGGCGATTGCAGGTGCAGCGTATAGAGCGCTGCCTTGTTGGAGCGGATCACCTGATGCATGCCCGTGACGCTGAGCCCGGTATCGGACGGCGGAACGACCTTGCCGCCGACCTCTTCCGGCCGCGCCGTCCGCGACGAGGCGTCGGTCACGAGAATGATGTATCGCGCGCCGAAATCCCGCCAGTCGACCGAGCTGAATGCCGCGTCGATCGCGGCGAAACTGTCCTCGGCGAAGGCCCGGGTCGAGACCTCCGACGCTTCCAGCGGTTGGACGGCGGCGGCGAAATCGGCGGCCCCCTGGATGTCATTGGGATCGGCGAAGGTTTTTGTCAGAAACTCCACGCCTTCGACCTCCTCCGGGTCATCCCGGTAGGCGATCAGACCGAAGCGGACCTTGTCCTCCAGGCCAGCCTCCTCAACCCGCTTGAGCACGCCGTCGACGACCGCTCGGGTTCGCGTGATATAAGGGCCCATGGACGAAGATGCGTCGATCACGAACATGACGCCGGCACGAAAATCGTCGAGATCACGGGGGTTTATTCGCTTTTTCAGCGGCGGCTCTTCCGTCGCCTCCTCGCGGGTGACGCTGGCCACCTCGACATTGCGCACCCGAAAGCCGCTCTTCAGCCGTTTGCGGTTCGCCTCGAGGATCGGCAGCAGATAAAAATTCTCCTCGAAATCGACATGCGCCTCGGGCTCGATCGAGACGATCGGACTTCCGGGTTCCAACGTGCCCTCGTCGATGGCGCTCCGGGCCTCTTCCGCTTTGACCAGGAGATCGGTGGAATCGAGCCAGTCGCTGAGTTGGCTTTCCTCGCGGAAGAACAGGGTCCGGTCCCGGCGGACGCGATCGGAAAATGCCAGCACCAGGGCGTGACGCCAGGGCACCGTTTCCTGCTCGGGAAGAAAGCCCAGTACCGTGCCCTTGGCATCGCTGCCGACCTCAAGGTAGGTGGGGCCGCCGCCATCGACCGGGTGGCGTTCGTAGACGAACAGAGGCGTGAACGGATCGAGCGCGGTCTCGCCGGGCGCGCCCACGCCCTCGGCGATCTTCGCGCCCGGGCGGGTGAGAACACGCTGAAACAGCTCGGTCTTGCCCTCGATCAGAAGCGGACGGCGGTTCTGCGCTTCTGCCGAGCCCGCTCCGAGGGTCAGGAGACCAAGGCAAAGGATCAAACCCACGCGTTTCACTGTCCTGCCTCCTCCGACTGAGCTGCTTCCTCGGCCTTTCTCGACCAGAACAGCGCCTGTTCCGGTGCGTCTTCGACCGCCAAGGCACCGCTTTCCAAAAGCGACGCCAGTTTGCGCATGGCTTCGCCGACGCCGGCCTCGGCGGCCTGGCGGTAGTAGTCCTCGGCCCGGTGGGGATCCGGCGCGTTGAGAACGCCTTCGGTCCAGCTCTCCGGATTGTATAGATCACCGAGCCGAAGCGCCGCCTGGGCGTCCCCTTGCCGTGCCGCATAGGCCAACAGAAGGAACGCGGCGTCACCCTCACCCTCGGCTTGAAACCGTTCGGCCTGCTCGCTCGCCGCTTCGGCTTCCGGATCCGTCTTGAGAAACGCCCTGGCGCCGGCAAGCGATATCTCCGGTCCGTCAGTCTGCGGCGCCGCGACCGCCGTGGGCGGCGGTGCCGGTTCCACTGGCCTGAGATAGCCGGGATCGACCCACGCGAGATAGGTGCCGGCGCCGACCGCGATTAGAGCCGCCAGCGCCACAAGCCACAAGGCCCGGCGGCGAGGCTTTGCCGGCGGCGTCTCGGTTACGGGCTCCGGGTCGGTGATGTCGGCCTGTTCGGCCATGGCGGCGAAGTGATCGAGCGGATCCGGCTCGGGGACCGCTTGCACCGGCTCAGGCGCCGGTGGTGACACGGGTTCCGGTTCGGCCTGGTCAGTCTGGCTCACCGTCTCGGCACGGCTCGGCGGCGGCACCTCGGAAGGCAACCTGATCGCCGGCCAGCTCATCCGGTCCTCAACCGTGGTGCCGGAGCCGTCGCGAAACGAAACGAGGTAGGGCATGTGCGGCTTCAGGTGCCAGGTCGCCGACGAGCCGATGCTGATGGCGGCTGCCGGTCCCGGTTCGGGGCCGGGCTCGGGACGAAACCAGCAATCGGCCGACCCACAGGCATTGGCCCCGGAGAACCGCGGGACCAGGAACTGGGACGAGCCCTGATCCATGCGAGCAATCCGAAGCTCGATGGTTCCGGCATCGAGATGGCCGATATTGGCCCCGCTCAGATGGGCCTGGCCGGCGGGCATGTCGGGCGTTTGTTCAACGCGAACGGGCATGACGTCGCCTACTCACCTTGTCTCATGGCCGCGCGGACGAGATATCGAGCTGATCGATGATCGCGCCCAAACGGCGGTTTTGCTCATCGGAGATTTCACGGCCCGCGGAGTGGCCGACATTGGCATTGCCGAAGGAGCGCAGCGCCACGCCCCAATCGACGAAAGCGATCCGCTCGAGCAGTTCGGGCGTCGCACCGATCTCGATACCGGGGCTGTCGAGCCCGTCATGGGAAAATATCGCCCGGGTCGCCTCATGGGGCGGCTCCGGAAAACCAGGGCGATCGGACGCCTCGATGCCGGCGAAGCTCAGATAGGCGACGAAATCATTGAGGCGCATCGCCGCCACCTGGGTCACCCGGTCGGCGGCATCGACCCAACGGGTGCCAGCCGACTGCGTTTCCCGGCGAACCAGATCGGCCATGGTTTTCGCCAGACCACAGCGGGCGACACCGACCAGCAGTTCGTCGATCACCTGACCCGCTATGTCCGGCGTCAGCCCGAGTTCGGCAAGCGCTACATCGTCCTGCTGGAGGGCCCGGAGCTGGCCGGCCCAAAGATTGATCAGCCGGTCGGCGAAGATCTCGGGCCGCTCGCGGCGAACCGGCTCGGTCGGTGGCGCGTCGGTGGCGGGCATGGGCGCCCAGGGATCGTCCGCCGTCGACGCTTGCGCCTTCCCGTTCTCGATCTGTGACGACAGCTCCTCGCGCAGAGCCGCCGTGTTCAGGAATGTTCCTCGGACATCGGCGGCGCTCACCATCATCGCGCGCCTGAAATGGGCGAAGGCGCGAAGCTCGGAGCGTTGAAACGCGGCGTGCAGCTCCCGTCTCAGCTTGACCAGCTTCTCGTCTCTGAGCTTTCGCTCTTCGTCACCTTCGGCATGGTAGAGCCCGCGCAAAGGGGCGGTGATCGCCTGAGCCGCGTCGACCAGCCGCTCGGCGGCCTGGGTCTGTTTCAGGCCTGGATCGAGGACCTCGACGAGATTGTCGACCAGATAGCGGATACCGCCATCGTTCGGCTCCATGGCCGCGTTCCAGACCGCTTCGCGGTTACCGAAATGCTTGGCCGTGAGTGAGGAGGACAGAAACGCCCGCTGATAGGTCGAGAACGCGTCGTTTGTGACTGGGCTTTCCTCGACAAGCGCCGCCTCGTCGGCATAGCGCATCAGATGCACCTGCTTCATGCCCGGATTGCGCAGGAAGAACGTGTTGGAGAAGGGCTCACCGTCCCAATCGGCCGGCCAACCGTCCTTGCCGTAAAGCTCGATCAGCGAGGAATGGAGCCGGCGGTCCCACTTGCCGAGCCGGCTTTTCTCGGTCTCACCGCCCTTCTCGACGAATTCGAGATCATGCTTGGTCAGGACCAGGAACAAGGAGTTGCGGACGGCCTTGCGCTTTTCGGCGGTCGCACCATGGGTTGCCGCGATCCAGCCGCCGACCATGCCCGCCAGATCCTTCACCTCGTTGACGCTCGGGGGCATGCACAAGAGCATCGATGTCAGCTCGAGCTCGTCGGTGTACCGCTGGAACAGATAGGCGATCTTGCCCCGCAAAAAGAGCTCGCGCAGCTGATCCTCTCGGTCAGACGGCTCCGGCGGCATCTGCAACAGCTTGAGCCTCGATCGGGCGCCCGGAAAATCCAAAAGATCCGTGTGCTCGAAAAAGGGCCAGGGCTGATCGACGATCGACAGACTGATCTCGGCGATGAGGGCGGCCAGGGTGGCTCGCGGAAGGGAAGTGGCAGCACCGGCCTTTCCCTCGCGGATCGGGCGAAGCTGGATCTGATCCTGGGCATCCCGCTCGCTCCGGAGCCGGCTCAGGACAGCGACGTCGATCACCGAATTCGGTTCGGGCGGGCTGCCCGCTTCCCGCGGGATGATACCGGCGAGCGCGACCTGAGCGTCCGTCGCATGGTCCACCGCATCAAGCGCGCCGACCAGATGGATGAACAAACTCGTGAACTCGGGAATTCTGCCCCAGAGCAGGCTGAACAGGGCGGCCCGTTGCTCTAGAGCCAAGCCGCCGGCCAGCGTGATCAAACGGTGCCAGAAGTCCGTCCGGTCGAAAGCCCCGATCCGGCTTTTGAAGTTTTGTCTGAAGTAGAGTGTCAGATCGAACAGCGCGATCTCGTCGAGATGGGATGGCGCCGGCCCTCGCCTCGCCTGTTCGGCCTCCTGCAGCGCGGCCCGGATATCCTCTTCCTCCAGAGGATCGATGGTCATGCTGTTGGGATCGAAATCGAGGAAGAAGCTGTTGGCGAAGATCTTCACCAGATCGATTTCGGTGAGCAGCCGGACCTCCACCGGATAGTCCGGATCGACGTCGCTGCCGTGGATCGTGAACCGGGTGACAAGGCCCGTGGATTCCCGGTCTCCCGGCGGATTGATGTCACGCAGAAAATCACGCTGCCCGTCGCCGAGGCGGATTGCGAGTCGGCCGTCCAGGGGACGGGCGAGGGCAGAAACCAGATAGGATTTGCCGGCCTGGCTCGGGCCGAAGACACCGACGCAATTGTTGCGGGTGGCGGCATGGGCCAGGCGCCGGCTGGCCAGACGCGCGCGGCGGCCCGCATCGATCAGACTGTCCGCCTGTTGGGCCACGCTCGCGGATTTAGGCCGCAACTCGTCGATCCAGTCACGGGCGCTCTGCGCTCCGTGGTCGAGGTCTTCCAGCGACCTTAGAAGGGTTGCGCGGTCCATCCTCACATGATCCGTCAGGTGTTCAACAACACGCCAGTGTCGAGCCAAAACCCGTCCGACTGATCGATCGTCTGCAACCGCAGGCGGATTTCCCGTGACGGGACGGTCCGGCCGTCGGCATCCTCGACCCGCCTCACGGTGAACGCATCGACCACGCCCTTGTGACCGCGCTCTGACGCCCGGCTGAGCTCAATCTTGAGCGGGGTTCGTGCGTTCAACCTGGTCGCGGTTTCCGGCGAGGCGTAGTCGATCGAGTAAAGGCGTGTGCCCGGCCACCAGTCGGCCGAGAACTGCCTGGTGCCGAGCGACATAGGCCCGCGGAACTCGAACGGCATGTCCGGAAGCTCGTAGTCGGGATCGTCCAGGTCCATGTCCGCGTAGAACACATTCTCGCTATGCAGCCGGCTGTCGATGTCGAGTTTGCCGAAGTAGCGAGCGGTGGATTGGGGCTTCAGATGGTCCGAGCGATAGTTGAAGTTGCGCAGGCGTCCCTCGCCCAGCATGCAGATCATGGCCCCCACTGCGGCCGTCGTCTTGGGGTCGGCGATCTTGGCCTCGAAGTCCCGGAACGGATACCACTGGCCCACGCGGTACTGATGCAGCGGCAGGATCCGGTGCGGCGGCAAAGCGCAAGTCTCGATCAGCGTGTCGAAGATCGCCGGCATCCGCGAGGTCCGGCCGGAAAGGATCAACAGATCCGCCCGGGCCCGATGCACCAACTCGGCGAACGCCTTCATGACATCGGTCATGACGCTTCGCGCGGTCCGGTCGATTTCCCGGAGATCGACCGGAAAACGCACGTCAAGCAATGAGAAATCGCCTCCGCCCTGCCGGCGGATCTCGGCGTCGATCTCCTCGACCAGATCCCTGTTGAAACGGTCCTGGAGCGCGTCCTCGATGGCAAGCGGCTCGCGCCGATCGGGGCCTTGGAGCCGATCCCAGCTTTCGTAAAGCGCGATTAGCGCGAGCGCCAGGGGATGGCCGATATGGGCGGCGAAACGCTGCCGGCGGATCTGGTCGCCGACATCCATATCGCCGCGATCGCCGCCGAACAGCCGGTGCATGACGAATTCGGCGCGCTCACCCAGACCGGCTTCTTTGAGCGCGGTCTCGATCGGCTCCAGGACATGTTCGATCACGATCTGCCGGACGATGTCGTCGCCGGCGACGGATATCCCCTCACGTAGGATCGGCTTGGGAAAGAGGGTGACGTTGCCGCCCTGACCTTCGACCCGATAAGAGGTGATCACCAAATCCGAGGTGCCGCCGCCAATGTCCAAAGTCGCGAGCCTGAAAGCTTCGTCCGGATGGCGGCCGCCGTCGGGCATCGGCAGGCGCATGTCGTTGAAGAACGCACGGGCATCGCCCGAATAGCCGGTGGCGATCCTCGAATAGAGAAAGGTCGCCTGGGTCGCGCTGGCCTCGTCCCAATTGATCAGGATCTCGGGCAAGACACCGTCCGGCTCGATCGCGCGGACCGGTTGATCCGCCGCCTGATCGCTCTCGATCTCGGCGGTTCTCTGGCAGACATAGATCAGATCCCGCGCCGCTTCAGCCCGCTTGATCAGGAGCTGACGCTCGGCGAGCGGCATGCCCGTGGGCATGGGCATGATGATGCGGTTGAGCCTTCTCGGCAGATCGGCGTTGCGCCGCCGCAGCCGGTGGGCTGGCGAGTTCATCATGCACAACGCCTGAAGAAAGATTTCAGCGAGCGCGAAAGACATGAGATGCGAACGGGCGTAGAGCGCGCGCATCGACGGAAAACTGCGGTCATCGAGCCCGTCGGCCGATTGGGGCAAGGTGTGCAAGGGCTCGCCGGCATCGTTGACCAGGGTCGTGAACTCAACGCCCGTCGCGTAGCCCGCCTGATCCCGGGCACCGGGTGTGTTGTAGCGCCAGCCGTCGCGCCTCAGATCCTCGTCCCAGAGATAGCGCTTGGGGCTGGACATGCCTGTGGCTCCCTCGGAGCCCCGCCGGCCCGCCGACAGGCGCGCCGCTTCGGCGCCGACCCGAGCGACCGTCGGCCAGGAGAAGGCATCCGCGCGCCCCGACAGAAACGACACATCGTCCCAGCCGAAGGATGCGCGGTTGAACTCGACCCGGCTGTCGAACGGATCGACATAGACCAGCTCCGGCTGGCCCAAATCGCGCAGGTTGAGCTTCACCGCCTGGGTGACATCGGCGCTGAGCTCGTCGGGATGGGTCTCGATGAGAAGGCCGCAGGTGCGGGAATTGCCGAGGTCGAGCACCAGGTCCACGTCGATTGGCGTAGGCAGGGGTGCGGTGACCCGGTCAATGAAGCGGACGCCCGGCAGGACCCGAAGCTGGTTGATCATGTCGATCAACGCCATGTAGCGGGCGACCTCTTCGCGTTGGCCCTCCTTGCGTTCCGCCAGCATCGCGTCATCGAGATCGGGCTCGGCGTTCGAGCGCGCCCGTTCCTCGGCGAGGATCATCTCGGCGAAGGCGGTCCGGCACCATTCCTTGATCCAGGCCTGACCGGCGAACCAGCCGAGCTCCTGGGCGGAAGCGGCAAGGGTAAACTCCGATCCCCTCTGCGAATCCTCCTTCGTCGGCGCCAGATAGGCCTGGCCCGCGATCTCGTCCGCCAGGTCGGTATCGAAGGCGACGATCAGCCGGTGGTCGAAGCCATTGTCGTCAGGTTGATCGAGAACGACCAGGTGGCACCGGGCCCAGTTCGCGGGGCCCCGGTCATGCCGTCCCCCATGCTCGCGCCGAAAATAAGGCAAGGGAACCCAGACCCGGTCGAAGGTCTCGGTCACTCGCCGCCAATCGATCTCGTAGCTGACGCGCGCCTTGGCTTGCTCCTCACCTCGAGCGGCGATGACCGGAGCATCGTTCGAGGGCTCGTCGGCGAAACTCCATTTGTCCGGCAGGGTGCGGACACCGGCGAGCCTGAAACCGAGGTCAAGAAACTGCACGCCGCTCCGCGGGGCGAGCCACACGACGGACGGTGATTTGAGAACGTTTCCGAGTGTCACACGCCACCCTCGTAAGAAAGCGGGTCGGCTCCCACACTGGCCATCGGACCTTCCAATTTAGCCCGAGTCCGCGAAGCTTCCATGGGCATCCTCATGGCCCGGCCCGCTCCATCTGCACGTCGAAGCCATCGCCGCTGCAGCGGGTCTGTCCGGACGCGTCGACCTCACAGACCGTCTCCGACTTCTCGAACTTTTGCCCGTCGGCGCAGGTCGGATTGTCCTTCTCACTGATGGTCAGCTTGCCGTCCTGCATCCGCGCCTCGGCCGGCGCGACGCAACGTGTACCATCGGCTCGGCGGATGACCGACTGGCCCTGGCCATCCGCGCCGAAC
Organism: Geminicoccaceae bacterium; assembly: GCA_050331695.1. Classification (GTDB taxonomy): domain Bacteria; phylum Pseudomonadota; class Alphaproteobacteria; order Geminicoccales; family Geminicoccaceae; genus JBHJGP01. Next base: position 46,421 of record JBHJGP010000019.1, read on the forward strand.
TCGTACGTCTGATCCAACTGATTGCCCTGCTCGTCGGTGAGAGCCGACCGGCTGCGCCACTGGCCCTGGAGGAATTCGACCGATGCCGGTCCGCCCTGAGCACCACCGGCCTGGTCGCCCGGTGTCGGCGGATCAGGCGGCAGGCTGAGCGGCTCGCCGGGCTCGGCCGGGGGTTGCTCCGGTTCGCCCTCGGGCCCCGCAGGCTCGTCAGCGCCCGCTGGTTCCTCCGCCGGTTCGTCGCCGGCGGGCGGCTCATCCTCGGGAGCAGCGCCCTCTTCCGGTGCCGGTGGTTCCTCACCCGGCGTCTCCGGCTCTTCACCTGGTACGGGAGGCTCCTCGCCAGCAGCGGATGGATCTTCACCGAGCGGTTCCTCACCCTCGGTCTGGGGCTGCTCCTCGCCTGACAGCGCTTCGTCTTCGCCGAGCGCTTGGTCCTCGCCCGGGGGAAGCTCCGCCTCGCCGAGCCCCTCCTCACCTACCAACCCTTCGTCGGTGACCAGATCCTCGGGCGCCGCACCGAGTTCGCCGTCCTCCGCCACGAGGCCCAGCTCTTCCGGTGTCACGCCCTCGATCACCTCGCCGTCTGGACCGACCACGCGACCCTCCGCGTCAACTGTGACCTGCTCGGGCGGGATGATCTGGCCCGTGAAATCGCGGATGACGGGCCGCTCGATCACGTTCGCCGGGTCCGGCGGTCGCGGCTCTTCCAGCGGGAGCGGTGCTTCCTCCTGAAGGGTCTCGTTCAAGGGCGCCTCCACCGAGGGCTCGCGCCAGAAAAACCACCACAGAAGAAGTGCCAACAGGAGCAGGAGCGGCAACAGCCACCAGAGCCAGAGAGGCCAGCGGCGGGTCGAACTCACCGCTTCCTCGGGCTCAGCTCGAGGTGTCTCAGCCGCTGCCGCCGCTGGCGGCAAAGCTGTCAACGGATCGAAGGTGCCGCCGCCCTGCTCGGCGAAACCCCAGAAGGTCATGACCGGCTGATCGTCGATGAAGTGAAGATGGCGGTCGTTGGGGGTCTTCAGCGCCTGGTCGAGGACCGAGGCGAAGGCTTCACCGCCGCCGTTCCCGCCATTGGTCCGCAGCTCGCTCAGATAATTGTCAAACTGGCCGCGAATGATCTTCAGATCGAGCGCCCGTTCGGCCTGCTCCTGCGGTGCCAGATCGTTCCAACTCCGAGCGTCACCCGCCACCGGCGCGATCCAGCGGATCTTCTGGCTGCGTTCATCGAACTGCGGACGGGCGAAGAGGTTGGCGCACCGTTCGTCGAGCCGCTGCGCCACCGCGGCGCGGAGCTGAACATAGGAATTGTGAACCGGCTGGCCGAAGGCACCGAGCGGTCGGTAGCCGTCAATGCTCTGCTCGACCAGGAGGGCGCCCTGTTTCATCGCTCTGTCCTAGGCTCTCACGTGCAACCGCTGGCGTCGGGCTGTCCCGTCGCTGCCTGGATCTGGCTCGCCATCTGCTCACCTGTCTGCGGTGAGAAGATGCGCCCGCCGCCGGCCCGGGCAACGCAGCTCAGGACATTTCCCGACCCGCCACCGCTCAGATCGATCACATTGATACGCACATTGGGTTTTTCGCTGCGAACGGCCCGGGCCGCGGCGCAAGGATCGCTGCCGCAGGTGTCCTTGCCGTCGGAAACAACCACGATCACCACCTCCGACCGCCGGGTCGCAAGCGCGCCCGCGCGGCTGATCGAGGCGGCGAGCGAGGTAAATTCGCCAGGCTGGATGGCGTTGACCCGGCCGAGCAACTGACCGCGCTCCTCCGAGGCGTAATAGCGCGTCGCCCGCGTCGCCCCGCAATCGCTGAACGAGACCAAGCCGATACGGATGTCCTCGTGCAATGAGCGCACGACCCGACCGATGGAATCCTTGGCCGCGCCCATTTTCGACCGCGCTCCCCGAATGCCGTCGCCCATACTACCGGAGCCATCGACGACGAAGACCATCCGAGGCGAGCGTCCAGGCGACCAGGTCGCATCGCAGGCCGAGGCTTGATCCAAGCTCGGCATCGCCTCCAGCGGCGGCAGTTCGGGCAAGGGCGGCAAATCCGGCAGAGGCGGCCTGACCGCCGCCACCTCCGGTTCGACTTCCTCGGGTTCCGGCTCGACCGGCTCAGGTTCTGGCTCCACCTCCACTTCAGGCAGCTCGACGATCTCCTGCGGTGGTTCTGGCTCGGCAGCCGGCGGTGTCGGCAGAGCCACGATTTCGGGCGGGGGGTCGGTGGCAATACAGGCCGATGCGTAGAGCGGTTGCGCCTGCTGGACCTCGGCCAGTGCGCCTTCCAATTCGGCGAGGCGCTCCGCTAGTCCGACCGTCGGATCGTCCGCCGGCGGCGGCTCTGGAATAACCTCGACAATCCGATCGGGCAGGGGTGTCAAAGCGCGGAGTGCAAGCCTGGCGAGTAGAACAGCGAGTGCGCCGGGCACCAGCCAGGGCAGCCAGCGGAAACCGACGGGCGATCGCCGGGCATCTGACTGTGAACGATCCGTGCCGAGGTTGTGATCATCCATGGCGGGTTCGCCGGAGCCCGACAAAAATTGGGTCGTTGCTTCGGCCAGTGGCAACGCTTCTTCCTCGCGCGCCGGCGGATCGATGAGGACCGGCACCTCCTGGCCCGGAGCCGCCAATCCCCAATGGACCAGGACCGGCCGGCCGGTTTTGTCGTCGACGTAATGCGGCTGGCTGCCGGTCGGCGTCACGATCGCGGAGCGCAGCGAATGGGCGGCCAATCGGCCCGCATCACCCTGGGCTTCAAAGCGATCCGCGAGTGCGGCGATCCTGTCCATGACAAGGCGGTGGTTTCGATCGTCAGCCGCCGGCGCCAGCTTTCCACCAAGGATCGACCGCCAGCCCGTGAGATCACCGGTATCGGGACGGCGATGGGGTTCGGCCAACAGCCCGGCATCGCCTGCGCCCAGGTGGCTTTGGATCAGCGCGACCAGCTTGCCATGGGCGGCATGCAGCTCGCGGTCGCCAACCCGAAGGCGCGTCCATTCGACTGGTACTGACAGGTAGACGGGCTCAGGCGCCATGGAAGCAGAGTGCCTCTTTAAAGCTCGTGCCGTTTGACCTAGGTCTGGGCGGTGTTTGTCGAAACGGCCTGGCCGCTGGCCGGCAAATGGGCGTTGAGAAAAACACCATCAATGATCGCATTTGCTCCCTCCAGTCACCATTTTGCGAGGGCCAACGTGAATGGCAGATGACCGACAATTTGAAACCGAGCCGACCGTGGGCAGCGAAACAACACCTTCGGACGGGTCCGCGGCGACAGACAAAAATCGTTATCCGGGCCTGGTGCTCTGGTTGATTACAACCGCCCTGCTGGCGGTTCCCGTCGCGTTGCTCGCTTGGCACCTGAATAGCCGGCAGCCGGCGATCGTCGAGGTCACGGGGCCGACACCACCGCCAGCCGCGCCCGCCATCGAACTGGTTCACCGCGCCGATCAGCTGACCCAGCTCATCGCGCTGCGGGAAAATCAGCTGATTGCCGCGATCGCGGGGCTCGATCCGCCGGCCTGCGAGCCCGGCGAGGTCATTGACGAAGACCGACTGGACGCGGTGCGCCAGGCCCACGCCGACGATCTATCCCGCTGGCAGGCCATCCTCGAGCGAGCCACACCAAGCCGCGGTTAACGGTCAGCTTCGTCCCAAGCGCTTAAATTTTTTCGTTTGTTCGGTCAGGGCGATCTCGGTCGGCAGGCGCTCCATGGACGACGCGCCGTAGAAGCCGTGGACATGACGGCAGCGCTCGATCATGAAGGCCGCGTCTTCGGGCTGGGCGACCGGCCCGCCGTGAACCAGAATGATCGCGTCCGGTTTGACGTCGAGGGCGGCGTCAGCCCAACTGTCGATCAACGCTGGACACTCTTCGAGCTTGAGGGCCGTCTCAGCGCCGATCGAGCCGCCGGTGGTAAGACCCAGATGACAGACGATGATGTCGGCACCGGCCGCCGCCATTGCTGCAGCGTCTGCCTCGTTGAATACGTAAGGCGTGGTCAGCATGTCCCGCTCACTAGCCAGGCGGATCATGTCGACCTCCAGCGAATAGGACATGCCCGTCTCTTCGAGATTGGCCCGGAATACGCCGTCGATGAGCCCCACGGTCGGAAAGTTCTGGACACCGGAAAAGCCGATCCGCTTCAGCTCATCCAGAAACCGATCCATCTGACGAAACGGATCGGTGCCATTGACGCCGGCCAGCACCGGTGTGTGCTTGACCACCGGCAGGACCTCGGCCGCCATCTCGACGACGATCTGATTGGCGTCGCCATAGGCCAAAAGCCCGGCGAGCGAGCCGCGTCCGGCCATCCTGTACCGTCCGGAATTGTAGATCACGATCAGATCGATACCGCCGGCTTCCTCGCACTTGGCCGACAGGCCCGTGCCGGCGCCACCGCCCACGATCGGCTCGCCCCGGTCGACCATGGCCCGGTACCGGGCCATGAGATCGCTGCGCTCGAACCGGGGCATCAGGCTTGCCCTCCAGCAGGCGATCGGCCGTCACCGTGAAGCGCGTCAAAAGCTTCGATCACGGCGTCCGCGAATGCTGCGTCATTGATGTTGACCGGCAGTCGAATGAGTTGGCGATCGCCACTCTGGTCCACCGTCTGCTCGAGCGCTTCGAACAGCGCCGCGTCGGCGGCCGGATCGTGGAAGGGCTGGCCCGGCACGTCGAGCATCGAGACGCCCCCCTCGGGCAGGAAAAAACGCACTGGCGCCTCCATCCGATTGAGCCGTTCACCGATCCACCGGCCCATCGCCGCATTCTCTTCGGCCGTGGTCCGCATCAACGTCACTTGCGGGTTATGTTCGTAGAAGAGACGATCCCGATAACGCTCCGGTACCGTGTCTGGCGCGCCGAAATTGACCATATCGAGGGCGCCGCAGGAGCCGATATAGGGCGTCTTGGCGCGAACCATCGCGCCGAAGCGGTCTTCCGTGGCGGCGAACACACCGCCCATCAACAGATCGCAAACCTCGGTCGTCGTAAGATCGATGACGCCGGCGAGAAGCCCTGATGCGACCAGCTTTTCCATCGATTGACCGCCGGTCCCGGTTGCGTGGAAGACCAGGCAATCATAGGTTTTTTCCAGGACCGCGGTGACCTGCTGAACCGCCGGCGTGGTGACGCCGAACATGGTGAGACCCACCGCCGGTTTTTCTTCCGCCAAAGTGGCACCGCGCCCACCGGCAACCATGCCAGCCATGGCCAGCGCGCCGTTCGCCAACACCCGGCGGGAAATCGAATTCAGGCCCTGAACATCGGTCACCGAATACATCATCATGATGTCCGCCGGGCCGACATAAGCCGCCACATTGCCGGAGGCGACGGTCGAGATCATGATTTTGGGCAGGCCTACGGGCAGCGATCGCATCGCCGGCGTGATCAGGGCCGTACCGCCGGATCCACCCGCCGAGATGATTCCGGCGATATCGCGCTGACTTTCGATCCAATGGACGAAAGCCTCGGCCATGGCGGCAACGGCACTGCCGCGGTCGCCGGTGAAGACAGTATGCGATCCGCCGGGGTGACAGTCCGCCACCTCGTCCGCCGATACATCAGCGTCCGAGGTTTTGTCGCGTGTCGAGAGGTCGACCAGTCGGGTGGGCACACCCTGGGTTCGGATCAAGTCTTGGATATATCGAAGCTCATCGCCCTTGGTGTCGAGCGTGCCGGCCACGAGGACCGGTTTGTTTTTGTTCGGGCCGACCAAGCGCGCCTCCCATCACTGAATCTTTGAGGCGCAAAGCTATCAGCATGTCGAAAAAGTCGCGACAGCCGTCACCGCTGCCGCGACTTCCCGTCATGGGTGTGGAGCTAGCTGACCATCGGCGTTTCGACAACGTCCTCCAGCGCCGCTCCGGTGACGCCGGCCAGCACCGCCAGGTCCTGGAAATTGTCTGCGCCGCCGTCCGTGTCCACCTGGAGGGTGGTATCGGTGCCGTCGTCGACGAGCTGAGCGAAATCGGAAAGTTCTGATTCCGCGCTGAAACCACTCAGCAGATCGTCGAGCTGGATGGTGTCGGTCCCCACCTCGAAATCGACGATCAGGTCGACGCCGACGGCGTCGCCGCCCTCATAGACATATCGATCCGCGCCACCATTGCCGACGAAGGTATCACCGTCCTTGCCACCGATGAACGTGTCGTCGAGCGCACCGCCGATCAGCACATCCTCGCCGTCATTGCCGATACCGAAGACCTCGATGCCGGCGTTTTCAGCGTCAAGCAGATCGTTGCCGTCGCCACCGACGAACTGAACATCGTTCAATTGCGTGGCCGACAGATCACCGATCGCAAGCGTGTCGTCGCCGCCTTGGCCGTTGATCTCGGCACGCTCGATCCCGTCGATGTCGAGTTCGAACAGCCCGAGATTGGTGCGCGCGAACAGCACCTCGGCACCACCGGCACCCAGCGTGAACTCGTCGCCGGCACCGTCCGCACCGTTGACCACCTGGATGTCGAAGCCGGCGCCGCCGATGACACGATCGGACCCGTCGCCATTGTTCCAGATGTTGGTGTCGTCACCGCCGCCACCACGGATGACGTCGTCGCCCTGGTTGCCAATGGTAAGATCATTGGCGCCGCCGCCGCTGAGAAAGTCCCGGACGCTGCTGCCGAACAAATCGTCGGCGCCGGCGTCACCTCGCAGATCGACGGTGGTCGTCGCCAGAGTGGCATCGAGGCGGTCGCCGCCGAGACCACCATTCACGAAAACCCGCTCCAGGGCCGTGCCGGACAGATCACCAACGGTGACATCGTCACCACCGGCCTGGCCGTTGATCTCGAACTGCTCAACACCACTCACGTCCAACTGGAAGAGGCCGAGATTGACGCGCTCGAAGAACACGTCGCTGGCACCCGCCTCGAGCACGAACTGGTCGCCCAAACCGTCGGCGCCGTTCACCTGAACCCGGTCGATGTCGGCACCGCCGTCCATGCGGTCCGAGCCATCGCCATTGTTCCAAATGATGAGGTCGGCGCCCGGGCCGCCCCGCTTGTCGTCGTCTCCGGTATCGCCGATCAGCGTGTCGTCGCCGATCCCGCCGGACAGATTGTCCTCTCCGGGACCGCCTTCGATCGTGTCATTGCCCTCATCGCCGCGAAGCTGATCGTCGCCGTCCAACCCTTGAATTTCGTCATCGCCTTCGCGACCGAAAATAACGTCGTTCTCGTCGGTGCCGGTCAGCATGTCATTGCCGGGCGTGCCGAACTGCGTCGTCGCCATAGAGATTACTCCCAGTGAACAGGTCCAACACTCGGGAACTAGACTCGAGCATAAAAAGCCGAGCGCGCGGCAGACCTATCATAAAGAACTGAACAGCTAAACGAATAAGTTGGCAACGTAACTTGTCATCAACTTGTAGATTATTACTAAGGGTTCAATGACCGTGGCGAAATACGCGAAAACGCGATATTGCGGACACCTGATTTGTAGTCATTCAACTGTTAGAGTATTTTTCGGCCGGCAACCGAAGAAAAAGCCCGATGGGTTGTGCATCGGGCTTTCGGAAATGGGCTGAAATCGGGAAAGCTACGTCAGCACGGGTGTCTCGATCAGGTCTTCGATCGAGGCGCCGGTGACGCCGACGATCAGCACCAGATCCTCGAAGTTCTCGCCGTCGCCGGCAATGTTGACCTGCACCAACGTATCGGCACCGTCATCGTCGAGGGCGATGAACGATGGGAGCGAGGTTTCAGGCTCGAAACGGATCAGATCGTCGACATTGATGATGTCGGTTCCGACCTCGAAATCGAGGATCGTGTCGACCTCGCCATTGTCCAGCGCCTCATAGACGAAGCTGTCGGCACCGGTGCCGCCGGCCATGGTGTCGCTGCCGCGGCCGCCGACCAGGATGTCCTCGCCGCCGTTACCGAACAATGTGTCGGCGCCGCTGTCCCCGAAGAACAGATCACCCAAGGCGCCACCGATGAAGACGTCATCGCCCTCGCCGCCGCCTCCGAAGAGTTCGATCGCCGCATTTTCGCCGTCGAGCAGATCGTCGCCGGCGCCGCCTTCGAAGTCGACCGTGGTGACGTCGCTTTCCGCGAGATTGGCGATCGTGAGCGCGTCATTGCCGGCGAGCCCCTCGACGAAGATTTCCTCGACTTGGCTCAGATCCAGAGTGACAAGCTCAAGATTGCTCCGCTGAAACAGGACGGCACCCCCATCGGTCGCGAAGGAAAACTCGTCGCCGTCACCATCAGCGCCATTGATCTGCAGAACGTCGAAACCGCCGCCGCCGATAACCGCATCGTCACCGTCGCCCTCGTTCCAGATAAAGAAATCGTCTCCGCCGCCACCGCGGATGACATCGTTGCCACCATTGCCGACGATGAAGTCGCTGCCGCCGCCACCGCTTAAGAAATCCCGGGCACTGCCGCCGAACAGGTCGTCATTGCCGCCATCACCCCGGAGATCGACCGTGGTCATCGCGAGATCGGCCTGGAGCAGATCGTCGCCGCCGCCGCCATTGACGAACACTCGCTCCACGCCGGTATCGGCGATGGCCTCGATCGTCACCTGATCATCGGCGGCACCGGCCGCAATGAAGACGCGCTCAATGCCGATCAGATCGTTGGTCGCCTCTTCGTTGACGACATCGAGACCGGCAAAACCCTCTTCCACGGCGAACAGCACGACATCGGCCGCAACCTCGCCGTCGACACTGGCCTCCAGGCGATCGGCACCGGCGCCGCCGTCAAAAATATTAGTGCCGTCACCGGACTGCCAGAGGAACAGGTCCGCGCCAGCGCCGCCCCGGGCGTCGTCTTTGCCGGTGCCGCCGACAAACGTGTCGTCACCCTCGCCGCCGGTAAGCGTGTCGTCACCGGAACCACCCTCGAGCCGGTCATCGCCATCGTCACCGCGGAGCTGGTCGTCGTCACCCAGGCCGAAGATGGTATCATTGCCTTCGCGCCCGAACAGAATGTCGACGCCGGCCGTTCCGGTGAGCGTGTCATCCTGGGGTGATCCGAACTGTAGTTCCGCCATGAAGGGCTCTCCACGTCAGCAGGTCCAAGGGAAGAAATGCGACCGGCGGTGATCGCCGGCGGACCTTGCTGCTATCACAAAGATGGGAGAATAAGAACTACTGCTTATCAACTATTAGTTGATAAAACTGGCGCTTTGAGAAGGACCCTTCCGGCCCGCGCTTCGATCAAACGCGGATCTGAGGTCTCGCCGCTGTTCGTCCCTAAGCCGGCGGCCCTTAAGGAGCCGTGTAGGCGGTTTTCACGACAGTGTAGAATTCCTGGGCGTAGCGGCCTTGCTCGCGTGGACCGTAGCTCGACCCTTTCCGCCCGCCGAACGGCACGTGATAGTCTACCCCGGCGGTCGGCAGATTGACCATGACCATGCCGGCTTCCGCGTTCCGCTTGAAGTGGCTGGCATGTTTGAGGCTGGTGGTGCAGATACCGGCGGACAGGCCGAAATCGGTATCATTGGCGACTGCCAGCGCCTCGTCATAGTCTTTCACGCGAATGACACCGGCGACCGGTCCGAATACCTCTTCGCGATTGATGCGCATGGTGTTGGTGGTTTCGGTGAACAGGGCCGGCTGGAGATAGTAGCCGGGGGTCTCGCGATTAAGCCGTTTGCCACCCCACTTCAGCGTGCCGCCCTCGTCCCGGCCGATCGTCAGATAGCTCAGATCCTGCTCGAGCTGGCGCTCATCGACGACCGGGCCGATATGCGTGCCGTCCTTGATCGCGTCATCGACGACCAGACCCTTAAGACGTTGAATGGCCGCATCGACGAAGCGGTCATGAATGGCTTCGGTCACGATCAGCCGCGACGACGCGGTGCAACGCTGGCCGGTAGAGAAAAACGCGCCGTTGACGGCGCAGTCGACAGCCGTCGCCAGATCGGCGTCGTCCAAGACGACCAGCGGGTTCTTGCCACCCATCTCCAGCTGGCATTTGCGCATTTGCCGGGCCGAGACTTCGGCGACGCGCCGTCCGGTCTCGACGGAGCCGGTGAAGCTGATGGCGTCGATCCGGGGATCATCGAGGATGGCTTGGCCGACCACGGAGCCGGGTCCGTTCACCAGGTTGAGCACGCCCGCAGGAAGCCCGGCACGATGGAGAATGTCGACGATGGCCCAGGCGCAACCGGGCACCAACTCGGCCGGCTTGTAGACGACCGTGTTGCCGTAGGCTAGCGCCGGCGCGATCTTCCAGGCGGGGATGGCGATCGGAAAGTTCCAGGGCGTAATGATGCCGACAACGCCCACCGGCTCACGCGTGACGTCGATCTCGACGCCCGGACGCACCGAGGCCAGCCGATCGCCGGTCTGACGAACGGTTTCGCCGGCAAAGAACAAAAAGATCTGCGCGGCACGAACGGTTTCGCCGACCCCCTCGGCCAAGGTCTTGCCTTCTTCGCGGGCAAGCAGGAGGCCCAGCTCGTTCTTCCGCGCCAGGATCTCGTCGCCGGCGGCCTTCAGAATGTCATGGCGCTTCTGGGGCCCGGACCGCGCCCAGTCATGGGCCGCGGCGCTCGCCGCTTCGATGGCACGTGTCGCATCGGCTTTCGACGCGGTCGCGTAACGGCCGACGATCTCGGCCGTGTTCGACGGGTTGATATTGTCCTTTACGTCACTGCTAGCGACCCAATCGCCGCCGATCAAATTGGGGTGCAGGTCCACTGATGGTCTCCCTACTCTTCCTGATTGCGCGGGCGTCGGTGGAGCTACCGTTCGCCGTCCCTGGCGGACCGCCATTCGACGAATTCGGCACGGCTTTCATGGGTTGCCGGATAGATCCCGAAAATCTTGCGCCCACCGGCGACCTGTTCCTCGACGAAATCCTCATACGCCGTCATTTCGAAACTTTCGTCGGCAACGTCGTCAGCGATGGAAGCCGGTATCACCACCACCCCCTCGCCATCTCCGACCAGGACGTCGCCCGGATAGACGGCGACGCCGCCGCAGCCGATCGGCACCTGCAGATCGACCGCGTGGAACAGGATCGGGTTGGTCGGCGCCGAGGGCCGCTGGTGGTAGACGGGAAAGTCGAGCGTCTCCAGCTCGGGCGTGTCGCGAAATCCGCCATCAGTAACCACGCCCGCGGCTCCTCGAACCATCATCCGGCGGATTAGGATGGAACCGGCGGAGGCGGCCCGGGCGTCGCGGCAACTGTCATAAACCATGATCTGGCCTGGCGGTATCTCCTCAACCGCCTTCCGCTGCGGGTGCTCCCAATCCTCATAAACCGAAAGATCGTCGATATCCTCGCGGGCAGGGATGTAGCGGAGCGTGTAGGCCTCTCCGACCATCCGCGGCGCGTTCCGATTGATCAGATAAACATCCTGCAACCAGGCATTGCGCAGGCCCCGTTTGAACAGGCAGGTGGTGAGCGTTGCCGTGCTGACCTGTTTGAGTTTGTCTCGCGCTTCGCCGCTCAACGACATGGTCCCTCCCCGACCCCATCCCCCAAAACCGCCGGGGGCGCTGGCCCGAGGCTCAACTGTGGGAGCTTAAGGCGCTCGTTGCAACCGAACGCGACACCACGGCCTGCCGCCGCCGGTACTCGGTCGGTGTCATGCGCTCCACCTTGCGAAAAGCGCTGTAAAACGTCGACCGAGCGTTGAAACCAACCGCGATGGAGATGTCCAGCACGGTCATCGGCGTCGGCTCGTCCAGGAGCCGCTTCGCCTCTTCTACGCGCCACGAATTGACGAAGTCGAAGAAATTCGTGTTCAGATGGCTGCTTAGCAATTGTGAGACTTTGTGGTCTGGCGCGCGGATTGCAGCCGCGACGTCGCGAAGGCTCAAAAGCGGGTTCCTGTGGAGGTGGTTCACCCGCATCGCCTCCACCAGCTTGTTGGACAGCCGTTCCGCCTCGTCGTGCGCCATCGGTGCGCGCTCATATTTGACTCTTTTTTGCAGCTCAAGCGCATCCTTTTCTTCGTCGGGCGGGCCGTAGCCGCTGAACGAGCGAAGCACGAAGCCGCAGAAAAGGACGAGACAGACCACCCGAAAAACGGATCCGCTCATCTGCCAGGCGAAGGGTACCGCGAACAGCCTGGCGGATAGAAATTCGATGCCGATGCTCAGTATCGGCAATGAGATGATGGCCCAGAGATTGCGGGTCCGGGCCATGGTAGCGTCTGGCATGGCCGAAAGAAGATTACGGAGGCTTCGGACGCGCTCGTGAAGCAGTTTAAAGGAAGCCCAGAGGTAGACACCGGCGGAAATAAACAAAACCAGCCAGAAAAGACGAATAATCGTCAGGCTGAACGCCTGAACCGCGTCCTTGGTCTCGAACAACGCTCCTTGCCAGCCGTCGGGTGCATTGACGGGAAGGAACGCGACCCAGGCGATGAAAGCGGGCAGAGTGTGGAGCCAGAAACGCGGCCGGGCCGCAAGCCCATGGATTTCGGTCTGAAAATAGGCGAACAGGAGCGGCGCTAGGAGAAGCGGTATCGCCCGAACCACCGGCCCCACGGCGACTTCTAGAAGAGGCGCGCGGCCATAGAGCCCGACCAGGTCCAGCAGATCACTCACCGCTATGATTGCGAGGCCGACCAAGAAGGCGAGCAGAAAGAGATTTGCCGGCCGCTCGGGCCGACACGCGGTCGCGACCAACCCCGCGGTCAGGCCAAGGCAGCCGATCAGGCCCGACAAAAGCGCTGTTTGAAAAAGCTCGACGTCCGTCACCCGATCCACACTTCCATCTGCTTGGTCCGCTGATCTCGTCCGCCCTCAGGCGGCTCACCGACCGGCCCCCAGAGTAGCGCGTCCGGCGCTTCGTCCCCAGGGGGCTGGGCATCCGATCTGTCCGATCCGACCGGTTCGGACGACGCCAAAGCGCCGCTCGCCTAGGCCCTCCCTATCTTGGTCGGGAGAGCGCCTTGGGATCGTCGTCACCGCGAGTGGTTTTTTGTCTGTTGGTCGCCGGCCTGGGCCTTTGTTGGCCGGGGAACAACGCCAGCTTCGCGGATGAGCCCGCCTGGAGCGTGACGGTTTCGGCGGGCGCCGGCATCGCCCCGGAAAGTCTTGGCGCCGACACCTACGAGGTCGAACCGGTTGCGAGTGTCACCCTCGGCTATGGCGATTATCGCCATGAGGCCAGCCCCGCCGGCGCCCGGGCGACCCTCCTCCACATGCGCGGCTTTCGGGCCGGCGCCATCGCCCGCCGCCGCGGAGGCCGCAACGATGTCGATGATCCCGTCATCGATCTTTTGGAGAACATCAACGCGACGATCGAGGTGGGCGGGTTCCTGCGGGCGCCTTTAGGCCCGCTCGTGCTTGGCGCCGAGGTCACCCAGGACGTTTTGGGCGAGCATGAGGGCCTGATCGGTGAATTGACCCTCGGCTTGCCGCTTGCCTTGAGCGAAAAACTGTCGCTCACGCCCTCGGCTGGCTTGGTGCTGACCAACGACGCGTTTGCCCAGACCTTTTTCGGCGTCAGCGACGCCGATGCGGGACGCTCCGGGCTTTCGGCTTTCGACGCCGACGGGGGACCGCTTGCAGCGAGTGGCGGCATCGGCGTGCGCTACGCCGTCAGCCAACGGATCGGTCTCTCCGCCGGCGTCACTTTCGCCCGGCTGATTGCTGATGCCGAGACCAGCCCGATCGTCGCCGAACGGGGTTCGGCTAACCAGCTCTTCGGCCGGATCGGCTTGAGCTATCGATTTTGACCAATCGGCGGCGGAGCTCCGTTACGACTCATGAGCCGGTGTCGACGCTCATCACGGCCCCGAGCGGATACTGCCGGTAGCCACGCCTCCGATCGATCTGGACATCGATATTTACTTGACTAAGTTAGCTAACAAGGAGATCGGCATGCAGGTCACAGTTCACAAGGCAAAAACACAGCTCTCCAAGCTGATTGAAGCGGCGCTCGCTGGCGAGGAGGTAATTATCGCCCGAGGTTCCAAACCGGTGGTGAAGCTCGTGCCCGTGTCCCCGCGGACGTTCAAGTTTGGCGTATTGGAAGGAAAGCTGCCGGCAGGCGGTCCTGACTTTTTCGAGCCCATGAGCGAGGCGGATTTGAAACTCTGGGAAGGCGGCTAGGTGGCCAATGTCCTCTTGGACACACATGCCTGGGCCTGGAGCTTAAAGCGCGATTACCGACTGTCGGCGACCGCAACGAATGCGATCAACAGCGCGGACGCCGTCTACGTCAGTCCCATCAGTTTCTATGAAATTGGACAAAAGGTCAGGCTTGGCAAATGGCCGGCTATGGAACCGTTCGTCGATCAGCTTTTGGAATTGCTCGATGAGCAACGCGGATGGGTAGCGCCGCTCGATCCCGAGACTTGTCTGGCCGCGGCGAAGCTAGACTGGACCAACCGCGACCCTTTTGACCGTATTCTTGGCGCCACTGCTGTCGGAGGTCGCATGCCCATCATTTCGGCCGACCCCTCGTTCGACGATTTTCCTGAAGCACCCGACAAATTGATCCGGATTTGGTGAACGAGATACGCTGGAAGACCCTCAGTAGATCGCCGGTTCGTCCACCGGCTTGCCGAAGTCGGTTCGGAGATAATCGAAGTCGCAGCCGTCATTGGCCTGGGAGATGTGCTGGCTGAACATGTAGCCGAAACCGCGCTCGAAGCGCGGCGGCGGCGCGATCCAGGCCCGGCGGCGGCGTTCTATCTCGTCGTCGGAGATCTCGAGCCGGATCGAGCGGGCGTCGACGTCGATGCTGATCGGATCGCCCGTTTGGACGAGCGCCAAGGGACCGCCGACGAAGCTTTCGGGGGCAATGTGCAGCACACAGGCGCCGTAGGACGTGCCGGACATGCGCGCATCCGACAGCCGCAGCATGTCGCGCACGCCCTGCTTCACCAGCTTCTTCGGAATGGGAAGCATCCCCCATTCCGGCATGCCCGGCGCCCCCTTGGGTCCGGCATTGCGCAGAACCAAAACGTGGTCGGGGGTCACGTCCAAATCGTCATCTTCGACCGCTGCCTTCATCTCCGGATAGCTGTCAAAGACCAGGGCCGGCCCTGTGTGCTTGCGGAAACGCTGATCGCAAGCCGCCGGTTTGATGACACAGCCGTCCGGCGCCAGATTGCCGCGGAGCACGGCGAGCGAGCCCTCGCCGTAAACCGGTTTATCGAGCGGCCGGATAACATCATCGTTATGGCAACGGGCGGCTTCGATATTGTCGCCAATCGTCCGACCATTAACCGTTACGGCATCGAGCGACAGGAGATCGCGGATCCCGGTGAGCAGCGCCGGAAGACCGCCCGCATAATAAAAATCCTCCATCAGATAGCGATCGCCGGAAGGCCGGATGTTGGCAATGACCGGCACCTCGCGGCCGATCCGGTCGAAGTCGCTAAGGCCGATGTCATGGCCGGCCCGGCGGCCTTGGGCGATCAGGTGGATGATCGCGTTAGTCGAGCCGCCGATTGCCATCACCGCGGTGATCGCGTTCTCGAACGCCGCTTTGGTCTGCACCTGATCGATCGAGAGATCCTCCCAGACCATCTCGACGATCCGCCGACCGGACGCCACCGCCATGCGTTTGTGATTGGCATCGGCCGCCGGAATCGACGCGGCGCCCGGCAGGGTTATGCCCAGGGCCTCGGCCGCCGAGGTCATGGTGCTGGCGGTGCCCATGGTCATGCAGTGGCCGTAGGACCTTGCGATCCCGGTCTCGATCTCGCCCCAATCCTCCGACGTGATGCCGCCAGCGCGAAGCTCGTCCCAGTATTTCCAGACGTCCGAGCCGCTGCCCAAGGTCTGGCCCTGCCAGTAGCCCCGGAGCATCGGTCCCGCAGGCACGAAAATCGTCGGCAGGCCCATGCTGGTCGCCCCCATGAGAAGGGCCGGCGTGGTCTTGTCGCAGCCGCCCATGAGGACCACGCCGTCCACGGGATGCGAGCGGATCAGCTCCTCGGTCTCCATCGCCAAAAAATTGCGATAGAGCATGGTGCTGGGCTTCACGTAGGGCTCGGAGAGCGACATGGCCGGCAGTTCGATGGGAAAGCCGCCCGCCTGCAAAATGCCTCGTTTGACCTCCTCGACGCGGACCTTGAAGTGCTGGTGGCAGGGGTTGATGTCGGACCAGGTGTTGATGATCCCGATCGCGGGCTTACCCGCCCAATCGCCGGGATCCAAACCCATCTGCATGGCCCGGGACCGGTGGCCGAAGGCGCGCAAATCCTGAACACCGTACCAACGGTGGCTGCGCAACTCTTCGTAAGCTTTCCGCGTTTTGCCGGCCACGATACCCCTACCCCCCGAGCGCTTGTGCTTTGATCTACGACCAAGGTAGCATAGCCGAATAGCAAGGGGAGAGGGCTAGCGCCTCATGACGGGACCGCAGCGAACCAAACTGGCGGTCATCGGTCTGGGCATGGCGGTGACGCCGCACGCGAAGAGCCTGATCGATCTCCAGGACCGGGTGGAGGTGATCGGCTGCTACAGCCGTAGCGAGGATCGAAGACGGCAGTTTGCTGAACGTTTTGATCTGCCGGTGACCGGTGATCTGAACCGGTTGTTGACGGCATCGGTACCTGACGCCGCGCTTTTGCTGACGCCGCCCAACG
Organism: Geminicoccaceae bacterium; assembly: GCA_050331695.1. Lineage (GTDB taxonomy): Bacteria > Pseudomonadota > Alphaproteobacteria > Geminicoccales > Geminicoccaceae > JBHJGP01. The sequence continues at coordinate 62,936 of JBHJGP010000019.1, forward strand.
CGCGCCTGGAACTGGTCAAGCGGCTGGCGGCCGGCGGCACGGCGATCCTGATGGAGAAGCCGATCGAGCGTACCTCGGACGCCGCCAACGCTCTGGTCAATCTCTGCGACCGGCACCGGGTGGCGCTCGGCATCGTCCTTCAGCACCGCTACCGGGCCGGCGCCAAGCGGTTGAAATCCTTGATCGAAGGCGGTGTTCTCGGCCAGCTAGCGGTGGTCTGCGTCTGGTTTCCCTGGTGGCGGCCCCAGGCCTACTATGACGAGCCGGGCCGGGGCACGCTGGCCCGTGATGGCGGCGGCGTCCTGATCTCCCAGGCGATCCACACGCTCGATCTGATGCTCGACCTCGCCGGGCCCGTGGTCGAGGTCACGGCGACCGGCGGCACCACCGGTCTGCACCGGATGGAAACGGAGGACATGGTCGCCGCCGGTCTCCGCTTCGAGAACGGCGCCATCGGCAACATCATGGCTTCGACGGCGTGCTTTCCGGGTTTTTCCGAGCGCATCGAGCTCTATGGCAGCCAGGCGAGCGCGGTTTTGTCACCCGGCGAACTGGTGGTCCACCATCTGGACGGACGCATCGACCATCAGGGCGAGCATCACGGCTCCGGCGGTGGTGCCGATCCGATGGACTTTCCCCACGACGCTCACCGGGCCCTGATCGGCGACTTTCTGGACGCGCTGGATCAGGGGCGAAAGCCGACCATTGACGGCCACGAGGCGCTGAAGGTCCATCGCCTGATCGATGCCCTGATCCGCGCCAAGGATACCGGCCAACGTCAGCATTTGGGGATATGAATGGTGGACCAGCCGACCATCACCTTCGCCGCCATCGGCCTCGATCATCGCCACATCTACCATCAGGTCGGCCGGCTGTTGGAGTTGGGCTGCCGCTGCAAGGGCTATTGGACCGGCGGCGCATCGGTTTCGCTGGAGGGCTTTCGCAGGCGATTTCCCGATCTCCAAGCGGTCGCCGAGCGTAAAACCTTGCTCGAGGACGAAAGCGTCCAGTTGATCGTGACCGCCGGCATCCCGAACGAGCGGGCCTCGATCGCGATCGAGTCCTTGCGCCTCGGCAAGGACGTGATGGGCGACAAGCCGGGCGTCACCTCGTTGGATCAGTTGGAAGCGATCAAGCGAGCGGTCGCCGAGACCGGGCGGATCTGGTCGATCAATTTTTCCGAGCGCTTTGAGGTCAAAGCCGTCGGCATGGCCGCCCGACTGATCGACCGGGGTGACATCGGCCGGGTTGTGCAGATCGCGGGCTTCGGCCCCCATCGGCTGAACAAGCCAACCCGGCCGGACTGGTTCTTCGATCCCGCCCGCTATGGCGGGATCCTCTGCGACATCGCCTCCCACCAGGTCGATCAGTTCCTGTTCCTGACCGGCTCCACAGACGCCCAGATCGTCGCCTCGACGGTCGCCAACTACGCCAATCCCGAAACACCGGGGCTGGAGGATTTCGGCGAGATGATGATCCGCAGCGACCGGGGCCACGGCTACATCCGTGTCGACTGGTACACGCCGGACGGGCTCTCCAACTGGGGCGATGGCCGGCTCACCATCCTCGGCACGGAAGGCTATTTGGAGCTCAGAAAATATGTCGACATCGCCGGCAGGAAAGGTACCGACCATCTGTTTCTCGTCGACGGCGAGGGCGAACACTATGTCGACACCAGCGACGTCGAGCTCCTCTACTACCCGGCTCTGGTGAACGACGTTTTGGAGCGCACCCAGACGGCGATGGCCCAATCCCACACCTTCAAGGTCACCGAGCTGGCCCTGTTGGCGCAAAGCCGGGCCACGCGGCTGGGCCATCTGACGCCGTGACCGCACCGCTGAGGGTCGCGATCCTTGGCACCGGCGCCATCGCGACCGCCCATGCGGAAGCGTTTCGGGCGCTTCCTGACCGCTTCCGCCTAAGCGTCGTCTGCGATTTGCACCGATCCCGGGCCGACGAGCTGGCGAGGGGCGAGGCGGAGACCGAAACACTGATCGAGGCAGTGCTTGGTCGCGATGATGTCGACGTCGTCGATATCTGCCTGCCGCCCTGGCTTCACGCGAGCAGCTGTGCTCAGGCGTTGATCGCCGGCCATCACGTGATCTGCGAAAAACCGCTCGCTGGCACGGCCGCCGAGGTCGATGAGCTGGCTTCGCTCGCCGACCGACAGGGCCGTTTCTTGCTGCCCGTCTTCCAGTACCGTTTCGAGGCCGGCTTTCGGCGCTTCAAACGCTTGCACGACGAGGGCCTCACCGGCCGGGCGTTCGTCACCGCTGTCGAGACCCATTGGGATCGCCGCGCCGACTATTACGAGCATCCCTGGCGGGGAACCAAAGGCGGCGAAGTCGGCGGCATCGTCATGAGCCATGCCATCCATGCGAACGACCTAGCTTGCCAGATCCACGGGCGCCCACGTCAGGTGACAGCGCACATGGCGACCCGGGTCAACGAGATCGAAACGGAAGATTGCGCGGCGTTCGTGGCCGAGATGGCGGACGGGGGCCTTCTCACCCACAGCATGACACTGGGTGCCGCCCATAACACGTCCAGGCTCCGCTTTTGCTTCGAACACCTGACCGCCGAAAGCAACCCGTCGCCCTATCGCCCGGGCATGGAGCCCTGGACGTTTGCCGTCCGCACCGAGGCCAAACGCGACGCGATCAAGGCTTCTCTGGCGAAACCAGTGCCGGAAGCGCACGGTTTCGAGGGCCTTCTTGAAGCCTTCCACAAATCACTGGACCAGGGGGAGCCCTTGCCGGTGACCTTGGACGAAGCCCGTCTTTCGATTGCACTGGCCGAAGCCTTGTACGCTTCAGCGAGAGAAGGCGGGACGCGGGCCTTGCCAGGATCCCATTGATTGGCCCAAAGTCGCGCCCAGCATCGGTGCCTGCGCGGCGCGCTGTCAGTAACCAGGGAGACGACAATGACGAAACAACAATGGGTCCTCGGCACGGCCAGCGTGCTGGCGATCGGCTTGGCCCAGGCGGCCCATGCCGAAATCGAGCTTCGTTACACCTGCTATCAGGACGGCAATGAATGTGCCGTCAGCCAGGAGATCGTCGACGCTTTTCAGGAGGAAAATCCCGACATTAAGGTGATCGTCGACGAGGTGCCCTACCAGGCCATTCTCGAAAGCTTGCCGGTTCAGCTGGCCGCTGGCGAAGGTCCGGATTTGGGACGCGTGACCGATCTGGGCGGCCTCAACCGCTACTATCTCGACATTAGCGAGCATGTCGACACGACCTATTGGGAAGACAATTTCGGCCAGACCTTGAACTGGTTCCGCAAAAGTGCCGATGACGACGGCATTTACGGCATGATGACCCAACTGACCATCACCGGCCCTTACATCAACGCCACCTTGTTCGAGCAGGCCGGCGTCGAGGTGCCGGGCGAGGATGCGACCTGGGACGAATGGGCCGAAGCCTCCCGGAGCGTGGCCGAAGCCACCGAAACCCCCTTCCCCATGGCAATTGACCGGTCAGGCCACCGGATCGCAGGGCCTGCCATCTCGATGGGCGCGCAAATCCTGGACGAAGAGGGCAATCCGGCGCTTGTCGACGAAGGTTTTTCGACCATGATCGAGAAGTTCGTCGCCTGGAACAATGACGGCACCATGGCCAAGGACGTCTGGGGCGGCCAGGGCGGCGCGTCCTATCAGGATGCCGCCCAGGAATTCATCAACGGTCAGTTGGTCTACTACTTCTCCGGCAGCTGGCAGGTGGGCAACTTCGAGGAGAATATCGGCGACGCCTTCGACTGGCGGGTCGTCGGTCCGCCTTGTGGTCCGGGCGGCTGCACCGGCATGCCGGGCGGCGCCGCCATGGTCGGCTTCAACGACACCGAACATCCGGAAGCGGTGGCCAAGCTCCTCGATTTCTTCGCCCGCGAGGACAATCACGCCAAGCTCATCGCCGAGACCAAGAACGTGCCCGCCCATGCCGGTCTTGCCGCCAAGGGTATCGACTATCCAAATGTGTCCGAGCAGGCCGCCGAGGCGCTCAATGCCTGGGCGCAACAGGTGCCGACCATCTCGGAAGTGGCGTATGCCTATCAGGGTTATCCGCTGAACCGCTCGATGTTCAATGCCACGGTCACTCGGGTCAGCCAGGCGATCGTCGGTGAACTCTCGGTCGAGGAGGCGTTGGAACGGATCTCCGCTGACGTGGACGAAGCGGTCGCCGAATCCAATCAATAGTCAAGGCTGATGGGAACGCCCCGACCCGGGCGTTCCCCAAAAGCTGACTGTTCAGCCCTTGGCAAGCCTTCCCAAAACCGAGATCGCGCCGGGTCAGATCCTAGGCTCCCTCGTCCGGCCTCTGGTCCACGGCGTCCTCAACGTGCTGGAATGGCCGATGCGCTGGGCCCAGAGCATTTTGGGTCAACGCCGCATCGCCTGGGTTTTTCTCGCACCCAATCTGATCATCTTCGGGCTCTTCACCTTTCTGCCGATCATCCTCAACTTTTACTACGCCACCACCGGTGGTGTGCGGGTTCTGCCGCAGGACCGGGTCTTTGTCGGCTCCGAGAACTTCGCGTCTCTCCTCGCTTGCGAAGATTATCTGAACCCGTCCAGTTGCGAGAAAGACCTGTTCTGGCGGGCGATCTACAACACCAGCCTGTTCATCACGCTGCAGGTCGGCTTCATGGTGCTGCTCGCCCTGATCACCGCCCTGATCCTCAACCGGGAGATCAGGGCCCGCGGTTTCTTCCGCGCGGTGTTCTTCTATCCGGTTCTCCTGTCTCCGGTCGTCGTCGCCTTGATCTGGAAATGGATCCTTCAGCGCGAAGGCATCCTCAACGCCTGGATCATCGGCTTCGGCGGCGATCCCACCGTCTGGCTTCTGGATGCCGGCTGGTCCTTCTTCTGGGTCGTGTTCGTCAGCATCTGGGCGCATATGGGCTTTTACACGTTGATCTTGCTGGCGGGCCTGCAGGCAATCCCCCGGGACGTCTACGAGGCGGCCGAGATGGACGCGGCGACACCGTCTCGAACCTTTTTCAAGATCACCCTGCCGCTTCTGATGCCGAACATGATCGTCGTTCTGGTCCTGGCGCTGATCAAGGGCGTGCAGACCTTCGACGAGGTTTTCGTGTTGACCGGCGGCGGTCCGGGCTCCGCGACCACGCTTATGGTGCAATACATCTACGAGACCGGTTTTGCCGCCCAACCCAATCTGTACGGCATCGCGGCCGCCGCCTCGATCCTGCTCGCGGTGGTTCTGTTCGCCCTTACCTTGATCCAGCTCTGGGTCAATCGGCGCAATGTCGATGGCTAGCGCTGTTGATTTCCTGACCCGGACCCGGGGGCAGAACCGGCTGCACTGGACCGACTGGTTCACCTACATCTATCTGGCGCTGGGCATTTTTCTGATGTTCGGACCAGTCCTCTGGGTGCTGTTGTCCTCGTTCAAGACCCAGGCTCAGTTGCTGGAGTTTCCGCCGAGCTTTCTGCCCTATGGCCAGGTGACGGTGGACGTGGAAGGCCGCGACGAACCCCTGCCCTTGTTCAAAGTTCAAACCGAGGACGGTGAGCGGCTGATGGCCCAGGTTCGGCGCATCGGCATCCAGTCGCAGCTGATTGATCCGGAAAATCCGGAAGACGAGCTTCGGGTCAACGTCGCCGACCGTGAGCCGGTCCGCCGCTTTCAGATGGCGTGGGCCAATTACAGCGACCTGTTCGAACGCTTCAACTTCATGCGTTATTTGTGGAATTCCGTTTTCATAACAGTGATGGCGACGATCATCACGCTGATCTTCAATTCGATGGCGGCCTTTGCGCTTTCAAAGTATCAGTTTCGGGGGCGGATGACGGTTTTCGTCATTATCATCGCCACGTTGATGATACCGCCGACCATCGTTTTGGTGCCGGCGTTCTTGGTCGTCTCCCAGTTCGGCTTGCTGAACAACCCCTGGGGCGTGATCTGGCCAGGTGTCGCGACACCGACCGGGGTTTTCTTGCTTCGACAATACATGCTGACCATTCCGGACGACTTGCTGGACGCGGCACGCATGGACCACGCCAGCGAGTGGCGGATCTATTGGCGGATCATCCTGCCGCTGACGGCACCGGCGCTCGCCGTGCTCGCCATCTTTTCGGTGATGTGGCGCTGGAACGATTTTCTCTGGCCTCTGATCGTGCTCAGCCGCTCCGAGGAGTTCACCCTGCAATTGGCGTTGAACTCGTTCCAGGGCGAATTCGACACCCGCTGGAACAATCTCCTCGCCATGACCGTGCTGACACTTCTGCCGGTCACCCTCGTTTTCGCTTTTCTCCAGCGCTACATCACCGCCGGGATCGCCAGCACCGGGGTCAAGTAGCGTGAAGCCGGTTGTCCTCGTGGACCCGCATCCGCGCAGCAAGGACATGATCTTCACCAGCGAAAGCTGGGCCGAGCTGACGGAGTATTCGACGCCGGTCGCCTGGTTCGAGGGTGGCCGCATGCCGGAGCGGATGGTGGAGGATCATCTGGCGGAAGCCGAGATCGTGATAGGTCAGACACCTCTCGACGCCACGCGGTTGGCGCGGGCCGACAGGCTCAAGGCGGTGATCAACGTCAAGGGCAACTGGGAGCCGGGCCTGGATTATCACGCCTGCCAGGCCCGCGGCATCTACGTGCTTTCGATCGCCCCCTGTATGGCGCCGGCGGTCGCCGAATGGTGTCTCGGCGCGGCGATTGATCTGGGCCGCGGTTTGAGGCTCGCCGACCGATCGTTTCACGAAGGTCGGGAGCGCTACGGCATCGCCGGCAATCGGGACGCCCGCAGTCTCTACGGGACGCAGGTCGGCATGGTCGGTTTCGGCAATCTTGGCCGGGCGCTGCGTCCGTTGCTGGTGCCGTTCGGCTGCCATGTCCAAGTCTACGATCCCTGGCTGTCGACGGGCTATCTCGCCGGGTTCGACTGCGAGGCCGTGGGCCTTGAGCGGCTCCTCCGGAGTGCCGACGTGATCTTCATTCTTGCCGGCGTCACGACCGAAAATACCCATCTGCTCACCGAAGGTCTGCTGCGCCGGATCAAGCCGGATACGTCGGTGATCCTGGCGAGCCGGGCGGAGATCGTCGATTTCGACGCGCTGGTCCGGCTGGCGGCGGAGAACCGGTTTCGCCTCGCGGTCGACGTTTTTCCGCAAGAGCCGGTGCCCGCCGAAGCGCCTGTGCGCAAACTAGCAAACGCCACCCTTTCGGCCCACCGGGCCGGCGGCATCCCGGCTTCCTACCGGCGGATCGCGACCTGGATGCTCGATGACATCCGGCAAATCCTGGCGGGCCACCCTCCCCTCTGTCTACAAAGGGCGGAACCAAGCCAGGCGGCGGTCATGCGCAGCCGTTAAAGCGTGAGGGTCTTGAACTATGGCAACCCTGGAACTTGACCGACTGGTCAAGGCCTATGGCGATGTGAAGGTCGTCCATGGGGTCGATCTTGCCGTGGAGGACGGCAAGTTCTGCGTCTTCGTCGGCCCTTCGGGCTGCGGCAAGTCCACGCTTTTGCGGATGATCGCCGGCCTGGAGCCAATCACCGACGGCGAGATCCGGATCGACGGTAAGCGGGTCAATGAGATCACAGCCGCGAATCGCGGGCTCGCCATGGTCTTTCAGACCTACGCGCTCTACCCCCACATGTCCGTTCGTCAGAACCTGGCCTTCGGACTAGAGAACATGCGCACGGCCAAAGACGAGATCGATCGGCGCGTCGCCGAGGCCGCCCGGATGCTCCAGATCGAACCTTTGCTCAGCCGCAAGCCGAAACAGCTTTCCGGCGGCCAGCGGCAACGAGTTGCGATCGGCCGGGCGGTGGTCCGCGAGCCCAAGATCTTCCTGTTCGACGAACCGCTCTCCAATCTCGACGCCGAGCTTCGGGTGCAGATGCGGGTCGAGATCGCCGCGCTCCATCAACGCTTGCGCAACACCATGATCTACGTCACCCACGATCAGGTCGAGGCCATGACCATGGCCGACAAAATCGTCGTGCTGCGCGACGGCCGGATCGAGCAGGCAGGCGCCCCGCTCGAGCTCTACAACAGCCCGGCCAACCGTTTCGTCGCCGGCTTCATCGGTAGTCCTCGAATGAATTTTCTGGAAGGGAGCCTCGCTTCGACGGGACCTGAAGGCGCGGTCGTCGAGGTGCCCAAAATCGGCCGGATCTCGGTTGCCGCCGACGCGAATTCTCTCGAAGCCGGCACGTCAGTCACCGTCGGCGTCCGGCCTGAGCATGTTCGGCCCGCCGCGGCAAACGGCGACGGTGTGACCGCCGAAATCCTGACCACCGAACAACTGGGCAGCGACAGCTACCTCTACTGCCATCTCGCCGACGGCAGCCCGGTAACGATCCATCAATCGGGCCAGACCAGCCTGCGCGCGGGCGAGACCATCACCATCGAGCTTCCTTCCGAACAGGTTCACCTGTTCGATGACCAAGAGCGGGCAGTGGCCCCCGTCCTCCATCACGCCGCCGCGTGACGCATCCCGCCGAAACATCGTCCCAATGGCGCCAGCCCTCGTTGCGCTGGCGCCCGCTGGGCCTGGTGGCCACGTTCGTATCGGCACTGATCGCTCTGCCGATCGGCTTCATCCTAACGCAGCTTCTGTTTGCCCGAACCGATCTCTGGGACCATCTCGCCTCGACCTTGCTGCCCACTTACCTTCGCGAGACCCTCATCTTGGTCGTCTCGGTCAGCACCTCGGCGGCGGTCATCGGCATCGCCGCCGCATGGCTGATCGTCATGTGCCGGTTTCCCGGCCGGCGGCTGTTCGAGTGGCTGATGGTCGTCCCGCTGGCCATTCCGGCCTACGTGCTGGCCTACGTCTATTACGAGATGACCAGCGCCGGCGGCCCCCTGTCTTCGCCTGCGATTCCGTCGCTGGCGTCCTTGCCGGGTGCGACCTTCGTCCTCACGCTCACGCTCTACCCTTACGTCTACCTCATGGTTCGGGCGAGTTTCCTGCAGCAGTCGGCGAGCCTGATTGACGCCACCCGAACCCTGGGCGCCGGCCCCTGGACGTTGTTCATCCAGGTGGTGCTGCCGATGGCGCGACCGGCCATGGTCATCGGGGTTGCGCTGGTCGCCATGGAGACCATGGCCGATTTCGGTGCGGTGTCGCTTCTCGGCGTTCAAACCTTCACCACCGGCATTTACCGAACCTGGTTTTCGCTCGGCGACCCGGTCGCGGCCGCGCACCTGGCCGCGATCTTCTTGCTGCCCGTGATCCTCCTCTTCACGTTCGAGCGCTTCAGCCGGCGGCGGGTCCGCTATGACGAGGATGCGGCGCCCAGCTATCGGCCTGCCGCGATCGCGCTGGCGCCGGCCAAGGCAGCCGCGGCGTCCCTGTTTTGCACGCTTGTGGTCTTCTTCGCGGTTCTCTTGCCGGTCGGACGCCTGGCGCAGTTGACGATGAATACCCGGAGCTCGGCACTCTGGAACAAGCTTGCCGGGCTCGCCTGGAACAGTTTTTCGATCGGATTGATCACGGCGGTCACGGCGTTGGTCTTGGGTCTCGTCATCATCTATGGCGTCCGCCACCAGGGCGGCGCGATCTTGCGGCTGACGGCGCGGCTTGCCAGTTTCGGCTACGCTGTCCCCGGTCCCGTCATCGCCGTCGGCACCCTCTTGCCCCTGGCCGCCTTCGACAATTGGCTAGCCGACGGGATCCTGGCGATCACCGGCGTCGATCCCGGCCTCTTGCTGACCGGTGGCCTCGCCGCTCTGGTGCTGGCCTATCTGATCCGGTTCATGACCGTGGCGCTCGGCGCTATCGACGCCGGCATGGCCAAGGTCAGGCCGTCGCTCGACGCGGCAGCCGCCGTTCTCGGTGCGTCGCCGCTCCGCCGCCTGGTCACCGTGCAACTGCCGCTGATCTGGCCGTCGCTCCTGACCGCCGCGATCGTCGTCATGGTCGACGTCATCAAGGAGCTGCCGGCGACGCTGGTCTTGCGCCCGTTCAACTTCGACACCCTTGCCGTCGCCACTTTCGATCTGGCCCGGGACGAGCGGCTGGCCGAGGCCGCGCTGCCGGCCCTGGCCCTGGTGGCCATCGGTCTCTTGCCGGTGATCATCCTGACCCGTCGGTGGCACCGGTGACCGCAACGCGTACCGGCGCTTAGAAGAAACGTCTCAGCTCGCGCTCAACCTGATCACGGTGAAGGCCGAGATCGTCCAACGCCCGATCCGATAGCTCGGCGAGTTGGCGCCGGGAGCGGCGGAGCTCCAGCCAGCGCCAGAGCATGACAAGCAACGCACGGTGCCGACCCGGTCTCGACAAGCCGCTTTGGATTGCATCGTCCTGGATAGTGATCTGTCCCATCGGTGGTCTCTCCATCGCAGCGCCGGCTATAACGCCTTCCGCAAACTAGCCGATTGTCTGGCGGCAATGGTTCGTCTATGACCGAACTATGAAACACGGACCCGACATAGCCGGTGTCGCATCGCTGATCGGTGATCCGGCGCGGGCGAACATCCTGACCGCCCTGATGGGCGGTGCCGCGCTCACGGCCACGGAGCTTGCCATCGAGGCCGGCATCACCAAACAGACGGCAAGCGCGCACCTGAGCCGGCTGTTGGAGGGTCAGTTCCTGGCGGTCGAAAAGCAGGGCCGCCACCGCTATTTCCGTCTGGCCGACGATCAGGTGGCGACGCTTCTGGAACAGCTCATGGGTATGGCCGAGCGACGCGGGCCGACCCGCGTCCGTCCGGGACCGAAGGAGCCGGCGATGCGTGAGAGCCGGGTCTGCTACGACCATCTGGCCGGTGACATGGGTATCAGGCTGATGGATGGCCTGGTCGGCAAGGGGTGGATCGAGGTTGTTGATCAGGCCCCGCGGATCACTGATCCTGGCCGGTCGGCGGTCGCCGCCATGAACATCGACGTGGCAGCCCTGGAACGAAGGAAACGCCCTCTGTGCCGCGCCTGTCTCGACTGGAGCGCCCGGCGGAGCCATCTCGCGGGTTCGCTCGGCGCGGCGCTCCTGCAAGCGATCTTCGACGCCGGTTGGGCGAAGCGGGAGGAAGGCAGCCGGATCGTCGCTTTCAGCCCTGCGGGCACGCGCGCTTTCACGGCACTCTTCGAAGGAACGTCCTGACCGTTCGGCAGATTTCTTGAACGGTTACGCTCAAAGCCTTTTGCTTTTCCCGCGGCCGGCGAACGCCGCCACTGGCTCACATTTCTTTACAGTCGTGCGGAACGACCGCTCCCAACAGTCGTTCTCGGTCCGAGTTGGCTGCTCCAACAAGCAGCCGTCAGCTTTTCATCTCCGTGGTTTGATCGAACCAAAGGTTTGATCACATCAACCAACAATCCTTGGGAGCTCCCATGCACGGTATCGTTTACCTCGTCGGTCTGGGCGTCATCGTCCTCGCCATCTTGTCTTTGCTTGGCCTGGGTTAGGTCGAAGCAAACCCCACCCGTTCGAAAACAAGCGAAAGAAAGGAAGGTCGGATGGCCGAAAGCACCGACGTCCGCGCCGCGACCGCAAGCGAGCCCTTTTGGGGCGGTTATGTCGATTGGCCGGCAATTCTGGCGGGCGCACTGGTCGCTGCCGCCATTTTCCTCGTCTTCACCCAATTTGGCGCCGCCTTCGGTCTGTCGATGATTTCACCCTATGGCGATGAAGGGATCGGCTACTTCGCCGCCGTCATTGTCGGCCTCTGGGTGGTGCTCAGCACGATCGCCAGCTTCATGGTCGGCGGTTACCTGGCAGGCCGCCTGCGCCGGCGCATGGACGGTGCCAGCGACAGCGAAATCAGCGTGCGCGACGGTTCTCACGGACTGGTCGTCTGGGCCGGCGGCGTCCTGATCGGCGGCGTGATCGTGAGCTCCATCGCGACGACGACCGCCCAGCTCGGATCGTCGGCCGTCAGCGCCACCGTCGAAGCGGGAGCGAGTGCCGTGAGCGGTGCCGCCGATGCCGTGAGCTCCGCAGCGTCAACTGCTGGCCAGGGCCTGCCCGAGGGCGTGACCGCCAACCCGATTGACTACATCAACAATAACTTGCTGCGCGGCAGCACCGCCGGCGGCGGTGACGGGCAGAGCGCCAACGGCGAAGGCGAAGGACAAAATGCGGATGGCAGTGATAACGCCGGCGGCGGGTCGGGCGCGGACCTGGAACGTCTGCGGCAGGAAGCACGATCGATCTTGATGAACGTTCTGCGCACCGGCGAGATCAGCCAGGAGGATCGGGACTATCTTACCCAGGCGATCGCCAATCAGACCAACCTCGAGCAGGAACAGATTGACCAGCGGGTTTCTCAGGCGGTCGAGGCCGCACAGAACGCTCGCCAGGAAACCATCGACACGGCTCAGGCCGCCGTCGACCAGGCCCAGAGTGTTGCCGACGCGGCGCGGCGCTACAGCATGATCTCGGCGTTCGCCCTAGCCGCCGCCTTGGTCGTGGCGGGCGCGGCCGCATATTGGGCGGCGAGGGTCGGTGGCCGACACCGGGACGAGGGGCGCCAGCCGGCAGGATTTGGCCGCTGGAGTTGATCATCAGTCCCAGATGACAGGTGTTTGACGATCAAGAGCCGCCGCTCCCCACGGCGGCTCTTCTCGTTCCGCCGCGCCACCGGTCACCTCCCTGACACGTCTGACGGCTCCAGCAGATCCCAGCGATTGCCGTAGAGATCCCGGAAAACGGCGACGGTGCCGTAGGCCTCTTGCCTTGGCTCTTCGTCGAACCTGACGCCACCGCGGCGGAACGATTCATAGTCGCGCCAAAAATCGTCCGTGTGCAGGAAAAAGCCGACCCTTCCACCGAACTGGTCGCCGACCCGCGCGGCTTGTCTGTCGCTGGCCGCTCGAGCGAGCAGCAATCCTGGGCCCACCTGCCGGCCGGGCGCGACGACGACCCACCGCTTTCCGTCATTCAGCACCACGTCCTCCACCAAGTCGAAACCGAGCGAGCACGTGAAAAAGGTGAGCGCCTCGGCGTAATCGCGAACGAGCAAGCTGACCAAGCCGATGTGCCGGTTCATCGCGAACGTCCGCAGGAGCCTCGACAAGCCGACGTCGGCAACTTTGCCAAACGGACCGAAAATGCTACTTTAACGTCGCGGGCACGAGCCTTAAGAATTTGTCGCACCCTGGACGTGAGTAACGGTGATGAAGAAAGCAAAATATGCGATTGGCCAAATTGTCAAACACCGTTTCTACCCGTTCCGCGGCGTCGTCTTCGACGTCGATCCGAGCTTCAACAACACCGAGGAATGGTATCAATCGATACCGGAGGATGTTCGCCCCAAGAAGGATCAGCCTTTTTACCATCTGCTGGCTGAGAACGAAGAGACCACTTACGTCGCCTATGTCTCCGAACAGAACCTGCTACTCGATGAAACCGGAAAGCCGGTAGCGCACCCACAAATCGAGAATTTTTTCGTCGGTCACGAGGACGGCAGCTACACGCCGAGGCCCCGCCAGACCCATTGACGGTCAACCAGGCTCTTTGCAGCCTGGACCAGCTGTTATGACTAAGGCCGAGATCGTCAGGATCGAAAATTCGGCTTAATCTACCGGCAACCTGACAGACGACCGATCCATTCAGCTCAAGCGGATAGATGTGCCCATGGCCGCATCCTGGCGAACGCCCACCCTGATCGTCATCGCCGGCTGTCTGCTCACGGTCTTGACCTTCGGTACCCGCGCCGCCTTCGGCCTGTTTCTCGAGCCCATGAGCACGGCCTACACCTGGGATCGGGAGGTGCTCGCGTTCGCGCTTGCGACTCAGAACCTGCTCTGTGGGGCGTTTCAGCCGGCAGCGGGAGCGGTCGCCGATCGATGGGGCTCGGGCCGGGTCCTGGCCTTCGGCTGCGTGGCGTATGCGGTTGGTGTCGCAGCGATGGCGTTCTCGACCACCCCTACCATGCTTGTGATCACCGGGGGCCTCATCGTCGGTTTCGCGCTCGCGACCTCCTCCTTTTCCTTGGTGCTCGCCGCCTTCGGCAAGCTGCTTCCGGAAGAAAAGCGCTCCTGGGCCTTTGGTATCGGCACCGCCGCCGGCTCGGCCGGCCAATTTCTGGTCGTACCCATCGGCCAGGGCTTCATCGCTGCCTATGGCTGGCAGACTGCGTTGCTCCTCTTGGGAGCAACGCTCATCATCGCCCTGCCGCTTTGCTGGTGGCTCCAGCCCCAGGCAGGTGACGCGGTCCCAACAGGTGACAGCGCACCGACCGTCCGAAAGTCCCTGGGCCAGGTGTTGAGCGATGCCGCCCGCTATCGATCCTACCAGTATCTGATCGCGGGCTTCTTCGTCTGCGGCTTCCACGTGGTGTTCATCGCCGTCCATCTGCCGGCCTATCTGACCGACCTTGGTTTTTCTCCCAGCCTCGGCGCCTGGTCGATCTCGCTGATCGGCCTGTTCAATATCATCGGCGCCTATTCCGCCGGCATCTGGGCCGGCAAGCACAGTAAGAAAAATCTGTTGTCCTGGATCTATTTTGGCCGAGCCGTGGTCATCGCCCTATTCATCCTGCTGCCCAAATCGGAAGCCGGTGTCCTGATCTTCGCCGCCTTGATGGGTTTGCTTTGGCTGTCGACGATACCGCCCACCAGCGGTCTGGTCGCGACCATGTTCGGCGTGCGCAATCTGGCTATGTTGTTCGGGGTCGTGTTCTTCAGCCATCAGGTGGGCGCCTTTCTCGGTGTCTGGCTGGGTGGCCGGCTGTTCGATCTCTACGGCAGCTACGACATCGTCTGGTGGCTGGGCGTGGCGCTCGGCCTATTCGCGGCTATCATCCACTGGCCGATCCGCGAGCAGGCGGCGCCGCAACTCCAGCCAGCCTGAACGGTGGACCGTCCCCATCGCCTGGCTGCGGCCCTGGCGGCTGGTCTTGTTTTGTTGACCGGGCTCATTACCGGTCTCCTGCTGACCCAGGCCGATCTCCCCGACGAGGAACGGGGGCGGGTCTTCATCATTCTCCCCCCAGGCACCGAGCCGGTGCCGCTGGTCGCACGCGCCGGCGGCGGGGTCATCCGCTCCAGTTGGTTGCCCAATGGCTGGCTGGCCTACAGCGAGGAAACCGGGTTCGCCCGCCGGCTCCGCCTGGCCGGCGCCTGGTGGGTCCTGCCTTCGGAGGCCTTCGAGCCGGCTCTCACCGGCGGCTGCGGGTTCACCACCTTCACCTGGCGGCTCGCCAGTCTGACCCGTGAGCAGACCCTCAAGTCGCTGGGCCGGCTGGATTAATTATCCCCAAAGGCGCACCCGGTGTCGGCTTCGCTTTCACCTCGCCTCTGGACAGCGCCGTCAAACCTGACGACACTTTCGGTTGATCAAGAGACGAAAACAGTCAGTCCGCGGGGAGACGGGATCATGCTGTTCGGGCTATTGCTCCTGGGCATCATTATCGGGGCCGTAGGGACCTGGTACTTTCTGCATCAATGGCATCAGCGCGAGGTCGACGACTGGTGCGAAGCCTGCGAGCAGCGTCTCGGCGATGTTCGTCGCCAGGCCGAGGGCGGAAACCGGTCATGAACACGATTTTTTTTCTGATCGGCATCGCCACGGGTAGTTTTCTCGCCTGGTGGTGGTTTCAACGTTGGCACAAGCAACAACAAGACGCATTCCAGCAGGACTGTGACCAGCGGGTAGAGACGCTCAGACGCGAACTGGGCGTCGCCGGTGCCCACGGTGGGCCGCTTGTGGCAGCACCCGAGATCACGCCCTCGCAAGAGCCGGCGCCCACGCCCGCGCCAACACCCAATCCGGAGCTGGGCCTGGTGGGAACGGTTCCCAATAGCTCGCCGGGCCTCGCCGAGAGCAGCGCCCCCCGGGACTACGAAGCCACTTTGCCCCCGACGGATGCTGACGCCGATGATGACGAAGCGCCGGTCGATGAGGCGCCGGCGCAGTCGGCCCCCATCCCGCCAAGCGCCAACGGATCAGCGACCACCGAGACGGCGGCGGAGGTTTCGTCCGAACCGGATGATCTCAAAAAGATCAAAGGGATCGGTCCGGTGCTGGAGAAAAAACTCCACAACCTGGGCATCACCACCTTCGCCCAGATCGCCGCCTTCGATGCGACTGAAATCGCCCGGATCGACGAGGTGCTGGATTTCATGGGCCGTTTCGAGCGCGAATAATGGGTCGAGCAGGCGAAGGAGCTGACCGGCGCGTAAGGTTCCGCTCCCCCGAGCGCCCTAGATCAGGTGCAAACCGTTGGCCCCGTCACCAATCGTCCGTTGGAAACCGGTGGATGGCGACTTCCTGGTGGACCTCGACGCTCAGCATCAGCCCGCAGCCAAACATGACGGTGAGCATGGCCGTGCCGCCATAGGAGACGAGCGGTAGAGGCACGCCCACCACCGGAATGAGCCCTGTGACCATCGCGACATTGATCGCGACATAGAGAAAAAAGGTGATGCTGACGCCGGCCGTCAAAAGCCGTGCGAATTGAGACCGCGCTCTCGCGGCGAATAGCAGGCCCAGAAGAAAAACCGCCATGTAGAGCGAAATCAGACTAAGGCCGCCGACCAGGCCCGCTTCCTCGGCGAGCATGGTGAACACGAAATCGGTCTGTTTTTCGGGCAGAAAGCTCAATTGGGATTGGGTCCCGCCGAGAAAGCCCTTGCCCCAAACGCCGCCGGACCCGAGTGCGATCTTCGACTGGATGATGTGATAGCCCGCGCCCAGCGGGTCCCGCTCCGGGTTCAGGAAGGTGAGCACGCGCTGGCGTTGGTAGTCGTGAAGCTGCTGCCAGATGATCGGCAGGGCGGCGGCCGCGGCACCGATGACGGCCGCGAATTTCCACCAGCGGACACCGGCCAGAAAGAAGATGGCACCGGCGCCGGCGAGCAGCATGATCGCCGTGCCCAGGTCGGGTTGCTTCAGGACCAAGGCCGCCGGCACCAGGGTCAACAGGAGCGGCACGGTCAAAAACAGCGGGCGCTTCACCTCCTCGAGATAGGCGCTGTGAAAAAAACGCGCGAGCGCCAGCACGAGCGCGATCTTCATCACTTCCGACGGCTGAACCTGAATGATACCGAGGTCGATCCACCGCTGGGCACCTTTGTTGAGGCTGCCCACCAACTCGACGGCGCCCAGGGCCAGGAACGCCAGGCCGTAGATCCAATAGGCGAAACGAAACCAGATCCGGATGTCGATCAGCGCGACAATGATCATGACGCCCAGTCCGAGCGCAAATCTCACCGCGTGACGCCAGGCCCAGGGGCTGTGCTCGCCGCCTGCGGCCGAGTAGAGCATGCCGTAGCCGACCAGGCCGATGATCAACAAAAGGAGAATGAAGCCTGTGTGCAGGCGCCAGATCTTATCGGTGAGCTTGAGCTGGGGCGCCCGAACGATCCCGCTAACGCTGGCCATCACCCCGGACCTTCGCCTGGCGCCTGGGCCACTGGGCCCAGGCGGCCGCTGGCAGGATCGAGTTCCAGCACCCGGTCCATGATGTCGCGGGCGATCGGTGCCGCCGCCTTGCTTCCGCTGTGACCGTGTTCGACGACGACGGCGACGGCGTAACGGGGTCGGTCGAAGGGGGCGAAGGCGACGAACAGTGCGTGATGACGCTCCTCCCAGGGCCGGTCTTTACGTTTGTGCGCGCCGGACGCACGATCCGCGCTAGAGATGCGCCGAACCTGAGATGTGCCGGTCTTGCCGGCCATCTGCACGCCGTCACTGAGAAGTTTATGCGCCCGCGCGGTGCCTCTACCGCCGTTAACGACCTCGAACATGCCCTCCTTGATAAGGGCGAGGCTGTCCTCGGAAACCCCGACAGGTGGCGGCGGAGCGTTCTCCTCGGTCCTTTGCACCAGGTGGGGAGTGATGGCGAACCCGCCATTGGCGATGCGCGCTGTCATCACCGCCAACTGCAGCGGTGTCGAAAGAAGAAAGCCCTGGCCGATACCGATGTTGAGGGTTTCGCCCCGGTGCCAGCGCTCGCCCAGCTGCTCGCGCTTCCATGCCTGGGTCGGCACCAGTCCCCCGCGTTCACCCGGTAGATCGAGACCGAGGCTTTGGCCCAAGCCGAAACGCTTGGCCATGGCGGCGATCTGATCGACACCGACCTGATCGGCGACCTGATAGAAGAAGACGTCGCAGGATTGGGCCAGCGCCTGGACCACCGCGATGCGCCGGTGTCCTTTTTCTTTCCAGCAGTGAAAGGGCCAGCTGCCGATGCGCATGACGCCGGTGCAGTCGAACTCGGTCTTTGGATCGATGACGCCCGCTTCCAGTCCCGCCAGGGCGGTGATCATCTTGAAGGTCGAACCGGGCGGATACTGGCCCCTGATCGCCTTGTTGACCAACGGTGCTCTCGGATCGGTGCGCCAGGCGTTCCAAAGGCTTCGCGGCAACCCGCTGGAGAAGGCTTCCGGCTGGAAACTCGGCACCGAGGTCAGTGCCAGGACCGCGCCCGTGTCCACGTCCATCACCACGGCGGTGGCGCTCAGCTCGGTCGACAACCGCCGGTGACAGAAGGACTGCAGTTCGAGGTCGACGGTCAGTGCGAGGTCCGCCCCCGGCTCGCCCTCCTCGCGGTCAATCTCACGGATCTCCCGGCCAAGGGCGTTGACCTCCAGCTGAAACGAGCCGGCGCCGCCCCTAAGCTCACCATCGTAACTCTTCTCGATCCCGCTCTTGCCGATGCGCAGGTCGGCCATGCGCATCAGCGGATCATCGTCAGCCGCCCTTTCCTCCTCACTGACCGGTCCGACATACCCCACCAGGTGAGCCAACATTTCGCCGTAGGGGTAGTGACGCAAAAGACCCGAATCGAGGACCACGCCCGGCAGATCAGGCGCATGGACAGCCACCCTCGCCACCTCTTCCCAGCTCAGATTTTCGCGCACCAGGACGGGCACGAAGCCGTGGCGCACCCGGGCCTGGGCCAGGATCTCGGCCCGTCTTTCCTCATCGACGATGATCAACTCAGCCAGACGGTCCAAAATGGCGTCCAGCGGCTTGGCGTGCTCGCGGATCACGTGGATCCGGTAGGTGGAGCGATTATGGGCGATCGGCGTGCCCCGGCGGTCGAGAATGCGGCCGCGCGCCGGCATCAACAAACGGTGGTTGACCCGGTTTTCCTCGGCCAGGAGGGCATAGCGTTCCGCGTCCGTCACCTGCAGGTAGTGCAGCCTCGAAGCAAGCAGGCCGAACACACCAAGTTGGGCGCCGCCCAAGATCAAGGCGCGCCGGTTGAAGACCTTCTTGCGATCGGCCTCAGGGTTCTGCATCGGAACCGGCGGCGATGGCTGAGTGCAGATAGGAGAGCAACCAGGCGACGAACGGGTAGGCGGCGACGGTGAGGCCGGCAGCGAACACCACCGGCATCGGATCGATCAGATGGCCGAACCAAAGCATCGCGGTCACCGCCCGCAAGAACTCGATCGCCGACACCAGCACGGCAAAACTCGCCCAGATGACCAGGAAGGGCTTTGCATGAAAGTAACGGTGGCGCGCGATCACGAGCTCGCGCCCCAGAACCAGGGCGAGAGCCGTGAAGCCGAGCGGCAAACCCGCGAGCGCATCGTTCAAAAGACCAATCAGGAAGGTCGCCCAGACCGGGATCAGGTCCGCCGCATAGATCGACCAGAAGAACAGGACGGCGATGGTGAGCCAGGGAAAAAGCGTGCCGCCGTCCGTTTCGGCTACCGGCAATCGGTCGACCAACACAGCGATCAGGGCGGAGAGAAAGGGCAGGACCTGACGAAGGGCGGCCTCGGCCACTGATAGACCGGACATGGTCAGCGCGAGAGAGCCGGCTGCGCCGGCCCAGCGGAAATCGGCCCGACCTCCAAAGCCTGTTCGATTTCGGCCCTCAAGCTCGGCGGTAGGGGATCCAGATCATCCGAGCCGGCCACGGGCAGCGGCAAAGCCGGCAGACGCAGGAGCTGCACGTAATCCAACCGGGGCCAATCGACGACCGGCAACACCGCCATCCTGCCGCCTTCGACCTCGCTCACATGACCGACCAGCATGCCGACGGGCAGAACGCCACCAAGCCCCGAGGTGACGATCCGATCGCCCACGGCGACCCGGGGATTGAGGGGAAGGAACGCCAGATCCAGAACCTTGCCATTCTCTCCCGACACGATACCGACATCGCGCGACGAGGCGACCATGACCGGAACCCGGGAATTAAGATCGGTCAGAAGCAACAGTCTCGAACTCCGGCGGCCCACCTCGATCACCCGCCCGACCAGTCCCTGGTCGTTGACCGCAGCCATCCCCGCCAGCACCCCGTGATCGCTGCCAGCATCCAGGAGCCGGGTGTGAACGAAGGGGCTGTCTGTGTCGCCGATGACCCGGGCCGTCGCGATCAGCGGCTGGGGCTGAACGGATGCAACCCGAAGCTGTTTTCTCAACGCCTCGTTCTGCACGCGCAACCGCGTCACCTCGGATTCCAGGCCGTTCAGTCGAGCATTCTGCTGGCGAAGCTTTCTGTTTTCTTCGATCAGAGCGAAATGCTCGCCCAGATCGCGCGCAACATCGCGGGCCGCACCCACCGGCTCGCTCATGACCCGCAGCACCGGCGCCAGCGCATCGCGCAGCCCGATCGACAATTGATCGACCGGGCCGACACCGAGCCTCGAGAGGATAAGCAACGCGATCGCGGCAAGAATGGCCGCGCCAAACGCGAACCGTTCGACGAGTTCACGTGACGGCAGGACCAGCCGGCTGGCGTGACGTCGTGACTGGGTACTCAAGCGATCCCCGATGCTAACGGACGGACGGTGTCACCACACTTCAAGCGAACAAAGATTACGCGTTTCTTAAACCTTCTGGCGCCTTGGGCTCAGTAGGCCGTGTGCAAAACGTGGCGAAGGCTCTTCATCTCTTCCAGGCAGCGACCGGTACCCAGCGCAACGCAGTTCAGCGGCTCGTCGGCGAGACTGACCGGCAGACCGGTAGCGTGACGCAGCACGAAGTCTAGGTTGCCGAGCAGCGAGCCGCCGCCGGTGAGCACGATACCCTTGTCGACGATATCTGCCGAAAGCTCAGGCGCCGTGTGCTCGAGCGCCACCTTGACCGCCTCGATGATGGCGCTCACCGGCTCGGCCAAACTTTCCGCCACCTGGCGTTGGGAGATGATGATTTCCTTGGGCACGCCGTTCATTAAATCGCGTCCCTTGATCTCCAGGATCTCGCCATTGCCGTCTTCGGGCAGACAGGCGGATCCGATCAGCTTCTTGATGTTCTCCGCTGTCGATTCGCCGATCAACAGATTATGGTTGCGGCGGATATAGTTGATGATGCTCTCGTCCATCTTATTGCCGCCGACGCGGATCGAGCGCGCGTAGACGATGCCGCCGAGCGAGAGGACCGCCACCTCCGTCGTGCCGCCGCCGATGTCGACCACCATCGAACCGGTTGGCTCGGTCACGGGAAGGCCGGCGCCGATCGCCGCCGCCATCGGCTCCTCGAGCAGATAGACCCGCCGGGAGCCCGCCGCCTCGGCGCTCTCTTGGATGGCCCGCCTTTCCACGGCGGTTGAGCCCGAGGGCACGCAGATGATGACGCGAGGGCTCGCATAGCTACGGCGGTGATGCGCCTTGCGGATGAAATGCTTGATCATTTCCTCCGCCACCTCGAAGTCGGCGATCACGCCGTCGCGCAAAGGGCGGATGGCCTCGATGTTTCCAGGCGTGCGACCGACCATCTGTTTGGCCTCGTCACCGACCGCCAATACCTGCTTGCGCCCCCGATGGGTTGCGATCGCCACCACCGACGGCTCGTTCAGGACAATGCCCCGCCCCTTGACGTAAACAAGTGTATTGGCGGTGCCGAGGTCGATCGCCATGTCGGCCGAAAAAATGCCCAACAGCCGCGAAAACATGAACTGAGCTATCCCCTACGAACCGCGCGGGCAGGAAGTTTGCTCAAGCGTTCACCCACGCAGAGGTTGAACGGCGGTCGCAGGTGCACCATACGCGACGACCGCCGTCAAGGCTACGCTGACATAGCCACGGGCGCGGTCTTGTTCCGCTTGACCAAGAGTTTGTTGAGCGCGGCCACATAAGCTCGGGCCGAGGCGACCATCGTATCGGTGTCGGCCGACTGGCCGGCGACCGTCTTGCCCGCTTCTTCCAGCCGCACGGTGACGATCGCCTGGGCGTCGGTCCCCTCGGTCACGGCGTTGATTTGAAACAAGGAGAGGCTGGTGTCGTGGGGCAGGATCGCCTTGATTGCCTGAAAGGTGGCGTCCACGGGACCGTCGCCGGTCGCCGTCGCCTGTTTGGTTTCGCCGTCCACCTCAAGCGCCATCACCGCCTGAGGCTTTATCTCCGAGCCGCAGCGCACTTCCAGACTGACGAAGCGAACGCGCTGATCCTGAGTGCCGATCTCGTCATCGACGAGCGCGATCAGATCTTCGTCGAAAATCTCTTTCTTGAGATCAGCCAGACGCTTGAAGCGGACAAAAGCCTCCTGAAGGGCGTTGTCACCCAACTGGTAACCCAGCGCCTCCAGCTTCTGCTTGAAGGCGTGGCGGCCGGAATGTTTGCCCATCACCAGGTTCGAGCGAACCAGACCGACGTCCTCGGGCAACATGATCTCGTAGGTGCCGGCGTGCTTCAGCATACCATCTTGATGAATGCCGGCCTCGTGGGCGAAAGCGTTGGCGCCGACGATCGCCTTGTTCGGCTGAACGGCAAAGCCGGTGCTGGCACTCACCTGGCGCGACAGCTTCATGATCTGGGTGGTATCGACACCGCTCTGGAACGGCAACAGGTCATTCCTGGTCTTAATCGCCATCACCAACTCTTCGAGCGCGGCATTGCCGGCCCGCTCACCGATCCCGTTGATTGTGCACTCGATCTGCCGCGCGCCGGCTTGGACCGCGCGCAGGCTATTGGCCACCGCCATGCCCAGATCATTGTGGCAATGCACCGAGAGGATCGCCTTGTCGATGTTGGGCACCCGATTTCGGATCAACGTGATCAGATCGGCGAACTCTTCCGGATAGGCATAGCCGACCGTATCGGGGATGTTGATCGTGGTCGCGCCCGCATCGATCGCGCTTTCGATGCAGCGGCAGAGAAAGTCGTGCTCGGTGCGCGAGCCGTCCTCGCAACTCCACTCGACGTCGTCGGTGTAGTTGCGCGACCGGCTGACGCTGTCGATGACCCGCTCATGAACCATGTCAGGTTCCATCTGCAGCTTGAACTTCATGTGCAGCGGGCTGGTCGAGATGAAGGTGTGGATGCGTTTTCGTTCCGCCGGCTCCAGGGCTTCGGCGGCCCGGTCGATATCAGCGGTGCTGGCCCGGGCCAGCGAGCAGACCACGCTGTTCTTGACCAAACCGGCGATCTTATTGACCGCCTGAAAATCGCCGTCCGAGGCGATGGCGAAACCAGCCTCGATGATGTCGACCCTCATCTCGTCGAGCATCTCGGCAACGCGGCATTTTTCGCTGATGGTCATTGACGCGCCGGGCGACTGCTCGCCGTCGCGCAAGGTCGTGTCGAAGATGATCACCCGGTCCTGGGTGGCATTCTGGCTATCGGTCATCGCTGGAGCGTCCTTTGCTCGTCATGGCGGTTGGATTCGACAAACGGCTTTTTCCCCTGAGACCGAGCCCCTTTCGGAACCCTTCGAACTCAGGGGCCAGTAAGTCGAAGTGCCGTTAGACCGAGCTTGCGGGTACGGCTAATCGGGGAAACCAACAACGTGTTTTTCCGGCCACCGACGGGGCCGGTCGAACCTCTAGTCACGTTTTCGGCGGAACCGACCATGGGTGTTTCGCGATTTCCCGTTACCCAGGCTTATAAGAAGCGAGCTTAGGAGGATTGTAAAGATAGAAGACGAGCCGGCTACAAGTCCAATCGTTCGCGCAATAGCTTGTTGACCATCGCCGGATTGGCTTTGCCCTGGGTCGCCTTCATCACCTGGCCCACGAACCAGCCCAAGACCTTCGGATTGACCCTGGCCTGTTCGACCTGACCGGGATTAGCTTCGATCAACTGATCGACGACGACGGCGATGGCATCCTCGTCAGTGACCTGACGAAGGCCCTTCTCTTCGACGATCGCGTCCGGATCCGCGCCGGTGTCGACCATGATCTGAAAAACATCCTTGGCCATGCGTCCGGAAAGCGTGCCGTCCGTCACCAGGTCGATCAGCTTGCCGAGAGAGGCCGCGCTAACCGGCGATTGTTCGAGGCTCAGGCCGCGCCGATTCAACTGACCGGAAAGTTCGGTGATGCACCAGTTGGCTGCCTGTTTGGGGTCCCGATCGCGAGCGACCGCCTCGAAGAAATCGGCCCCGGCCCTGTCGGCGACGAGAATGCCCGCTTCTTCGGCGCCGAGCCCGTAGCTTTCGACGAAGCGGCGTTTCTTTTCGTCCGGCAGTTCCGGCAGTTCAGCCTTGAGCCGCTCGATTAGGGCCTCGTCGAGCACCAGAGGCAAAAGATCGGGATCCGGAAAATAGCGATAGTCGTGGGCTTCCTCCTTGCCGCGCATGGAGCGGGTTTCGCTGCGATCGGAATCAAACAGGCGGGTTTCCTGCTGAACCGTGCCGCCGGCTTCCAGAAGCTCGACCTGGCGTCTTGCCTCATAGTCGATCGCCTTGGCGACGAAGCGCATGGAATTGACGTTCTTGATCTCGCAGCGCGTGCCGAATTCCGTGTGGCCGGCCGGTCGGACCGACACGTTGGCATCGCAGCGAAGCGAGCCCTCTTCCATGTTACCGTCGCAGGTTCCCAAGTAGCGCAGGATCGAGCGCAACTTGCGCAAGAAAAGAACCGCCTCCTCGCTGGAGCGGATGTCCGGCTCTGAGACGATCTCCATCAGGGCCACGCCAGAGCGGTTGAGATCGATCAGCGTTTGGTCGCTCCGCTGATCGTGGATCGACTTGCCGGCGTCCTGCTCCAAATGCAGCCGGGTGATCCCGATCGTCCGGGTGTCGCCGTCGGGCAGATCGAGGATCAGAGCGCCCTTGCCGACGATGGGATGCTCATATTGGGAGATCTGATAGCCCTGGGGCAGGTCCGGATAAAAATAGTTCTTCCGCTCGAAGACGCTGGTTCGGTTGATCTCCGCCCTAAGCCCGAGACCGGTGCGCACGGCCTGCTCAACCGCGACCCGGTTGATCACCGGCAGCATGCCGGGCATGCCCGCGTCGATCGGCGAAACCTGGGCGTTGGGTTCGGCGCCGAAGGCCGTGGCGGCGCCAGAAAACAGTTTCGACTGGGAGACAACCTGGGCATGGACCTCGAGCCCGCAGACGATCTCCCAGGTCCCGGTGGCACCCTGGATGGTTTGACTCATGCCGCCTCCAGACCGTAGGCCACCTGTCCGAAACCGGCTGCCTCCTCCAGGGCGGAAGCCGCTCGGAACATCGTCACCTCGTCGAAGGGCCGCGCGATAATCTGAAGGCCCAGGGGCAGGCCGTCCGCATTGAGCCCGGCCGGCACGGAGATCCCTGGCAGGCCGGCAAGGCTGGCGGGCACGGTGAACACGTCATTCAGATACATGGCCACCGGATCGTCTTCCTTCTCGCCCTCCCGGAAGGCGGCCGTGGGCGCGGTCGGCGTCAACAGCACGTCGACTCCCTCGAAGGCAGCGGAAAAATCGTTCGAAATGAGGCGGCGCACCTTCTGGGCCTTCAGGTAGTAGGCGTCGTAGTAGCCGGACGAGAGTGCGTAAGCGCCGATAAGTACCCGGCGCTGGACCTCGTCGCCGAAACCTTCACCCCGGGTCTTGGCATAAGTTTCGATCAGATCCCGGCCGGGCACACGCAGCCCGAAACGCATGCCATCGTAGCGCGCCAGGTTGGAGGACGCCTCGGCGGGGCCGATTATGTAATAGGCGGGAAGCGCGTATTTGGTGTGGGGCAGGCTGACTTCCTGGATCTCGGCGCCCTGAGCCCGCATCCAATCCATGCCCCGCTGCCAAAGACCTTCGATCTGCGGATCCATGGAGTCCAGTCGGTACTCCTTGGGCACGCCCACACGAAGTCCCTTGATCGAACCACCACAGGCGGTTTCCAGGTCGGGCACATCCTCCGGCGCGCTGGTGCTGTCATTGACATCGAAACCAGCCATGGCCTGAAGCAGGATGGCGCTGTCGGTCACGGTGCGGGTCAAGGGCCCCGCCTGATCCAGCGAACTGGCGAAGGCGACCATGCCGAAACGCGAGCACCGGCCATAGGTCGGCTTGGCGCCGACGATGCCGGAGAACGCGGCCGGCTGGCGGATGGAGCCGCCCGTGTCGCTGCCGGTGGCGGCGATCGCAAGCCGGCCGGCCACGGCCGCCGCCGAGCCGCCGGAGCTGCCGCCCGGCACCAGGGGCTTGTTGTCGCCGGGGAGGGTCCAGGGGTTGGTCACCGAGCCGAAATAGCTGGTGATGTTGGCCGAGCCCATGGCGAACTCGTCCATATTGGTTTTGCCGAGGCAGACCGCGCCGGCATCCCACAATTGCCTGGTTACGAAGCTTTCGTAAGGAGGCACGAAGGTTTCGAGAATGTGGCTACCGGCCGTGGTCCGGACGCCGGCCGTGCAAAACAGATCCTTGACGGCGATGGGCAGGCCATCGAGCGGGCGGGCATCGCCGCCGGCGAGCCGTTCTTCCGAAGCCGCGGCGTCCGCGAGCGCCCGCTCCGCCGTTTCGGTGATGAAGGCGCGCCAGGAGCGGTGGCGTTCAATCGCGTCCAGGTAAGCTCTAGTCAGTTCGACCGAAGACACCTTGCGGGCCCGAAGAGCGGCACGTGCCTCCCGGAGATCAAGACCGAGGAGATCGGCCATCACTCGACGACCTTCGGCACCAGAAAATGGCCATCATCCCGCTCGGGAGCGTTGGCCAGAACCTCGTCGGCGCGATTGCCGTCGGTCACCCGATCCTCCCGGAACCGCCCCTTCAGAGGCATGACCGACCGCAGGGGCTCGACTTGGTCGGTGTCGATCTCGTTCAACTGCTCAATCCAACCCAGAATGTTTGAGAGCTCATCCGCCAGTTGGGGAAGTCGGTCGGCTGACACCTCGATCCGGGCAAGACGAGCAACACGCGCCACCGTGGCGTCGTCGAGCGACATGTGACACCTTCCTTCGAAATGGAGTTTTCGGGCCAAGAACGCGCTCGCGCGACCGTAAGACAAGGACGCTACAACGCTTCATGCCGACGAGCAATATCGCGCGGTTTCGCGAGCTGGCGCCGGACACCGGCTCGTTTTTGGCGCTGGATCTGTCGAAACGACGGATCGGCTTGGCAGGCACCGATGTCGGCCGGTCGTTGGTCACCCCGCTTTTCACATATCAGCGCCAAGGCTTTGAGGCGGATCTTTCGCGCATCGGCCAGACAGCCCGGGCGCGACAAGCGAGCGCGCTCATCGTCGGCTGGCCGCTCAACATGGACGGAACGACCGGCCCCCGGGCCCAGAGCGCGACGGACACCTCTTCACGCTTGGAACAGGCGCTGGATCTTCCCGTCTTCCTGCAGGATGAACGATTGAGCACCGAAGCCGTGCGCCAGGCGATCGATGACGGCCGGTGGCCACGGCCCCGAGCCGGTGCCGCGATCGACCATCTGGCGGCGGCGGTGATCCTCGAAGACTTTCTTCTGTTGTGGCGACGTGGAGACGATGATGAGCCCCTACAAGCCTGAAATCTTTGTCATTTTTCTTGTCCTCGCCGTTGGCGCCGGGAGTGCGCTGCCATCGCTGGCGGGTGACGTGACGGTGGTGGACACGGTCGTGACCGCCGAAGGCGGCAACAGCTATCGTTTCGATGTCACGCTCGAGCATGCCGACGAGGGTTGGGATCACTATGCCGACGGCTGGGAGGTGGTGGGCCCGGACGGCGAGGTCCTGGGCACCCGCCCGCTTGCTCACCCCCATGTGAACGAGCAGCCTTTCACCCGTTCACTCAGCGGCGTGACCATACCCGAGGGCATCACTACGGTTCGGATCCGGGCCAATGACAGCGTTCACGGCAAGAGCGAACTCTCGGAAGAGGTGGCGTTGCCCGACCGCTGAGCCCGGTTGGTGTCAGGCCAGTTCCGGGTCGTCCAGGTCGGTCTGAATCCAGCGGTCGCTGACGTGAATGTCGGTCGTCTCCAAAACACCTGGACCGAGATTGTGATACTTATGCGGCATCTCGGCGGGGCCCAGCAAAACGTCGCCGGCCTCTGCCTCGATCTTTTCCTCGCCGATCGTGAACAGCGCGCGGCCAGTCTGCACGATGAAAATCTCGTCATAGGGGTGAACATGCCAGCGGGGGCCAGTGCCGACTTTTTCCGTCGCGAAGAACAGGACGGTGACGCCTGTGCCGATGTCCTTGCCCTCGAACCGTCCTTTTCTAAGCGTTTCGTGGGTGGCCCAATGCTCGCGTTTTAGAATGATTGGTGTCTTGGCCATGGGCCGTCTCCCTTTCCGAGCCCGTTGCTGCTTGATCAGTCCAAGACCAGCTTACCATCGGTGACCAGGACCGATTGACCGGCGACCCGGCTTTCTATGACCCGTCCATCCCGCTTAACCGCGGTGCCGTCCAACCGACTGGGCCGTCCCATCTCGACCCCCTGCTCGAAAAGGTATGAAAAGTCTCCTCCCGACCGATCGTCGAGTTGAGCCAGGTAAGCGGCGAGCGTAACCGCCGCACTACCGGTCGCCGGATCCTCCTCGATGCCTAGAAGCGGCGCGAACAGCCGGCATCGCCAGCGGTTCTCGCCGAGCGGCGCATAGAGATAGAGGCCTGTCTTGAATGACGCCGCTTCAGCCGCGCCGAACGGCTGAGCGGCGGCCAAAGCGTCCACGTTTCTGAGCCGGGCAATCGCAAAGCGGTTGGTCAGCGAGACCATGCGCGGCTCATGCGCGCCGACATCGATCGCCGCCGGCTCCAGCTTGACGACTGATGCGACCCGCTCGACGAGCACGGTTTCGCCCACCTCCAGGGCACCTGGGGCGGTCAGTTCGGTTCGGACCGGCATGCCGTTTTCGGCCTCGATCTTGACCGGGACGATGCCGGCCCTTTGCTCGAACCGGACGGCACCGCCCTTTTCGCCAATGGCATGGTAGCCGAGAGCGGCTAGCGCGTGGGCCGTGCCCAGCGTGGGATGACCGGCGAACGGCAACTCGTCCGCAGGGGTGAAGATCCTCACCTGGCGATCGGCGTCGTCCCTTGTCGACGGCAGGACGAAGGTCGTCTCCGAATAGCCAAATTCATCGGCGATCGACTGCATCTCGGCGTCGGAGAGACCGCGGGCATCGAGCACGACGGCCAACTGATTGCCGCCGAACCGGCGGTCGGTGAACACATCGGCTGTGACGAAGCGATAGCTGCGCACGATCCAGCTCCCCCTAGTGCTTGCGCCAGAACGGCTGCGAAACCTCATACAAAACATCTGCCCGGGTCAGGCCGAGATCCTTGAGCGCCGCGTCCGGCAATTCGGCCAATTGCCGTCTTGATCGAGCCCGTTCGTGCCAACCCCAAATGAGCCGGGCGACCGCCATCACCCAAAGCTCAAGACCCAGCCCCTGGGTCGTGCCTTGCGTAAGACGTCCTTGTCCCAGCGCTGACATGGTCAATTCTCCCGGCAAATTGTTACAATTGTCAGATTGGTATTGACGGAATAGCTCAGTCAATTTTTATATTGTCACCATGACAATTTCGATCGCTGATCTCGACCGCTTTGGCGGACCTCGCTATCGGGCGCTCTACCAGGCATTGGCCGATGCCATCACCCACGGACGGATCGCGCCGGGCACGCGCCTGCCGCCGCAGCGCCAACTGGCCTACGAGTTGGGTGTCACGGTTCACACCGTGGGCCGGGCCTACGAGCTACTGGCCCTGGACGACGTGGTCACCGGCCAGGTTGGGCGCGGCACTTATGTCCGGGATCCCGATACCGCCTGCGGGCAATTGGTCTGCACCTCGCCGGTCGAGGGTTCGGTCATCGATCTCCGGGCCAATCGCCCCCAGCTGGCGCCGGTGGAAACGGCGTTCCGCGAGACCCTTCGCCGGATGACGGCTGCCGGCGACATGGCCAACCTCGTCGGTTACGCGCCCACTGCAGGTCACGCGATCCACCGGGAAGCCGCGGCCCGATGGCTCGGCCCGCTTGGCGTGGACACCTCGGCCGAGCAGATCCTGCTAACCAACGGCGTGCAGCAGGGCGTGAGCCTGGCGATGATGGCACTAGCGCGCGCCGGTGACGTGATCATGGCGCCGAAGCTGGGCTATCCCCATTTCGAGGCGACCTGCCGGATCCTGCATCTGCAAAGAGCGCCGGTGGCGCTCGACGGGGACGGCCTGGTGCCGGACGATTTGGAGCGGGTCGCCAAGGAGACCGGAGCCCGTATCCTCCTCGTGCAATTGAACCTGCACAATCCCACCAGCAGCGTCACTTCCGCCGAACGGCGCCAACGGTTGGCCGCGCTCGCGCGTGAACTCGATCTGATCGTGATCGAGGACGACGTCTATGGCGCGCTTCTCGACCAACCACCGCCGCCGATCCAGACATTCGTGCCCGAGCGCACGGTCTATCTGACGTCAGCCTCCAAAACCCTGGCGCCAGGGCTGCGCTTAGGCGCCGCCGTCGCCCCCCAATCACTGCTCGGCCGGATGATCGACACCCAGCATTATCTAAAGGTGGCCCTGCCGCCGATCACCGCCGAGATCTTTCGCGATTGGGTGGAAAGCGGCCAAGCCGTCGAGCTCACCCGGTTGCAACGCCGTGAAGCCAAGGCCCGCCAGGACCTCGCCGCGAAGGCGATGGCGGGCGTCGCCTATGATGCCCACCCCTCCGCCTACCATCTCTGGGTCAAGACAGGCGAACACCGGCGAACCAGCGAAGTGCTTGGCCTGCTCCGCGATCAGGGCGTTCTCGTTCTCGACGGCGACATGTTCGCCTTCGGCCACAGCCGCCGGGTGGATGCTTTCCGAGTGTCGCTTTGTGGCGCCCGGAACCATGAGCAACTGACCAAAGCCCTGCGCCTGGTGGGGCGGGCGCTCAGCCCTGAGACCAGCATCGCGCCCATGGTGCTCTGAGCCCGGATTGCGGCACCCCGGCCTTGCCGCTATAGCTCGATCGAGAGGCGCGAACCCGAAAGCCATCAACAAAGCGCCAGCCGGGAGAGGCAATGATCATGGCCAGCCCAGACACGGTCCGGGAGCGTTCGGGTGCAGCTACCTGACCTCAAAGCGCTGGACACCATGCCCAAGCTGCTCTTGCACAATGCCGCCAACTGGCCGGACGAGGTGGCAATGCGCGAGAAGGATCTCGGCATCTGGAACGAGTATAGCTGGGCCGATATCGCCAACACGACCCGGCGCCTGGGGCTGGGCCTCCTGTCATTGGGTGAGCAGCGCGGCCGGGTGGTCGACATTATCGGCCGCAACCGGCCGAACTGGGTCTGGTGTCAGTGGGCGATCCAGTCTGTGGGCGCCATGTCGATCGGGCTTTACGAGGACATCCTGGCCGACGAAGCGGTCTATCTGCTCGACTATTCGGAAGCGGAGATCGTCTTTTGCGAGGATGAGGAGCAGGTCGATAAGCTCGTCGAGCTGGGCGGGCGCGCCCAGCACCTGCGCTGGATCATCTATCACGACAGCCGGGGTTTGCGGAAATACGATGATCCCCGGCTGATCTCCTGGGACGACTTTTTGGCGAAGGGCGAGGAGATGGCCCGCGCCGAGCCGAACCGGTTCGAGGCGGAAGTGGCCGCCGGCCAGGGTGAGGACGTCGCTATTCTCTGTACCACCTCAGGGACGACGTCGAACCCCAAGCTGGCCGAACTCCAGCACCGGCGTTTTCTGGAGCACTGCGCGACCTACCTCGACGCCGATCCGCGTGAGCCGACCGACGATTATGTCTGCCTCCTGCCGCTGCCCTGGATCATGGAGCAAGTCTATGTCGGTTGCATGCCGCTGCTCTCCCGCATCCGGGTCAATTTTCCGGAAAGCGGCGAGACGGCGATGCATGACTTGCGCGAGATCGGCCCCACCCATTTGTTGCTGGCACCCCGGGTTTGGGAACAGACCGCGGCCGACGTCCGGGCCCGGATCATGGACGCGTCCGCCTTCAACCGCTGGATTTTTCACACCTGCATGAAATGGGGGCTGTCGGCGCTGGAAAAGGGTCGCCGGTCCTGGATCGCCGATCTCCTGTTGTTTCGGACGCTCAAGGACCGGCTGGGCTTTCGCCACGTGCGCTCGGCGGCCACCGGCGGGGCGGCGCTCGGGCCCGACACCTTCAAATTCTTTCTCGCCATGGGCGTGCCGCTCCGCCAACTCTACGGCCAGACCGAACTCTGCGGCGCCTATACGCTGCAGGACGCCAAGACGATCGAGTTCAACAGCTCCGGCAGGCCCTTTCCCGGTGTCGAGGTGCGGATCGACAATCCGGACCCCAACGGTATCGGCTCGATCGTCACCCGCCATCCGAACATGTTCCGGGGTTATTTCAAGAACGCCGAGGCAACGGAGGAAACCCTCACCGACGACGGCTGGATGGTCACCGGTGACGCCGGCTATTTCGACGACCAAGGCCGGCTCATCGTCATCGACCGCCTGAAGGACATCGCGACGACCGCCAACCGGGAACGCTTCTCGCCGCAATACATCGAGAACAAGCTCAAATTCTCGCCCTATATCGGTGAATGCGTGGTTTTGGGCCACGACCGCCCGTTCCTCACCGCGATCTTATGCATTCGCTATTCGATGGTGGCGAAATGGGCGGAGAGCAACCGGATCGGTTTCACCACCTACAGCAACCTCGCCTCCAGGCCGCAGACCTACGACCTGATCGAGGGCGAGGTGGCCCAGGT
Organism: Geminicoccaceae bacterium; assembly: GCA_050331695.1. Classification (GTDB taxonomy): domain Bacteria; phylum Pseudomonadota; class Alphaproteobacteria; order Geminicoccales; family Geminicoccaceae; genus JBHJGP01. Next base: position 95,624 of record JBHJGP010000019.1, read on the forward strand.
CAATGACAGCCTGCCGGAGGCCCAGCGCATCCAGCGCTTCGTGCTCCTGTTCAAGGAGCTCGATGCCGATGACGGCGAGCTGCCCCGCACCCGCAAGGTGCGCCGCAGCGTGGTCGACGAACGCTACGGGCCGATCATCGAGGCGCTCTACAGCGGCCAGGACCGGATCCGGATGAAGGCGCAGGTCACCTTCGAGGATGGTCGCCAGGGCATGATCGAAGCCGACATGGTGATCCGTGATATGCCGAGCGAACTGGCGCAGGCCGCCTGATGGACACGGTGGAGCAGCAAGCCGTCGTCCAACGCGCCCGAGAGATCGGCGACGTGTTGCTCGCCGTGGAAGGCATCAACCTCCGCTTCGGCGGGGTCAAAGCGCTCTCGGACGTCAGTTTCGACATCCGCAAAGGCGAGATCCGCGCGATCATCGGCCCCAACGGCGCCGGCAAATCCTCGATGCTCAACGTCATCAACGGCTTCTATCAGCCGCAGGAAGGACGCATCACCTTCAAGGGCGAAACCCGCAAAACCATGCGCCCTCACCTGGCCGCCCGCAACGGCATCGCCCGGACCTTTCAGAACATCGCGCTCTTCAAAGGCATGAGCACGCTCGACAATGTCATGACCGGGCGGATGCTGAAGATGAAGGCCAACTGGTTCCAGCAGATGATTTATTCGGGCGCCGCCGAGCGCGAGGAGATCGAGCACCGCAAGGTCTGCGAGGACATCATCGATTTTCTCGAGATCCAGGCGGTCCGCCACACACCGGTCGGCAAGCTGCCCTACGGCCTGCAAAAGCGGGTCGAGCTCGCCCGGGCGCTCGCCGCCGAACCCGAACTTCTGCTCCTCGACGCGCCCATGGCCGGCATGAATGTCGAGGAGAAGGAGGACATGTGCCGGTTCGTCCTCGATGTTAACGAGGAGTTCGGCACCACCGTCGCCTTGATCGAGCACGATATGGGCGTGGTCATGGACATCTCCGACCGGGTGGTGGTGCTGGATTACGGCAAGAAGCTGGCGGACGGCGCGCCGGACGAGGTCCGATCCAATCCGGACGTTATCGACGCCTATCTGGGAGTGGCCCATGATTGAGCTTCTGATCACCGGCCCGATCGGCTCGATCCTGGAATATCCGCCCTTCTTCTTCGAGGTGCTGATCGGCGGGCTGCTCTCGGGCGTCATGTACTCCCTGGTGGCGCTTGGCTTCGTCCTGATCTTCAAAGCCTCCGGCATCTTCAATTTCGCCCAAGGGGCCATGGTCCTGTTCGCGGCGCTGACCTTCGTCGGCCTGATGGAGAAGGGCGTGCCGATGTGGATCGCCCTGATCCTGGCCGCCGCCATCATGGTGCTCCTGGCCTTCGTCATCGAGCGGGTGGTGCTCCGACCGATGGTCAATCAGGAGCCGATCATCCTGTTCATGGCGGCCTTCGGCATCACCTTCTTCCTCGACGGTTTCGGCCAGACGCTCTTGGGCAGCGAGGTCAAAGCGCTCGACATCGGCATCCCCAAAGATCCGCTGATCATCAACGACATCTACATCAACAGCTTCGATCTCGTGGCCGCCGGCGTCTGCGGCGCCCTGGTCCTGGGGCTCGCGCTCTTCTTCCAGTTCACCAGCACCGGCCGGGCCCTTCGGGCGGTCGCCGACGACCACCAGGCGGCCATGAGCATCGGCATCCCGCTGAAAGTGATCTGGACCATCGTCTGGTCGGTCGCCGGCATCGTCGGCCTGGTCGCCGGTATCATGTGGGGCAGCAAGCTGGGTGTGCAGTTCACCCTGTCCCTGATCGCGCTCAAGGCGCTCCCGGTCCTGATCCTGGGCGGCTTCACCTCGGTGCCGGGCGCGATCGTCGGCGGGCTGATCATCGGTGCCGGCGAGAAGGTCGCGGAAGTGTTTTGGGGCCAGGCCTTGGGCGGCGCGATCGAGGCCTGGTTCGCCTACATTCTGGCCATGGCCTTTCTTCTGTTCCGGCCCCAGGGCCTGTTCGGCGAGAAGATCATCGAGAGGGTCTAGACACAGATGTTCTACCTCGAGACCGGCCAGTACCGGACCAGCTACCAGGCGGACCAGCAGCTCTTCCCCCTGGTCCAAGACCGGGTCGGTATGGTCGTCATCCTGCTGATCGCCTTCCTGGCAATCCCGATGCTGGCGTCGAACTATTTTCTCGTCACCATCATGCTGCCGTTCCTGGTCTTTTCCGTGGCGGCGATCGGCCTCAACATTCTCACGGGCTATGCCGGTCAGCTGTCGCTCGGCACCGGCGGCTTCATGGCCTGCGGCGCCTTCGCCGCCTACAAGCTCGCCACCGCCTTCGGCTGGATGCCGATTCCGGTCGTGTTTCTTCTGGCCGGCGGCATCACCGCCATGGTCGGCGTCCTGTTCGGCCTGCCGTCCTTGCGCATCAAGGGCTTTTACCTGGCGGTCGCCACCCTGGCGGCTCAGTTTTTTCTTCTTTGGCTGTTCAACAAGTTTCCCTGGTTCACCAATTACAGCGCGTCCGGCGTGATCAGCGCCCCGCCGCGCACGGTCACGGGCCTCGATCCCTTCTACGTCACGGGATCCGGCGCCACACCGGAAGCCAAATATCTGTTCGCGCTGACCCTCACCGTGCTCTTGGCGATCGTCGCCAAAAACCTGATCCGCTGCCGGATGGGGCGCTCCTGGATGGCGATCCGCGACATGGACATCGCCGCCGAGATCATCGGCATCAGCCCGATGAAGACCAAGCTGACCGCCTTTGCCGTCAGCTCCTTCTATTGTGGCGTCGCCGGCGCCATGTGGGCGTTCATCTACACCAGCACGGTGGAAGCGCTGGCCTTCGAGATCAACGTCTCGTTCCGAGTCTTGTTCATGATCATCATCGGCGGGCTCGGCTCGATCCTGGGCTCGTTCCTCGGCGCCGCCTTCATCGTGCTCCTGCCTATCATTCTGAACCAGACGCTGCTCGCCATGGGCATGTCCACGGCCATCGAGCTCGCCTCACACCTCGAACTGATGATCATGGGCGCCCTGATCATCTTCTTCCTGATCGTCGAGCCCCACGGCTTCAGCCGCCTCTGGCAGACCTTCAAGTCGAAGCTCAGGACCTGGCCATTTCCTTATTAAATTTCTTTGATCGACAAAACATTAACAAAAACAAACAAAGGTGAGAATGTGACTTTTTACGTCCTCTTTCAATCACTATTGGCCAACTCGCAAATCAGGCTCTCTTTTCAAAAAGATTGATCTCACAGGTGGAAGACCTTCAATCTCACTACCATCAGCAGAAAAATATCGAACATTAAATCCACTTTCTGCAAAAAAATAAGCTTGGCAGACTTCTCCAAACATTTTAGCCAAGCTTTCCGCTTGCCTGATCAACCCGTCACGTGACTGCGGATCGAGTTGGAAAGAGCTAATGAGCTCTGCCTTCACATTGCTGCCATCACTGCATGCAAGACCGTTTTTTATCTCCATTCTGTCAATAATAGTCACAGCTATGGGAGGCTGTTCATTAAGTTTTGCAATTGAAGTGACCACTAGATTAGAACCAGTCCGTATTGTTTTGGCAAGCATCTCACATGTGTCCGACTGCACTTCATAATTGACACATTCGAACCAACCAGGAGGTGTCTTCTCAACAATATCTTCGATCGCCACAAATCTCTGAAATCGAGTAATGTCAATCAGGTCCTCAGCATCAGAATTATAAATAAATACCCCCGCAAGGAGCCCGGCAATTAACAAAACGTTATACTTCCTGTTCATAAGCGACACTCCCAATTTTCAATCATAATTTAACCTTGCGAGCAGTGGCATGCAAGCACTAGTGGTGGTTACGGTGACCTGGCGTAATTTGTCCACTTAACCTTCTTGCGTGACAAATCGTTGGATCGTTTCCCACGGTCTTCGGCCTTGATTTCGGTAGCCGAGATGGGGTCGTTCGCGGTTGTAGTGGTGCAGCCAGGCGTCGAGGTCGGCCTGTAGGGCTTCCACCGTCTCGTAGAGGGTCTCGCGCATCTTCGGCTTGAAGAACTCCTCCAGGACCGTGCCGTTGAAGCGCTCGACGAAGCCGTTCGTC
>JBHJGP010000020.1:0-93666 GCA_050331695.1 Geminicoccaceae bacterium
GAGACTGCCGCCTCGCACCCAAACCCGGTCCGGGCGCCACAAACCCCCGCCCCGGCGCCACAAGCCCTCACCCGCCCGATGCCAGATCAGGCGCCGGATGCGCGTGGTTTCTGATCAGCGAGAAAGCCAACCAGAACAAGAGCGCATAGCAACCGGCCGTGCCGAGACTGTAGATCAGGACCGTCATCTGCCAGTCCCAAGCCATCCAATGGCCGAGAACGAAGCTGCCGGCGACGGTCGCTACCCGGATCACGTCCCACAGCAATTGCAGCGGCTGGCGATTGAAAACGATCAGCGTTTGCGAGGTCGGGCTGGCGATAAGCTGGCTCAGATAGATCGGCACCAGCATCTGCATCAGATACCCGGTCTCGATCCAGGCTTGACCGAACACGAGAGCACAAAGGCCGGGTCCCGCCACCAATACGATTGCGGCGATCAGCCCGCCCATAGCCAGAAGCCGAACCGTGATCCGTGTGAACAGACGCCGCAGTTTTTTTGCATCGTTGCGCATCAAGGTCGGCGCTTCGGCCAGGAAGACCCGGGCGATGGCGTTGCCGACGAAGCGCATCGGCGTGCCCATGACCCGCTGGGCCAAGGCGAACCAGCCCGCCACTTCGGCACCGTAGAATGCCGCCAGGAACAGGGCCGGGCTCCAACGGGAGAGCTCGTGCAACAAATTGGCCCAGGACGAGAACAGTGGGAAGCGTCGCTGCAGCCAGGCGACTGTCATCATGCCTTTCAAGGAGATTGCGCGTAGGATTTGGGACGCGTCGCTGAGCAGCGGACGCGCCAGCGTGGAGATCCCCGCCGACTGGCCCACGACCTGACCGAACAAGAGACCCGCGACGCCGAACTGGGCGAGGCCGGCGGCGATGTGAACGACGACCTGGCCCGCCGGCTGGGCCACCTTGGTCGCTGCCACACGGTTGAACTGCTTCTTCCGTATGCTCCAATAGGACAGTGCCCGATAGGTGCCGGCGAAAATGGTCGCAAGCGGCAAGAGCCAGAGCCAGGGCACCAGAAGCGGGCTGTTGAGCATGCCGCCCACCGCCTCGCCGAAGGTGAGCACGATCAGCGCCACGCCCCCGCTCAGGATCAGGGCCACGAGCACGCTCAGCGCCAGCAGATTGATCGACCGGTCGTCCTGCTCCTCGACCGTCACCGCCACCTCGTAGCGAAGACAGATCGCGCCGGCGAGAATGCCGAGGAGCGCGCCGAACACCCCGAGCGCGCCGAACTGCTCCGGCGTGAACAGCCGCGTGATGAGCGGCGACGCCAGGACCACCAGGAATTGACCGGCTGCGGTGCCGCCTGCCAGGGTGGCGACCGCTTTTCCAAGCCGCCCGCGCGGCACCAGTCTCTTAGCGAGTTCGAACAAGCCTTTCCCCGGGGTGGCGGCGCCCCCCGGTTCGAGACGCGTCCCTACCAGGCGATGCCGATATAGCGGTCGGCGAGCTCAGGCTGCTCACGGATCAGATTGCGATCACGGCCGACCAGATCGATCACCGTCTTGCCCGCTTCCATCCACGCGATCAACTGCGCTGCGTCGGTGGCGTGACCGATGACGATGACGCCGCAACCATCTAGGCCTAAGGCGTCCTGGACCATCAGTTTGGTCAGGTGCGGGATATGCTCTTCGATGTAGGCGCGATTGGCACCGAACAGCCGGGCTTCCTGCACGGCCGGGTCGAGAATGGTGACGTGGACACCCTTGCCGCGAAGGCGCTCCGCCAGCTCGACCAGCGGGCTTTCGCGCAGATCGTCGGTCTTCGGCTTGAAGGCCAGACCCACCAGTCCGACCTTCGCCCGTTCGGCTCGTGCCCGGTCGACCACCATCCGCGCGACGGTGTCGATCTGGCGTTCATTACTGGGAATGACGGATTCCAGCATCGGCAGCGCCAGATCCGAGTAGCGCGCGGCTCCAACGATCGCGCGCACGTCCTTCGGCAAACAGGACCCACCGAAGGCGAAGCCGGGTTTCAGGTAGTAGGGCGAGATGTTGAGCTTGGTATCCTTGCAGAAAATGTCCATCACCTCGCGGCTGTCGGCGCCGAGACGGGCGAAAAGCCGTCCGCATTCATTGGCGAAGGTTACCTTGACCGCGTGGAAGGCGTTGTCGGCATATTTCACCGCCTCGGCGACCTCGAGCGATGGCGCGAAGCGCGGCGCTTCGATGCCTTCATAGAGATCGAAGACAGCTTTGCCGGCGCCGGGAACCCGCTCGCCGACGACGATCTTGGGCGGCGCGTCATAGTCCGCCACCGCCGTGCTTTCCCGCAGGAATTCGGGATGGAACACGATGTCGTAGCCCTCGCCGACCGGCCGGCCCGCCGCCTCCTGCAGGACCGGCGTCACCACGTTTCGAACCGTGCCCGGCAGTACGGTGCTGCGCAAAACGAACAGAAACGGACCGTCGCGGTGGCGTAGCTCGTGACCGATCTCAGCGGCCACCTGTTCCACATGGCGGGTGTCGAGCGTTCCGTTCGCACGGCTCGGCGTGCCAACGCAGACGATCGCCATCTCGGTGCCGGCCACGGCCTCGGCGGCGCTGGTGGTCGCCGTCAGCCGGCCTTCACGCGCCGCGCCGGTCAGGAGATCCTCCACCTGATCCTCGACGATCGGTGACTTGCCGTCCTTGACGGCATCGACCTTGCTCTGGGCCACGTCGACGCCCACGACCTCGTGGCCGTCCCGCGCCAGGCATGCTGCCGTCACCAGGCCAACGTAGCCCAGTCCAAACACACTCACTTTCATGATCGCAGACCACCCGAAGTTCTACCGTCGAGAAGATATGATAAGGCTCTAATCAACCTTATTGCGATAATCTCCCAGTAAAGCCCTGGTTTTGCAACCCCACTTTGAGGGCCAATCCGCCATTCCCGCAAGGCTCTCAACGCGAGGTCGGCTTTATCGTCCATGGGCCGCTGGGCGATCTGTGTCGAGCAACACATGAGGCCGCTTGAAGAGCACGGGCTGCGCGTTCCCGGTTTCGGCCACGCCTGTGTCACAGGCGGATTTCCGCCCCGCCACCATTTGTCGATCAGCGAGGCCGAATAGGCCCTTTATGGGGTTTCTCTTTGGCACGCGAAGATGACATTCTGCGCCGAGCGGTGCGTTAGAATCGACGATTGGGGGACAGGCATGCGGGCGATCATCATCGACACGCCAGGCGAAGCGGACGTTCTGAAGATGGTGGACATCGCCGATCCTCGGCCCGGAGAGGGCGAGGTCGTCATCCGCGCGGCGGCGACGGCCGTCAATCGTGCAGACATTCTCCAGCGCCAGGGCAACTATCCGGCGCCGCCCGGTGACACGGAGGTTCCGGGTCTCGAGGTCGCGGGCGTCATCGATCAACTTGGCGATGACACCACCGGCTGGGCGGTCGGCGACCGGGTGATGACTATCGTCGGTGGCGGCGGCTATGCCGAGCGGGTCAAGGCGCCGGCGGACACGCTGATACGGGTGCCGAATCGCTTCGATCTGGTGACCGCGGCCGCCATCCCCGAGGTGTTCATCACCGCTTATCTCAATATCTTTCGCGAGGCGGCGATGCGCCAGAGTGAGAGCGTTCTGATCCACGGCGGCGCATCGGGTGTCGGCACCGCCGGCATCCAACTGGCGAAAAGACTTCGCGACGCAACGGTCTTCGCCACTGTCGGATCGCCCGAAAAAGCCGCGCGTTGCGAAGAGCTCGGCGCCGACCAGATCATTCTCTACAAGCGGGAAAACTTCGCTGACGCGATCCGGGAGCGGACCGGCAAACACGGTGTTGACGTCATCCTCGATCACATCGGTGGCGATTATCTCGCAGACAATATGAAGGCGCTCGCTCCCTACGGTCGATTGGTGATCATCGGCCTCATGGGTGGCGCCAAGGCCGAGCTCGCGATCGGGCCGATGATGGTCAAGCGGCAACGCATCGTGGGCTCGGTCCTCCGCGCCCGGCCGGTCACGGAGAAGGCCGAGATCGTTCGCGCCTTCCGGGGCGAGGTCATGCCGCTTTTCGAAGACGGCCGTCTGCAACCCGTCATTCACCAACCCTTTCCCCTGGAGAAGGTGGCCGACGCCCATCGCCTGGTGGAAGCCAACAAGAATGTCGGCAAGGTCCTGCTGGTCATCGATGAAACCGTCACCGGTAAGGCGGCGGTCGCGGGAGTGGACACGGGCCGGCCAACCTGATTATAAGCCACGGTCCGGTGGCCAACGCGCCCTTTTCTCCGGCAAGCCCAGGTAGCTCAGTTGGTAGAGCAGCGGACTGAAAATCCGCGTGTCGGTGGTTCGAATCCGCCCCTGGGCACCATTTTCGTCCAGAAAATCAGGCTACCAATTTGATGGTGGAGCGGCGAACTGACTGGCCGCAGACGATCCGGTATTCGAGGTCTGTGCCGGTTGCGAGAGGGGCGCTTGGGCGGCTCGCCGGCGGCGATCGGTTGCCAGGGAACCAAGCCGCGAAAACGCTAGGCTAGGCCTGATCCGATCCGGCGAACATTCAGCCGAGCATAACATGCGCGCTTTGCGGCAAACCGGAGAAATGCGTCCGCCTCAAGCCGGAATAAGGATCAACCTGGCATTGGGCCGGTTCGGACGACGAGAAGTCGGGGCCGCCTACCCCATTTCATGGGCAGCAGGTTTGACGGTTTTGTGCATGTCCCCGCCCGCCCTCTCGATCACCAGGCGATGTCTTGCCCGGCCCATCACCGGTCAACCCTTCCCTTGGCGAAGGGTGACATACGGCGACGGAAAGACTTGTTTAAGTGACGGTCCGCATTACGGACGCCTCGCGCCCGCACCGGCGCCGCGCAAGCGCAGACTTCCAGCCCTGGGCGCGGCCAGCACGCGAACCTCTCGACTGACCTGCGACGAAGGCGACGGCTGGATCATTTCTCAACCAGCATCACAAAGATCCGCCATGGCGCGGGGGCGATCTGGTCCCACCAGCATATCAGTCTGGTCAGCGTCCCAATACCATCGATTCATGGCCGGTAGCCGGTCCAGCTCAAGCTATCCGGGATGCTCCTCCGGGTTTTTGGCAAACGCCCGATGAAGGCTCTCCTTGAGCTCTTCCAGCTTCTGGCCGTCGACAAGCTCGCTCACCCAGCGGTTCCGCCGATCGTTTTCTTGGGCGACACTCGCGTTGGCGCCGGCGTCGAGACTGGCGGCAGCGTTTCCGATCACCGTGAGCAGGGTCGATACCAGCTCGATCACGCCTTCGTGGCGTTGGCGGAGCCTGTCCTCGCCTTGTAGGGCGACCATGAGCCCGTGAACGTCGCCAATGGTCTCCTGGCTACAGTGGGGCGCCAGAGCCGTCGTGTGCCGAGACAGGTTCTGGGCCAGTTCGTCCTGCAACGACAGGCTTCTTTGCATCTCACCGTGGAGCGTTTCCAGCGCAGGCCTCAGCAGGGCGATCATCTCCAGATGGCCGATCTTCTCCGGTGCCGGAGGCCCTTCGCCCAAGCAAGACGAAGAGCTCGCGGCGTTCCCACTGCCCGTTTCACGGTCGAAAGTGTACATGTCCGTCACGTCGTCCCCGGAGCCGAATGTCGAAGATGGCCGTCGGGCTTTTTGAAAGCCGCGGTGTCTTGTTGGAGCTTAGCGCCGGTGGGCTTTCAATCGCGTTAACGCGCAGATGTCGCTCCAAACGGAGGCCTCGCCATCCCGCCAAGTCCTCAAAGCCAGACAGAGAAAGGCGCCGTTGTCTTGGTCCGGTTAACGCTTGGTTATCGATTTCATCCTAAAGATCTTAGTCGGGCTGGAAGCAGTCATCCGGGTCGAATGAATTGCGCGCGCCCATGGACCGTTGATGACGACAGCACCGGAGAGTTTGAAATCGATGAGGCCTCGGCGCGCCATCCAGCTGAGCTTCATTGCAGGCCTTCCGGCTCGAAGCACGGAGACGATCGAAGCCGATGACTGAGGCTGCAGAAACAGCGCGTGGCGATACTGGTTCCGGGCTCGCCGGTTCGGCCGATGGACGCCGCCGCTATTTCGATCCACGATTGAAGCGCCGCGTGGTGCAGATATTCCAGGGTGACTATTACGTCACCTCCTGCGCCGATGAATTGTTGCAGACCGTGCTGGGATCCTGTGTTGCCGCTTGTGTTCGAGACCCGATCAGCAAAGTCGGCGGAATGAACCATTTTCTTCTGCCGTCCGCCGGCGGACGCGACCCCGGCGATATCATCGGCTTTGACTTACGCTACGGCAGTTTCGCGATGGAGCAGTTGATCAACGCTGTGCTTAAGGTGACCGGACGGCGCGACCGTCTGGAGATCAAAGTTTTTGGCGGCGCCAATGTGGTCCGAGGCATGACGGACGTGGGCCATCGAAACGCTGACTTTGTCGAGACGTTCCTGCGCAACGAGGGGCTCTCGATTACCGGCTCTCACCTGCGCGGCAACTGGCCTCGGAAAGTGCAATTCAGCCCGGCCAGTGGTCGGGTTCGGATGCGCGAGCTCAAGGAGGACGTCGCGAAACGTGTTTTCGACAAGGAAATCCGGCAGCGTCCTCGCCTCGACCCCGTGGCCGACTCCGGAACGGTCGAATTGTTCGATTGATCCTCTTCCGAAGAGTGGATGCCGGCAATCCGAAGATCCGGTGTTTCGTATGTGCCTGTGCGACCGATCCATTTTTGAACCTTCCGGCGCATACGTGCTAGGCGTCAACCCAGGTTGGCGATCGAAAGCGCATTGCATCGAAAGGTAAAAAGCTCACGAGACACATGCTTCTGATAAGAAGAAACGCTAAATAGACCACACTGCTCAGACAGTGTTGCGAGAAAATTTCCTCCGCGAAGAGTAATCTGCCCTAAACCTTGATCGTTATTGTAGCTGCCCGTCTACGGCTTCGATTTTTTTCTTCAGATCTGCGGCGCTGAACGGTTTGACGATGTAGTTGTTGACGCCGGCCTTGATGGCTTCCATGACCAGCTCCTTGGAATTCTGACCGGTCGCCATAATGAAGGGGGTTTTCTTCATCAGGGCGTCCGAACGAACCTGTTTCAACAGGTCCAGTCCGCTCATACCCTCCATGTTCCAATCGGAGATAATCAGATCGAACTTGGCTTTGCCCAGTGTCTCGATCGCGTCTTCACCGCTGCTGACGTCCTTCACTTTCGTGATGCCGATCTGGCCCAAGGAGTATTTGGTCAGCTGGCGCATACTCTGCTGGTCGTCGACCACCAGGACTTGCATGTTTTTTGCCGAGGTCATGGTTTCGTCTCCGTTTTGCTCTGCTGCCGCGCTCCGGCGGCCTGGTAGCGCACCATGGAACGTTGGTTCGATGGTGGTGTCGCCGGCACCATCCTTGGCCCAACCGGAAGTTGGTGTTGGCTGGTCTGCTTACACACGTTTTTCAGCCGTTTTCGTGTCCTTGCGGGGCGTGGACGGCCTGCCACCGCCGCTCGTCGAAGCCGCCCGCTCCAAAAGAGCCGATGCTATCTTGGCTAGCGGCAATTCCTTCTGGACAGCGCCGATCTCCTGGGCCGCTCTCGGCATGCCGTAGATCAGACAGCTCGCCTCATCCTGACCGAGGGTCGCAGCCCCGGCCTCGCGCATCTTCAAGAGCCCCTTGGCCCCGTCCTTGCCCATGCCGGTCAGAATGGCGCCGATCGCATTCTTACCGGCGGCGAGTGCGACCGATGAGAACAGCACGTCGACCGACGGCCGGTGGCCGCTGACCAGCCCCTCGTCGCTGATGACGCAATTGTAGTAGGCACCGGAGCGCGAAAGTTTCAGATGACCATGGCCCGGCGCGATGTAGACATGGCCTGGCAATACCCGAGCATTGTGCTTGGCTTCGCTCACTGACATCGCCGAAATGCCATTCAGGCGTTCCGCAAACCGTGCCGTGAAGCCAGTCGGCATATGCTGGGCGATCAGAACCGGCGGCCCGTCGGCCGGCAGGGCGCAGATGACCTCGCGCAGCGCCTCGACGCCACCGGTGGACGCGCCAATCGCGACGATTTTGTCCGTGGCGCGAAAGCCCAGGCCCTGAACGCTGGCCGGTTTCGCGGCCACCGGCGGTCCGCCTCGGACTCCAACCCGGGCTCTGGCCGCGGCTTTGATCTTGGCGGTCAGTTCCGCCGAGATCGCGCTCCAATTGTGTTCCAAATCGATCGTCGGCTTGGCGATGAAATCGACGGCGCCCATGTCCAAGGCCGCGAGCGTCACGTCTGCCCCCTTCTTGGTCAGGCTCGAGACCATAACCACAGGCATCGGCCTCAGGCCCATGATCCGCTCAAGAAAGGACAAGCCGTCCATGCGCGGCATTTCGATGTCGAGGGTGATGACGTCGGGGTTGAGATCCTTGATCATCTGCCGGGCGATCAGCGGATCAGGCGCGGCGCCCACCACTTCGATGTCCGGATCTTCGGACAGGATCCGGGAGAGGATCTGCCGCATGAGCGCGGAATCGTCGACAATCAACGCACGAACCATCTCACTCCCCTGGTCGGTATGGCACTACGGCCAGCCGCGCATGCTCCGAGCCGCTCAAAATCACTTCAGTTTCCGATAGGTGCTCTGGCCGACCAGCTCGAACCGAGCGGTCACCTTGAACAGGGATTCGGAGTGGCCGATGTAGAGAAAACCGTCTGGTTTCAGGATGTCGGCATAGCGGTCGAACAGTGTCATCTGGGTCGGCTTGTCGAAATAGATCACCACGTTTCGACAGAAGATGACGTCGAACGGCCCCTTCATCGGCCAGGGATGAAGTAGGTTGAGCTGCTTGAAGGTGATCAGGGTGCGCAACTCGTCGGCCATCTGACAACGCTCGCCGCCCTCGGAACCAGCCTGGAGCGCCCGGCGTCGAAACCGATCCGGAATGGTTTGGACGGCATCCGTTGCGTAAATGCCGGCCCTGCCATGCTCGACCATGTTGCTGTCGATGTCGGTCGCCAGAATCCGGGCATCCCACTGCGGCAGATCCCGCAGCTCCGCCAGCAGCGTCATGGCGATCGAATAGGGTTCTTCACCGGATGAGCAACCGGCCGACCAGATACGCAAGCGCCTGCCTGCGCCGCTTGTCCGTCGGGCCGCCGGCAGCACGGTCGACGCCAGATGGTCGAAGTGATGCGATTCCCGGAAAAAGCTGGTCTTGTTGGTGGTCAACGCGTTGAGCGCGATATTGACCTCGTCACGGCCAGCGTCGCCGGCAATCAGCTCACAATAGTCTTTGAAACTGGCGAGGTTGAGGGCGCGGACCCGCTTGGCCAATCGGCCATAGACCAGGGGCTTCTTGTTGTCGGCGAGAACGATACCGGCCCGGTCCTTGATCCACCGGCGGATGAAGTCGAAATCGTCGTCACCGAAGTCGAACTCGCGGCGGACCTGGTCCGCGCCTGTCGGACCGGGGCCGCTCAGCGCGTGGCGATGCGCCTCGGCGCCGACCAGCGTTTCCGTCCCGCCCGGATCTCCCGACAAGCTAGCCACGCCCGTGGCGGGTGCTTTCGTCAACCTGCTCATCCGTTTCTCGCCTGCGCCGAGGAAACCGATCCAATCCGCCTGCCTAGAACTCGAGCCAATCGTCGTCGGCGGCGGCCGGCAGCGCGGCACCGTTACCGTTGCCTTTGCCATGACCGTTGGCCAGGGCCGCCGGCACTGGGTGAAGGGCCGTCCCGGTGCTGCTGGTGGACGTCACCTTCTGGACCTGCGGTCGGTTCTGATGTCCGCTGTCGAGGCTGATCGGCTGCGTCGATGCCTGATCGCCGATCTTGAAGAAACCGGCGGTCTGCTGGAGATCGTTGATCTGGGAGCGGGCCGCATGCAGGGCCGCGGTCGTCTGTTCGACCAGGGCCGCGTTCTGCTGGGTCATCTCGTCCATGTTGGTGCCCGCCGCATTGACCTGATCAACGCCGGTGGCCTGTTCCTGACTGGCCGCGGCGATGTCGCCGACGATATCGGCCACCTTCTTGATCGAGGTGACGATTTCGCCCAGCGCGCCGCCGGCCTTGTTGACCAGATCGACCCCTTCGCGGACCTGATTGTCGGAGCTGGTGATCAGCTCCTTGATGTCCTTGGATGCCTGTCCGGAACGTTGCGCCAGGGCCCGGACTTCGGTTGCGACAACGGCGAAGCCCTTACCCGCCTCGCCGGCCCGCGCCGCCTCGACCGCGGCGTTCAAAGCCAGCAGGTTGGTCTGGAAGGCGATCTCCTCGATCATGCCGACGATCTCGGTGATCTTCTTGGACGAGCCCTCGATCTGGCCCATGGCGGTGACCGCTTGTCCTACGATCTCGCCGCCGCCGAGAGCCGAATCCCGTGCCGCCGCGGCCAGCTGATTGCCCTGTTGGGCATTGTCCGCGTTCTGGCGGATCGTCGCCGCGAGCTGCTCCATCGAGGCCGCCGTCTCCTCCAGCGCCGATGCCTGCTGCTCGGTGCGCGAGGACAGATCCTGGGCGCCGGACGCGATCTCTTCCGACGCACCGCGCACGGCATTGGTGTTGCTCACGATATTGTGCGCGATCGAGCCGATCTGTTGGGCCATCGCGTTGGCGTCGTCCTTCAGCCGGAGGAAGCTGCCCTGGTAGTCGCCGGTCATCCGCTGGGTCAGATCGCCGTGAGCCAACGACGACATGACCTTGACCGTCTCGCTCAAACCGCAGTCAACCGTTTCGACCACCTGGTTCATGCCCCGGCACAGCTCGAGCATGAAGCCGTCCTTGCCGGTCTCATCCAGGCGCCGGGCGAAATCGCCGGCGGCGGCGGCCTGAACCAGGTCAGCCACCTCCTGCTCGACCATCAACTTCTGGGTGATGTCCTCCCACTCAACGAACGCTCCAAGGGCATCGCCGCTGGCACTGCGGATCGGCGTGACCAGCAGCTCGAAGGTCCGACCGCCCATCTCGATTTTCGTTTTCTGAGGCTGGGTCAGACCGTCCAGGATCCGGCGCTGGTGCATCGGGTTTTTATGGAAGACGTCAATCGACGAACCGACCACCTTGTCGACCTCGAACGCCGGTAGATCCCGGCGGATCTCCGCTTCGGCGCCTCTCAAAGTGTGAAGCACCGACTGATTGGCGTAAACGACCACACAGTTCTGGTCAGCGATCATGAAATTCTCGGTGGCACCATCGAGCGCTGACTGAACCCGGGCCGCCCGCTGACCCAGGTCCTGAATGGTACCAAGGGAGCGGGCCATGTCACCGAGCTCATTTTTGGCTTCAAGGCTCGGCAACACGACGTTCTGGTCACCGGCCGCCAGGGCACCCACCGCATCGCTCATCCGCGCTATCGGCACGGTCAGGCTGCGGGCGGTCAGATAGGCGATGGCCAGCAGCGCCACCAGTCCAGCAAGGATGACCGCGAGCTGTGTCAGGAAGTCGTTGCGGGCTTCGCTCGCCAACGCGCCGGTAGACGCGATCAGGTCGGCGGCGATATCGCCTTCGAACTCCCGCATCAGTTCGATCTTGGCGGTGATAGCCCGAAACCAGGTGTCGCCGCCGACGCCCCGCGTGTTGCCGGTTTCCACGCTGGCGGTAACGATCTCTCGAAGGCGATCGACCTCGCGCGCTTCCGGACTTTCCAACAGCCGATCGAGCGGCACAGTCTGTTCGCTTTCGGCGTAAAGTCGGAAGGAATCGAAGTAGGTTTCCTGGCGGGCGATCTCGCTGACGAAGTTCCGATAGACCGATGGACTGAAATTGCCGGCGGAGAAGCCAGCGGCGCCCATCGCCCTTTCAAATCCCGCATGCTCCTTGGCATGCATGAAATCGAGATAGGCGTTGATCGCCGTCGCGACCTCGTGGCTGCTGGAAACACTGACCATGCCCCGGATGATCAGCATTAGATGCTCGATCGTGCCCGAGTAATAGTTGGCCATGTCGGCAACGCTCAAATTCCGCTGATCGATGCCTTGGCGGGTTGCGTCGAGGCGGCTCAGATCGCCCCGTGATCTACTGATCAGAGACGCCAGATCGGAGGTGATGTCCGCCGGGTCGATTACTTCCAAAGCTTGCGCAAACGCGGCCCTGTTTTGGTCGGTCAGTTGGCGCTGGCCCGGAATCTGATCCCCGAAACTTGCTCCCCGAGACGAGATGAAGCCGACCGACATGCCGCGCTCCTTTTGCATCTCATGGACCAGATCGCCGATATGCTCGCCCAATTCGATCAAATGTTGGACCTGCCTCGCTTCGACCATAGCTCGCCAACTGCCGACGAGGTTCTGCCCCGCTTGCCAGACAAAGAAGATCAGAGGCAGCGCCAGGATCAGGGCGAGTTTGTGCACGATCTTCAGGTTGTTCAATTTGGAGAACATCGAAGGCTTCCCGTGATGTCGCAGATCAACGCTCGGTGGCTGGCGGTTGACAGACTGGCGTTATTGGAGGACGGCATGGTCGACCAGACGGTCGAGGGCGATGAGCGCGACCATTCGCTCTTCCTGGGTGACCAAGCCGTCCAGATAGGGGTTTTTCGCGTCGCCATCCGACCCCGGGATCGGCGCGATGTCGGGCCTACGTACCGTGACAATGTCGGTCACACCGTCGACCAGGAGGCCGTTCAGCCGGTCACCGATGGAGACGATGACGACCACATGATTTTTGGTCGGCTCGGTCTGACCGCGGCCCAGGCGCGTGCGCATGTCGATGATCGGCACGATGGTGCCCCGCAGATTGATGACGCCGCGGACGAAGTTGGCGGTGTTGGGCAGCGGCGTGGTGCCCGTCCAGGCGCGGATCTCGCGCACGGCCATGATGTCGACGCAGTAGAACTGCTCGCCGATTGAGAATGCCACCAGTTGGACGGTGTCGGCCGCGGTCGTCGGCTCGATATTGCGTCCTGTAGCCTTGTCGGCCGCTGCTGTGGCGGCCCCGTCCATGACCTCGCTCATGCCGCAATCTCCTTGCCGGAAGTCACTGCCTGACCGGGTTCGATCCAGTCGAGCCCTCGGGGTTTGTGGATTTCGCTGACCGCCGTGACATCCAGGATCAGAGCGACCTTGCCGTCGCCGAGGATGGTTGCGCCGGCGATGCCCGTGAGCGGATCGAAATTGTCTTCAAGGCTTTTGATGACGACCTGCTGCTGGCCGACGATCTCATCGACGACCAGACCGACATGGCCGCCGCCTTCGATTTCGACGATGACGACCAGCCGCTGGGCCGCGTCCGCGCGGGCGGTGATGTCGAAGACCCGCGAGAGATCGATCAGCTTGATGTAATCGCCGCGGATCTTGAGGACCTCGCCGGAACCGGCGACAAGGCTGGTTTCCTGTTCCTGGGGTGACAGGCTCTCGATCACATTGGTCAGCGGGATGATGTAGGATTCGCCGCCGGCGCGGACGATCATGCCGTCAAGCACGGCCAGGGTCAGGGGCAAGGCCAGGACGACGCTGGAACCCCGTCCCGGCTCCGAGCGGAGCGAGACCCGGCCGCCCAAACTCTGGATGTTCTGCTTGACCACATCCATGCCGACGCCGCGGCCAGACAGGTTCGAGACCTGATCGGCGGTGGAGAAACCGGGCGCGAAGACGAGATTGTCGATCTCCTCGTCGGTCAGATTGGCGTCGCCGGCGATCAGCCCCTTTTCGACCGCCTTCTGGAAAACCTTCTCGCGATTGATGCCGCGGCCGTCGTCCTCGATCCGGATCACGATCCGCCCGCCCCGCTGCTCCGCAGAGAGATGGATCGTGCCTTCCGGATCCTTGCCCGCGGCCTCCCGGTCCTCGGCCGGCTCCAGGCCATGGTCGACCGCGTTTCGGATCATGTGCGTCAGCGGGTCGTTGAGCTGCTCGATGACGGTCTTGTCGATCTCGGTGGCCTCGCCGCTCATCTCGAGACGGGCCTTTTTGCCAGTTTGGGCCGAGAGGTCCCGGACCAGGCGGGGCATCCGCGAGAATACGGAGCGAACCGGCTGGGCGCGGATCGCCATCACGCTGTCCTGGAGGTTCCGGGTATGCTGGAAAAGCTGCTCGAGCCCCTGGGCGAGGCCGGGGCGGGATTCCGCCAAATCCTGGTCCAACTGCTGCGCCACCACCGCCTGGGTGATGACCAGCTCGCCGACCTTGTTGACCAGCCGGTCGACCCGGTCGAGGTCGACCCGGATGGTGGCGCCGACGGTCGATTTGGCTTTGGTGGCACCGCTATCGGCGGGGCCGTTCGCCGGGGCTTTGGCCGGTTCCGGCTGGGCCTGAGCGGACAGGGGCGCCTCTTCGGCGGGCGAACCAGTTTCGGCAGGCGAGCCATTGCCATCGGCTTCCGGCGACGCGGCCGCAACCTCGTCCGCCAGCTCGGCGGCGGCGTCAGGTTCACCATCGTCGGATTGATCCTCGATGATCAATTCGCAATCGTCCTCGACAAATTCGAAGACCTCTTCGACGGTGTCGCGCCCGGCGCTCGTCTCCAGCTCGAACACCCAGGTGAGATAGGCTTCGCCCGGGTCCAGCTCGTCCAGAAGCGGCAGCGCGCTGACGTCGACGCTGACGTCAAGGGCGCCCAATTGCTTCAGCTCGCGGACGATCAAAAGAGGCTCGTTGGCGCGGCGCAGCATGCCGCTCAGGGGCCGGAAGCTGATACGGAAGCTGGTGCTGGCCGCTTGCGGCTTTGACCCGACATCCTCGTCTTCGTCGAGGTTCACCGGTATCGGCGTGAAATCGATGTCGTCCATGTCGGCGGCGTCATCGGTGGTCGGGGCTTCCCGCTCAAGTCCGGCGGCGCTTGCCAGATCGGCGAGCATCCCCTCTTCGACACCGGCCTCCAGCTCTTCACCGGTTCGGGCGGCACCGACCAGGTTCGCCAACATGTCGCCGCCGCGTACGGTCAAGGCGACCAGCTCATCTGTCAACTCGACCTTTCCCTCGCGCATCAGGTCGAGCACGTTTTCAAAGGTGTGGGCGAAGGCGACGAGGCGATCGAAGCCGAAGGCGCCAGCACCGCCCTTGATCGAATGAATGGCGCGGAAGGCGGCGTGCAGGACCTCGACATCGCGCTCGCCCTGATCGAGCGCCATCAGATGACCTTCGAGGTCGCTCAGGAGTTCGTCACATTCCTGGAAGAATGTCTGTTTGAATTCTTCGAAACCGTCCATTGCCGACCTCGCTATACTGATCTGCCGGGCGCGCCGTTCAGGGACTGACCTTGCGGACGACCTCGATGAGCTTTGCCGGATCGAACGGTTTGACGATCCAGCCGGTGGCACCGGCGGCCCGGCCCCTCTTCTTCTTCTCGTCGTGGCATTCGGTGGTGACGATCAGGATCGGGGTCGCCGCGTGAGCGTCGGTCTCGCGCAGCTTCTCGATAAAGGTGAAGCCATCCATCACCGGCATGTTGAGGTCGGTGATGATGACGTCGACCAAATCGGAACCGAGCACGTCGAGACCCTCCTGACCGTTCTCCGCCTGGAGAACGTCGTAGCCGGCCGTGCGTAGGGTCATGGCCAGCATGTCACGCATGGTCTTGGAATCGTCGACGGTAAGAACGCGAGTTGTCATTCCTTGAAGGTCCACTGCTTGAGAATCGGGAACAGTCCCAGTTCGTTGAACGCGTCGATGAAGGCGTCCGACGGGCGCAGGAACACGCAAGACAGGCCCGCCGTCTCCAAGGTCGGGACCGCCGCCAGCAATACTTGAATACAAGGCGTTGACATTCGATTAACCGAGCCGGCGTTGATCTGCAGCGGCTGGCCCTTGGCGAGCGCTTTTTGCAGAACCGTTCGCAGAGGTGGCGCCGCGCCCATGTCGAGCGTTTCGCCCAGATTGACGAAAGAGACGCCTTTGCGGCTCGTCAGTCTGAAGCCCGTCATCATTTCCCTTTCGCTGGGCGGCACTCGAACCCGGGTCCTGTGAACCGACAGGCGATGTCAAGATATATTACTCTACTAATAGTAGAAATTGGACAAAGCAATATGTAACCGGCAAAAACGAACGAGTGGTTGAGGATCAAAGGTTTAGGGCCCGCCTGGGCTGGTCGCGGCCATGCCGGCGGCTTTTGGCGGGCGAATCGACCTTGGACTGAAGGCGATATCACGCCCTTGTTGCTTTTCCCTGCCACTACTTTCGATCGGGCGTGTGACCGGCTATCGGATTGGGCGCCTCACTTCGTTTTCCTATTGTCTGGGCGGTTCATCCGATGACCTTCAATCTGACAAGACGCCTTACCGCCGAAGCGCTAGGCACCGGCTTTCTGGTCGGCACCGTCGTCGGTTCCGGCATCATGGCGGACCAACTCACCGACGACGTGGCGCTCGCCCTTCTCGGCAATACGATCCCGACCGGCGCCATACTGGTGGTTCTGATCACCATCCTGGGTCCGATCTCGGGCGCTCATTTCAATCCCGCCGTGACCCTCGCCTTTGCCCTTCGTCGGGAGATCCCGAAAGACGAAGCCCTGGCCTATGTTCTCGCTCAGATCGTGGGCGGCATCGCCGGCAGCCTCGTCGCGCATGCCATGTTCGAACTGCCGATCCTACAGATCTCGCAAACCATCCGGTCCGGACCGGGTCAGTGGATCGCCGAGGTGGTGGCCACGTTCGGGCTGGTGGCGGCGATCCTGGCCGGAATCCGGTTTCGAGCGTCCGCCGTGCCCTGGCTTGTCGGCCTCTACATCACGGCTGCTTACTGGTTCACCGCCTCGACCTCGTTCGCCAATCCGGCGGTCGCAATCGCCCGTGGCTTTTCGGACACATTTGCCGGCATCCGTCCCCTCGACGTGCCGGCCTTCGTCATCGCCGAAGCGCTCGGCGCGGTGTTGGCGGTCGCGCTTCTCGGCTGGTTGCTGGCACCCGCGTCCGAGGCGTCAACCAAGCCGTCGCCAGCAGCCTAGATGTCGGGCCATCGGTGGAACCCCGAGGCCGGCGGCAGGGCGATTTGCCGCTGGTGCTCCGGCGAGCCGAGAGCGGAACAGGAAAGAACTCAGGGCGTTAATCTCCCGGCATTCACAAAGGAGAGACGCCTTGACCATCAACAATCTCAAAGACGTTTATGTTGACCAGCTGCAGGACCTGTACAGCGCCAACCGCCAGGCCTTGGAAATGACGCAGAGGCTGGCCGAGGCAGCTAGCAACGCCGAGCTCAAGTCAGCGCTCGAAGCGGGTGTCAGTGGTATCCGCGACGGCCTGAACCAGGTGGAGGCGCTGGTGAAGGGCCACGATGCCGATCCCCAAGGAGAGCATTGCCGGGGTATGGAAGGGCTCGTCTCCGAAGCGAAGGCCCACGCGTTCGACGAGGATTTCGGTGACAATGACGCCCGCGACGCCATGATCATCACGCAATATCAGCGCATGGCGCACTACGCCCTCGCCGGCTATGGCTGTCTGGTCGCGTTTGCCGGCCGGCTGGACCTGAGCGACGACAAGAAGGTGCTCCATGAGTGCCTTGACGCCTGTTACGACGGTGACCGCCGGATGACCGACATCGCCACTTCGAGCGTCAATCCGGCAGCGGCCTGAACGGGTTTTCAGGCCCGCTCGCTCCTCGGTTAACCTGATTATTTCGGATCAATCGGATGGCCAGCATCCGATTGATCCAGACCACGCCGTCGACCTGGCTCCCAAAGGAAGCAACCGCGCCGGGTCGGTCAATTCGCAGCGCCCCAGGGTCGGATGACCACCGCGGAGATGGCATTCTTTGGCGAGCCATCGATCAATCGGTCGGAATAGGTCAGATAAATCAAGGTATTGCGGTTTTCGTCGAAGAACCGGACGACTTGAATTTTTTTGAACAGGATCGACGTGCGCGCGCGGAAGACCTGGTCGCCGTCCTCGAGATCGTCGCCAACCGTGACCGGGCCGGTCTGGCGGCAGGCGATTGACGCATCGGAGGTATCTTCCGCGAGGCCCAGAGCGCCGCTGATACCGCCGGTCTTGGCTCGGGACAGAAAACAGGAGACGCCGGCGACTTCCGGGTCGTCAAAGGCTTCGACCACGATCTTGTGGTTTGAACCGAGCAGTTTGAACGCTGTGGAGACGTCGCCTATGCGTTCGGCGAAGGCGGGTCCCGAAGACAAAAATGCGAGGCACGGAACGAGCAGGAAGCGGAGCAACGGATTGGTCCAAGCCATAGAGATCTCCTTGGTGAAGTTCGTGGTCAGGTGAGACTTTCCTGCGCGCCCGGAAGGCGGCAAGCTTGAGCGTCGAGCGAAACGGCTGGGGACCGACCCTTTCGACGGAGCCGTGGACGGTGTTACAAACCGAGCCACGCAAAAAAACAGGAAGCGCCATTCGCCATGACCGCTCGTTTCGCCTCATACCCCAGTCTCGCCGGCAAATCCGTCTATGTGACCGGTGGAGCCTCTGGCATCGGCGCTGAGATCGTAAGTGCCTTCGCCGAACAAGGTTCCCGAGTGGGTTTTATCGATCGGGACGAGGACGCGAGCGGTGCGCTGGCAGAGCGGCTCCACGGAGCCGGCGGCGAGGTCGTCTATGAGGCCTGCGATCTCAGAGATATCGAGGCGCTTAAAGCATCGATCGGCCGTTTGAACGATCGGATCGGCGCGGCGGCCGTGTTGGTGAACAATGCCGCGAGGGACGACCGCCACGACTGGCGTGAGGTTACGGCCGAGTATTTCGACGAGCGGATTGCCACCAATCTCCGCCACATGCTGTTCGCGATCCAGGCTGTCGCCCCTGGCATGATCGAAGCCGGCGGCGGTTCCATCGTCAATCTGGGCTCCAATTCCTGGTGGGAGGCCGGCGGCGGCTTTCCCGTCTATGCGACGGCCAAGGCGGCCGTGCATGGCCTCACCCGGACGATGGCCAGGGATCTCGGCGATCACCGGATCAGGGTCAATACGGTGGTGCCCGGCTGGATTATGACCGAACGGCAGAAAACCTTGTGGGCGACGCCCGAGGCGTTGGAGCGCCACCGTGAACGCCAATGCCTGCCAGATCTGATCGAGCCGGTCTACATCGCCCGCATGGTGTTGTTCCTGGCATCGGACGACGCCGCGATGTGCACCGCCAATAACTACATGGTCGAAGCGGGATCGATCTGAGCTGACCAAGCGCGTTCATCAATAAGTCGGATGTCCGGGAACAGGACCGAGAGGCCGACGGAACCTAGGAGCCAAAGATTGGGATGGTGGAGAACCGCTGTCCGGACGGGGCTTCTGGCCATTGGCCTTATTCTGGTCTTGTGCACCGTCCTGCCCTTTGTGCGGAGCGGCGAATGGTGGATCCGCATCGTCGATTTCCCAAGGCTACAGATTGCCGGTCTCCTAGCCCTAACCTTTCTCGCCTCTCTATTCGTGTTCCGGCCGAGCCGTATTTGGCATGGCGCGTTTCTCCTGTGCCTCGCTCTTAGTCTTGGCTACCAGGCCTATCGCGTCTGGCCCTACACGCCCCTTAAAACGCCGGAAGTCTTGGGAAGCCGATCCTGCGACGACAGCTCACGCATTCGCCTACTCATCGCCAATATCCTGATGGAGAACCGCCAAGCGGACGCGTTCCTCGACCTTGTGCGTGAGTACGCGCCGGACATTGTACTAGCAGTGGAAACCGATGACTGGTGGGACGAGCAGCTATTGGTGCTCGAGGAGGATTATCCGCATGGGGTCGAACACCCTCTCGACAACACCTATGGGTTGCATCTTTTTTCTCGCCTCGAGCTGGGCGGAGCTGAAATACGGTTCCTCATGGAGGAGGACGTCCCGTCGGTTCGAGCCAGCGTGAGACTAAGGTCCGGTGACTGGATCGATTTCTACGGGCTTCATCCGAAGCCGCCGCAGCCAGGCAACGACACCGATGATCGGGACGCCGAGATCCTCGTTGTTGGCCGCGAGGTCGACGCTGAGAACCGCCCCTCGATTGTGGCCGGCGATCTCAATGATGTCGCCTGGTCGCACACGACACGTCTCTACCAGCGCATCAGCGGAACCCTCGATCCGCGGGTCGGTCGTGGCATGTACAGCACCTTCCACGCTGAATATCCGCTTCTACGCTGGCCACTGGACCACGTGTTTCTGGAGGCATCCTTTACGCTCAACACCATGAAACGGCTCGGCTATTTCGGCTCCGATCATTTTCCGGTTTTCGCCGACCTCTGCTTCGAGCCATCGGCGAAGCACCGTCAGGAAGCGCCGACGCCTGAAGCGGGCGATCGGGAGGAAACCAGCGAAAAGATTCAGGAGGGCAAGACCAACGGAGATTAACGCGTAAGTAGCCCCGGCCGCTACCTCGCCAGGCCCAGGCTTTCCATCCAGCGCGCCGAGCGTTGCACCTGGCCTTTGTCCCGCAGCTCGATGATCAGCCGCGGATTGGACGAAAGCTTCGCCAGCTCGGCGAATACCGAAGGCCAGGAAATGGTGCCTTCGCCGAGCGCCCAGTGGCGGTCGGCGAAACCGTCGGCATCCTGGAGATGAACGTGGCTGAGCATGTTGCCGGCCGCCCGCACATAGCGATCGACCGCCGGCGCATGGCCGATCGTGTGGGCGTAGTAGGCGTGGCCGGTATCGATCGACACCCGAAGCGCCGGGCTGGCGAAGGCTTCGGCGAGGCGGACACGGGCGTGGGGATCGCGGTCCTCGCAATTTTCGAGCACCATCTCGACGCCAATGTTTTCGGCCCGGCCGACCGCCTGGTCCAGACATGCACGGACGTTGGCCATCATCTTCTGCGGACCGTCATCGACATTTTCCAGATTTTCTAAATCCCAGCTCTTGTAGGGACTGTGGATCACCATCTGGCTGGCACCCAATTCCTCGCAGACGTCCAGTCCCTGGTTGAGGCGCTTTTTCACCACCTCCCGAACGTCCGGATCCTCGCTCGACAGGGAAAAGCCCGGAAACGGGCCATGGATCCCGAGCCGGCCCTCGTGACTAGCCAGCAGCGATTTTGCCCGCGCGGCCACAGGCCGCCAGTCGCCATTCAAGGTCTCCGCTTTAAAGAAGCTCTGCAGCTCTAGGTCTCTCTTGTCCTGAACCAGCCAATCCAGATTGGCTTCCAGATCTTCCACCGGAAGGGCAGCGCCCAGAACAGGCAGGTTGGACATCGTGGTGATTCCCCTCTCGCATCGCCAACGCGAGCGTTTTGTAGGGCCGCTCGGTGACGCGGGCGTTACAGGACCGCCGACGCGATCAGGTCATCGCCGGTCGTGTAACCGTCCCGATAAAGCCTTTCGCAGGCAGCCTTCGCTTGTGTCCGGTTCAGCCATCGTTCCGGCTGCGAGATCAGGGCGAAGGTGGTGAACCGATCGGGGATCGCCTCAAAAAAACCGTCGAGCGAGAGCTTCGCCACGTGATCCAGATGATTGGGGATCACCTCCACCACAAGTGTATCGGCGCTGGCGAGAAGCCGCGGCATGCCCTTCAGAACCGAGGCTTCCAAGCCTTCAACGTCGATCAGAACGAGGGAGAAGCGTTCGTTCAGATGTTGATCCAGGGGAAACATCTCGACCGGATCGTCACCTGCACTGTCCAATGAAGCGCGAGCGGCACCGGTATTGTCCGGCTCGCTGCGGATGGTAACCGTTCTTCGTTCCGAGCCGGCGGCAATCCGGTGAGCGTCGACATTGTTGAGGCCATTCAGCCAGAGATTGGCTTGCAAAAGCGAAAACGTGCCGGCGCTAGGTTCGATGGCGACCACGCGGCGAGCCTGACGCGCGAGGGGCACCACCATGGTGCCGATATGGGCGCCAACGATCAGGACCGACGCTTCGGGCGAGACGTGCCGTTCGAGGATCGCCAGTAAATCCACGCCCCAGGCGCCGCGAAAACTCAAGTGACGGCCGACCATCAGGTCGCCGGAAGGGACCAGGAATTTGCCCTGGGGCGTTTCGGCCAGGATGGCGGTCGCAAACCCACCAAGGCAGCGTTGGCGCAACCAGCTCAAAAGCCGCCAGACGGTAACTTTAGCCTCGGTCCATCGGCTCGCAAGCAAATGGTTGCCCGCGCCTAAGACTCGTCGCATCGATACCAGCCGTTCTGCCCTTGGCAGAACTGGGCGCGGGCGGAGGGTGAAAACTCGATGGATTGATCGCCCGCGGCGAACCGGTCGACCCGGATCCGACCCGGCTCCAGGCGAAGCAGATTGAAGTCATTGTCCTCGCCGCGCACCCGGGTCGAAAGGCTGGTGCCGACCTGAACCTGAATCATGTTGACCCGGCGCTCCAGAGCGGCGAAGGGCTCCGCCCGCCAGCTGTGGAGATGGCCGGAGAGCACCAGATCCGCGCCGCATTCCGCGAGGGTCCGCACAGCATTGGGGGCCCCCTGCATCAGCGATTTGCGGACCGATGGAGGATGTTCCAAGGGGTGATGGACGACCAGCACGCGTGTCCTCCCCTGGTTCCGGTCGGTCCCGAAGGTGTCACAGATCCGTCTGACGGCGGAGCGGCCAATGCGGCCCCGCTGCCACTCGAGCGGATTTACGGTGTTGATCCCTAGAACGGAGAGAAATTCGTCCTGAAAGCAAGGTTCGAGATCGCGCTCGATCCACCGCCGATAGCGGCTCCAGGGCCTCAACAGGCGCACCGGCGGATTGTCGAGGGGCACATCATGGTTGCCGGGAACCACCAGACAGGGAGCTTCGATGCGATCGATGAACAGGCGCGCCTGCTGAAATTGGGTCTTTCGGGCTCTCTGCGTCAAATCGCCGGAAATGACCACTAGATGGGGCTCCGTGCGGTTGACCGCTTGGAGCAACGGTTCCACCAGCTCTTGACGAATCCGTCCGAAATGAAGGTCGGACAAATGGACGAGTTTGCGCATCAAACCATTCTAGGGTGAAAGCGGCGGCGCCACGACCCTGAGCGCTCCGGTGCGCAGGCGAAAATGGAAGGGGTTGGTCATCCGTTCGCGTTCGCCATCCAGCGCAATCATCCGCCGTCGGCGTTTCGTCTCGACCAACACGTCTGAACCGATCAAAAGCTCGAAATCCCGCTCGGCTACCATCTGCCGCCGGGCCAGGCGGATCGCGAACGTCACAAGGTCGAGCCGACCACAATCCGGCGCGAAGAATACCCCGAACTTGCCGCCGGCGATCAGATCGGCGCCGTCCAGACCGAACATCTCGAGCTGGTAAGCATTGTTGGCGATGAACACCAATGGCGTTCGCAACCGCCTTGTCTGGCCGTCAACGGTCACCTTCAACCTCAATCCTGATCGGAAGCCGACAATAGTTCGAAGCACCGACCAATGGGCGGCGAGCCGGCTTCTGCCCCAACGCCGATAGATCCTCTCCCGGCTTTGCAAGATCGCCGGATAGAGGCCGAGGCTCGCATTGTTCAGAAAAATGCGGCCATTCACGTCGCCGACATCGAAGAAGCGATCATGACCGTCAAGCAGGGTGGAAACGGCGCCTTCCAAGGTCTCCGGAATGCCAAGACTGCGGGCAACGAAATTGAAGGTGCCGAGGGGCAGAACGCCCAATCGCCGGTCCGTGCCGACCAGACCCGAAGCCACCGCGCTGATCGTTCCATCCCCTCCGGCGGCAACGATCGTACGATACCCTTCGCTGACGGCGCGCTCGGTTTGTTTCCGGATATCGCGGCCCCTGCGCACCAGCCGCACCGTGAAAGGCTCGGGCGATGCGCTCAAACGAACCTTGATTGCTTCCGCGACCTCTTGGCCGCGTTTCCTGCCCGAGCGCGTGTTGACGATGACGCAAACGCCGACTTCAGGCCCGGGCTCCTCCGCCCGCTCCAAGCGACGTTCCGTCAGTCTTTGTTCAGGGAAGATCGAAGAGATCCGCCTTGATCGCGTTGGCCTCGTCGCTCAGCCGGTGGTTGCCGGGGCTGTCGTTGAGCAAAAGGAACCGATGGGTATCGGCTTCCGGCCAGCGGACGATCGCTTCCGGATGCTCGGTGCCCTTGCCGAAGGGCAGATCCAAAAGCCGATCCGTCTTCGCCGGGTGCAGGACAGCCGGGCGATAACCATCCAGCCAGTCAGGCCAGCGATAGAGCGCGGCGGGACCGTCCAGATCCATGGTCGGTCCGGCAAGGATGAGGAGATCCCGGTCATCCAGCTTCAGATCACGAATGCCGAGGCCATCGAGATCAACGAAATGTTTCAGATATCGCTCTCCGTCCGGGCCGATTTTCTTAGGCTTGAGGCGGTGCGGTTTGTGGAGGTCGAGATGCAGCTCGAGTATGCAGGCCCAGCCCCGCAGGACCGGACCTCGAAGGCCCAAGGCGACGCGGTTGCCGGAGACCGCGATGCCCTCGATGTCGAAGCCGTTTTCCTTGGACGGGATCGATAAGAACGCTCCCAGGTGCGGGTCATCGTCAAGGGCCTCGGTCAGCGCGTTGCCCTTGGCGTTCATCTTCACGCACGCCGCGGTCCGCAAGGTTTCATCGACGCTGTCGGTGAGATCGCCTTTCGATCCGTTCGCGCCCTTGCTCTCGACCCCCTTGGCGCCGAGACCGAAGCAGCCTTGCTTTTCCAGGTGAGCGACCAGCGGTACCCGGCCAAGGAAGAAGCGGTTGCTGTCCCGATCGATGTCCGTCAACTCCTCGAGCGCTTCCTCGCTCGAATTGTCGCCCGGCTCGGGATCGTCCCGGGTGAGACTGTGCGAACCAACGATCCAGAGAAAGCCGTCATCCGCCGTCAGGCCCTCGATATCCATCTCGTCGTGGGGGCCATCCGGAAGCTTGAAGTAATCACCCAGATGATGGGTCTCGTGGCCGCGAAAGACCTGCCAATCATCGGTCGTCAGGCTTTCGACAGTTGCCGTCTCGTCACAGGCGACGAACAAGGTCTGTCCGACGAGCGCGGCGGCAGAGAGATCGAGGCGCAGCGGGTCATTGACGTGCTCGATATCGGCTTCGGATTTGAAGTAAAGCTCGACTTGGGCAACCGGCGCGGCCGGCTCTGGCCAGCCAAGCGTTGTGTTCAGCTTTCCTTTATCGGGACCTTTTTGGGTCATGATTTTTCCTTGGAACTGAACCGGGTGAAGCGCTCACGCTTCGGCCAGGACCTCGTGGAGGAATTGAACGGAGATCGAGCCTTCGCCGACCGCTGAGGCCACCCGCTTGACCGACCGGGAGCGCACGTCGCCGACAGCGAAAATGCCCGGTTGGCTCGTCTCCAAAGCTTGGGGCGGGCGCTCCGCCGGCCAGGCATCTCCGGTCTCGGGACCGGTCAGGATAAAGCCCTTGTCATCCAGGCAAACACAATCACCAAGCCAATCGGTATTGGGTTGCGCTCCGATCATTAGAAACAGATTGGCAATCGATTTGGTTTCACTCTCACCCGTCTTTTTGTTGCGCCAGGTGACATGCTCCAAGTAGCGCTCGCCGGAAAGATCGGTAACCTCGCAATGGCTGTGCAGGGTGATTTTGGGCGAGGCGTGGATCCGGCCGACCAGATAGTCCGACATGCTGACGGCCAGTTCCTCGCCTCGGATCAACATGTGCACATGGTCGGCGTGGCGGGAGAGGAAGACGGCAGCCTGGCCGGCGGAGTTGCCGCCACCGACGACGACGATCTCCTCGCTGCGGCAAAGGTCGGCTTCGAGCGCGGTCGCGGCATAGTGGACGCCGTAGCCTTCGAAACGTTGGAGCGTGTCGATCGCCAGCCGGCGATAGGTGGCGCCGCAGGCGATGACCACGCTCTTCGCCTGGAACACGGCGCCGTCCTCCGTGTGCACAGCGTAAGGATGGTCGCCGCAATCGAGCGAAACGGCACGGCGCGGCACGGAGACGACGGCACCGAACTTCTGGGCCTGAACCTGAGCGCGGCCGGCGAGCGCTTGGCCGGAAATGCCGGTCGGAAAGCCCAGATAATTCTCGATCTTCGAGCTGGTCGCCGCCTGGCCGCCGGGAGCCTCGCTCTCCAGAACCAAGGTGCTGAGACCCTCCGATGCGGCATAGACCGCGGTGGCCATGCCCGAAGGACCGCCGCCGACGACGATGACATCGCAAGGCTCCGAACTCTCGGGCTCTTCAAGCAGACCCAGGTGGCGACCGAGATCGACATTGCTCGGATTATGGAGGCCGCCCTCGCAGACCTGGAAGACGACCGGCAGCTTGTCTTTCGGCCAATCACGGGCTGCCAGTTCTTCCTTGGCGGCGTCAGGATCCTTGGCGTTGACCACCCGAACCGGATAGCCATTGCGCCGAAGGAAGCGTTCGATCCTGAGGGTGTCAGCGCCGTGACGATCACCGATGATCAGCGCACCACCTTGGCTTTCCTGGATCAAGCCCACTCGCCTGAGGATAAGGGCGCGGGTGACGATCTCGCCGATGTCCGGTTCAGCCACCAGTAAGCGGTGCAGTTCATGGCGCTTGAGACGGACAACTTCGCCGTCCTCACCCATGCGGCCGTCGACCAGGATCCGGCGGCTATTGAAGAGATCCAACTCACCGGTGAAGTTATGTTTGCGGTGGACGGTAATCACAGGATCGCCGTCAGCCGATGGGTCCAGAATTTCAATCGTGCCCTCGAGGATGACGAAGCAATCGACGCTGCGGTCACCCCGCTCGAACAAAACCGATCCCTTGCTCAATGCTTCACGCTCGCCGAACGCCTTCACACGCTCGATCTGTTCGTCGGACAGTCTTGGGAAGATCTGATCCTGCCGGTCGTAAACATCGTTGAACACGGTTGCCCGGTTCGTTTCTTGCCTGTCTGCCATCTATCGAGGGTTCCTTCGAGAGCTGCCGCCCTCCCAAACAAGAGGGTCCAAACCTGCCAGGCTCGGACCCAAAATGTTTCCAGTCATGGCGCCTAACGGTCAACTGGGACAGTGAGCACCGGTATCGATCCATGCTTGAGTCAGTTCACCGAAGGCCTGTTGGGTGCCGGGCACCGGTTCGCGGCCCGCCCCTGGCTCCCAGCCCCAGCCGACAAGGCCGTCATTGGCGTTGTGCTCGTGCAACTCCGCGAGAGAGCGGCCTCCGTTTCGCTCCGGATCCTTGATCGCCTCACAAATCTCGCCCAGGGACAGGCCGACCCAGCCCATGGAGATGGGCGCCAGGTGCCAGGGCTCATGGCCTGGAATGGATCCCTCGGCCCCGACATAAGCCACGTTTTCGGACGCGTGGCAGGTGTTGCAGCGCATGCCGGGCGCCCCGAAACCGCTTTCGTCATAGCGGACGACGGGCGGCTGGTGGGCCGCCATGTCCTCACCTTGAAGAGGTGTGTCGCCGCGCGGATGACAATTCATGCACCGAGGATGGGTGAGGACCTTACCCATTTCCTCGAACAAGGCGACCGACCGCTGCGTCTCGTCGGCGATATCGGCAAACGCGTCGACGGATGCCAATCCCTCCTCCTGGGCGTGGGCAGCGCTTGAGAGCGCCAGCAGGCCCAGGAGGAGGGCAGACACAATCTTCTTCATGACGAGAAGGTTCCTCAAGCGGCCGCAGAGGTGAACGGCAGTTGGTAGGGCATCTGGCCGGTCAAAGCTCGCCAGGCGTTAGCGACGGCGGGCGCAATCGGCGGTAGCCCGGGCTCGCCGACACCGGTCGGATCGGCCGAGCTGTCGATGATCGACACTTCGACGGCCGGCATCTCGGAAATCCGCAACATCCGGTAAGTGTCGAAATTGGCCTGGCCGACACGCCCTCCTTCCTGGAGAACGATCTCGTCGAACAAGACCGAGCCCAAGCCGTAGCCAATACCGCCCTCCATCTGGGCGCGGATCACATTCGGGTTGACGGCGACGCCGCAATCAACAGCGCACCACACCTTCTCGACTTTCGGCGCGCCATTTTGCTCGGAGACCTCGGCGATCATAGCGACGTAACTGTTGAAACTTTCATGTAGCGCCACGCCGTAGGAGCGACCATCGCTGCCGTTCGGACCGGACCATTCGGCCATGTCGGCAACGCGCTCGAGAACGCCTCTGTCCCGGCCGGCATCCGCCTTGATCAGATCGAGGCGGCCCTGAACCCGATCCTTGCCGCCCTTTTCCAGGAGTTCGTCCAAGAACGTTTCGGTGGCGTAGGCCGTGTGCGTATGGCCGACGGAGCGCCACCAGAGGACGGGTACCGGGCTCTCCATCTGGGTCCAGGTCACCCGGTGCGCCGGCCAGTCATAGGGCATCTTGGTCGAACCCTCGAACGAGGTCGGATCCATGCCGTCTTCCATCAACATCTCGAACGGCGAGCCGGCGACGATCGACTGATTGGCGATCCGGTTTTCCCAGGCGACGATGTTGCCGTTCGCATCGAGGCCGCCTTTCAACCGATGGACCGTCAATGGCCGATAGTAGCCGCCCTTGATGTCGTTTTCGCGGGTCCAAACAAGCTTGTAGCTGCCCTCACCGCCTGCCTTGGCGATCGACGCGATCTCGGCGGCCACATGGGAGGTCGGCTGGGCCCGGCGACCGAAACTGCCGCCGGCGAGCATGGTGTGGATCCGAACCTTGGCGACATCGATGCCGAGCGTTGCGGCCGCTGTTTGATGGTCGACCGTCTGCAGCTGCGAGCCCATCCAGATATCGGCCTCGCCGTTTCTCCACTCGATCACCGCGTCCAGGGGCTCCAAGGGTGCATGAGCGAGGAACGGGAACCGAAACTCGGCCTCATGAATGCTGTCGGCACCATCGAAGGCCGCTTCAACATCGCCGCTTTCCTCGGCGACCCGGCCTTGATCAGCCGCGGCTTCGGACCAGACCTCGAAAAGCTGCTCGGAACTCCGCGTCTCGGCTCCGCTTTCATTCCATTCGACAGTGAGCGCGTCGCGCCCCTGGAAGGCGGCGTAGGTATTCTTGGCCCAGACGGCGACGCCGGACGATATCTCCGCCACCTTCTCCACGCCGGCGATTTGGAGGGCCGCGCTGTCATCGATGCCCGTGACGGTGGCTCCGAAGGTCGGCGGGTGAGCGACGGCGACGGTGAGCATGCCGTCCCGGTAGACATCGATCGTAAACTCGGCCCGGCCGGTTGTCTTAATCAGACTGTCGACCTTGGGCCGGTCGGTGCCGATCAATTTGAAATCTTTCGGATCCTTGAGCATCGGTTCGGCTGGCAGCTCGCCCTGCCGCGCCGCTTCCGCGAGCGGACCGAAGCTCGACTGGTTGTCCGAAGCCGCGTGGGAGATGATCCCGTTCTCGACGGTGATTTCTTCCGCCGGCACACCCCACTCGCGTGCGGCCGCATCGACGAGCATCGCCCGGGCGGCAGCGCCGGCACGCCGCATCTGCATGTAGGAATTGGCGATCGCCGTAGAGCCACCGGTACCCTGGATACCGAAGGCCAGGTTTTTATAGAGTTCGGCATCGGACGGCGCCGATGCGGCCCGCATCTGCGACCAGTCGGCGTCGAGCTCCTCGGCGACCAAGGTCGTCAGGCCTGTGTTGGGTCCCTGGCCGAACTCCAGATGTTTGATCAGCACCGTTACGGTATCGTCGGGAGCGATCCGAACGAAGGCATTGGGAGCGAAATTTTCGTCAATGGCGCCGCTGTTCTGGATGACGGCCGCAGCTCCGGATTGGGCCCGGGCAGCCATCGGCAAACTGACGCTGACAATCAGGCCAGCCAAGAATTCCCGGCGGCGAGCGGTGACTTGGGACATGGCTCAGCCCTCCAGCTTATCGGCGGCGTCGTGAATAGCCTGGCGAATTCGGACATAGGTCGCGCAGCGGCAGATGTTTCCGGCCATGGCCCGGTCAATGTCCTCGTCCGTGGGCTTCGGCATCTCTTGCAACAGTGCCGTCGCCGATATCACCTGGCCCGATTGACAGTAGCCGCACTGCGGCACGTCGATGGCCACCCACGCCTCCTGCACGGCTTCGGCCTCGGGCCCTTCCAGCGCTTCGATGGTCGTGATCTCGGCACCCTCGGCCGCCGCCAGCGGTGTGATACAGGAGCGCCGTGTCATGCCGTTGAAGAGCACCGTGCAGGCGCCGCACTGGGCGATCCCACAACCGAATTTCGTGCCCGTTAGCCTCAGCTCGTCGCGAAGAACCCAAAGGAGTGGCATGTTCGGATCGGCGTCAATCTGCCGTTCTTCGCCGTTGACGGAGACCGTGATGGCCATGGCTGGAGCTCCCTTCCCATGCGAATAGCCAAGACGCCCGAAGGCGCCGACCCGCATTCACCTAGTCTGAACAGCGCATGAGAAAAGCGGGCCGGCGCGCGCAACTACTCGGTGGCTTCTTCGGCCGCTTCACCCGCCTCTTCGGCGGCTTCATCCACCTCTTCAGCGGCCTCTTCGACCGGGCCTTCGTCGCAAGCGGAAAGACCGCCGATGAACAAACCAGCAATTAGAAGGATTAGGATTTTCCGAAGGATATCGGCGTGCATAACGTGACCCATTTCTTGTTGGAGGCTTCACGACAATGGAACAGCTCCGCGGAGGTTCCGTGACAGCCGCGGATTTTTTGCTGTGTTCTTCGACCTCCGCGCCCTGCCCGCTTACTCCTTAGCGATCCTAATCAGGCG
Source organism: Geminicoccaceae bacterium (assembly GCA_050331695.1). Classification (GTDB taxonomy): domain Bacteria; phylum Pseudomonadota; class Alphaproteobacteria; order Geminicoccales; family Geminicoccaceae; genus JBHJGP01. The sequence continues at coordinate 30,247 of JBHJGP010000020.1, forward strand.
TTCGCAAGGCACATTCTCGGCGGTGCCGAAATCGAAAGGCGGCACGAACTCGAGGATCGATCCAGCATCAACGGCGATCGAAGGTGCCTCGAAGCTGTCTTCCACATGGATCGTCGAGCGAAAGGTGAAGAGGCTCGGGTCCTTCGGGTAGGGTGTGACGGTCAGATCCAACGTCTCCGCGCCGAGGTCGATCTGGCCCCGGACGTCGACCACCGAATCGCGGGTATCCAGAACCGCAAAGCGGACATTCGCCACCCCCTGTTCGACGAAGAGATCGGTGGCGAGGCAGCGAATGGGAACACGGGCATCGCCATCACTACCGAGAAAAAGACCGACGGTCTCAGCGATATCGAGGCTCGCGAGTTCGAGGATCAGCGCGCTGATCTGGCCTTCGGTCATCACCAGATAGCTCGTGCCCGTCGCGCTATCGAGCATCTCGTGGAGCGAATTGCCGACGCCCGAGAGCTTGATGCGTCCGTCGATCTGGCCGCCCATCTCCTGGACGAGTTGGGAGCCTCGAAACGCCTCCTTAAGGTGCAGATCGCGGATCCGAACAAGGGTGTCGATCTCAACCGGATCTTGCTCGCCGTAGAGCGAGGCCCAAAGGTTTACGGTCCCCTTGGCGATACCGAAACTGACGGGCTCAAGACGAAGCACGCCGTCTTTGAGGTCAAAGGCCGCATCGAGATCGTCGATCGGTAGCCCCGGCGCCAGTATCTGTTTTGCCCGAAGCCGCGCTTGACCGTTGGCTGCTCGAAGCCTCGGCAGGCTGATGTCTCGGTCGGGGATGAGACCTTCGCTCGGTTCGACCGCGTCCTCGTCGACGGGTGCACCGACGAAGCCCGACAGATCGTCGAAATCGAGTTTCCGGGAGTGGAGATCGATATTGAAGAAGAGCGGTTCCCGGCCGAGATCCGCCTCGATGAACCCTTGAAGGTCGCTGTCGCCGAGCACGCCGTCGACATTGGCGAACCGCCAGATCTCGCCGTCCCGCGCCAGATCGCCAGCCAGCCGATAGGGAGGCGTCGGCGGAAAGGGGATGTTGGTGAGCGGAAAGATATCGGCCAGATTGTCGCCACTGACATTCAAATTGAGATCGACGCCGGCAACCTCCAGGGGCCGGGTCAGGGTGCCGGTGATCCACGCTTCCGTCTGGCCTAGTTGTAAGGATAAATCGACCGGATAGGGTGCTACCGGATCCCTCAGCTTGGTGAAGGCACCGGCTGCCAGACGTAAGGCAAAGCTCTCGCCTTGAAACTGTCCCTCACCCGCCAGTTCGACCTGGTCGCCGCCACCGCCACCGCCGCTGACAGTGTCGATCGCCCCCTTGAGGTCGATGCCGCGGCCCTCGTCGATGAATTCGAAGGAACCCTCCCGGATGGTGAGTACTTCGATCGTCGGGGTCTCGGTCCGATCCTCCGGCAACGCTTCCTCGGCCAACTCCTCCGCCGGGTCGAAAATCTCCTCTTCGTCCGGCCTCTGACCGAGGTTCCAGTTCGCTTCGCCCTGGACAGTCTGTTGCAGGAACAATCTCGGTCCGACGACAGCCACCTCCGGCAGGATCACCCGGCCCTCCAACAAAGGCCAGAGGCGGATCGAGGCTTGCAATTGGTCGATCTCAGCCAGATTTGGCGCCCGCCCCCATTCAACATTGGCGATCTCGAGGCCTCTTAGACGAAAGCGCGGAACCCAGCCGGCACGGAAGGCGATCGGCCCCTCTATTCTAACCTCGCGATCCAACGCGGCGCTCGCTTGTTCGGCCAGCCAGGCTTTCCAAGTCGCTGGCTCGAGAACGAAAACACCGAGCAACAGCGCCATTGTCACAAACGCTAGCTCAGCGCCAATGCCTTTAATCCATGCGATGGAAGCGAGCACCCAGCCGTTCAAGGTCTTTCTTCCGCCGTTCAAGCCCGCCACTTTATCGATGACGGGTTGCGGGCCAAGACCCGGGCGCGACGTCGTGATCGGTCACCAACTCGCAACTGAGTGATTGAGCCCCACCCGGCTCCACGCCCGCGGGCGCAACACAATGGAGGAAACCGATGCTGACGCTCTACCACGCCCCCCAATCGCGGTCGTCGCGGATCATCTGGCTGCTCGAGGAACTGAGCGCGTCTTACGACATCGTTTATGTCGACATCGTGCGACAGGATGGTTCGGGGGGCGCTGATCCCATAAATCCGCACCCCGACAAAAAGGTCCCGGCTCTGGTCCATGACGACCAGTTGGTGACCGAAACGGTCGCCATCACCCACTACCTTACTGAACTCTATCCGGGTTCCCCGATAGCCCCCGCTCCAGGTATGCCGGGGCGAGGCGCTTATCTTAGTTGGCTCGCTTACTACGGCTCGACCGTCGAGACGGTGCTTATCCTTGCCATGCTCGGACTCGGTGACCGCAAGGAACTGGTCGCCACATTCAGAACCCGCGCCGAGCTTGACGCCCGGATCCTCAAAGCGCTTGGCGAACACGCCTTTATTCTGGGAGACCAGTTCAGCGCCGTCGACATTCTGCTCGCCAACATGGGCCATTGGATGCGCCCCTTGATGCCGGAGGGCGAGCTTGTTGACGACTATCTCAAACGGTGTGGCGATCGCCCAGCCTTGAGAGCAGCGCGCGATAAAGACGGGCGTTGAATAGGTTTACCCGCGCTACCGTGCTTTCGCGCGGATGGTCGAGCCGAGCGCAAGCGCCAGCAAAGCCGATGCTTCGCTGGTGCTCACCAACCAGGACAAGAACGAGTGCGGGCTCGCTGGCCCGCCGCGTCAACGTTCCGACGTGACCTTAGTGGACGACCTCGACGACCACCCGCCGGTTGGCAGGCTCCCGAACGCCGTCCTCAGTCTGCACGGCCAGGTTCGTCTCACCTTCGGCCTGGGTCTCGATCACCGTCGCGTTGATGCCTTCGGCCCGCAGCGCCGCCGCAACGGCTTCAGCCCGACGCCGTGACAGATCGAGATTGTACTCGGCCGGCCCGGACGTATCCGCATGACCGACCACCGTCACGTCGGTGACCTCGTCGAGCGTCAGCCGGTCGATCAGCGAATCGAGGGTCGCCAGACCAGTTCCAGTAATTTCGTCTTCGTCGAGTTCGAAGAAGATGGTTCGCTCGTCGATGGTGGGGCCCGTGTCGGCGGGAGCGACGGCAGCAACCTCCTCTTCGACAACCGGCTCCGCAACTTCCGGCTGCGGGCAGGGATCGCCGCCGACGATGGTCACAAGATCACCGTCCTTATCGCGCACAGCGTCGTCATCATCGTCGAGCACGGCGTTACAGAAATTCGGTTCATCCCCCGTCTGAGCATGTACCGGGCTGGTGGACATGACCGACAACACGATCAGCGAAGCGCCCGCGAGCCAAAGTGCATCGCGCATTCTTGGTTCTCCTTCGTCCTGGTGCAAACAGGTTCTGTTAATGCACAATTCGTCATTCGGTTCCTTCACAGCCGCTTCCACGACGAAACGTCAACCTTAAACTGAAGGTTTTGTAGAAAAGCCTGTGAGTACAAGTCTTTTTGCCATGACTTGTGTCTTCAACGCCAACCGCGTAACCGTCAGTTTTGAATCTGACAAGGTCATGGTGGATGACGACTGATCAAAAAACGGCGCTGGCGACGGCGGCCATGCTTCTCGAGGTCGAAGCCGTTCATATTCGCCCGTTTGAGCCCTTCACCCTCACCTCGGGCCGGCAAAGCCCAATCTACGTCGATTGCCGCAAGCTGATCTCTTTTCCGCGCGTTCGCCGTCAGCTCATGCGCTATGCGGCCGATCTCATTCAAGAACGGGTCGGCTATGAAAGTCTCGATGTGATAGCCGGCGGCGAGACGGCCGGCATTCCCTTCGCCGCCTGGATCGCGGACACGTTGATGTTGCCCATGGCCTACGTGCGGAAGAAACCGAAGGGTTTTGGTCGCAACGCCCAGATCGAAGGGGTGATCGCCGAGGGCGCCAGGGTGCTCCTGGTCGAGGATCTGGCGAGCGACGGCGGTAGCAAGCTGTCCTTCTGTCAGGCAATTCGGGATGCCGGCGCCAAAATCGACCACGCTTTCGTCATCTTCTTCTACGACATCTATCCCGGCAGTCGGGAAGCGCTTCAGGCCGAGGGCATCACGCTCTTGAACCTGGCGACCTGGCGGGACGTGCTCGACGTCGCCCGCCGGCAAGAACGCCTAACGTTCGAGGCACTTTCGATGGTCGAAGCCTATCTCGGCGATCCGGAAGCTTGGACGCCTATGACCTAGCTCAGTTCGTGCCTTCGACGATCACAACCTCGGATTCGGCATAAGCCTGGCGAAGCTTCGCCGCCGCTTGATATTCCGGCGAGTTATAGCAGGCCAAAGCCTGCTTATAGCTGTCGAATTCGATGATCACGTGGCGTGAACGGACCGGTCCCTCGGGACCTTCGAACCGGCCGCCTCTGACGAGGAAGCGGGCGTCGTATTTTTCGAACGCCAGGGCATCGGCCTCGATGTAGCGGGGATAGTTGTCCGGATCGGTCACGTCGACATGAACGATCCAGTAACCCTTGGCCATGACTTCCCTCCGACAACATTTTCGGTCATCGTCCTTCAGTGCCCGTATACAGCGCGTCTGGCACGGCGCGCTTTCAGAGATCGAAGGGCTTGCTGAAACTCACGGGTTATCTGGTGCCGGGGCGTCGAAATCCCAGACCACCTCGCCGTTCCGCGCGTAGAGATAGCACGTCTGACCGGACCGTTGCTCGCATCGGCGGATGGCACTGTTGACGCCCCCGATACCACCGGTGCGGCAGGTGTCGGTGGAGGGGCAGTGGGTGGCGTCGCCAACCTGACCGGCCTCGGTCACCACGAACAACAGCGGCTGTTGTAGCGATTGCCATTGCTCGAAGTAGGTTTGGCTCTGAGACTGCAGGACCATTGGCCCGCTGCCAACCATCTCTCTGTCCGTGCCCGCGCAAGCACTCAAACCCACCAGACTGAGGCTCACGACGAAACTCTTTCTCATGGCAATACCCTCGATCCGGTCAAACACCGCAGGCGGTAAGAACGTATAACACGGATCGAGGGGTTAATGGTGGACGCAGCTATTGACGCCCACCGGACGACAGTCAGCCGGTACTCGCCTCCGCGGGAACCTGGGCCTTTTTGGTGAAGGAGGACGGCAGCTCGACATTGACCTCGAGCATCGACATGTTGCCGCTCTTGTCGATATCGACCTGGACCTTGTTCTGGTCGATCTCGATGTATTTGCGGATGACCTCGAGGATGTCTTGTTCCAGCAAATGAATGAAATCCGGACCATCGCCGGAGGTCGCCCGGTCACGAACGACGATGACCTTCAGCCGTTCCTTCGCGGCGTCGGCCGTTCCGGGCTCACGCCGGCGAAAGAAGTCGAGTAGTTTCACGCGCTCCTCCGTTTGAACCAGCTGAACAGCCCGACCCGTTTGGCCTCGGTGAACCGCATCGGCAGGTCCTTGCCCTTCAAGCGCTTGATCGCGTCGCGATAGGCCTGACCGGCATCGGAGCCTTCGGGCAGCACCACCGGCTGGCCGGTGTTGGACGCCTGGAGCACCGTATCGTCCTGGGGAATCACGCCGATCAACGGTATCGCCAGGATTTCGAGCACGTCCTCCACCTTAAGCATCTCACCGGCGGCGACCCGAAGCGGATCGTACCGGGTCAGAAGCAGGTGCATCTTGACCGGCTCCTCGCCCTTCTCCGCGCGTTTGGAGCGGCTGTTGAGGATACCGATGATCCGGTCGCTATCGCGCACGGACGACACTTCCGGATTGGCGACGACGATCGCCTCGTCGGCGTAGTAAAGCGCCATCATCGCACCCGCCTCGATGCCGGCCGGGCTGTCGCAGATGATGTATTCGAAATCCGCACGCAGCTCTTCCAAGACTTTGGAGACACCCTCGCGATCGAGAGCGTCCTTGTCGCGCGTCTGGGACGTCGGCAGAATGTAGAGATTGTCGAGCCGCTTGTCCTTGATCAGGGCTTGATTGAGGCGAATGCCGTCATTGATGACATTGATGAAGTCGAACACCACCCGGCGTTCGCAGCCCATGATCAGATCGAGATTGCGCAAACCCACATCGAAATCGATGACCACTGTCTTGTGGCCTTCTTGCGCCAGGCCGGCGGCGAAGGCCGCGGCACTCGTCGTTTTGCCGCCGCCCCCTTTTCCCGAGGTGACGACGATAACCTTCGACAATCCTGTTCTCCTTCGTCCCGGTTTTGTGGTCCCTGACCGCTGCGGCTAATCGACGGCTTCGATCATGAGTTTTTGTTCGGTGCAACGTATGCGTACGCGTCGGTTGAGCAAGCTCGGCTCAATCTGCTCGTTGACCAGATGGAAGCCCGCGATCGAGACCAGCTCCGGATCCAATCGATCGCAAAAAATCATCGCACTCTCGTCGCCGTCGATGCCGGCAAACGCGCGGCCTTTCAAACTGGCGTAAATGTGGAGATTGCCGCTCGCGATCACCTCCGCGCCATTGGCGACCGCCGACAGGCAGACGAGGTCCGCGCCATGGGCGAACACCTGTTGACCGCTTCGTACAGGGTCACGCACGATCGTCGCCGATCGGCCGGCCTCGCTGACCGGCTTTGCCTGGCTGGTGGCCACTGGCGGATCGGACTCGGCCTTGGCTTCGACGACCTCCGGCGCCCGACTGACTGGCGCTCTGCTACCCGGTGGAAAGACGCTGAGGCTCACCTTGCGCGCCTCCTCGGACCATTGTTCGTCACCATTTTGAATGCCGATCGGAATCAGCTGGCAGGCCCGGATCTTGGCCACGATCTTCCGCAGTTCCCGCGGCGACTGTTCAAGCTCGACCATCGGCGCGACGTCGAGGATGACAGGCGCGAAACGGTAGAACTCGGGCGACTTCGCAGTCTCCTTGTAGAGCTCGTCGAACACGCCCGGCACGCTCGGATCCTGCACGCGGAGCGATAGGACGGTCTGCATCGACCCCCGGATCTGAAACGGTTTGGCACGCGGCTTTTGTGCCGACGCCTCTGGAGAGGGCGCCACGGTCAAGAGTTCACTCCCAGGTAGATTCTAAAAGCGAGAATTTCCCTAGTCTGCGCCACGAAAAACCGCATTGCAAGCGGCGAAAAACCTTAGAAATGCCTCGTTTAACTTATCCCCAACTTATTGGATCTTGATCTCGACTTATCCCCAATTGTGAGATCCGGCGGCCGCTTTCTTCGACCTTGTCCAGGCCTCGAGATCGGCGAGCGCCCGGCGGGCCATCCACGGTTTGCGCTCTTTTTTTCTGAGCAGTACCGTCGGCGGCGGCAGCAAGCCGAAATTGATGTTCATCGGCTGGAAGGTCTCCGCGTCCGCCCCGCCGGTGATGTGGCGAAGAAGCGCGCCATGGGCGGGCGTTTCGGGCGGCGGCGTGAAGCTTTGGCCGCGCAACTCATGAGCCGCGAACCGGGCGGCGAGACCACCGATTGCAGCGCTTTCGACATAGCCCTCGCAGCCGGTGATCTGGCCGGCGAAGCGAATATGGGGTGCCGCTTTCATCCGCAGCTCGCCGTCCAGAAGCCGCGGGCTGTTGATGAAGGTGTTGCGGTGCACGCCGCCGAGGCGGGCAAACTCAGCCTTTTCCAGGCCGGGAACGGTCCGGAAAACCCTAGCCTGCTCGCCATAGGCCAGCTTGGTCTGAAATCCGACCATGTTGTAGAGCGTGCCCAGCGCATTGTCCTGGCGGAGCTGAACGACCGCGAAGGGACGCCGGCCGGTTCGGGGGTCGCTGAGCCCGACCGGTTTCATCGGTCCGTAAGCGAGCGTCATCGCTCCCCGTTCAGCCATGACCTCGATCGGCATGCAGCCTTCGAAATAGGGCGTGTCCTTTTCCCAGTCCTTGAACGCGTGTTTTTCGCCGGCAAGCAGCGCTTCGATGAAGCGACTATACTGCTCTTCGTCGAGGGGACAGTTGATGTAGTCCCGGCCGCTGCCACCCGGTCCCTCCTTGTCGTAGCGGGACTGGAACCAGGCGACGTCGAAATTGATACTGTCTTTGTGGACGATCGGCGCGATCGCATCGAAAAAGGCCAACTGCTCCTCGCCGCCCAGCTCGCGAATGGCGTCGGCGAGCCCGGTCGAGGTCAAGGGGCCGGTGGCGATGATCACCGGGCCGTCTTCGGCCGGTGGTAGATGGTCGATGGCGCGGCGCTCGACCCGGATCAGCGGCTCGTCCTGGATCGCCGCCTCGACCGCCTGGGAGAACTGATCCCGGTCGACCGCCAGAGCCCCTCCAGCCGGTACCTTGTGGGCGTCGCCCTTGGCCATGACCAGAGAGCCCAACCGGCGCATTTCCTCATGAAGAAGGCCAACCGCATTGTTCATGGAATCGTCGGATCGAAACGAATTCGAGCAGACCAGCTCGGCGAGGCCGTCGGTCTTGTGGGCCGCCGTCGCCCGGACACCTCGCATTTCGCTTAGCGTGACCGAAATGCCCAATCGGGCAAGCTGCCAAGCTGCTTCACAGCCGGCGAGACCGCCACCGACGACATGAACATGGTGCGCCAAAGATGTCCCCACTTCGCTCCGGCATTGATCTTTCGCTATTAGAGTAGTGTTTGTCGGCAAGCGAGAACAGGAAGTTGCGGTCGGTTCCGGCCGGCTTCCCCGAACGGGTGGTTCGCTCGGATGTTCGCTCACAGCGACGCCATGGGTTTCGGCCAGATCGCGGCTTTGGTCACGGTTCTGGCGCTCGCTGGCCTCATGGCCGTTGCCGACCCGGCACCGATGATCGTCGCCGGTGCAACCGCGCTTTTCGGCGGTGGCCTTGCTTGGCAACTCGCGGTCGGTCATCGGCGCCAGCCGGATATGCTCCGGGTTTTGACCGCCGGTGCGGTAACCGGGGCCCTGGTCGACGGTGTCTTGTGGTTTCTGTTTCCGGGCCTGCTTCGGGCGTCGGCCGCGGCGCTCGCGGTTGCCTTGGGCATGCTGACCGCGGAGGCCTATATCCGCCTTCTCAACGCCCGGCGGCCATGAACGTCGACAAGGCCGAACACAGCGGATAGGCAGATAGCATCGATCGATAAAAACGGGAGAAAAACCGTGGGCACGAGGCGTGAGTTTGGGCTTTTGACGGCTGCCGCGATCAGTCTCGCCGTGGCCCCCGGGACCGTTTGGGCCGCCGATAAGACCGTGGCGATCACCGCCATCGTCGAGCATCCGGCCCTCGACGCCTGCCGCGAGGGCATCATCGAAGCACTGGCCGAGGCCGGTTATGTCGAGGGCGAAAACACGGAGATCCTGTTCGAGAGCGCTCAGGGCAACCCGGCGACCGCGGCCCAGATCGCGCGCCAATTCGTCGGCGAGGAGCCTGACGTGATCGTGCCGATCTCCACACCATCAGCCCAGGCCGTGGTGGCCGCCACGAGCAACATTCCGGTGGTCTTTACCGCCGTCACCGATCCGGTCGGCGCCAAGCTCGTGAGTGACCCGGATCAGCCGGGCGGCAATGTCACCGGCATGTCGGATCTGTCGCCGATCGGCCTGCATCTGGACCTGGTTCGGGAACTGGCGCCCGATGCCACTCGCCTGGGCGTGATCAGCAATCCGGGCGAGGCCAATTCGGTGACCCTGGTCAATCTCATCGAGGAACTGGCGCCCGAACGCGGCTTCGAGGTGGTCGAAGCCTCAGCGCCTCAGTCATCGGCCGTGCTGCCAGCCGCCCAAAGCCTGGTCGGCGATGTCGATGTCATCTACGTGCCGACGGACAATACGGTGGTTACGGCGCTGGAGGCGATCGTTCAGGTCGGCACCGAGAACGGCATCCCAGTGATCGCTGGTGATACCGACAGCGTGCCGCGAGGCGCGGTCGCGGCGCTGGGCTTCAACTATGGCGACGTGGGCCGTCAGACCGGCCGGATGGTGGCGGCCGTGCTGAATGGAGCGAATCCGGGCACCATCCCGGTCGAGGGCGTCGAGATCACCGAGCTCCACGTCAATCCATCCGCCGCCGACGCCATGGGCGTGAGCTTGTCCGACGAGATCCTGGAGCGCGCCCACACCGTCATCGAGTAGGCCCCCGAACGGGCGCAGGTCGGAATCGGGCGGGTGAGCCTGTTCGCGTTCATGGGCGCGATCGAGATCGGTCTCATCTACGCGTTGGTGGCGCTCGGCGTTTTCTTGTCGTTTCGGGTCCTGAACTTCCCGGACCTGACTGTCGACGGCAGTTTTCCCCTGGGCGCTGCCGTTGCGGCCACCGCGATCGTCAGTGGCGTCAATCCCTTCCTCGCGACCCTGATCGCGATCCTCGCCGGCGCGGCGGCGGGCCTGGTCACGGCCTTCCTCAATCTGCGTTTTCAAATCCTGCATCTGCTGGCCAGCATCCTGACCATGATCGCATTATTCTCGATCAATCTCAGGATCATGGGCAGACCCAACGTGCCCCTCATCGGCGAGCCCAGCGTGATCTCGCCCTTCACTGTGCTCGAGCTCCGCCCCGTCTATCTGAAACCTCTGATTTTAGCCGTCCTGATCGCACTCATCGCATGGCTGCTGGCGCGTTTTCTTTCAAGCCACTATGGCCTGGCGCTTCGGGCCACCGGTGTGAACCCCAAGAATGCCCGGGCCCAGGGTGTCGCGACCGCCGGCGCCACCTATACCGGGATGGCCCTCAGCAATGGGTTGGTCGGTCTCGCCGGCGCCCTTTTCGCCCAGACCAACGGCGTTGCCGACGTCACCATCGGCACCGGCACCATCGTGGTCGGTCTCGCCGCTGTCATCGTCGGCGAAACCCTGGTGCCCGGCCGAGGCGTTGTCATCGCCGTGCTCGCCTGCGTCGTCGGTTCGCTGCTCTACCGGATCGCGGTCGCGTTCGCCCTCAATGCCGACGCCCTCGGCCTGGAGGCCTCCGATCTCAATCTGGTCACGGCCGTCCTGGTGGCCCTCGCCCTGATCCTTCCCCGCTGGCGGGCGGCCCGGGCACGACTGACGGGGCGGCCATGATCACCGTCGAGGATGTCCGCGTTGTTTTCAATCCAGGCACCGTTCTGGAGACTGTGGGGCTTGACGGCATCAGCCTGACCCTCGAGCCCGGCCAGATGGTGACCGTGATCGGCAGCAATGGTGCCGGCAAATCAACCCTTCTCAATGTCATCGCCGGTGACGTGATGGCGAGCCGGGGCCGGATTGCCGTCGACGGCCAGGATGTGACCCGCTGGTCCCAGGAGCGGCGCGCCGCCTTGGTGGCGCGGGTCTTTCAGGATCCGCTCGCCGGTAGTTTCGAGAGCCTGACCATCGAGGAGAACCTGGCGATCGCCGGCAGACGCGGGCGGCATCGGGGGTTCGGGCTCGCGATCGATAACCGGGCTCGCGAGGGGTTTCGCCAGGAGTTGGCCGGTCTTGGTCTCGGTCTCGAACATCGGCTGGGCGAACGCATGGACCGGCTTTCGGGCGGCCAACGCCAGGCGGTGAGCCTGCTCGCCACCTGTCTGGCGCCGACCAAATTGCTGCTTCTGGACGAGCACACGGCCGCGCTCGATCCGAAGATTGCGGCGTTCGTCCTTAAGCTCACCGACCGGCTGGTGACGGAACGAAACCTGACGACCTTGATGGTGACGCACTCCATGCGTCAGGCCCTGGACCACGGAAATCGCACGATCATGCTCCACGAGGGCAAGATCGTGTTCGACGTATCGGGCGAGGAGCGAGAGCGGCTGGACGTCGCCGACCTGGTTGAGCTCTTCAGCCAACGCCGCGGCGAAGCCTTGGCCGACGACGCGCTTCTGCTGTAGAGCGAAAGAGCGAGACGAACGGGAGGCGGGCCTTTGACAACGACAAAATATCTTTTGGGCGAGGATCAGATCCCGACGGCCTGGTACAACCTAGCCGCCGATCTGCCGGAACCGCTGGCGCCACCGATTCATCCCGGAACCCACGAGCCGATCGGGCCCGACGCCCTGGCTCCGCTCTTTCCCCAAGCCTTGATTGAGCAGGAGGTAAGCCAGGAACGGGAGATCCCGATCCCGGACGAAGTGCGCGAGGTTCTAAAGCTGTGGCGGCCGACGCCGCTCTACCGCGCCCGCCGCCTGGAACGCGCGCTCGATACCCCGGCCCGCATCTATTACAAATATGAAGGCGTGAGCCCGGCCGGCTCGCACAAGCCCAACACAGCCGTCGCCCAGGCCTACTACAACGCTCAGGAAGGGGTGAAGCGGCTCACCACGGAGACGGGAGCCGGCCAGTGGGGCAGCTCGCTTGCTTTCGCCGGCGCTCTGTTCGACCTCGAGGTCGACGTCTACATGGTCAAGGTCAGTTTTCAACAAAAGCCCTATCGCCGGGCGCTGATGGAGAGTTACGGTGCCCGCTGCGTGGCGAGCCCGTCGGACGAGACCCGATCGGGCAAGGCGATCCTGGCCAAGGAGCCGGACAATCCGGGCTCGCTCGGCATCGCCATCTCGGAGGCTGTGGAAATGGCCGCCGGCCGGGATGACACCAAGTATGCGCTTGGCTCGGTGCTCAACCACGTTCTCCTGCACCAAACGGTGATCGGCCGGGAGGCGATCGCGCAGATGGCTCTAGCCGGCGACGAGGTCGACGTGGTGGTCGGCTGCACCGGCGGCGGCTCCAACTTCGCCGGCATCGCCTTCCCCTACCTGTGCGCCATGCTCCGGGGCGTGCACAAGACAAAAATCAAGGCCTGTGAGCCGGCGGCGTGTCCCTCCCTCACCCGGGGGCGATTCGCCTATGATTTCGGCGACACCGGCCAATCGACCCCGCTGATGAAGATGCACACCCTGGGCTCGGCTTTCATTCCGCCGGGCTTTCACGCGGGCGGGCTTCGCTATCACGGCATGGCGCCCCTGGTGAGCCACATCAAGGAGCTGGGCCTGATCGAGGCTGTCGCCTACCAGCAGCTCACCTGTTTCGAGGCCGGCGTCCTGTTCGCGCGGACCGAAGGCATCCTTCCGGCTCCCGAAGCCACCCATGCGGTCAAGGGCGCGATCGAGGAGGCCGAAAAGGCTAAAGAGGCCGGCGAGGCCAAGGTGATCTTGTTCAATCTCTGCGGCCACGGCCATTTCGACATGCAGGCCTACACCGACTTCTTCGCCGGAAAGCTTTCGGACAAAAGCTACGCCGAGGACGCCCTCGCCCGAAGCCTCGAAGGCCTGCCCGAGGTGGCGTGAGGTTTGGTCCAGCGCGCCGCCTAAGCGTCCGGAAGATGAATGTTTCAGCCCCAGGCTGTGCGAGATCATTCGAACGCGGGTACCTGGCTTCAGGGAATGCTGCATGCCGCTACGGGCGATATGCGGCGTCCGCCCTGGAGCACACTCTGAACTTCGAATAGGCGGTTGTCCGTCGTACGGCCGAAAGGCGACGGTCGAGAGCCGCGTGCTCACGAATTGCGGAGCGCGTCGATCTCGCGGGCTAGGCGGTATTCGCGCGAGGTGACCTTACGCTCGGCCGCCTCGAGGCGTTCTTCCAGTCGGTCGAACTGGCGAAGTAGGTCCGCGGCGGTCCGGGATGGCTTGTTCGAAGCCGACCCGGCGGCCTCGTGCGCTGTTGTCTGGTTTTGTTGATCGGCAGACGCCACCCGTAAGGTACAGCCGGCGATCAGGTAGAGCAGCATGACCAGGGGTGTCAGGACGAAACATCCGCCGATGGTCAGCAGGCGAACGACCACATGCTGCATGCCGAGATGGTCGGCGATCCCGGCACAGACGCCGAGCAGCACCCGGTCATGCCGGTTGCGGTACAGCGGTGGCCGCGACGCGTTTTTTACCGTTCCCATGCCCGGCCCTGATCACGGGTCTCCGTGGCGCCGGTGCCGATGATCCGTTCGACGGAATCCAGACGCCGCTCCATACGATCCAGGCCGAGCGCGAGTCTTTCGAGATCCTGAGCATCGGCGGACGCAGCCGCAGGCCCGGTCTCGCCCACATTGCGCCGCCGCGCCAGCGCCCAAACAGGAATGGCGACGATCGCGGCCAGCACCAAGAAGCTCATCAGGGATGCGGAGCCGGTGACCATCGGATCATGCGCCGCCGGTGTTGGTCTGGAGCTTGCGTTTCAGCTCGTCCAGCTCGGCGTCGATCCTGGCCTGCTTCTCGAAGTCTTCGATCTCCTCGGCCATGGTGCTGGTGGAGCCGAGATCGAGGGCGTCCAGATCGCCTTCACGGCGATCGAGCCGCCGCTCCATCTGCTCGAAGCGGACCAAGGCGTCGTCCAACCCGGCGCCGTCGATCTGCCGGCGCAGGCGCAATCGCGACTCGGTTGCCCGGCTGCGGGTCAGGATCGACTTTTTCTTCGCCTTCGCCTCGCGCAGCTTCTCCTCGAGCCGGGCGATATCCTCGTCGAACTTGGCGAGCGTATCGTCAAGAACACGCAGCTCGGCGTTGAGCTCGTCGATCGTGTCGGCGAGCTTGGCCTTCTCCATGAGCGCGCCCTTGGCCAGATCCTCGCGGTCCTTGGAAAGCGCCAACTCCGCCCGGCCAGTCCAGGCGGCCTGATGCTCCTCGAGGGTCACCAGCCGCCGTTGAATGGTGCGCTTGTCGGCAACGTAGCGCGCGGCCTCGGCTCGAACCTCGACCAGCGTCTCGTCCATCTCCTCGATCATCAAGCGGATCAGCTTGCCCGGGTCCTCGGCCCGCTCGAGACAATCGTTGATGTTGGCGTTGACGATGTCGCCCATTCGGGAAAAGAAGCCCATACCAGCCCCCGCTTCTGGCCGCGCCGAACAATCGGGCAGGCCAAGCGCCTGTCCACCGAGCGCCAACCTAGCACGCGACTGCTAAGGAAGCCTTACCATCGCCCGGCGACTGGCGATTTCAGGACGTGGTTGTGTTGAGCCGGGCGCGGGCCAGATCGCCGAGCACCGTGCCTGCCGCCTGGTAGGTGGCCCGATAAGCATGGAACAGCTCGTCATAGCGATCGGCGAGCAGTGGGTCGGGTTCGAAGGTCTGTCCCACCTGCACCATCGCTTCCACCCCTTCCTGGGCGTCCGAAAACGTGCCAGCGGCCTGGCCCGCGAGGATCGCGCAGCCGATCAGCCCGCCCTCAGCATTGGCGGTCGTGGTCAGCGGCAAACGGTAGATGTCGGCCTTGATCTGCAACCACAAAGGTGCCGCCGCGCCACCGCCAATGACCATAAGTCTGCTGACATCGCCCCCCTCGCGGCGCATCAGTTCGAGATCCTGGCGCGAGGCGAAGGCGACGCCCTCCATCACCGCCCGGAAAATGTCGCCGGACCCGGACGCACTGGAAAGACCGACGAGCTGCCCCTTGGCGGCTTCCCGGCCGGGCACGCGCTCGCCCGTGAGGTAGGGCAAAAACAGAACACCGCCCGCGCCGGCGCCGGCGGCCTCGGCGAGCGCGTCGACCTCGTGCCAGTCTTCGCCGCCGTTCATCAATCGCCGGGCCCAGCGCAGCGCGTCACCGCCGGCATCCAAAATGGCGAAGGACACCCAACCTTCGTCAACCGCGCAGAGATTGTTGAGGGTCGGCGCCGGGATCGGCCTGGTGCCGAGCCGGGAAACGATGTTTGAGGTGCCAGCGACCTCGCAGCCCTGACCCGCTTCGATCACCCCGGCGCCGAGAACCGCGACCAGAAAGTCGCCGCCGCCGACCACGACCGGCAGACCCATCGGCAGACTGGTTTCGTCGGCAACGGTGCTGGTGATCTGACCGATCACCGAGGCCGCATGATGGATCGGCGGCAGCTTCTCCATGTCCAGGCCCAAACAGTCGACGAGCTCCGGCGCGTAGAACAAGTTCTGATGGTTCATCAGAAAACTGCCGGAGGCTTCGGATCGGTCGGTCGCGACCTCGCCTGTCAGCCGGAAATTGACGAAGTCCTTCGGTGTCAGGATCGTTCGGGCCCGTTCGTAGGCCGGGCGCTGATGATCGCGCATCCAGGCAAGCTTGAAGCCGATCCAGCTGGGTGATGGCTGGTTCGCCGCCATCTGGGTCAGCTCGAGCAGATCTTCCCGACCGCGCACCCGGGCAACCTGGTCGGTAGCGCGCTTGTCATTCCAGAGTTGGACCCGCTCCAGCAGCACCTCGCCATCGGCGCCGATGGGCACCGGACCATGCATCTGACCGCAGACGGCGGCGGCCATCAGGGCGGTGCGGTCGACCTCGGGTGCCGCCATGATCTCATTGAGACAACTGACCACGCCGGCCCACCATTGGTCGGGCGATTGCTCGGTCCATCCGGGCTGGGGCGTGGTCTGCGCGTGAGGGCGGCTGGCGAGCGCGAGCATGCGCCCCCGGGCGTCGATGACCGCCGCCCGTATACTGCCTGTGCCGACGTCGATGGTCACGAATTGCGCCATCATGACCTGCGTGCCCCTCCCCATCTTGACGCGGGTTGCCCTGGCGTCGTCTCATACGACGAGGTGCGGCACGGGCAAAGCCATGATCGATATCGTTGCGATCGGCGAACCGCTGATCGAGTTCAATCAAACTGAGCCGTCGAGGCCGGACCACTTCTTGAGAGGTTTCGGTGGCGACACCTCCAACGCCGCGATCGCGGCCGCGAGGCAGGGCGCACGGGTCGCCTACGTGACGCTCCTGGGCATGGATCGCTTTGGTGAGGCGTTCCTAGATTTATGGCAGCGCGAAGGCGTCGACACCAGCGCCGTTCGCCGCCGGGACGATGCGCCCACCGGTCTCTACTTCGTGGAGCATGACGAGAAGGGCCACCATTTCAGCTACCGGCGAGCTGGCTCGGCCGCGAGCCTGATGCGCCCCGCCGAGCTGCCGGATGATCTGATCCGCAAGGCCAAGATCATACAGCTTTCAGGCATCAGCCAGGCGATCAGCCCGTCGGCCTGCGATAGTTGCTTTCGGGCGATCGACATCGCCCATGAGGCTGGCGTCAAAGTCGCGTACGACACCAACCTTCGCCCCGCCCTTTGGCCGCTCGCCCGCGCCCGGGCGATCATCGGGGCGACGATCGCAAAGACGGAAATCCTGCTGCCGGGCATTGACGATATGCGTCTGCTGACCGGCGAGGAGGAGCCCGAGAGGATCATGGAGGATCTGATGGATCGAGGGCCATCGATCGTCGCTCTGACGCTCGGCGAACAGGGGGTTCTGCTCGGCGTCGAGGGCCGGGTCCGACGGATCGCCGCTCACCGCGTCGACGCGAAGGACGCCACCGGCGCCGGCGACACGTTCGATGGCGCGTTCCTGGCCAGGCTGGTAGCGGGCGACGAGCCGGACCAGGCCGCCCGCTACGCGTCGGTCGCGGCCGCCCTGGCGACGACGGGTTTCGGCGCGATCGCGCCGATCCCCCGGCGCGACCAGGTCGAAGCTGCGCTCACCTCGGCCCAGTCATGATCGGCTGCCGAACCGACGAAAACGTCGATTGCCCGGGCGAGCGTTTCACCATCGCGGTCCAGCGGGCTGATGGTCGCCCAGGCCGCTAAAACCCTGGGCCGACTGGCGAGCCACGAGCAGGTGGTTCTGGGCTTCCTGGCGGTGTTGGTCGGTGCTTTGTCAGGTCTCGGCTCGATCGGCTTTCGCTACCTGATCGACGCCACCCAATGGATCTTTTTCGGGCCCGGCGCTCTTGGTGAGCTGGCAGCAGGCCTGCCCTGGTATCAGGTGGTGGCGGTGCCGACCTTCGGCGGCCTTCTGGTGGGGGTATTGTGCGTCTACGTGCTGCCCGGTGCCCCGCCCCGGGGCGTGGCCGAGGTCATCGAGGCCAACGCGTTGCGCAATGGCCGAATGTCACTGAATGCTGGGCTCAGTGCGACGCTGGTGAGCGGCCTTTCGATCGGCTGCGGCGCCTCGGTCGGTCGGGAGGGGCCGATCGTGCATCTGGGCGGCTCGCTCGCCTCCTACGTCGCCCGAAAACTGCATCTGGGCCCAAGTCTCTCCCGCACGCTCCTCGGTTGTGGCGTCGCGGCGGCGATCGCTGCCGCATTCAACGCGCCGATCGCCGGCGTTTTCTTCGCGCTCGAGGTGGTGATCGGCCACTATGGTCTGGGCGCATTTTCGCCGGTGGTGATCGCGTCCGTCGTCGGCACAATGCTCACGCGGATCCATTTCGGCGATGTGGCGGCGTTCAGCCTGCCACCCCAGATCGTCACGTCTTTCTGGGAGATGCCCGCCTTCGTGATCCTGGGCCTCTTATGTGGGCTCCTGAGCATCCTCCTCATCAAAAGCGTTGGATGGGTTCAGGATTTCCATGATCGATTGCGCATTCCCTTGTGGCTGAGGCCGGCCGTTGCCGGTGTGGCGGTAGGCGGTATCGCCGTCGGCTGTCCCGAAGTGTTGGGGATCGGTTACGACACCAATGACGCGGCGCTGCGCGGAAACTTCGTCTTCACCGCGGTGGTCACCATCGCGCTCGCCAAGAGCTTCGCGACGGTTGTCTCGCTCGGGAGCCGCTTTGGCGGCGGTATCTTCAGCCCCAGTCTGGTCATCGGCGCCACGGTTGGCGTCGCCTATGGCATGGTGGTGGGCGGCTTCTTTCCGGAGCTCAGCTCCAATTACACGCTTTACGGTATTCTCGGGATGGGGGCGATGGCGGCGAGCACCATCGGCGCGCCGATCTCGACCGTGATCATGATCTTCGAACTGACGCTGGACTACGGCGCCACCTTCGCCCTGATGGCCGCCGTCGCCGTTTCCGCGATCGTCACCAAGCAACTTCTCGGCCATTCCTTTTTCACCTGGCAATTGGCCCAACGCGGGGTTTCGGTCAGCGACAGCCTGGAGATGGGCGTTCTGGACAAGCGCAAAGTGCGCGACGTCATGCATCGAGACTGCATTTCGGTCGGTGAGGACACGCCGATCAGCGAGCTCTGCCACCGTTTTCGCAATAGTCACCTGCCGATCTTCGTATCCGGCGACGATGGCCGGTTGCTGGGTACCGTCGCGGTCGAGGATCTGGCGGACGTGCTGGTCGACCATCAGGAGGAGAATGAAAATTTTCGGGCCCGGGATCTGGTTCGCCAGACCCACACGGTTTTGGTGCCCGACGACAATCTGGTGACCGCGCTCAAAAGGTCGCGGGCCCATGACGAAGACCATATTCCGGTGGTACGCAGTAAGGATGACATGACGGTCATCGGCGAGGTCCGGCAACGCGACTTGCTGCTGGCCTACAACCGCGCTTTGTTGGAAGCTCGCGCGCGTGAACGCGGCGAGGGATAATTGATGGGCAGGACATGGATCACGACAGCGCCGATTTGGGCGCGCTGACGGTCGGCGGAAACGCACCCTACACAGTAGGTCTTAATCCTGAGCAGCGCGACGCGGTCGTCGCCGATGACGGCCCCTTGCTGGTCCTCGCCGGCGCCGGCACGGGCAAGACGCGGGTTCTCACCACCCGGCTGGCCCATCTCCTGATGACTGGCCGGGCCCGTCCGTTCGAGGTGCTCGTGGTGACCTTCACCAACAAAGCCGCCCGCGAGATGGCGGATCGTGTGGAAACCCTTATCGGCCGGCCGATCCAGGGCATGTGGCTCGGCACGTTCCATGCGCTGGGCGCTCGTTTCTTGCGTCAGCATGCCGAGCAGATCGGCCTTAAGCCTGGCTTCTCCATTCTCGACACGGACGATCAACTGCGCCTTCTGAAGCAGCTTCTGCAGGCATCCGATCTCGACGAGAAGAAATGGCCGCCTCGGGTGCTGGCCTCGATCATCAGCCGCTGGAAGGATAAGGGCCTGCCGCCTGATCAGGTGCCGCCCTCGGACGCCGGCGATTTTGCCCTCGGCCGGACGATCCAGCTCTACCGTGACTATCAGGATCGGTTGAAGACGCTGAACGCCTGCGATCTCGGCGATCTCCTTCTCCACCCTCTGACCATTCTGCGCAACGAGCCCGATCTCCTGCAGACCTACAGACGAAAATTCCGGACGATCTTGGTCGACGAGTACCAGGACACCAACGTTGCCCAATATCTGTGGCTCCGGCTTCTGGCCCAGGAGCACAAGAATATCTGTTGTGTTGGTGACGACGATCAGTCGATCTACAGTTGGCGGGGCGCGGAGGTCGGCAACATCCTCCGCTTCGAGCGGGATTTTCCGGGCGCCCGTGTCGTCCGTTTGGAGCGCAATTACCGCTCTACCGGACACATACTCGCCGCCGCTTCAGCGCTGATCGCCAAGAATGCGGAGCGCCACGGCAAGACGCTTTGGACCGAGGATGAGGACGGCGAGAAGGTGCGCGTCGCCGGCCTCTGGGACGATGACGAGGAGGCCCGGTTCGTCGGCGAGGAACTGGAAGCGGCGCAACGGCGCGGCGAGGCGCTGGCCGAATGCGCGGTGCTGGTGCGCGCCGGCTTCCAGACCCGGAGCTTCGAGGAACGGTTTATCGCCATGGGCCTGCCCTATCGGGTCATCGGCGGACCCCGGTTCTATGAGCGCCAGGAGATCCGGGACGCTATCGCCTATCTTCGCGTGGTCCAGCTCGACAGCGACGATCTGGCCTTCGAGCGGATCGTCAACCTGCCCCGCCGGGGCATTGGTGACGCGACCCTGGCACTCCTGCGCCGCCACGCCCGCGGTCGCCAGATCTCGATGGTCGCCTCGGTCCGCGAGATCATCGGTACCGACGAGCTCAAGCCGAAGCCCAGGGGGGCGCTTAGCCGGTTGCTTAGCGATCTGGACCGCTGGGCCACCCAGGCCATTGAGCTCCCAAGCCGGGAGCTCGTGGAACTCGTGCTTGAGGAATCCGGCTACGTTCAAATGTGGCAGGACGACCGGTCGGCGGACGCGCCGGGACGCTTGGAGAACCTGAAGGAGCTGGTCCGCGCTGTCGCCGAATTCGATACGCTCTCTGGTTTCCTCGAACATGTCAGCCTGGTGATGGACAATGCGTCCGATCCAAGTGGTGACATGGTTACCGTGATGACCCTCCACGGCGCCAAGGGCCTTGAGTTCGACACGGTCTTTCTCGCCGGTTGGGAGGAAGGTCTGTTTCCCAACCAGCGGGCGCTCGACGAGGGCGGGCACAGTGCCTTGGAAGAAGAACGCCGCCTGGCTTATGTCGGGCTCACCCGGGCGAAGAAGCGGGCGACGGTCAGCTTTGCCGCCAACCGACGGATCTACAATCAGTGGGCATCGAGCGTGCCATCCCGGTTCGTCGAGGAACTTCCGGGTGCCCATGTCGATTTCCTGCACCGCGACGGCTTCACCTCGATGCGGATGCGCACGCCGGGCCTGCCCAGCGGCATGGGCGATGGGCAATCGCTGGAACGCTTTAACGCCAGGCGCGGACGGGCCGGGCGCACGATCGAGGCCATTGCCGAGCCGGTTGAGCGACCGACGGTGACCTATCGGGTGGGCGAACGCGTTTTCCATCAGAAGTTCGGCTACGGTCGGATTGAGGCGATCGATGGCAACAAGCTCGAGATCGCCTTTGAGAAAGCCGGCACGAAACGGGTGATCGATAGTTTCGTTGAACGGGCGGGCTGATCTTGGATATTCAGCCGAGTCTCTGGCAGTGCCTTGTCGTGGTCCGTCGGGACCGGGTGGAGGACATCGTCTCCAGGCTTGATGACGAGGCCGAGAGCATTGCCGCCTTCGAGGTGGATGCCGGCCGCTGGCAGGTCGAGCTGTTGTTTCGCAAGCGGCCGGAAACCGCCGCGATCACATCAGCTCTTAACGGCACCGACTTCGAAAGCCTGGCGATCGCCGAACTAGACGATCGGGATTGGGTTGCCATCAATCAGGCGGCTTTCCCGCCGCAACAACTGGGCCCGTTCTGGGTCCATGGAAGTCATGTCAGCGACGACACGCCACCGGGAGCGATCCCGATCCTGGTGGACGCCGGTGCGGCGTTCGGATCAGGCGAACATGGAACCACCCAGGGATGTCTTGAAGCGCTGGCCGACCTCAGGCGAACCTTCCATCCCAAACGTATCCTCGATATGGGCTGCGGATCGGCGATCCTGGCGATCGCGGCGGCGAAGCTCTGGACCTGTCGCGGGGTTGCCGCCGACAATGACCCCTTCGCCATTGCCACCGGCCGCAACAATGTCCGGGCCAACGGCGTCCATCACCGCGTCCGCGTGATCCGCTCAGATGGCTACAACCGCACCGAGCTTCGGCGAGCCGGCCGTTTCGATCTGATCATCGCCAACATTCTGGCAAAGCCGCTATGTTCGATGGCGGGTGGCCTGGCTCACGCGCTGGCACCCGGCGGCTACGCGATCCTGTCGGGTCTCCTGCACAACCAGGCGTTCGCGGTCCGTCAGGCCCACCGGCGCGCCGGCCTCAGGCCAAAGCGTCAGCTTCAGATGGGTCCCTGGACCACTTTGGTGATGCGCAAACCGATC
The DNA here is from genome assembly GCA_050331695.1 of Geminicoccaceae bacterium. Lineage (GTDB taxonomy): Bacteria > Pseudomonadota > Alphaproteobacteria > Geminicoccales > Geminicoccaceae > JBHJGP01. Next base: position 52,490 of record JBHJGP010000020.1, read on the forward strand.
TGAGCCTACCGTAAGAGCAGGCTCAAGCCGGTCAGTGGAGCGGCAGGCTCGCGGTCTGGGCGGCGGCAGCGTCCTTGGCTTCCCGGTTGCGCATGGCCTTCTGCAGTTTCTCGAAAGCCCGAACCTCGATTTGGCGAACCCGCTCCCGGGAGATGCCATATTCGTGGCTCAGCTCCTCCAACGTCAGCGGCTCGTCGCGCAGGCGGCGTTCCGTCAGGATGTGTTTTTCCCGCTCATTGAGCACACCCATCGCCTCCTCCATGAGCTGGCGGCGATAGTCCATCTCGTCGGCTTCGACGACCACGGTCTCCTGACTCTCGCTGTCGTCGACCAGCCAATCCTGCCACTCGGTCTCGCCCTCGGCCCGCAGCGCCGCGTTCAGTGAATGATCCGGACCGTCAAGACGCCGGTTCATGTCGATCACATCCTGCTCCGACACGTCCAGATGATCGGCGATCTTCTTGACCGTTTCCGGGTGCAGATCGCCCTCTTCGATCGCCTGCATCTGGCCCTTGAGCCGTCGCAGATTAAAGAACAGTTTTTTCTGCGCCGCGGTCGTGCCCATCTTGACCATGGACCAGCTATGCAGAATATATTCCTGAATCGCGGCCCGTATCCACCACAAGGCATAGGTGGCGAGCCGAAAGCCCCGATCGGGATCGAAGCGTTTGACCGCCTGCATAAGACCGACATTGCCCTCCGAGATGATCTCGTTCATCGGCAGGCCGTAGCCGCGATAGCCCATGGCGATCTTGGCCACCAGGCGGAGGTGGCTGGTGACCAGCTTGTGGGCCGCCTCGACATTGCCGTGCTCACGCCAGTTCTTCGCGAGCATGAACTCCTCGTCCGGTTCCAGCATCGGGAACCGGCGGATTTCGTCGAGGTAGCGGGATAGTCCCGAACCTTCGGCGGGAACGGTGGGCAAACTTGCCATGTCAGGCACCTCCACCTGAAAAGCGCCCCACGGCGCTCAAAGAACAGTTTCGTTTGCCGGTCAGGCCACCCGGCGTCAGGTGATGAGAGCAATTAATTAGGCTCGCTCATCTCGGTCAGGGATGTCAACGGTCTTCTCGGAACCGTCCGTCGCCGCGGCCATCACCATGAGCTGATCGAAGGACGCCGGCGGCGCCCGCTCGAAACGCATCGCCTCGCCGCTCACCGGATGGCGAAAACCCAATGTCCGTGCATGTAAAAAGATCCGTTCCGCCGCCGCAATCCGTTTGACTACGGCCTCGGTCACTTTGGGTTGCCTCCGGGATCGATAGACAGGATCGCCCAGGATGGGGTGGCCGATCGAGGTCAGGTGAACCCGTATCTGATGGGTTCGGCCGGTCTCGAGACGGCAACTTACCCTTGCGATATCGCCTTCCGCCACGGCGATCCGCCGCAGGTGGGTCCGGGCCGGTTTGCCGCCCCGGGCGACGATCGCCATACGCTTGCGGTCCTTGGGATGCCGGCCGATCGCGCCTTCGATCATCTTGTGTTCCGGCGGCCGACCGAAGACCAGTGCCTCGTACACGCGCTCCACCGAATGGACCGTGAACTGGGCAGAAAGGCTCCGATGGGCACCGTCATGTTTGGCGACCACCATGACCCCGCTCACATCCTTGTCCAGCCGATGGACGATGCCGGGCCGCTCGACACCGCCGATGCCGGAAAGCTGACCCCGACAATGGTGGAGCAGGCCGTGGACCAGGGTTCCGGTTCGGTGGCCGGGGGCCGGATGGACCACCACACCCGCATCCTTGACCAGGATCAGAAGGTCGTCGTCCTCATAAAGAACATCGAGCGCCAAGGGTTCCGGCGTGAGTTCGCTCGGCTCGGCGCGCGGCATGGTCACCTGGATCCAGTCGCCGTCCTGGACGCTCTTCGACGGCTCGTTGATCTTTTCGCCGGCGACGCTTACGTGGCCGTGTCTCACCAATTGGGCGAGGCGCGTGCGTGACAGGTCAGGCAGGGCTTGAGCGAGGTAACGATCCAAACGCTGCCCCGCGTCCGTCGGACCTACGGTAAGGCGAATGGATGATGGCGGCTCCGAAATCGACACCTGACAACTATGCGGCGCTGACCCGGGGTCTCAAGATCTTTGTCGTGGTCGCCGGCATTCTTTTGGTTCTAGGCTTCGCTCTCCTAATCTATCTGATCCAGAAGAGGGGCGAGCGCCCATCCGCCGCCGACGAGCGCTTGACCGAGACTATGATCGAGGTGCCGGACGGAGCTCGGCTTGTGCAAATGGAGTTGGACGGCCGCCACGCCTTGGTGCTGTTTGAAACGGCGGGCGGCGATCAATTCCTGAGCCTGATCGATATGCGGAGCGGGGAGCAGGAAAGCCTGGTGCGGCTTCCCTGACGCGCGGGGTCAAAAGGGCCATGGCGGAGCCGGTCTGCCGCCATTTCGGCGTTTGCGGCGGTTGCCAGCTTCAGGGTCTGGATGCCGCCGATTACGAAAGCCGAAAGCTTGCCAGGCTGGCGCCGGTGCTGGCACTGAACCCCCAAGCGGTGGCACCCCTGGCGACAAGCCCACCGGGTGTTCGCCGGCGCCTGCGTTTGGGTTTCCAAAGGACCCGCGATCAGGTCCTTGTCGGCCACCGCCAGGCGAGGTCGAAGAAGATTGTCGATCTGCACGAATGTCCGATCAGCCAGCCGGAGGTCGTCACGATGGTGGGTCGGCTTCGGGAGTTGCTGAGCGATGAAAGCGTCTGCTGGTCGAAGGGCGAAGTGTCGCTGACGGCGTTCGGCCAAGCCCTCGATGTCGTTATCCTGGCCGAGCCGGAACCCGACCTGGCGACACGGGAAGCTTTGGCATTGTGGGCGCCGGCCGTGGGTGTCGCGCGGATCGGCTGGCAGCCCTCCCCCACTCACACGGTCGAACTACTTCTGGAGCTCACAAAACCACGGCTTTCTTATGGATCTCTTGCCGTCATCCCGGCCCTTGGGGGGTTTCTGCAGGCCTCACCTTGGGCCGACGACCGTTTGCGCGCGATCGTCAGCGAGGCGTTGGAGGGATGCGAGAGCGTCGCCGAGTGCCACGCCGGCACAGGCACCCTGACCCTGGCGTTGTTGAAGGAAGGCAAGCGGGTCGCGGCCTTCGAGCGGGATGAAAGCGCGCTCAAAGCCCTTGCCGCGCTCAGCCATCCTCGTCTCACTTGGCACCAGGTCGATCTGGAGCGCACGCCTCCCAAGCCAGGTGAGCTTGAGGGGTTCGACGCGGTGCTGCTCGACCCACCCCGAGCCGGCGCCGAACGATTGTGCCAGAGCCTCGATGAAAGCGGTGTCGACCGCATCATCTACGTTTCCTGCGAGCCGAAAACACTCGCCAGAGACGGCTCACGTCTCACCCGGTTCGAACTGACGAAGCTCCAGCCGGTCGATCAGTTTCTCTACGCCGACCATCTGGAATGCGTTGCCCGTTTCGATCGGGTCCGACCTCTCGGCTCTTGATCTCGGCTCTGGGGCTCCCTAAACAACAGCTTCCGTTTGGGCCCCATCGTCTAGCGGTCAGGACGCCGGCCTCTCACGCCGGAAACACGGGTTCGAGTCCCGTTGGGGTCACCAGCGCAGTGAATTCGATCTATTGCGCTTCGGCGTAGGTCTTCAGCGCCGAATAGGTGAAGCTGTAATCCGTATCGGTCAGCGGCTTGTGGCAAGCGAGGCATGACGCGTGGTTCACCTCGTTGTGTGAGCCGTCCGGCGCGAACACTGCGTAGTTCCAGTCGCCGTTCCTCAGTCGCTCGGGGATCATCTGGCCCCAACCCTCTTGTTTCTCCATGGCGGTGAAGGCAGCGAGCTCCTCGGCGACGAAATGACCGTCTTCGCCGGTCACGGGATTGCCGTCGCCGTCCATCTGGGCCTTGAAAACTTCGACCAACAGATAGGAGCCCAGGGGAAAATCACCGCCGTCCCGAACCGCGTCCAGTGCTTCCTGATTGGCCCAGTAGTAGCGCACCTGGCCCCGGTCCTCGAACGAGATGGTGTCGTAGCGGATGAAGTTTTCCTCGTAATTTTCGGGGAAGCTGACCCGTTCCGTCGTCAGCGCTGGGAGAAGCGCTGAGGTGACGGTGCCAGAAGGCGCACCGGAAAGGCCCGCATAGTACGCCGCCACGTTGGCGATATCCCCATCCGAAAGCTGGGCCGCGATCGCGTTCATCGATGCGTTCTCGCGGCTGCCGTCGCGAAACTGCTCGAGTTGGGCCGCCAGGTAAGCTTCCTTCTGGCCCGCCAGATTGGGAATGTCATCGGCGACGCTGATCCCGTTCTCGCCATGGCAGGCCGCGCAGGTGCTGGCGACTTCCTTGCCGGCCTCAACGTCGGCGGCAATGGCGGCGGGCGAAATCAAGAGAACCGCGCTGGCGATCGGCATCGCTCGAAACATATCAAGGCCTCCCGAGCCTCAGTTGATTTTGGCGATCGTCACCGGAGCACTGGCCGCAAGCAATGCGTTATCGATGACATCACGACAGCGTGATCAAGCACCCGCCACATCGTCAGAATTGAACGATCTTCGGATCTATGACGACTTCGCCGATCGTTGGTGGAGCGGCTCGGTCGGCTGGCTTCGGACGCTCAACAATATGGTGCCGGCCAGACTCCGTTATTTCGACGGGGTCATCGGTGATTGGCAGGGCAAGACCGTGCTGGATATCGGTTGTGGCGGCGGCTTCATGGCCGAGGCGCTTGCCGACAAGGGCGCATCCGTCATTGGGATCGATCCGGCTGAGGATGCCATCCGAGCCGCCCGGGCCCATGCCGATGAGCGAAAGCTGGAAATCGATTACAGGGTGGGGACGGGGGAGAATCTGCCATTCAATGACGAAAGCTTCGATGCCATCGTCTGCGTCGACGTGTTAGAGCATGTGGCGGACGTGAACCGGGTGATCACCGAGGCGGCCCGGGTATCCAAATCCGGAAGTCTGTTTCTGTTCGATACCATCAACCGCAACCCGCTGGCCCGCCTGGTGGCAGTCTTTGCAGCCGAGCGTGTCTTACGATTGCTGCCCAGGGGCACCCACGACCCTGACAAGTTCATCACGCCCGGCGAACTCAAAACCATGCTCGAGCAGGCGGGATTTTCGGATGTGAGCTTCGCCGGTCTGGGCCCCACCGGCATCAACCGCCGGTTCGATCTCACCTTCGGCCGGGTGCCGACCACGCTCGTTCAGTATATGGGGCACGGCCGGCGGGTGTAAGCGGTCCGCTCACGCCGGCGCCTCGTCGAGAACCTCGCTCATCGGATTCCAGTCGAAATCGGCGCGAACGATGCCGTGATCATTGGCGCCGATCTTCGAGCGTTCTCTCTTACTGTCCAGAACCAGGTGATCAGTCACCACGGTCATCTCTCGGAACGACCACAGCCGGTTTGCAGCGTGGTCGTAAAAAGCGTCCGAGACCAGGATGTGATCGAGGCTCTCCATCTTTTCTTTGTAGATGTGGGTGAAATAGACATGGCGGAGCGAGCGAAGCTGCTGCAGCCGCTCGACCGAATAAAGCCCGCGATCCGAGCGGGAACCAGCGCGGCTCTTCTCGAAAAACCGGTAGCCCGGATCGCCGCTCAACAGCTCGGTCGAAATTGACAGGCTGCCGTCATTAAGATCGCCCATGACGACGAACGGCGCGTCGTTGCCCTTCATCTCAGTGTCCAGAATGGCGCGCAGCGCTCCCGCCTCGGCGATCCGGCGGATATGGCTGACGACGCTCTGGGCAATGCCGTAGTGATTGTCCTGCACGGCCGGCGTGTTGGCGTGGCGACGGAGACGCGTTGGGCCCTTGGATTTGAAATGAGCCACGTAGACGGTGATCGGCGGCGGCTTGGGTCTGCGCCCCCGGGGTTGGATCGTCACCTTCAGCGGCGGGCGGGAGAATTGTGAAATGGTGACCGACACCATCTCATGGGGCTCGCGCGCCTCCTTCAGCTCCTCGAAACGGGCGTCTTCGGGGAACGCTTCGATCCACAGAGGCTCGCTGGCGATCAACCCTTTTCTGGCCGCGAGCGCGACCTGAATGGTGGCGGGATCCTGGTCGCGGGCGAGGATCTCGTAACCGTCCGCGAGGCCGGCCCGTTCGAAGATCCGCTCCAGCGCCTCCCGGCGCCAGCACTCTTGAAAGCCGATGACGTCGGCATCGGCCTCGATGAGCTGCCTGGCGGACCAATCAAGCTTGCGTTCGAACTCGTCGTTCGTCCAACCGTCGCGGTCTGAGTAGATTTGTTCGCCGGGTAGGTGGAGATTGTAGAGATTGAACGTGGCGAAGGAGATGTCGCGGCTGTTGGCCATGAGCTGCCCCTGGGCTTTTGAACAGGCCTTTCAGGCGGCGGCGGACGACGCGACCGCGCTCTTGTTGGCAAGCTCGAGGTAGGTCTGGGCGCCGGCGGCGATATCGTCGAGCGCGCCCCAGTGGCGCTCGCCGATCTCCAGGATCATCACGGACCCGGAGCGACAACTGAGATTGGCGAACAATTCATGCCAGTCGATGTTGCCCCATCCGGGGGGCAGATGCAGATCGCCCATGCCGAAAGCGATGCGCTCTGATTCCGAGAAGTGCCGGGCCAGGGTGTTCGGCCTTCCGAAACTGTCGTGAACGTGGATATGGCCGGCGACCGGCGCGAAGGCCCGGACGGCATCCTCGAGATCGCGGCCCAAGAGGGTCGCCATGATGTAACAATGGCTGAAGTCGAGCGTGCCGCACAGGTTGGGGTGGTCGAGGCTGGCGATCCGCATCGCCAGGTGCCAGGGGTCGGGGGTATAAAAGGCGTGGGATTCCGTGAACAGCGTTTCGACCGCCACCCTCATGCCGAGTTCGGCGGCCTGATCGGCCAGGGTGAGCAGCGCTTCGTCTTCCAAAGCTTCAAGACGCGCGATCGCTTCGTCATCCTGGCGATCGACGAAACCCGGATGATGAACCATGACGCTGGCACCGACGTCGCCGCCGAGCTCAAGCATCGACCGCGCAACCTGAAGATGTAGCTCTCGGTGATCCTCATCCATGAAATTGGCGCCGAGCGCGCCGTGGATCGTATATTGGAGGCGATGGCGCGAGCAGATCCGCTCCAGCATCCGACGGCGGTGAGGCAGAATTCGTCCGCCGCTCAAAATGTCGGCATCGCTGAGGCGCAACTCGGCGTGACTGGCGCCCGCTTGCTCGATCCGGGAAAGCGCGTCATCCAATCCCGACAGATCGGGTTCGCCGCCAATGGTGCTGAAGCCAAACCCGGCCAGGAGATGATGTTCCATGGGTGTCCGTTTCTGGTGAACTTCAACTTAAACGTTAGATCCGCCTCCTGAATCTATGCTGTTATCTCAACTGTGTGACAGCAATTCGACAGGTTTTAGGTAAGACTCGTTCTCATCAAGTCTCTAGTTTGAGTTGAACGCGCTGGCCGGCGAAGGCGGCAATTCCGAACTTGACCGGCTTCTGGTGCGCGTCGACATCCACCGCCTCGGTGACCAAAACTGGCTGTCCAGGCGCTTGTTTCAGCTTCATGGCCTCTTCGGAGGTGGGCAGACGGGTCATCACCTGGGTTTGGTCCCGGCGATAATCGCCGACACCGCATGCGGCGAGCGCTTCGCTGTACCGTCCACGAGCTGACAAGCTTTCCATCAGCCCGGAAATCACCGGGAAAAAGCTGGTTGAACAGCAGATCGGGACATTATCCGCATAGCCGACCGATCGGCTGCGGATGACGTTCGCGCCCGGATCCATCCGCAGCATCGACGCTACCCGCTCGTCGGCGGCGACGCTTTCGACCTCCAGAAGCGTGGTCGTGGGCTCCAACCCCTGGGCTAAAAGATTGCCCGAAAAACTGGTGCGCCGGGTCACGGCATAATCCACTACGAGGTCCTGGGCAAAGATCCCCCGGCCTTGCTCCACACGGACCAAACCCCGGCTCGCCAACTGGCCGACCGCTCTTCGAACGGTGTGGCGATTGACGCCGAACCGCTTCGCCAGCCGATGCTCACCGGGCAGTTTTTCGCCGGGGCGGTAGACGCCAGCCTCGAGATCTTCCGCCAGCCTCGTTTCGATTTGATGCCAGAGTGCGACCCCATCCCGCGCAAGAGGTCCACGCGTATCCTGCGAATTGGGAGGTAACGCGGGAAAGTCAGAAACTGTCATCGGCCTGTCCTTTACCCGTGCTAAGTGACGGGGTACTATGTTCTATGTTGTCTAGACATCTACACAAATTTGTCCAATGGAGCAATGACAACCCAGATGATCGAGAAGCGGCAAAGCTGGTTACGGGTCCTGGTCCTAAGCCCAACTTCCAGTCTCGAAAACGCGCTGGCCAGTGTCGCCCCCTACGCCCTGGAGGAGCCCGACATCACCGTGCTCAGGGCCCCGGAGATCGGAATGGTCATGGCCCGCGGCCGCATGGGCGGAACAGGTGCCGCCTTCAATATGGGCGAGGTTTCGGTAACCCGCTGCGCGGTCGCCGATCGCCAGGGACGGGTCGGCCAGAGCTATGTGATGGGCCGGGACAAGAGGAAAGCCGAGTTGGTGGCACGGCTCGATCTTTTTCTTCAGGATCCCGCGCATCAAGAGCGGCTGTGGCGCGATGTGGTGGAACCGCTGGCGAAAGAGCTGGATGCGTCGGCCACCGATCTCTCCCGGAAAGCGGCCGCAACCAGAGTTGAATTCTTCACCATGGCCCGCGGCTCATGAGCGGCGCGCCCCATTTAGTCCCTGGCTTCGCTGACCCGGTTCTCGACAGCCAGGCGGTCTTCCGATCTGTTCTGACGGCGCTGAGCGAGCCCGGTCGGGTGATGACGGCGCTGAATACGCCACGCGAGGCGCCCCCGCCGGTGTCGCCGATCGCTTACGCGGCAATTCTGATGCTCTGCGACACGGATACACCACTCTGGCTGGACACGGTCTCGAACCAATCCTTGGTCCGGGAAACGATTGCTTTCCATACGGGCGCGCCGACCACCCGCGATCCGGCGAAAGCCATCTTCGCGCTCGTTCAGGAACCGGTATCGATGCCTCCTCTCGAGGCGTTCTGCCAGGGGATTGCCGAATATCCCGACCGCTCCACGACCCTCATCATCCAAGTCAAGGGTTTCGAACGCGACGTAGGCCCACGCTGGCGAGGTCCCGGCATCCAGACCAGCACCAGGCTCCAGGTCAACGGTTTGCCGCCTGCGTTCTGGCGCCAGTGGCGGAACAATCACGACCAGTATCCCCTTGGGGTCGACATCCTTTTCGTGGCTGGGAACCTGCTGGTGGGCCTTCCTCGCTCGACCCATATCGAGGATGCGTGAGCCATGTACGTCGCGGTCAAAGGCGGTGAGAAGGCGATCGAGAACGCACACAAGTGGCTTGCGGAAACCCGCCGGGGTGATCCTGCCGTCGCCGAACTGTCCCTCGATCAGATCCAAGCACAGCTGAGGCTATCGCTTCAGCGGATCATGAACGAGGGCTCGCTCTATGATCCTGAACTGGCGGCGCTGGCGATCAAGCAGGCCATGGGTGACCTGATCGAAGCCGCCTTCCTGCTTCGGGCCTATCGGACCACCCTACCTCGTTTCGGCTATGCCGAGCCTTTCAACACAGACGCTATGGTGATCAAACGGCGGATTTCAGCGACCTACAAGGATCTTCCCGGAGGTCAGGTCCTGGGCCCCACCTTCGACTACACCCATCGCCTTCTCGATTTCATGTTGGCGGCCGAGGGCGAGATACCATCGAAAGCGCGTCTCGCCGACGAACCCCTACCGGGCGACGTCCCCCACGTGCTGGCCCTTCTCGACGATGAAGGGTTGATGCAGCCCGAGATGGCGGAGGATGGTGAAGGTTACGTCATTCCAGACGTTACCCGGGAGCCGCTTTTGTTTCCGGCGGAAAGAGCGACGCGGCTGCAAACGCTTGCTCGGGGCGATGAGGGGTTCTTGCTGGCGCTCGGCTACTCGACCCAGCGTGGTTTCGGCACGACCCACCCCTTCGTCGGCGAGCTCCGCGTCGGTCTGGTCGAGCTGGCCTTTACCCCGGAAGATTTGGGCTTTTCGATCGTCATCGGCCAGATCGAGATCACAGAGTGCGAGATGGTCAATCAGTTTGCTGGCTCGAAGACCGAGCCGGCGCAGTTCACCCGGGGCTACGGGCTCGTCTTCGGCCATGGCGAGCGCAAGGCAATGGCCATGGCATTGGTCGATCGGGCACTGCGCAACAAGGACAAACTGGGAGAAACCGGCGCGCCGGCGGAAGACGAGGAATTCGTGCTCTATCACGCGGACAATGTCCAGGCGAGCGGCTTTGTCGAGCACCTGAAACTGCCGCACTATGTCGATTTTCAGGGTGAGCTCGACAATATCCGACATCTACGCAAAGCCGCAGGCGCTGAACTAGACCGCCAGGCAGAGGCCGCCGAATGACGGCCACAGGCTCCCCCACGCTCGAGGGCTATCCCTTCGCCTATCTCGACAGCCAGACCAAGCGCATGATCCGCCGAGCGATCCTCAAAGCGGTCGCCGTGCCGGGCTATCAGGTGCCGTTCGCGTCGCGGGACATGCCTTTGCCTTACGGCTGGGGCACAGGCGGCATTCAGATCACTGCATCCTGTATCGGCTCCGACGACACGCTGAAGGTGATCGACCAGGGCGCAGACGACACCACCATCGCCATCTCGATCCGCCGATTTTTTCAGCGCACAGCCGGGGTTCGGGTCACCGAGACGACCAGAGAAGCAAGTCTGATCCAGACCCGGCACCGGATCCCGGAACAACCGCTGCGGGCCGGTCAGATCCTGGTCTACCAGGTGCCGACGCCCGAACCGTTGCGCTTTTTAGAGCCGCGCGAGACCGAAACCCGGCGGCTTCATGCCCTGGCGGACTACGGCATCATGCATGTGAAGCTCTACGAGAGCGTGGCACGCATGGGCCGGATCACGACAGCTTTCGATTACCCGGTGATGGTCAACGACCGCTATGTCATGGCGCCGTCGCCCACGCCCAAATTCGACAATCCGAAAATGGACATGAACCCGGCGCTGCAACTCTTCGGCGCCGGACGCGAGAAACGGATCTACGCCGTGCCTCCTTACACCTCGGTCAAGAGCCTCGATTTCGAGGACTATCCGTTCGAGATCCAGCGCTGGGACCGGCCTTGCGCACTGTGCGGCGCCGGGGATGCATATCTCGACGAGATCATCACGGACGACGCCGGCGGCCGTCTGTTCATCTGCTCCGACACGGATCATTGCTCCAGAAGACGGGCCGCGGGCCACAAAGAGGCCGGCTCATGAGCGACGCCCCCCTGCTTTCCGTCCGCGGTCTGGAAAAATGGTTCGGGGCGACGCCGGCATGCCGGGCCATCGCGTTTGATTTGTTCCCGGGCGAGGTGCTGGCGATCGTCGGCGAAAGCGGATCGGGCAAGACAACGCTCTTGAACTGTCTTTACGGCAGGCTCACGGCAGACAGCGGCGAAATCCTCTACCGGATGCGCGACGAACAGGTCCTTGATGTCGCCGGTGCAAGCGAGAGCCGGCTTAGGATGCTGATGCGGACCGACTGGGGCTTCGTCCACCAGAACCCGAGGGACGGGCTCCGGCTCCGGGTCAGCGCCGGGGCCAATATCGGCGAGCCGCTCATGGCCGTGGGTCAAAGACACTACGGAGGTATTCGCGGTCAGGCGATCGACTGGATGGAGCGGGTCGAACTCGATGTCCAGCGGATCGACGACCGCCCGTCAACATTCTCTGGCGGCATGCAGCAGCGGCTTCAGATCGCGCGCAACCTGGTCAGCAGGCCACGGCTCGTGTTCATGGACGAACCGCCGGGGGGCCTGGACGTCTCGGTTCAGGCCCGGCTCCTCGATCTGATCCGATCGCTCGTCACCGATTTATCCCTTTCGGTCATTATCGTCACCCATGATCTAGCGGTGGCCCGGCTTCTGTCGCAACGCATGGTCGTGATGCAACGCGGTGAAGCCGTCGAACACGGTCTCACCGACCAGGTGCTGGACGACCCCCAACATCCCTACAGCCAATTGCTCGTGGCCTCGATGTTGAAGGGCTGAGCCGATGGTCTCAAACACAATTGCGATGATCCGGGTGATCAGTTTGGCCAAGAACTTCACCCTGCACCTTCAGGGCGGCGTGCGACTGCCGGTTCTCGACAATGCCGAACTGACCGTGCATGCGGGAGAATGCGTCGTGTTGACCGGCCCCTCCGGCCTGGGCAAATCGACGCTTCTGAAGATGGTTTACGGCAATTACCGCACCGACAGCGGTCAGGTCTGGGTGCGTGACGGCGAGGATGAGGTCGACGTGGCCAAGGCCAGCCCGCAGCGCCTGATCCAATTGCGGCGGCATAGAATTGGCTATGTTAGCCAGTTTCTTCGCTGTCTGCCGCGGGTGCCGGCCGTCGAGATCGTCGCCGAGCCCTTGATCGAAGCCGGTGCGGAACGCCTGGAGGCCTTAAAACGGGCAAAACACCTTTTGGCGCGTCTCAACATACCGGAGCGGCTGTTTGGCCTTCCTCCCGCCACCTTCTCGGGCGGTGAACAACAACGGGTCAACATTGCCCGAGGCTTTGTCTATGCTCGCCCCGTTCTGCTACTTGATGAACCGACCGCGTCGCTCGATCCCGTCAACCGGGCCGTCGTCGTCGACCTGATCACCGAAGCCAAGAAAGCTGGAGCGGCGATGCTCGGCATTTTTCACGATCTCGACGTTCGCGCGGCCGTCGCGGACCGAACGCTGGATTTGACCGCCTTTCGGGCGGCCGCATGAGTTGGGCCGATGAGTTACGCGATCGGGCCAGCGCTTTCGGTTTTTCGCCCGCGGTCCAGCGTTTTTACTTTTTGCGTCATGGCGAAACGGCGGAAAACCGCGCGCGCATCATCCAGGGCCAGGCTGACGTCCCGCTTAACGATGACGGTCTGAGCCAAGCCAAGCGCGCAAGTACCATTCTCTCGGATCATCCGGTGACACGGATCGTCGCCAGCGATCTGCAGCGGGTGACCATGACCGTGGCGCCCCTGGTCGAGACCAACGCGCTGGCGCTGGCGGCCGATCCGGGCTTGCGCGAGCGCGGTATCGGCGACCTTCAGGGACAGCCGATCCCGGAGAACCTTTGGGCTCATACCGGAAATGGTGTGGAGCCGATCGACACGTTCGTCGACCGGATCCTGAGCACGCTTACGGACATGCTCGCCGAGGAGGCTTTGCTGATTGGCTCCCACGGCGGCGTTTTGCGGGTCATCGCCAATGCCCTACCCCTGCCGGTCAGCAACTGGGCTTATGTGAACGCGCTGCCGCTTCGCTTCGACCGTTCGGAGGATAGTTGGACGGTCCGGGCGTTGGTCGACGAGGGCGATGGTTTCGACGCCTGCGGCTCGCTCCCCGAACCGCTGCAAAGCTGGGGCGGTCAACCGACCTTTCACAAGCCAGTGGGAGAGATCGCGTGACCGTGTCCGGCGCGCCCGAGCTCACCCTCACCAACGCAAGAATTGTTCTCAGCGACGAGGTCTTGAGCGGCACGATCAGGATCGAAGGGGGAGCAATCACCGCCATCGATCAAGGCTCATCTGATCAACCAGGTGCCGTGGATCTCGAGGGCGATCTTCTGATCCCGGGCCTCATTGAGTTGCACACCGACAATCTGGAACGCCAGTTCCAGCCCCGGCCGAAGGTCCGTTGGCCCGCCGATGCCGCCATGCTGGCCCATGACCAGCAGATGGTCGCTGCCGGCTTTACGACCGTCTGCGACGCGGTTTGCGTTGGCTTCTACGGCGGCAAACGGGAGCGGCTCGATTTTCTCGATACCTCGCTCCGCGCCCTCGATCATGCGCGGAGCGCCGGCGCCCTGAAGGCAGACCATTTTCTCCACCTCCGCTGCGAGGTGTCCGATCCCCACGCGGTCAATCTGTTCGAACCGCTCCGCGACGAGCCGACGCTCAAGCTGGTGTCGTTCATGGATCACACGCCCGGCCAGCGCCAGTGGAGCGATCTGGATCGCTATCGGACTTTCCACCGAGGTCGAACCGAGGCGAGCGAGGCCGAATTCGAGGAGATGATTCAGAGGCGGCTCGCCGAACAAAAGCTCTATGCAGAAAAGCACAGACAGAAGCTTTTGGACCTGGTCGAAGGGCTCGACGTCGTGTTGGCCAGCCATGACGACACGACGCCCGATCATGTCGATCAGGCGGCCCGAGAAGGCATCACCTTGAGCGAGTTCCCGACCACCCTTGACGCTGCCGACCGGGCCCATGCCAAGGGTATGGGTGTGATCATGGGCGCACCCAACGTTGTGCTGGGTGGCTCTCATTCGGGCAACGTCTCCACCGTGGACCTCGCACGCCACGACCGCCTGGATGCCCTTTCCTCCGACTATGTCCCTCAGAGCAGCCTTTTGGCCGCATTGAAACTTGCCGACCTCGAAGGGTGGACATTGCCCCGGGCGGTCTCTTGCATCACCGCGACACCGGCGGCCATGCTGGGCCTCGACGATCGGGGGCGGATCGAGATCGGACGACGCGCCGACCTCGTCAGACTCCGGCGGATCGACGACAGCGCCGCAATCCTGTCGGTCTGGCGTCAGGGCGAGAGGGTGGCGTGAGCAGCGAGGTCTTGGACGAGGGGCGTTTGGCGTTCGCTAATGCTTCGTTGGTGCTCGAGGATCAAATCGTCGCCGGCCATCTTTTGGTCGAGGACGGCCACATTGCGGACCTTGACGGTGGCGCCAGCCGGGACCCCCATCGGATCGATCTCGAAGGCGATTACCTCATTCCCGGTCTGGTCGACCTTCACACCGACAATCTGGAAAAACATTATCAACCGCGAAAGGGCGTCGAATGGGACGCGGTGTCCGCGGCCATCAGCCACGACGCGCAGGTTGCCGGTGCCGGCATCACCACCGTTTTCGACAGTTTGACCCTCGGTGCTGCTACCGGCTGGGACGTGCGCGCCGAGATGATCGGGCCAATGGTCGAGGGGCTCCGGATCGCGGTCGACAATCAGATGCTGAAGGTCAATCATTTCCTGCATCTGCGGTGCGAGGTCACCCATCGGGATATCGGCCAGATCTTCGAGACTTATGTTGATGATCCGCTAGTTCGCTTCATGTCGCTGATGGATCACGCGCCGGGCGACCGCCAATCACCCGATATGGACCGCTACCGCCAACTGCACATCAAGCTCTTCGACAATGACCCGACCCGAGTTGACGCCCATATCGAAGAATTGCTGCACGGCTCAACCGTCTACGGCCCCGTCAATCGAAAACGTCTGGCATCAACTGCGAGAGCCAAGGCCATTCCCTTCGCCAGTCATGACGACCGCAAGGTCGAGCACATCACGGAAGCGGCGGATCTAGGAGCCGTGCTCACGGAGTTCCCGACCACGGTCGAAGCTGCCTCCGCCGCGAGGGAGCGCGGCCTCTTGGTTGTGATGGGCTCACCCAATTTGATCCGGGGAGGATCTCATTCCGGCAATGTCGCGGCATCGACACTGGTCGAGTCCAACCTACTGGATGCCCTGGCGTCCGACTACATTCCGGCGAGCCTGCTGCTTGGCGCACTCAGGCTGACGCGCGAAGAGTTCGGCTTCGAGCTGCCCGACGCCATTGCCATGGTAACGTCCAAACCGGCCCGCACAGCGGGTCTGGATGACCGGGGTCGGATCGCCAAAGGCCTCCGTGCCGATCTCATCCAGGTGCGCATGATCCGGGGCCGGCCGGTCGTTCGAAGGGTTTGGTGCGGCGGCCGCAGGGTGGCATGAGCGAGCGCTACGCGATCTATCTGACGCCGGCGGAGGAGACGCCGCTGGAGCGCTTCGCCAGGTCCTGGCTCGGTCGTTCCGCCTTCGGCGGTGAGGTCGACGAACGGATCGAGGTGCCGGGGATCGCCCCCGACGAATTCGACCGGCTCACCGCTTCGCCCCGGCGCTACGGTTTCCATGCGACGATGAAGGCACCTTTCCGTCTGGCGAACGAGCGAACGGAAGCCGATCTGTTCGCGGCGGCGGAAACCTTCGCGGCGTCACGTCGTCGCTTCCAAGCGCCGCCTCTGACCGTCCGCCCGCTTTCCGGTTTCATTGCCTTCGTGCTCAGTGAACCGTCGTCAGAGATGGACGAGTTAGCCGCGGATTGCGTTCGCGATTTCGAACCTTTCCGGGCGGCACTGACGGACGATGAAGTCCAGCGGCGTCGTCAGAGCGACCTCAGCGACCGTCAGGACGCCCAAATGCTGGCCTGGGGCTATCCTTACGTCTTCGAGGATTTTCGTTTTCACATGACGCTGACCCAGCGCTTGTGCGAGCCCCGCTTAAGCCAGCTACTCTCATTTCTTCAGCGAACCGCCGAGCCCTTGTGCCGGGAGCCTTTCCTCGTCGACGGCATCGCCATTTATCATCAGCCGACGCCGGACGAGACCTTCACCGTGATGGCGCGCCTGCCTTTCCGTAGCTGACCCGGCCCAACCGTTCGCGGCGCTTGTGCCAGGCGAACAACGCCGGTGCCAGCACCCGGTCGTAAATCAGGTCGGCAACTGGCTTGATCCAGGCGCGCCCGGTCAATGCGGCCAGCCAGCGGTAGCGCTTCAGCCGGGACCAGATCTCGATGAAGGCATCGACGCCCGCGACCAGCCGGCCATCGGGCATGTCCACATGCAAGCGTTTGAAAACGGTGTCGCGGGTCAGCCCGTGCCGCCTAAGCGGCTCATCGTCGACACTGACATCGATCCAGTCCAGAGCGGCGCTCTGCTTCGCCGAGAGTTTCTTGTAATGTTCGATCTCGGTCCGGCAGATCGGACAGGCGCCGTTGTAAAGGACGGTCGGGTCAGCTCCCATGAGTAACCTCGCGGCGTTGGTTCGATGACCTCCAAGATAGGTCCGATCCGGCCGCGAGGAAGACCATGGGTCTTGGCTTGCGTCAGTCTGATGCGCCTCAGCCGGCGATGCTCTCGATGATCTCGTCCTGGCCGTCGACGATCTCCCAAAGCATGAAGTCTCGGCCGGCGATCTTGCCGCTATCGGCTTCGAACTCGACCGACGAGCTGGCGCCCGAATAGTTCACCTTCTCACCGGCTCTGATCGCTTCGAGACCGGTGACCGGGTCGATCACCTCGGTGCCGTCCCCGTTGGTGACCTCGCGGATCTTGTTCTTGATCACGAGCGCATCGTCGCTGCCGGCCAGTTCCGTCGCCATGAGGAGCACGCTCATCTGATCGAAGCCAGCCGTGCCGAAAGGATGCTGCACTTGGCCATTGTCCTCGAGGCCGACAAGCTGGAGGTAGTTTTTGTAAGCTTGGCTCTCGATCGGCGGCACCGGCAGGCCGTGAAGGATGCCGTTCGCGGCTGCGCCCACGGCGTCCTTGAATAGCTGACCGGTGGAGATCGAGACCGAGATCACCTGTCCTTCGTAGCCCGAGCGGAAAATCTCCTTGTAAACGGCGGTGAAGTCCGTGACGTAGCTCGGGATGAAGACGGCCGCCTGGTCATCGGCGATCAGCTGCTCGACTTCGGCGCGGTAGGAGCTCTGATCGCCGTTATAGTAGAAGGGCTCGTTGACCACCTCGAAGCCGGCGCCCTTGACGACGTCGACAAAGCTGTCGACCATCGAGATGGTGAAATCATTGTTGAGCGCCATGACGGCGTAGCTCTCGAAGCCCCGGCGGACCGCGAGATTGCCGATCGCCTCGCCCCAGATCGGTGACAGCGCCTGGAAATTGAAAACCAGGCCCTTCTTGTCCTGAAGCGGAATGTCGCTCGAGGACGAGGTGCACATCTGAATGACGCCGGCCTCCTGGCAGAGCGGCATGATCCCCAGGGTGACAGACGACGACCAGGTGCCGAGCACCCCGATCACCTGGTTCACATCGACCAATTTGCGCGCCGCCCGGATCGCGGTCTCCGGATTGGTTTCACTGTCTTCTTGATGAAGGGCGACCTCGCGGCCGAGAATGCCGCCGGCCTGCTCGTTGATCATGTCGACCACCAGCTTGTGGGCGGCCGTGATGTTGGGACCGAAGGGACCGCCGCCACCGGTGTTGGGCGTCAGGCTGCCGACATTGATCGGGCCGCTCTGGGCGCGCAGGACCGCGGGCGCCGCCACCATGGCCGAGCTTGCTGCGAGTGCGCCGCCGAAGCGCCTTCGGCTGATCGGGAACGTCATGGGCAATCTCCTCTTCATTGCTGATCGAGCGTTGAGCTCGCTTTGTTTTACGCGTCCGACGCCTTGAACTTCGGTTCCGGAACCAAACCCTCTGGCCGAAAACGTATCATCAGGATCAGGACCAAACCTATCACAATGATCCGCAGCGCCGACAAATCCGGTGCGCTGATGAAGGTGACGGCGTCGCCCAAAAAACGGCTTCCCTCGAGAATGGCCATGACGACGCCGGCGCCGATCAGAAGCCCGCGATTGTTGCCGGCGCCGCCGACGATCACCGACATCCAGATGAAGATCGCGACCATCGGCGTAAACACATCCGGTGAGACGTTCTGGGCGTAGTGGGCGTAGAGGGCACCGGCGAGGCCCATGATCGCCGAGCCGAGCGCGAACACCTGAACCCGAAATCGCAAGACGTGTTTGCCTAGCACCGAGGCGACCACATCATCCTCGCGGATCGCCCGCAAGACGCGGCCGTAGGGCGCCTTCCGCAGCCGCTCGACAATCAAGTAGGAGAGGATGACGAAGAAGGCCACCAGCGCCAGGTAGAACAGCGCGTAGTCACCTCGATCGAACAGTCCCGCCAAGGGCCGGTCCGGTATCGGCAGACCCCGGGGGCCGTTGGTGATCTGATCCTCGTTCAGCAGGATCAGGCGCACGAACTCCCCGAAACCGAGCGTCACGATCGCCAGAAAATCGTCTCGCAGGCGTAGCGACAGGAAGGCCAGACAGGCGCCAAGCCCGGCGGCGACCACCGGTGCCACGAGGATGGTCACTTCCGAAGGCAGACCGACCTTGGCCGACAAGAGACCGCTCGTGTAGGCGCCGACGCCGTAAAAGCCGGCGATGCCGAAATTGACCATGCCGGTGACGCCCCACTGCAGGTTGAGAGCGAGCGCCAGCATCATGAAAAAGCCGGTAAAGGTGGCGATCGAGATCAGGTAAGCGCTCATTTCTTGATCACCGGTTCACCCAACAATCCGTGGGGCCGAAACAACAACAGAAGTGCGATGATGATGAAACCGACACCGACCTTGTAGGTGCTCGGTAGCACGAGGATGGTCAGCTCCTCGGTGATGCCGACCAGAACCGCGCCGATCATGGCGCCATAGGCGGAGCCGATCCCGCCCAGGATGGCGGCGGCGAAAATCGGGATGGTGAGGTTCCAGCCGACCCGGGGCTCGATCACCAGATCCAAACCGGCGAGCACGCCGCTAAGGCCCAAAAGCGCGCCGGCATAGAGCGTGGTCCAGGCGACGATGCGCCGGGTGTCAATGCCTCTGACCTCGGCGAGCGCGCCATTGTCGGCCGTGGCCCGCATCGCTTTGCCCAATCGGGTGTGGGCCAACAAAATGTGGGTGGTGACCGCTACGCCCACCGCCACGAGTAGGATCCAGAGTTGCTCGATCGTGATCCGAAACTCACCGAAGCGGATCGGCCGGGTCAGCGGCAGGTCGTAGCCGCGCACGTCATTGCCCCAGATCAGTCGCACGATGTTTTCCAGGATCAGGGTGAGCGCGATCGAAACGACCAGAAGCGTGACGGCCTGGCGGTTACGGAGCGGTTGGAACACGATTCGGTCCGAAGCCCAGACCGCAAGAGCCACGGCCGCCATGCCCAGGATCGCGGACGGTACCAGTGGCAAGCCGCTTATGTTGGCGGCGTAGGCCATGAAGGCACCAAGCGTCATGAACCCGCCGATCGCAAAATTGGGAAACCGCAGGACGCTAAACAACAGGGTGAAGGCGATCGCCGGTGGTGCGATCAGACCGGCACTGACGATGCCGTTCAGGATCATCTGGCCCATCAGGCACGGGTCCCGAGGTAAAGCTCGCTGACTTCCTTATTGGCCAGGAGTGCCGACGCCTCGCCGGTCATCGCCACCTCGCCCGCCGCCATGACGTAGCCCCGATCCGAGACCTTAAGCGCTTGGATCGCATTTTGCTCGACCATGAGCACGGCAACCCCCGTCTCATTGATCTGATGAATGATCTCGAGCATCTGCTCGACCATGATCGGCGCCAGGCCGGCGGACGGCTCGTCGAGGACCAGGATGGCGGGGGCGGTCATCAAGGCCATGGCCAGAGCAGCCATCTGCCGCTGGCCGCCGGATAGCCGCCCGGCCCGAACCTTTTGTCGGTCCTTGAGGATTGGGAAGAGCTGGAAGACTCGCTCCAGGCCGTCGGCCAGGGCATCCGGTTTAAGCCAACAGCCCATCTCCAGATTTTCGCGAACGCTCAGATGGCGAAATACGCTGGCCTCCTGAGGAACATATGCGAGCCCCCGGGCGGCAATCTCCGAGGCTGACTCCCCGGCGACCTCGGCGTCGCCCAGCCGGACCTGACCCAAGCGTGGTCGGACCACACCGGCCACGGCCTTGATCAAGGTGGATTTGCCGGCACCGTTGGGGCCGATGATGGTTACGAGTTCACCGGGCTTCAGAGAAAGGTCGACGTGCCTGACGATGTCGCCTCGGCCATAGCCGGCGTGCAGATCCCGGACCTCGAGCCGCTCAGTGGGCACGGCCGCCGCCCAGATAGGCCTCGATGACCTTGGGATCCGTTTGCACGGAAGCGAACGTGCCCTCGACCAGTGTGCGTCCCTCGGTCATCACCACAACGTGATCGCAGAGCTCGGCGATCAAGTCCATGTCGTGCTCGATGATGAGGAAGGTCTTCCCGCTGTCCCGATTAAGCTTCCGAATAATGTCGACTAGCGTCTTCATCAGAGCCGGATTGACCCCAGCGCCCGGCTCATCGAGCAGAATGACGTCGGCATCCAGCATTAGGGCCCGGGCCAGTTCCAGAAGCTTTTTTTGGCCGCCGGAAAGATCCTGGGCGCGATGATCGCGAACGGTTTCGAGAAGCGTGAACGCCAGGACCTCCTCAGCCCGCTTACCGATCTGGCGATCCTCATCGCGTATAGCTCTAGGCTCGCCAAAAACAGGCCTAAACCGTTCGCCCGTCTGCCCACGGGGTGCCAGCATCAGGTTCTCAAGAACCGTGAGCCGACCCAACTCCCGGGCCAGCTGAAACGTCCGGACCAGTCCCCGCTCGGCGAAATGGCGGCTTGCCAGATCGGTCACGTCCTCGCCCCGAAACTTCACTTTGCCGCTGTCGGCCCGCTGAACGCCGGTGATGATGTCGAAAAGTGTGGACTTGCCGGCACCATTCGGACCGATGAGACCTGTGATCCGACCCCGTTCTACCTGAAAACGGGCACCGTCGACGGCCTGGATGCCGCCGAAGGATTTTCGCACCCCATCGATAAACAAAAGCGTTTCCACGAGCCGGAACAGAGACCAGTTTCGATGTCCGATCAAGCATCTCTTGAAAGGAGCGGGCGGTGATTGCCTACCGGGCGGACTGGTCCATGCCGACGCAAATCCGCTTCGGCGCCGGACGGATCGATGAGTTGCCGGGCGCTATCAAAAGTGCCGGCATGGTGGCTCCACTGATGGTGACTGATCCTGGTCTGGCCGCCTTACCAGTATTCGGTCGCGTCACCGCGCAACTGGAGGCCAGCGGCGTTCCGTTGGCGCTGTTCAAGGACGTGAAGCCCAATCCAACCGATGGCAATGTCGAGGATGGTGTCGCGGCCCTGCGCGAAGGTGGTCACGACGGGGTCATCGGCGTCGGCGGCGGTTCGGCTCTGGACCTGGCCAAGGTCATCGCCTTCATGATCGCCCAGGAGCGTCCGCTCGCCGATTTCGAGGACCGAAGCGACTGGTGGCGGCGCGCCACCACGGACGGGATCCTACCCGTCATCGCCGTGCCGACGACCGCGGGCACTGGCTCCGAGGTCGGCCGGGCTGGTGTCATCACGGACGAAGCCAGCCGGATCAAGCGGATCATTTTTCACCCGCAGATGCTGCCCGCCGCGGTCATCGCCGATCCCGAACTCACGATCGGCCTGCCGCCGACGCTCACCGCCTGGACCGGGATGGACGCACTTGCCCATTGCTTTGAGGCTTATTCGGCGCCCGCGTTCAATCCCGTTGCAGACGGTATCGCGCTTGAGGGCATGAGGCTGATCAAGGGCCACCTGATCCGCGCTTTCGAGCATGGCGATGACCTTGACGCGCGGTCAGCGATGATGGCGGCGGCGAGCATGGGAGCGATCGCCTTCCAAAAAGGCTTGGGTGCTATCCACAGCCTTTCGCATCCGATTGGCGCCATGTTCGAGACCCATCACGGCCTCACCAATGCGGTACTGATGCCTCACGTCCTTGGCGCCAATCGCAACGCCATCGCCCCGAAACTGGGCCGGCTATGCCGTTTTTTGGACCTCGACCCCAATATTGAGGCGTTTCAAGGCTGGATCAGCGACTTGCTGAGCTCCCTGGGAATTCCGCGAGATCTCGGTGGCATCGGCGTTGACCAGGATATGATGGACGCTATCGCAGAGGCTGCGCCGAACGATCCAACGGCGCCCGGCAACCCGGTGCCGGTGACCGAAGACTATTGTCGGTCGGTGCTCAGCTCCGCGTTCCGAGGCTAGCTGGCCATTTGATGATCCGGATCCGTTCTCCTGCGACGCCTGTTCTGGCAGCTCGATGCCGCCACCATCACGAGCAGCGCACCCAACAAAGCACCCGCGGCCATGTGAGCGGCGGCGTTAACGCCTTGGCGAATGATCATCTCAGTGCTCCCGGCGGTTGGAACGGCGATGGCAGGCCATCATGCAGGCGGAGGTAACGGCAGCACCGAAAATGACGCCTTTGATGGTGGCGACGGTCGCCACACCATAGGAGATCAAAGCCATGGGTCGATTCCTTTCCCTCTTGTCACATAACCTCATGTAGCCACGCTGCCGGTCGCCGGACATCATTTTCGGCGCGACATGAGCGAGCAGTTGGCACGCCGCTTGCGAGTTGACCTGGGCCCCAGATCGCCACATGACAGGAGAGGTCGGCACGGGCAAAGGTCCCGATCACGCTCGAAGAACAAACAGGAGGAACGGATGAACCCGATAAAACGCAGGGCGCTCGCGGCCACGGCAATCGTCCTTGGCCTGGCCGTAGGCTTGCCAGCGGTGCCGTCAGTTCAAGCGGCGACGCCCGAGGACATGCTGGTCATGGGCATGCGGATCGACGATATCATCACTCTTGATCCGGCCGAGACCTTCGAGCTTTCGGCGGGCGAGATCAACGCCAACCTCTACGATCGCGTCATGACCTTCGAGCCGGACGATCTGGAAACCCTCACCGGCGGCGTTGTCGACAGCTGGCAGATTGGCGATGACGGCAAGACCATCACCTTCACCATGAAGGATGGCCTGACGTTCCACAGCGGCAATCCGGTGCGCCCGGATGACGCCGTCTTCTCCCTCCGCCGCGTGATCAAGCTGGACAAGACGCCCGCCTTCATCCTGAGCCAGCTCGGTTGGACGGCTGACAATGTCGACGATCTGGTCAAGGTCGTCGACGACAAGACGTTCGAAATCTCGATCACCGAAGATTTCTCACCGGGTCTGGTCCTGAATGCGCTGTCGGCTGGCGTCGCGTCGGTTGTCGACGAACAATTGGTCATGGAGAACGAGGTCGATGGTGACCTAGGCTATGGCTGGCTGAAGAACCAGAGTGCCGGCTCCGGCCCCTTCTCACTCCAGGCTTGGAACGCCAACGAGTCCGTAATGCTCAATTCTTACGAGGATTTTCGGACCGGTGCTCCGGCCATGCAGCGCGTCATTATTCGGCATTTGCCGGAACCGGCGGCCCAACGGCTTCTCTTGGAGCAGGGCGACATCGATATCGCCAGGACCCTGACCCCCGATCAGATGGCCGGGCTCGAGGGCAATGCCGACATCAATGTCGAATTCTATCCCAAGGCCACGCTGATCTACATGGCGGCGAACGCGTCGCTCGAGGGTTTCAGCGACCCGAAGTCCTGGGAGGCTCTTCGCTATCTGGTCGATTACGAGGGGATGGCGAACTCGTTTCTGGCAGGGCAGTTCAACGTCCATCAGACCTTCTGGCCGACCGGCCTTTGGGCATCGGTAACGAACAATGCCTACAGCCTCGACATCGAGAAGGGTAAGGCGCTCCTAGCCGAAGCGGGCATTGAGGAGGGCACGGAGGTTACGATCGACAGCCTTAACACCTCGCCTTACATGGAAATCGCCCAGTCGCTGCAGCAAACCTTGGGTCAGGCGGGAATTACCACCGAGATCGTTCCGCAAGATGGCAGCGCGCTCTGGCCGAAATACCGGGCCCGCCGCCACGGCCTGATCCTGGCCCGCTGGTCGCCGGACTATGTCGATCCGCACTCCAATGCCGACAGCTTCGCCCACAATCCGGACAATAGCGAGGAGGCGCAGGCGACCGGCGTGCTCGCCTGGCGCAACGCCTGGGCTGACGAGGAGATCACGTCCCTGGCAGCGCAAGCCCGAAGTGAGGGTGATCCGGAAAAGCGCGAGGCGCTCTACCAGGAGCTGCAGGAAAAACACCAGGCGAACTCGCCGTTTGTGGTCATGTTCCAGCAAAACGAGCAGGTTGCCATGCGGGCGAGTGTCGAGGGTTTCGTTTCGGGGCCGACCTTCGATCTGGTCTTCTATCGGAACGTCACCAAGTAGCAGTCGCGCCATCGCTGGTACCGTCTGACGATCGGTGGCCACAGCCGAACCTCTGACGACGAGAAGTGGCGGAGCCGCGAGAGCGATCGACCGATCGGCTTCGCTCTCCGCTCTTCTCGCCGTCATCCGGGTTGTGTTGTCGTTGATCTTCACCTTCCTGGGCCTGGTGGCGATCACCTTCTTCGTCGCCCGGGTCATGCCGATTGACCCGGTGCTGGCCATCGTCGGCGACCGGGCGCCGGCGGAGGTCTACCAGCGGGTCTATCTGGAGATGGGCCTCGATCAGCCGCTCTACATCCAGTTCATCCGCTATCTCGCTCAGATCCTGAGCGGCGATCTGGGCGTTTCCATTCAAACCGCCCGGCCCGTTTTCGAGGATCTGCTCCGGTTCTTCCCGGCGACCCTGGAGCTCGCGACCTTGGCAACCCTGGTCGGCACGATCATCGGCGTACCGATGGGCGTTTTCGCCGCCGTTCATCAGGGCAAATGGATCGATCACCTGTTTCGGGTGGTGAGCCTGATCGGCTATTCGGTCCCGGTTTTCTGGCTCGGCATGGTGGCACTCCTCGTGTTCTACGCGCAGCTGCAATGGGTTCCTGGACCCGGCCGGCTGGACGTTTTCTACGAAGGCTTGGTGCCGAGCGTCACCGGCCTGCTCCTGGTCGACTCGCTGCTCGCCGGAGACGGAACCGTGTTCTGGAGCGCGGTCAGCCATCTGATCCTGCCGACGACGATCCTCGGCGCCTTCGCGCTCGCCTACATCGCGCGCATGACACGCAGTTTCATGCTCGACCAGTTGAGCCAGGAATATGTCCTGACGGCCCGGGTGAAAGGGCTCCGCGAACGCACGGTCATCTGGCGTCACGCCTTCGGCAATGTGCTGGTGCAGCTCATCACCATCATCGGTCTCACTTACGCTTCCCTACTCGAAGGCTCAGTGCTCACCGAAACCGTGTTCGCCTGGCCCGGTATCGGCCAGTACATCACCAATGCGCTTTTCAATTCGGATATGAATGCCGTCATCGGCGGTACCATCGTTGTCGGTACCTGCTTTATCGGCATCAATATGCTCTCGGATCTCCTCTATCGCCTGGTCGATCCAAGGGCCCGTTGAGCTATGGCTAAGGCGTTGCCGGGCGACATCACCTCATCAGGCCTCATCAACTGGCTTAGAGCGGACGTCCCCGCGACAAGTTTTCAGGCCCGGGCGCAGCGAACCTACTTCGCCTGGCTTACCTTCAAGACCAATCCGATCGCCATGAGCGGTTTGGTCATCATTCTCCTGTTGATCCTGACGGCGGCCTTCGCGCCGTTGATCACTGGCACCAACGGCATCGTCCAGGATTTGGGCAATCGCCTGCAGCCGCCGAGCGCGGAACATTGGCTAGGAACCGACCAGCTCGGCCGCGACATTCTGGACAGGATCATCTGGGGCGGCCGGATCACGCTCTACATCGTGGCGCTCGTGTCCCTCATCGTCGTGCCCATCGGCTTGGTGGTCGGTATCGTCGCCGGTTACAGCGGCGGCCTGATCGACCAGGTGCTGATGCGCATCACCGACATTTTCCTGGCCTTTCCCCGGTTGATCCTGGCGCTTGCCTTCGTCGCGGCGCTGGGACCGGGGATCGAAAACGCTGTTCTGGCCATCGCGCTTACCACCTGGTCGCCCTATGCCCGGATCGCCCGGGCCGAGTCGCTGACCATCCGCAACGCCGAGTTCATTCTGGCCGCCCGGACCCAGGGCGCCTCGCCAGCCCGCATCCTCTACCGCCACGTGGCGCCGCTTTGTCTGTCGTCCGTGATCGTGCGTCTAACCCTCGACATGGCGGGCATCATTCTGACGGCGGCCGGTCTCGGTTTTCTGGGTCTCGGCGCCCAGCCGCCCTCGCCCGAATGGGGCGCCATGATTTCGACCGGCAGGCAATTCATCCTCGATCAATGGTGGGTACCCACCATGCCCGGCCTGGCGATCCTGATCGTGAGCCTGGGCTTTAACCTTCTGGGCGACGGCCTGAGGGATGTGCTCGATCCCAAGGGCGGGTCATGACCGGCGAGCGCCTGCTCGATGTTGAGGACCTGTCCGTAACCTTCCGAACGCCAAAAGGGCCGGTCGAAGCGGTCCGAGGTGTGAGCTTCACGCTGGGCCGCGAAAAACTGGGGATCGTCGGCGAAAGCGGTTCAGGCAAATCCCAGACCGGCCGCTCCATTCTGGGGCTCACGGCCGGCAATGGCTGGGTCTCGGCGAAGCGCTTTCAGTTCGACGGCATCGACCTTCTGAGCGCGGATAGGAAGACGCTACGGGCGATCCGGGGAAATCGGATCTCGATGATCCTCCAGGACCCGAAGTACAGTCTCAATCCGGTCATGCCCGTCGGCCGGCAAATCGCCGAAGCATTTCTCGTTCATCACCAGGCTTCGAAAAGCGATGCCAAGCGCCGGGCGCTCGAGATGCTTGCGGCCGTTCGTATCCCCGATCCGGAGCGGGTCTACGGGGCTTATCCTCAGGAGCTTTCGGGTGGTATGGGCCAGCGGGGGATGATCGCCATGATGATGATCCCAGAGCCCGACATCGTCATTGCCGACGAGCCGACGTCAGCGCTCGACGTCACCGTGTCTCTTCAGGTTCTGGCGATCCTGGACAAGATGGTGACCCGGCGGAACACCAGTCTGATCTTAATCAGCCACGATCTCGATCTGGTTGCCTCGTTCTGCGACCGGGTGCTGGTGATGTATGCCGGACGCATCGTCGAAAGTTGCCTGGCGTCGGAACTCTCCCACGCCCAGCATCCCTATACGCGGGGTCTCCTTTCCTGCCTGCCCCAGATCGAGGAGCCGCGCGCCGAGCTCGCGACCTTGGTCCGCGACGCTAGCTGGGCCGAATGATCGAGCTGGACGGTCTCGATGTCCGTTTCGGCCGTGGCGATCAGGCGGTTCACGCGGTCAAGGGCGTCACGTTTCAGGTGCCTGGCGGCGGTAGCTTCGGGCTTGTGGGCGAGTCCGGCTCCGGCAAATCGACCGTGCTCCGAGCCATCGCCGGCCTGATCAAGGATTGGACGGGTCAGATCACCATCGCCGGTGAAAAACAGGGTCCGAAGCGAACGAAGACATTCCGACGACAGGTGCAGATGGTCTTTCAAGACCCGTTCGGCTCGCTTCATCCGAGGCAGACGGTCGATCAGATCCTGAAGGAGCCTCTCGAAATCCACAACATCCGCGGGCGGGATGAGCGGGTGATCCGAGCTCTCACCGAAGTCGGCCTGGATCGAAACCATCGTTTCCGATTTCCGCACCAGCTTTCGGGCGGCCAGCGTCAGCGGGTGGCGATCGCCCGGGCGCTGATCATCGAGCCCCGGGTGATCCTCCTTGACGAGCCGCCCTCGGCGCTGGACGTTTCGATCCAGGCGGAGGTCTTGAACCTGCTCAGCCGGTTGCGGCGCCAGCGCGATTTAACCTTCATCCTCGTCAGCCACAATCTGGCGGTTGTGAGCCACATCTGTGAGGAGATTGCGGTCATGAGGGGGGGTGAGATCGTCGAAATCCTGCCGGTGTCCCGGCTTCGCGAGCAAACACCCGACCATCCCTACACGAGGCAGCTTTTTCGTGCGGCTCACGGCTACGACCCGGACCTGGTGCGCGATCTGGTCGACGATCTTTGAGCGGGTTCCTTATTCGCCCCGCCCGCACAGAGGAAGCTGACGAGCTGACGAATCTGTCGATGCGTTCGAAGGCTCACTGGGGTTATGACGAGACCTTCATGGCCCTTTGCTATCCGGTCTTGCGTGTGCGCGCATCCGAGATCGAAACCGGTCTCTGGCGCGTGGCCGTCGATGATCGCGGCCGACTGCTGGGCGTCGTCGCCCTTAAGCCAACCGAAGAGCCCGGCACCTTCGATCTTCGCGCCATATTCGTCGAACCGGACGCCATGGGCCGGGGAGTAGGCCAAGCGCTTTTTTGCGCCGCCGAAGACATGCTTCGATCAGTCAAGGGCACGACGCTGACGATCCTCTCAGATCCGGGTGCCTGCGCCTTCTATCAGCGGATGGGGGCCGTCATCGTCGGTGAGGCGCCATCCGACGCCATTTCCGGGCGAACCCTGCCGGTTCTCCATTTCACGCCGTCTTCGTGATCAACCGATTGTAAACATCGATCAGCCGGTCGGCCTGCGAGGACCAGGAGAAATGTTCAGCCATCGCCGTGCGCCCGTTTTGGGCGAACCGCCAGGCCTCGTCGGGTCGGCTGTGGAGGCGCAGGGCGGCGCTTGCGACCTCGTCCAGCGATCGCGGATCCACGACAAGCCCCACCTCGTGGGTTTCGATCAACGCGCGCCAGGTCGGGAAATTGGATGAGATGATCGGCAAACCCGCCGCCATGTATTCGAAAAACTTGGTCAGCTCCTTCTCGCGATAGAAATCGCTCGGGGGGAACACGGCCAAAGCGCCGGTCCACTGCTGGCTCAGGGCGTGGATGATCCGCTCATGGGGAACGTGGAAACCCACGCCTTCGATGGTGAGGCTCGCCGCATTCGGAGCGTCATTGGCCCGGTGCACCGTGGTTTCGCCGTCCTCATCGACGAGATTGATCGCGGTATCGCCGCTCCGCGCCTCCATTTGCTCCAAGAGCTCTGGATAGCACCGCCCGACCATGACCAGTTCGATACCCGGCACCCGGGTGGTGAGCTCAGCGAGAATCAACGCGCCGCGGCTTTCGGTGATACTGCCGGCGTAGAGGAAACGGGGTCGCGCCTGGGGTTCGGTAGTTCGAGGGATCGCTGCCAGCCCGTCGGCCAGATCCTGGCGCATGTGGTTGAGGACGTGGACCGCGCCCTTGAGACGTCGCTCATAATAGCGCTCGGCGATCACGATGGTGAAGGTCCGCCGGGCAATGTTTTCGAACAGGCTGTAGATCCGCGCCGCAGACCAGGCGATCGGCTTCGGCAGGTAGTCGACCGCGGCGATGCCGGTGACGTAGTCTTCATGGACATCATAGACCACGGGCTTGCCCATGAGCCGCAGCACCAGCGCCCAGGGCACCATTTCCGGGTCATGGATGTGATAGACGTCGCCTTTTTCCGCGACGCCTCGGCGGAGCACGCGTGTCGTCGTCACGAACATCCTGACCAGGCGGTTGCCCGGCTTCGGCACGGCGCGGATCTGGATGCCTTGAAAGACCTCGTCGGCCGGATGGGGCGCTACGAGCACGACCTCGAAGCCGGCCGCGGCCAGGGACCGGCATTCTTTATGGAAGATCCGATTGTCGTCGGCGACGTGAACCGAGGTGAGATGAACGGCTTTGGCCGGCCGGACCGCGCGAGCTTGGGGCGAAACCGGACGCCCTTCTGGATGATCCGGTAGAACCTCTTCAGCCCTTGGGGCGGCAACTCCGTGACTCAAGCTGGGACTCCATCAACCTTCAAGACAACATCGGCATCTATAACCCAACCGAGGAGCGGCTCTACCACAGCGTTGGCGCCCATGGTGTGATCGCCGTCGGCGGGCTTGGGTCCTATTGCAGCGACGTCAGCTATCTATCATCAGTCCGTCGCCAGCGGTAGAAAGCTGCGAAGAGGACACACCAAGGGACCGAGGGCTCATGAACGAATGGCAACTGGCCCAAATGAATGTGGGCACCGCGCGTTATGATTTGGACGATCCGCGGATGATGGGCTTCATGAACCGGCTCGACGACATCAACGCGCTCGCCGAACGGAGCTCCGGCTTCGTCTGGCGTCTGCAGAGCGAAGCCGGCAATGCCACCGACATCAAGGTCGACGAAAACCCCCGGTTCATCGTCAACATGTCCGTTTGGCGGGACGTCGAAAGCCTGTTCGCCTTCGCCTATAAATCCGAGCACAGAAGCGTCATGATCCTGCGGCGACACTGGTTCGAGCGGCCGGTCGGCGCCTATCAGGTTCTGTGGTGGATCGAGGCCGGAACCCTGCCATCCGTGAACGAGGGTCTTCGCCGCCTGGCACAGTTGCGGGACGGTGGCCCAAGCGATCTGGCATTCACCTTCCGGCAAAGCTTCCCGCCGCCGTCGACCGCGGGCGATCCGACCGACCTGGAACCCGAACCCTACTGCGTGGGATGGAGCTGATCGCGTCCTAGAAGATCCCGGCGTCCAGGCCGGCGGCCATCATCATGCCCAACTCCCGCACCTGCTCGACGAAGTTGGGGTCGAAGGCGCCCCGGCAAACCACGGGCTCGGCCACCGCCTTCCATTTCAGGCCGGTGACGATGGTCTCTACGGCGCGCTTCGTTCCTGTCCCATCGTGGCCGGCACGGATGTAGAGGCCGTAGGCGAGACCCTGGGTGTGTTCCAGACAGGGATAGTAAACGCGGTCGAAAAAATCCTTCAGCGCGCCGCTCATATAGCCGAGATTTTCGGTCGTGCCCAACAGGATCGCGTCCGCCGCCAGCACGTGATCGGGCCCGGCGTCGAACGGACTGAGCTCAATCACGTTGATGGTTTCGGGGTCGACCTCGCCAGCACCTGCCGTGGCGGCTTCGCGCAGAGCGAGCGTGTTGGGTGACGGTGCGTGGGCAACGATGAGCAGGGATCTCATGGTTTGAAAAAGACCACGAGACCTGTCCCGCCGGCAAGGCCGGTCGATGCCCGCAGCGCTAGGGGCTCGCGGCTAGCTCTCGGTACAGGTCCAGGGCCCGTTCTCCCGCCTCGTCCGCGGAGAACCGGGATTTGACGGTGCGCCTCGCGTCGACGACCATCCGCCGGCGTCTGTCGCTGTCCTTCAATAGATCGATCACCGCGCCCGCCAATCCGGAAGGGTCGTCCGCATCGACCAGAACGCCATTTCGTTGGTTCCGGATGATCTCTTGGGTGCCGGGCGTTCTATGGGCGACAACCGGAACGCCGGCGACCATCGCCTGGACCAGGGGCGTCAACGACACGGTTCTCGATGCCGGGAGAACGAACACATCCAGCGCGGCGAGTGCGGTTGTCCGATCGATCGGTGCCGGTTCGATTGTGACCGCGTCGCCAATATCGAGATCCTCGGCCTGGTCTTCCAACCGTTCCAGCAGAGGACCGCTGCCGATGAGCAAAAGACGAGCCAGGGGTGCCACGTGCCTGAGGGTCGCCATCATGGCAATGAGACGATCGAGACCCTGGCCGGCGTTCAGGGGAGCGATCGTGCCGACGACCGGGCTCGCATAGCCTCTGAGCATTAGGATCGTTCGGGGATTGGCCCGGCGCGGGTCCAAGCCGCTCATCTCGACACCGCTCGATACGGTCCGGATACGCTTCGAAGTGGTCCGCATCCAGCCAAACGGCTGACGCCATGGCTTGTCGGTCAAGGGCGTGTTGACGATCATGGAACAGCTACGGTCGACGATGAAAAGGCCGGTGGCCCGAGCAATCGGACCGTGTGCATGGACGATGTCCGGGGCCAGCGATCTGAGTCGGCGGCCCAGATGCCAGGGACTGTAGCAAAAAGGGGGCGTGAGCGGTTCGATCCGGGTGACATCAAGCCCGGCTAGCCGGCTGGAAAGCTCCGAATCGAAGCGCGGGCCTAGAGGCATGAGCGACGCTTCGGTCTCAGGGCACGACTGTTCCAGAAAATGGAGCAATCGCAGCTGCGCCTCGCCGATGCGCAGATCTCGGATCAGATGCACGACGCGGATCTTGCGCCCGGCGTTCCCGATGACAGCCATGGATCGACGGTAAGCCAAAGTGGGCCTGATGCGAAAAAGATCGCGCGAAAGTTATATTCTCGTGCGCGTCATTCCCGGGCAGCGAATATCTCGGCTTCGGGCAGGCGGTGGATTCGAAAGCAGGCCGTCAGCGTATTGGCGAGCAGGCAAGCGATGGTCATCGGCCCGACGCCACCCGGCACCGGTGTGATGGCGCCCGCCACTTCCAGAGCCTCATCGAAGGCGACGTCCCCGACCAGACGCGTCTTCGCCTCACCTTCTCCTGTCTCGAACACGCGGTTGATGCCGACATCAATTACCGTGGCGCCGGAATTGATCCAACCGCCGCGAACCAGTGATGGCTTGCCCACGGCGGCGACGAGAATGTCCGCGCCACGGCAGACCGCTGGCAAATCGCCGGTTCTGGAATGGGCGATCGTCACGGTGCAATTGGTGCTCAGCAGGAGGTGGGCCATCGGTTTGCCGACGATGTTCGAGCGCCCGAGTACCACCGCCGAAAGCCCGTCCAATGCACCCAAATGATGGCGCAACAGCATCAGACAACCGAGGGGCGTGCAGGGAACCATGGCGCTTTGGCCGGTGGCGAGGCGCCCGACATTGGAGATGTGAAAGCCGTCCACATCCTTGGATGGGTCGATGGCGTTGATGACGATGTGGCTGTCCAGATGCGCCGGCAGCGGTAGCTGCACCAGGATCCCATGAACGGAAGGGTCGTGGTTCAACCGGTCGATCAGCGAAAGCAGTTCGGTCTCGCTGACCTCGGCCGACAGCCTATGCTCGAAGGAAGCCATACCGCTCCCGCGGGTCTGTTTGCCCTTATTGCGGACATAGACCTCGGAGGCTGGATCCTCACCGACGAGAACGACCGCCAGACCCGGGGTGATGCCATGGTCGGCCTTAAGCCGAGCGACATGCCTCGCGACCTGCTCCCGCACTGCCGCCGCATAGGCCTTGCCGTCGATGATTTTAGCCGACATGGACGTTCGACCGTTCTTAGAAGAGGCCCTGGACGAGCCCATTGTCGTCGAGATGGATGGCTTCCGCCGAGGGCACCTTGGGCAGACCCGGCATGGTCATGATCTCGCCGCAGATCGCGACGACGAAACCGGCGCCGGCGCTGAGCCGCACCTCGCGAACCGGCAAGGCGTGACCGGTCGGCGCGCCCCGGAGGTTGGCATCGGTCGAGAACGAATATTGGGTCTTGGCCATGCAGATCGGCAGATGGCCGAAACCCTGGCTTTCCCACTGGCGAAGCTGATCACGGACCGATTTGTCGGCCAGCACCTCGCCCGCCCGGTAGATCTTGGTGGCGACGGTTTCAATCTTCTCGAAAAGACCCATCTCGTCCGGATAAAGCGGCGCGAACCGAGCCTCGGCGGCATCGGCGACGGCGACCACACGCCCGGCCAGTTCTTCGGTCCCCTCCGATCCCTTGGCCCAGTGCCGGCACAGAATTGCTTCGGCGCCGCGATCCGCGACAAAGGTTTTGACGGCTTCGATCTCGGCATCTGTGTCGGTGGCGAAATGATTGATTGCGACCACCACCGGAACCCCGAAAGAGGTCACGTTTTCGATGTGGCGCGCCAGGTTGGCACAGCCTTCGGAGACCTTTCCGACATTCTCCGTGCCCAGATCCTCCTTGGCGACGCCGCCGTTCATCTTCAGTGCCCGAATGGTCGCGACGATCACCGCAGCGCTGGGTTTTAGACCGGCCTTGCGGCATTTGATGTCGAAGAACTTCTCGGCGCCCAGATCCGCGCCGAAGCCGGCCTCCGTCACGACATAATCGGCGAGCTTGAGCGCGGTCCTGGTGGCGATCACCGAATTGCAGCCATGGGCGATGTTGGCGAAGGGGCCGCCGTGGATGAAGGCAGGGTTGCCTTCCAAGGTCTGCACCAGGTTGGGCTGCATCGCCTGTTGTAGCAACACGGTCATGGCGCCGTCGGCCTTGATGTCTCGGCAGGTTACAGGTGACCGGTCCCGGCGATAAGCCACGATGATGTCGCCGAGGCGCTGCTGCAAATCCGCGAGATCCGTCGCCAGGCACAGGATCGCCATGATTTCGGACGCGACCGTGATGTCGAAGCCGGCTTCGCGCGGGAAGCCATTGGCGATGCCGCCGAGCGAAGCCGTGATCTGACGAAGCGCCCGGTCGTTCATGTCCAGCACCCGGCGGAACACGACCCGCCGCGTGTCGATGGCGCATTCATTGCCCCAATAGACGTGATTGTCGATCATCGCCGCCAGAAGATTGTGGGCGGAGGTGATGGCGTGGAAGTCGCCGGTGAAATGGAGGTTGATGTCCTCCATCGGCACAACTT
The DNA here is from genome assembly GCA_050331695.1 of Geminicoccaceae bacterium. Classification (GTDB taxonomy): domain Bacteria; phylum Pseudomonadota; class Alphaproteobacteria; order Geminicoccales; family Geminicoccaceae; genus JBHJGP01. The sequence goes on from JBHJGP010000020.1 coordinate 87,145, forward strand.
GCGCGTAACCACCGCCAGCGGCCCCGCCCTTCATGCCGAAACAGGGACCCAGCGAAGGCTCGCGCAGGCAGATCGCGGCGTTCTTGCCGATGCGGTTAAGCCCGTCACCCAGGCCGACCGTTGTGGTGGTCTTGCCCTCACCCGCAGGCGTCGGGTTGATCGCGGTCACGAGAATGAGCTTGCCATCCTCCCGGCCGGCCAGGGATCCGATGAAATCCGCCGACACCTTGGCTTTGTCGTGGCCGTAGGGCAGCAGCGCATCGCTCGGGATATCAAGCTTGGCGCCGATCTCCTGAATGGGTCGTTTCGAGGCTCCACGCGCGATTTCGATATCGGATTTGTGAGTCATGACGGCGCGTGCATCCTTCGCAACAAGGGTTTGAGGGCCGGCGCGAAGAGTAGGCGCGCGCGGGTCTTTGGATTGGGCGCAAACGACATCAGGCTATCGCCGCTGCGGCGTTGGTGCCGTTCGTGGAAGGGTCGCTTGTGCTCGCGATCAACTAAGGTGATCATGAATTTCGTGCTTTTACCTTCACCGCTGTGCTCCAAAACCGCCGATGCATTACTCGTTTCTCTCGCTCCTGACCAATGCCTTGCACGGCAACAAAGGGTGGCAACCGGTTTGGCGCGAACCGGAGCTGAAATCCCATTACTATGTCGTGATCATCGGCGGTGGCGGGCATGGTTTGGCCACGGCCCACTATCTCGCCAAAGTGTTCGGCATGACCAATGTCGCCGTGATCGAGAAGGGCTGGCTCGGTGCCGGCAATATCGGCCGTAACACGACGATCATCCGGTCCAACTATCTGTTGCCCGGCAACGAGGCCTTCTACGAGTTTTCGATGAAGCTCTGGGAGGGACTGGAACAAGACCTCAACTACAACGCCATGGTCAGCCAGCGGGGCATCCTCAATCTCTGCCATTCGGACGCCCAGCGCGATGCCTATGCCAGGCGCGGCAACGCCATGCGCCTCCACGGCGCCGACGCCGAATTGCTGGATGCCCAAGGCGTCCGAAATTTTTGCCCTTTTCTCGATTTCACCAACGCCCGTTTCCCGATAACCGGCGGTCTCTTGCAAAGACGAGCGGGAACGGCACGTCACGATGCGGTCGCCTGGGGGTATGCCAGGCGTGCCGACGGCCGCGGGGTCGATTTGATCCAGAATTGCGAGGTCACCGGCTTCATCATCGAGGAGGGGGTTTGCAAGGGCGTCGAGACTAGCCGGGGGCAAGTCCGGGCCGACAAGGTGGGCGTTGCGGTCGCCGGCTCGACCTCCAGGGTGATGGCCGCGGCCGGCCTCAGGCTGCCGATTGAAAGTCACGTTCTCCAGGCGTTCGTCTCCGAGGGCCTCAAGCCCGTGATCCCCGGCGTGGTCACTTTCGGTGCCGGCCACTTCTACATCAGCCAGTCGGACAAGGGCGGGCTCGTTTTCGGCGGCGATATCGACGGCTACAACTCCTATGCCCACCGTGGCAATTTGCCGACCATGGAGGAAGTGTGCGAATGTGCCATGGCGATCTTGCCGATGCTGGGCCGCGCCCGCGTCTTACGATCCTGGGGCGGTATCATGGACATGTCGATGGACGGTTCGCCGATCATCGATCGTACACCGATCGCGGGTCTCTTCCTCAATGCCGGCTGGTGTTATGGCGGGTTCAAGGCGACGCCGGCCTCGGGTTGGTGCTTCGCCCATCTCCTGGCCACCGGCGAGCCTCATCACACCGCCACGGCCTTCCGTCTCGACCGTTTCGAGCGCGGCTATCTCATCGATGAGCGGGGCGCCGGCGCCCAGCCCAACCTTCACTGACCTCTTCTCGTTTCGATGATCATCGACCACCCTCTCCTCGGACCTCGCGACGCCGCGGAATTCGTCTATCTCGGGGACGCCTCGCTCATCTCACGTCCAGATCCAAGCGGCAAAAATTCGGCCGACGCGTTCAACGATTATCTTCACCTGCGGGATAATCCGGCCGGTCTGCACCGCGAGCTCTGGTACCATGAGCATGGCGACCGCTCCTGGCTGGTCGTCACCCGCAACACCGTTACCCACGAGATCGTCGCGGTCGAGCTCGCCGTGGACGCCGCCAGGCGGGGCTTGCCTGAACCATGAACCAGAGCCATCGGATCGAGGGCGGCCTCGTCGATCGGAGCCGAACGCTAAAGTTCAGCTTCGATCAGCAGCAATTGGCCGGTTATCCGGGGGACACGCTCGCGTCCGCTCTGATCGCCAACGGCATTCACCTAATGGGGCGTTCGTTTAAGTATCACCGGCCACGTGGTCCCCTCAGCGCCGGCGCAGAAGAGCCGAACGCCCTGGTTTCGATCGGTGCAGGCGATAGGCTCGAGCCCAACAGCCGGGCGACGACCGTCGAGCTTCAGGACGGCCTCACCGCCCAGAGCCAAAATCGGTTCCCGTCGTTGGGCTTCGACGTTCTGGCGCTCAACGACGTTCTGTCACCGCTGCTGACCGCAGGCTTTTACTACAAGACATTCATGTGGCCCGCCTCGTTCTGGGAGCGCGTTTACGAGCCGCTGATCCGCCGCGCGGCCGGCCTCGGCAAACTCTCAGGGGCCCCGGATCCGGACGTTTACGACAAGGGTTTTCTGCACTGCGATGTCCTGGTGATCGGTGCCGGTCCCAGCGGTCTGATGGCGGCACTCGCCGCCGGGCGGGCGGGCGCCCGGGTGATCCTGGTCGACGAGGATTTTCGTCGGGGCGGCCGATTGCTGGCGGAGCGCTATGACATCGACGACATGCCGGGCGCGCATTGGGCCGAGAAGATCAGCCAAGAGCTCGCCTCGCTCGACAATGTGCGGGTGATGAGCCGGACCACCGTTTTCGGTGTTTTTGACCACGGCACCTACGGCGCCCTGGAGCGGGTATTCGATCATCGGCCGGACCGGCCCGCAAGCTTACCTCGCCAGACCTTGTGGCGGATCTACGCCAGGCGATCGGTCCTGGCGGCGGGCGCGGTCGAACGGACGATCGCCTTTACGGACAATGATCGCCCCGGCATCATGCTCGCGGGCGCGGTGCGCACTTACGCCAATCGCTTCGCGGCGCTTTGCGGCAAACGGCTGGCGGTCTTCACCAACAATGACGATGGCTGGCGAACGGCCGTCGATCTGGCTGCCGCCGGCGCCGAGGTCCAAGCGGTCATCGACACGCGGGCCAGCACCCAGGCGCCAGCCCACATTGACGGTTCGGGTGGACTGCGTCACATCGCTGGCGGCACGATCGTCGGCACCAAGGGCCGGTTGGGCTTGCGAGCGCTTCTGCTCGGCGACAGCGAACGGCTTGAGGTTGACTGTCTAGCCGTGTCCGGTGGCTGGAACCCGGTCCTGCACCTGACCTGCCATCACAGGAGCCACCCCCGGTGGCATGGCGAGCTCGCAACCTTCATTCCCGGTCACGATCTCCCGCCAGGCATGATGGTGGCGGGATCCGCCAATGGCACATTCTCGACATCGGCCTGCTTGGCCGAGGGGTGTCGCGCGGGAACGCGTTGCGCCGAAGACCTTGGATTTCAAACACGGCCTGTCACGCTGCCCGAGGCCGAGGACAGCCGGTTCACGATCACCCCGTTCTGGCGGGTCAAATCCGCCGCCGGCAGAGCCTGGCTCGATTTCCAGAATGACGTCACCACCAAAGATCTGGCCCTCGCGGTTCAGGAAGGCTTTCGAAGCCCTGAACACGCCAAGCGCTACACAACGCTGGGCATGGCGACCGACCAGGGCAAGACGGCGAATATAACCGCGCTCGCGATCATCGCTGAGCTCAGGGGCAGGCCGATCGCCGAGATCGGGACGACGACCTACCGTCCACCCTACACGCCCGTCACCATCGGCGCGTTCGCCGGGCGCAGCCGCGGCAAAGCCTTTCGGCCCTTTCGCCTAGCGCCAAGCCATCGATGGGCCGAAGAGCAAGGGGCCGTCTTCGTCGAAGCGGGCCTTTGGCTGCGCGCCCAGTGGTTTCCCCGAGCCGGTGAAACCCACTGGCGGCAAAGCGTCGATCGGGAAGTCTTGTCCGTCCGTAATGCCGTCGGCGTCTGCGACGTGAGCACGCTCGGCAAGATTGACGTTCAGGGAGCCGACGCGCTGGATTTTCTGGAGCGCGTCTATGCCAACGGGCTTTCGACCCTGAACGTCGGCCGGTGCCGCTACGGCGTCATGCTGCGGGATGATGGCTTTGTCATGGATGACGGCACAATCGCCCGCCTCGATGACCAGCATTTCATCGTCACCACCACGACCGCGAACGCGGGCTCCGTCTTCCGCCACCTGCAATTCTGCCACCAATGCCTCTGGCCCGATCTCGACGTTCAGCTCACGAGCGTCACCGAGCAGTGGGCGCAATATGCGATCGCCGGGCCGAGCGCCCGCAAACTGCTCGAAACGGTCGTCGATCCGGGCTTCGATCTGAGCAATGATGCCCTGCCGTTCATGGCCTACGCCGAGGTCACGATCTGTGGCGGCCTCCCGGCGCGGCTCTTCCGCCTCTCCTTCTCCGGTGAGCTGGCGTTCGAACTCGCCGTGCCGGTCAGCTATGGCGACGGCCTCATCCGCGTTCTGATCGACCGGGGCCGGGTGCTTGATGTTGCTGCCTACGGCACGGAAGCCTTGAACGTCCTTCGGATCGAGAAAGGCCATCCCACAGGCAACGAGCTGAACGGTCAGACCACGGCGCGGGATCTGGGTATGGGCCGGATGGTCTCACGGAAGAAACACTTCATTGGCGAGGTCGCGGCCGGAAGGCCGGGCCTAAACGTCGACGAAGGCTTGCGTCTGGCAGGCTTCAAGCCGGTCGACAGTGGTCAAACACTGACGGCGGGTGCTCACTTCCTTGCCCTAGGTGTCCCCGCCGCCATCGACCATGATGAGGGCTATCTGACGTCGGTCGCCTTCTCGCCGAACCTGGGTCACAGTATCGGGCTTGGACTTCTCCGCCGCGGCGCCGAGCGCTTGGGCGAGCGGATCCGGGCGGTCGACCTGGTGCGGGGCCACGACATCGAGGTCGAGGTTTGCTCGCCTCATTTCATCGATCCCGAAGGCGAACGGCTCCGTGGCTGACATCGAACTGAAAACGGCGAACGCCTTTGGAGAACCACAGCCGGTCACCGACGAGTGGCCTGGTCTCCGCGTAACGGAACTCACCGACGTGGTTTTCACCTCGATCGCGGCCCGGCGCGGTACCGTCAGCGACCTCCACGCCCGGTTTCGCGGCCATTTCGGGTTCGAGTTGCCAAGGCCCGGCCATAGCTCAGGGAGCGGGCGGCTCACCGTCGGCTGGATGGCGCAGGATCAATGGCTCGTCCTTCGCTCGGATAGCGACCCCCGAGCGGAACTGGGGGATGCGCTTCGAGGACTGGCTTCGATGACCGATCAAAGCGCTGCTTGGGCCGGTCTCACGATCACTGGTCCGCAGACCAGAGCGCTTCTCGCCCGTTTGGTACCGCTGGACACGCATCCATCTGTCTTTCCGCGCGACTTTTTCTCCGCAACGCTCTGCCATCATATGACGGTGCTCGTGCAAAGCCATGGCGAGCGGGGTGTCACACTCATGGTGGGCCGTTCCCTGGCAGGATCGCTTTTGCATGTTATCCGCGAGACGGCAAACGGCATTACGGCACAGGGCTGAGCGCCCCTTTACCCTCGAACCAGCTTACCAAATTGGCGATCAGCAGTTCCCCCATGGCACCCATCGTCTCTTCGGTATTGCTGGCGATGTGCGGGGTCAGAACCACGTTTTCCAGGGCCAGCAGCGGTTCGGGCACCTGGGGCTCGTCCTCGAAGACATCGAGACCGGCGGCGCCGAGCTTGCCGGCCGCGAGCAGTTCGATCATCGCCGGCTCGTCGACCAGCCAGCCGCGCGCGACATTGACGAAGACGCCGCGAGGACCGAGCGCTTCCAGGATCTCGCGGGTGACGATGGGTGGGGCCTTTCCCTTTGCCGCACCAGCCGCGCACATGAACAAAATGTCGCAGTCTTCCGCCATTTCGACAGCGTCGGCATAGCGACGGTAGGCGATCTCGCGATCGATCGGATCGACATAGCCGAGATCGCATTTGAACGCCTGCAAACGGTTGGCCACCTCGACGCCGATCCGCCCCAGGCCCAGAAGACCGGACTTCATGCCGGTAAGCTTGCGGGCCAGGGGATACCGACCCTTGCGCCATCTACCCGCACGGACAAACCGGTCGGCATCGACGCTCCGCCGCCAGGCGGCTAGCGCGCGCGCAATCGCGATATCAGCGACGTCTTCATGGAGGACCGGCGTCGGCGCGACTGTGATGTTTCGCTCGCGGCAGAGGGCCTGATCGGTTGTCTCGAGCCCGACACCGTTGATTACGCAGATCTCCAGATTGGGCATGCGCTCGATCTGCTCGGCGCTGAGGCCGGCCATCCCATGGCTGGCGGCGCCCCGGATGCGTTTGCCTATCTCTTCTAAAAGCGCCAGTGGGGCGTCGGCCTGATAGATATGATGACAGTTAAACCGCCGCTCCAACTCGGTCACGACGGG
>JBHJGP010000021.1:0-23108 GCA_050331695.1 Geminicoccaceae bacterium
GGAGATGGTGATGCCTGGGGACAATGTGACGATGGATGTTGAGCTGATCGCGCCGATTGCGATGGAGAAGGGCCTGCGCTTTGCGGTCCGCGAAGGCGGCCGCACCGTCGGCGCCGGCATCGTCACAGAAATCGTCGAATAGGACCTTGAACTGATTGCCCGCCAGGGGCGCCTGGCGGGCTTGTCGCCTGACCCAAAAGCAAGTAGAGATGCGCGCCGGCTCCGGTTCTGGACGCCGGCTTTCTCCTTTGGACGGCCGGTTGGCCAGACCGATACATCAAGGAGTGTAGCTCAACTGGCAGAGCACCGGTCTCCAAAACCGGGGGTTGGGGGTTCGAGTCCCTCCACTCCTGCCAGGAGCTGTTTTGAGTGGTGCCTGGCGCTCGCTTGAGCGACGTAAGCGGATCCGCCGGGACCTGAAGAACCGAGGATCGAAGAGCAAGGAAACGGACTATGGCGAAAGCCTCACCCGCGCAGTTTGTCCGCGAGGTGCGTCAGGAATTGGCCAAGGTGACCTGGCCGTCGCGTAAGGAGTTGGGCGTCACCACCGCGAGCGTCTTCGTGATGGCGTTCCTGGCGGCCATTTTCTTCTTCCTGGTCGACCAGGTGCTTGCATTCCTGGTGCGCTTGATCCTCGGCCTCGGCGCCTGAGCGGGAGCTGATCGAGATATGAGCGAAGCGCAACCCATCGAAAGTGGCGTGGCCGGAGCGAAATGGTACATCATTCACGCCTATTCCGGGTTTGAAGCCAAGGTCGCCCAGTCGATCAAGGAGCAGGCCGAACGCAAGGGTCTGGATGATTTGTTTGAGCAGGTGCTGGTGCCGACGGAAGAGGTCATCGAGGTCAAGCGCGGCAAGAAGGTGAGCGCCCAGAACAAGCTGTTCCCCGGCTACGTCCTGGCCAAGATGGTGCTCAACAACGAGACCTGGTCGCTTGTGAAGAACACCGCCAAGGTTACGAATTTTCTGGAGTCCGGTGGCAAGCCGATGCCCATCAGCAATGAGGAGGCGGCCCGCATCCTGCAGCAGATGCAGGAGGGAACGGAGCATCCCCGGCCGACGATCACCTTCGTCTCGGGCGATCAGGTGACGGTCACCGACGGACCGTTCAGCTCTTTTTCCGGCGTCGTCGAGGAGGTCGACGAGGCCAAGGGCAGGCTCAAGGTTTTGGTGTCGATCTTCGGGCGCGCGACACCGGTCGACCTGGAATACAGCCAGGTCGAGAAACAATAGGCGCACCAATCAGCTCGCGGGAGCGCGGCTTCGGGCCGCGCGTTCGGACCGCGTGGAGGAAGAGTTCCCATGGCGAAGAAGATCGCCGGCTACATCAAGCTGCAGGTTCCGGCCGGCAAGGCCAACCCATCGCCGCCGATCGGGCCGGCCTTGGGTCAGCGCGGGCTCAACATCATGGAGTTCTGCAAGGCGTTCAACGCGGCGACCCAGGGCATGGAACCGGGCATGCCAATTCCCACGATCATTACGGCCTATCAGGACCGGACCTTCACCTTCATCACCAAGACGCCGCCGGCCAGCTATTTTCTGAAGAAGGCGGCCAAGCTCTCCAAGGGCGGCTCGACCCCCGGGCGGTCGACGGCGGGCAAGGTGACCAAGGATCAATGCCGGGAGATCGCCGAGCAGAAAATGGTCGATCTCAATGCCAATGATGTGGATGCCGCAACCCAGATGATCATCGGGTCCGCCCGGTCGATGGGTTTCGAGGTGGTGGAGTAGGGTCATGGCGAAGAAGGCAAAACGCGTCGTCGACGCGCTGAAGAAGATCGATCGCGAGAAGGCCTATCCCCTCAGCGACGCGGTCAGCCTGGTGAAGGAGACGGCGGTCGCCAAGTTCGACGAGACGATCGAGGTCTCGCTCAATCTGGGCGTCGATCCGCGCCATGCGGACCAGATGGTGCGGGGGACGGTCGATCTGCCCCACGGTACCGGCAAGACCGTGCGGGTCGCGGTGTTCGCCCGGGGCGACAAGGCGGACGCGGCCAAGGAAGCGGGTGCCGATCTGGTCGGTGCGGAGGATTTGGCGGAACAGATCCAAAAGGGCGAGATCGGCTTCGATCGTTGCATTGCCTCGCCGGACATGATGCCCGTGGTCGGCCGGTTGGGTAAGATCCTGGGTCCCCGGGGCCTGATGCCCAATCCGAAACTGGGCACGGTCACGCCCAACGTCGCGGATGCAGTCAGGGCCGCGAAGGCCGGTCAGGTGCAGTTTCGCGTGGAAAAGGCGGGGATCCTCCATGCCGGCATCGGCAAGGCGAGCTTCACGCCTGACAAGATCACCGAGAATATCAAGGCGCTGGTCGACGCCGTCACCCGGGCCAAGCCCAGCGGCGCCAAGGGAACTTATCTGCAGCGCGCCCATATCAGCTCGTCGATGGGGCCGGGCATTCAGGTGGACGTGGCGTCCCTGACCGCTAGCGGCTAGCGCGGTCGATGGTGCGGGCGCAGAAATCTTGGCAGAAAGGGCTTGCAGTTTCGGGCACGCTGACTACTTTGTGCTGTCCGGCGGATCGGAGCGAACGCCGCAGCGCGTGGGATTGCGCTGGCGGCGGTTTTTGCTTGGGTAGCTTGCCTGTATCTGACGAATGTGGTGGTGGACTAAGGGTCGTGGGACGAGCGCGCAAGCTTCGTCCGCACGGAGGCGATCGTGCTTAAAGCTCAGAAAACGGTGGTCGTTGACCAGCTTCGCGGTGTTTTCAGCGAAGCGGGCGTGGTGGTGATTACATCCAACCATGGTCTCAGCGTCGCCGAGGTCACCGATTTGCGTCGTCAGGTTCTTGCGGCCGGCGCCAACTTTAAGGTTGCGAAGAACCGCCTCGCGAAGATCGCGATCGAGGGCACGCCTTTCGCCGCGACGGAACCTTTGTTCAAGGGGCCAACGGCGATCGCCTACTCGGCCGATCCGACGGCGGCACCGAAGGTTGTTTCGTCGTTCATTAAGAAGAACAACAAGCTGACGATTGTTGGTGGTGGGCTCAGCGGCACGCTGCTTACGCCGGACCAGGTGAAAGCCCTGGCCGACATGCCATCGATCGATGAATTGCGGGCGAAGTTGCTGGGCGTGCTGAACGCGCCTGCGGCGAACTTCCTGAGCCTGCTGAATGCGCCGGCGTCGAAGCTGGTGACCGTTCTCAGTGCGCCGAACAGCAAGATGGTTGGTGTTCTCCGCGCGAAGTCGCAACAGAGCTGAAGACCTTCGCGGCTCGGGGGCGGGGCCGCGGCATCCATGTCTAGGGGGTAGATAAACCATGGCCAATCTCGATCAGATCGTCGACGATCTCTCCAACCTCACCGTTCTCGAGGTCGCCGAACTGGCGAAGATGCTCGAGGACAAGTGGGGCGTTTCCGCCGCCGCCGCAGCGCCGGTCGCCGTTGCGGCGATGCCCGGCGCGGGTGGTGCCGCCGCGGATGCGGCGCCCGCCGAAGAGAAGACCGAATTCGACGTGATCCTGGCCGGTTTCGGCGACAAGAAGATCAACGTCATTAAGGAGGTCCGGGCGATCACCGGTCTTGGTCTGAAAGAGGCCAAGGAGGTGGTCGAAGGCGCGCCGAAGCCGATTAAGGAAGGTGTCGCCAAGGAAGAGGCCGACAAAATTAAAGAGCAGCTCGAGGGGGCGGGAGCGACTGTGGAGATCAAATAATCGTCTCCTATCAGGATTGCTCCAGGGCCGGGCGCCGCATCACCGGGCGCCTTTGCCTCAGTAGAAGGAACGCACAGGCTGGCAGTCCCGCTCGTTCGCGAGACGGGACCCCGGCCTTCTTGCGCTGATCTGGGCGTGCGCCGGTTCCGGCGCGCGTATCGACTCGTTTCGAGGGACACAACGCGACATGCCGACGTCGTTTACAGCACGTAAGCGTATCCGCAAAAGCTTCGGTAAGATCCCCGAGGTCACCACGATGCCGAACCTGATCGAGGTTCAGCGCTCGTCCTACGACCATTTTTTGCAGATGGGGATCCCGCTTGCCGAGCGCGGCTACCATGGGCTGCAGGAGGTCTACAAGTCGGTTTTTCCGATCAAGGACTTCGCCGACCGGGCGGCCTTGGATTTCGTCGACTACGTGCTCGAGGAGCCGAAATACGACGTCGAGGAATGTCATCAGCGGGGCATGACCTACGCGGCACCTTTGCGGGTAACGCTGCGGCTGATCGTCTGGGACATCGACGAGGAGACCGGCTCGCGCAGCGTTCGCGATATCAAGGAACAAGACGTCTACATGGGCGACATGCCCTTGATGACCGACAACGGCACCTTCGTCATTAACGGGACCGAGCGGGTCATCGTCTCCCAGATGCATCGCTCGCCGGGCGTCTTCTTCGAGCACGACAAGTGCAAGACGCACAGCTCCGGCAAGCTGCTCTACGCCGCCCGGATCATCCCCTATCGCGGCTCCTGGCTGGATTTCGAGTTCGACGCCAAAGATCTGGTCAACGTCCGGATCGACCGGCGCCGCAAGCTGCCGGCAACCACCTTCCTTCTGGCGCTCGGCATGGGCCACGCCGAGATCCTGAACGAGTTTTACGACCGCCGCGTCTTCGGGCGCAGCGGCGAGGGCTGGAAGATCCCGTTCGATGCCGACCGTCTGAAAGGCCAAAAAATCGCCGGCGCGATCATCGATGCTGCCAGCGGTGAGGAATTGGTTGCCGCCGGCACCAAAATGACGCCCCGCGGCCTGAAAAAGCTCCAGGAAAGCGGCATCGAGATGGTGTTCGTTTCGACCGAGGACATGGTCGGCTCGTTCCTCGCTGACGATCTGATCGACGAGGCGACCGGCCTGATCCACGCCGAGGCGGGCGACGAGCTTACCGAGGATCTGATCAACACGCTGGTCGAGGCCGGGCACAAGACCCTGCCGGTGCTCGACATCGACCACAACAACATCGGCCCCTACATCCGCAACACGCTGGCGATCGACAAATCGACCACCCGCGAGGAAGCGTTGCTTGAGATCTACCGGGTGCTGCGGCCGGGCGAGCCGCCGACCTTGGAGACGGCTGAAAATCTGTTCGGCGGTCTGTTTTTCGACCAGGAACGTTACGACCTCTCGCCGGTTGGCCGGGTCAAGATGAACATGCGGCTCGAGATGGAGACGGACGACAGCCTTCGGGTGCTCCGTAAGGAGGATGTCCTGGCGGTCGTCAAAACCCTGGTCGAGATCAAGGACGGCCGGGGCGAGGTCGATGATATCGACCATCTGGGCAACCGAAGGGTCCGCTCGGTGGGCGAGCTGATGGAAAATCAGTTCCGGGTCGGTCTGTTGCGGATGGAGCGTGCGGTTCGCGAGCGGATGAGCTCGGTCGACATCGATGCCGCCATGCCCCACGATCTGATCAACGCCAAGCCGGTGGCGGCGGCGGTCCGTGAATTCTTCGGGAGCTCCCAGCTTTCCCAGTTCATGGACCAGACCAACCCGCTCTCCGAGATCACCCACAAGCGGCGTCTGTCGGCGCTGGGTCCGGGCGGCCTCACCCGCGAGCGGGCTGGTTTCGAGGTCCGGGACGTGCACCCGACCCATTATGGCCGGATTTGCCCGATCGAGACCCCGGAAGGCCCGAACATCGGTCTGATCAACTCGCTCGCCACTTACGCGCGGATCAACCAATACGGGTTCATCGAGAGCCCTTACCTGCGCGTGGTTGACGGCCGGGTCACGGACGAGGTGGTCTATCTGTCGGCGATGGAGGAGGGGCGCTACACGATCGCCCAGGCCAATGCCGAACTCACCGAAGATCGGCGCTTTGTGAACGAGTTGGTGAGCTGTCGGCATCGAAGCGACTTCCTGCTGGTGGCGCCCGAGGCGAGCGAGTTCATCGATGTGTCGCCGAAACAGCTCGTGTCGGTCGCCGCGGCCCTCATTCCCTTCCTGGAGAACGATGACGCCAACCGGGCGCTGATGGGCTCGAACATGCAGCGTCAGGCGGTGCCGCTGGTCCAGGCCGAGGCGCCGTTCGTCGGCACCGGCATGGAGGAGGTCGTCGCCCGCGACAGCGGTGCCGCCGTCGTCGCTCGCCGGTCCGGGGTGGTCGATCAGGTCGACGGCTCGCGGATCGTGATCCGGGTGACCGATGAGCAGGCCCGTGCCGACTCCGTGGTCGACATCTATAACCTGCGGAAGTTCCAGCGTTCCAATCAGAACACCTGCATCACCCAACGGCCTCTGGTGAAGAAAGGCGATGCGGTCAATGCCGGCGACATCGTCGCCGACGGTCCCTCGACCCAGTTGGGCGAGCTGGGCCTCGGCCGGAACGCGCTCGTCGCGTTCATGCCCTGGAATGGCTACAATTTCGAGGATTCCATCCTCATCTCCGAGCGGATCGTCCGCGACGACATCTTCACCTCGATCCATATCGAGGAGTTCGAGGTGATGGCGCGCGACACCAAGCTTGGGCCGGAGGGCATCACCCGGGACATTCCGAACGTCAGCGAGGAAGCGCTTCGCAATCTCGACGAGGCCGGTATCGTCTATATCGGCGCCGAGGTGAAGGCGGGTGACATTCTGGTCGGCAAGGTCACGCCCAAGGGTGAGACACCGATGACGCCGGAGGAAAAGCTCTTGCGCGCGATCTTCGGCGAGAAGGCGGCCGACGTTCGCGACACGTCGTTGAAGGTGCCGCCGGGCGTTACCGGCACGGTGGTTGAGGTTCGGGTCTTTAATCGCCGGGGCGTCGACAAGGACGAGCGCGCGATCGCCATCGAGCGCGGCGAGATCGAGCGTCTGGCCAAGGACCGGGACGCCGAGCGCGCGATCCTCGAACGCAATATCTATTCGAGCCTCAAGGAGCTGCTGATCGGCTTGGCCGCCACTAGCGGGCCCAAAGGCACGAAGAAAGGTGCCGAGATCACCGAGGAGCTCCTGGCCGAGTTGAGCCGGCGCCAGTGGTGGGATTTCGGTGTCGATGATGCCCAGCGCATGATCGAGATCGAGCAGCTCAAGCGTCAGCTCGACGATGGCATCCGGTTGCTCGAGGATCGCTTCGACATCAAGGTCGAGAAACTCCAGCGTGGTGACGAGTTGCCGCCGGGCGTTCTGAAGATGGCCAAGGTGTTCGTCGCGGTGAAGCGCAAGCTGCAGCCGGGCGACAAGATGGCCGGCCGCCACGGCAATAAGGGCGTCATCTCCAAGATCGCACCGATCGAGGATATGCCGCACCTGCAGGACGGCACACCCGTCGACGTCGTGCTCAACCCGTTGGGCGTGCCCTCGCGGATGAATGTCGGTCAGATCTTGGAGACCCATCTGGGTTGGGCCTGCTCCAATCTGGGGCGGCAGATCGGTGAGATGCTGGACAGCCTCAACGACCAGGAGGCCGAAAATCAGATCAAGACCTATCTCTCGGAGATCTATGGCGACGAGGTGGCCAAGCATCTGGACGGCTACGATCGAGGTGAACTGATGGAGCTCGCCGAAAACCTTCGTCCAGGCGTGCCGATCGCAACTCCAGTGTTCGACGGGGCCCACGAGCCCGACATCGTGTCCATGCTCGAGCGCGCCGGATGCGACGCCAGCGGTCAGGTGACGCTGGTCGACGGGCGCAGCGGCGAGCCGTTCGACCGGCCGGTGACCGTTGGCTATATCTACATGCTCAAACTCGGTCATCTGGTGGACGACAAGATCCACGCCCGGTCGGTTGGACCCTACTCGCTGGTCACCCAGCAGCCGCTCGGCGGTAAGGCCCAGTTCGGCGGTCAGCGGTTCGGTGAGATGGAGTGCTGGGCGCTCCAGGCTTACGGCGCCGCCTACACGCTGCAGGAAATGCTTACGGTCAAATCGGACGACGTCTCCGGTCGCACCAAGATCTACGAGGCGATCGTCCGCGGTGAGGACAATTTCGAGGCCGGTATCCCGGAAAGCTTCAACGTTCTGGTCAAGGAGCTTCAGGCGCTCTCCCTCGACGTCAATCTCGAGGAAGAGACAGGCATTGGCGACACGCCCCAGGGCGACCCCATGCGTCTGCCGATGATGGATGACGAGCTGGTCGAAAGTTACGGCTAAGGAGCCCGGAATGATGAGGCAGGAAATCGCCAACCTTTTCGGTCAGCCAAGCGGACCGCAAAAGTTCGACAAGATCCGGATCTCGATCGCGAGCCCGGAGCAGATCCGCCAGTGGTCGTTCGGCGAGGTCAAGAAGCCGGAAACGATCAATTACCGGACCTTCAAGCCCGAGCGGGACGGTCTGTTCTGCGCCCGGATCTTCGGTCCGATCAAGGACTATGAGTGCTTGTGCGGCAAGTACAAGCGGATGAAATACAAAGGCATCGTCTGCGAAAAATGCGGTGTCGAGGTCTTCCAGTCGAAGGTCCGCCGCGAGCGCATGGGCCATATCGAGCTGGCGGCGCCCGTCGCGCATATCTGGTTTCTGAAGTCGGTTCCGTCGCGCATCGGTACCCTTCTCGACATTACGCTTCGTGACCTCGAGAAGGTGCTCTATTTCGAGAGTTTCGTGGTCGTCGAGCCCGGCATGACCGAGCTCAAGCGCTGCGAGCTGATGAGCGAGGAGCAGGTCCTCAAGGCCAAGGAGGACTATGGCGACGACACCTTCACCTACGGTATCGGCGCCGAGGCGGTCCGCGATCTCCTGAGCCAGCTGGATCTGCCGGTGGAGCGGGACAAGCTGAGAGCGGAGCTCGCCGAGACCACCTCCGAGGCCAAGCGCAAGAAGATCGTGAAGCGCCTCAAGCTGATCGAGGTGTTTCTGGAGAGCGGCAACGATCCGTCTTGGATGATTCTCACGGTCGTGCCGGTGATCCCGCCCGAGCTGCGTCCGCTGGTGCCCCTGGACGGCGGCCGGTTCGCCACCTCGGACCTGAACGATCTCTATCGACGGGTGATCAACCGCAACAACCGGTTGAAGCGGCTGATCGAGCTCCGGGCACCGGACATCATCGTCCGCAACGAGAAGCGGATGCTGCAGGAGGCGGTCGACGCGCTGTTCGACAACGGCCGTCGCGGCCGGGTGATCACCGGTGCCAACAAGCGGCCTTTGAAGTCGCTGTCCGACATGCTCAAGGGCAAGCAGGGCCGGTTTCGCCAGAACCTGCTTGGCAAGCGCGTCGACTATTCCGGCCGTTCGGTGATCGTGGTCGGTCCCGAACTCAAGCTCCATCAATGCGGCCTGCCGAAGAAGATGGCGCTTGAGCTGTTCAAGCCCTTCGTCTACGCCAAGCTCGAGCTCTACGGCAAAGCCCAGACCATCAAGGCCGCCAAGCGGATGGTCGAAAAGGAGCGGCCGGAGGTTAGGGACATTCTGGAGCAGGTGATCCGCGCGCACCCGGTCATGCTCAATCGGGCGCCGACACTCCACCGGTTGGGTATTCAAGCGTTCGAGCCGACCCTGATCGAGGGTAAGGCGATCCAGCTTCACCCGCTGGTCTGCACCGCCTTCAACGCCGACTTCGACGGCGATCAGATGGCCGTGCACGTGCCTTTGTCGCTGGAGGCTCAGCTCGAGGCCCGGGTTCTCATGATGTCGACCAACAACATCCTGAGCCCCGCCAACGGTAAGCCGATCATCGTGCCGACCCAGGACATCGTCCTCGGGCTCTACTACATCTCGATCGCGCTCGACGGCCAGCGGGGCGAGGGCATGGCGTTCTCCGGCACCGACGAGGTGTTCCACGCCTACGCCAACAAGATCGTTTCGCTCCATGCCAAGATCACCTGCCGGCTGGAGACCGTGAACGCCGACGGCGAGACGGAGATCAAGCGGATCGAGACCACGCCGGGTCGGCTTTTGATCTGGGAGATCCTGCCCAGGCATCCGAAGGTGCAGTTCGACGAGCTGGTCAATAAGCTGTTGCGTAAGCGCGACGTCTCGAACGTGATCGACGCGGTCTACCGCCATTGCGGTCAGAAAGAGACCGTGATCTTCGCCGACCGTCTGATGACCATCGGCTTCACCAACGCCGCCAGCGCCGGCATCTCGTTCGGTAAGGACGACATGGTGATCCCGCCGGACAAGTGGACGCTGGTCGATTTCACCCGCGATCAGGTCAAGCAGTTCGAACAGCAATATGCCGACGGCCTGATCACCCAGCGGGAAAAGTACAACAAGGTGGTCGACGCCTGGCAGGTCTGTTCGGATAAGGTCGCCGATCGGATGATCGCCGTGATCCGCGGTGAGGACGATCCGGAATCGAGCAAGAAGCAGCCTAACGCCATTTACATGATGGCCGATAGCAGTGCCCGTGGCAGCCCGGCCCAGATGAAGCAGCTGGCCGGCATGCGCGGTCTGATGGCGAAGCCTTCCGGCGACATCATCGAGACCCCGATCGTCTCGAACTTCAAAGAAGGCCTGACCGTGCTCGAATACTTCAATTCGACCCACGGCGCCCGCAAAGGTTTGGCCGACACCGCGCTGAAAACGGCCAACTCCGGCTATCTGACCCGGCGTCTGGTCGACGTCGCCCAGGACTGCATCATCGTTGAGGATGACTGCGGCACCGAGAAATCCTTGCGCATGACCGCGGCCATGGCCGGTGGTGATGTGGTGGAAAGCCTGGCCGACCGGATCCTTGGCCGGACCGTGAGCGAAGATGTCCGCGACCCGTCGAGTGACGAGGTGATCATGAAGGCGGGCACGCTTCTCGACGAGCGGGACGTGGCCTTGATCGAGGACGCTGGCGTCGACGTTGTTCAGGTCCGCTCGGTGCTGACCTGCAACAGCGCCGGTGGTGTCTGCGCCGCCTGCTACGGCCGCGACCTGGCCCGGGGCACGCCGGTCAATTCCGGCGAGGCGGTCGGCGTTATCGCCGCCCAGTCGATCGGCGAGCCCGGTACTCAGTTGACCATGCGCACCTTCCACATCGGCGGTGCGGCTCAGTCACAGGCCGAGGAATCCAACATCGAGGCGATTGTCGATGGCACCCTCGAGGTCGTGAAACCCAACCTGGTCGAGGACAGCCAGGGCCGCCTGGTGGTGATGGGCCGCAACAGCGAACTCGTGCTCTATGACGGCAATGGCCGGGAGAAATCGCGGCACAAGCTGTTGAACGGCACCCGATTGGCGGTCGAACCGGGCGCCAAGGTCAGTCGCGGCCAGAAGATGGCGGAGTGGGATCCGCACACCCTGCCGGTGGTGACCGAGGTTTCCGGCACCATTATCTTCCATGACATGGTCGAGGGGACCTCGTTCAAGGAGGTGGTCGACGAGACGACGGGTAAGGCCAGCAAGGAGGTCACCGACTGGCGCCAGAACGCCCGTGCAAGCAATCTCCGCCCCTCGATCCTGGTTCAGGACGAGAACGGCAATCCGGTGACGCTGTCCAACGGCAATGAGGCTCGTTACTACCTGCCGGTGGGTGCGATCCTCAATGTCGACAACGGCATGACCATCCACGCCGGTGACATCCTCGCCCGCATCCCGAAGGAAGCGAGCAAGACGCGCGACATCACAGGCGGTCTGCCGCGGGTGGCCGAGCTGTTCGAGGCCCGGAGGCCGAAGGATCCGGCGATCATCGCCGACATCCACGGCACCATCGAGTACGGCAAGGACTACAAGGCCAAGCGGCGGCTTAAGATCCTGCCGGACCAGGATGGGATCGAGCCGGTCGAATATCTGATTCCCAAGGGACGGCATATCATCGTCCAGGACGGTGACCAGGTGCAGCCGGGTGATCTGATCGTCGACGGTTTCGCCGTGCCCCACGACATCCTTCGGGTGTTGGGTGTTGCCGAGCTCGCCAACTATCTGGTCGCCGAAATCCAGGAGGTTTACCGGCTTCAGGGCGTGAAGATCAACGACAAGCACATCGAGGTGGTCATTCGCCAGATGCTGCAAAAGGTCGAGATTTTGGAGCCCGGCGACACCACCTTCCTGGTCGGTGAGCAGGTCGATCGGGTCGAGTTCGACCGGGTCAATGAGCGGGCGGTGATCGACGACAAGCGTCCTGCCACCTGTCTACCGGTGCTCCAGGGCATCACCAAGGCGAGCCTCCAGACCCAGAGCTTCGTCTCGGCGGCGTCGTTCCAGGAAACCACCCGGGTGCTCACCGACGCGGCCTTCGCCGGCAAGTCCGACTATCTGAACGGGCTCAAGGAGAATGTCATCGTCGGGCGGCTGATCCCGGCGGGTACCGGCGGTGTCCTGCCTCGCCTCAAGGGTCTGTACAAGGATGAGCGGCCCGACGACGCGTTGGACGATATGCCGGCCATGGAGTTACCGGTAAGCGACGTGCCTCAGGCCGACATCGAACCTTTGCGCTTGCCGGATCTGGGTGACTGATTTTTCGTCCGTTCCAGGGCGGCACGCCTGACATGGAGAGGGCCGGTAGTGTTACCGGCCTCTTTTTTAGCTGGCGTTTACCAGCCCTTCAGGAGTTTTGCGTAAGATCTCGGGCATGTCTTCATGTTGGTGAGGCGATGGCGATGGTTTGTTCGATCTGCCCCGTCCCGCTGACGACATCTGTTTTGTCCTCAGCCCTAGCCCTGTCCCGAACCGGTCGGGACGTAACCTCAAGCAATTTTCGTCTTTTCGAGCCTGGGCTCGAAAGTTTGTTTCAAGGGCTGAAATCATGATGCTGGATCAAGCCGAGGCCAGGCCTGAGCGCTTGAGTGTTTTCACCGAGGCCGACCCGCAAGCCGCCTCCCAGGTGGTCCGGGCGCTGGAGGCTTCCGACCACACACCCCAGGCCTTCGCGCCGCTGGACCGGTTGCTGGCGGCCATGCCGCCGGACGTGGCCGACGGCTTCACCAACGAGCAGTATGAAGCGCTGGCTAAAGCGCTGGCCGCGAGCCGCTGGTCGACCCATCCGGTCGACATCCGGCTCGGGATCCCGCTTCTGACCGACAGTTACTATCTGCGGGTGGTGGGGGGACCTGAACGGCGCTCAGCGGAACGACTGAAAGCGGAAGCGGCACAGACAAAAAATCTAAAGACGGCAAACCTCGCCTTCTTCGGCAGCTTTGCGCTCACCACCCTGGCGCTCAGCCTGTTGATGGCGATGGGCATGTCCTTCGCCTGAGCCGCTGTCGGATTTGATCTGACGACAAAGCGTCCGCCGGGTCCGACCGGGCCCGGCGGCCCGCTAACCGTCGGGGGCCAGCCTGCTGGCGGCCGGCGCCTCGGCGCGATCGACCATGCCATATTCGCGGATCACGCCGGCGGTCCTGAGACGATAGTCGCGGAAGATGCCGCCGCGCCCCTGGGACTGGGCGCCTCGATGAGCAGCGGTATTACGCCACCGCTGGATCGCCTCCTCGTCGCGTAAGAACGAGAGCGACAGGATTTTCGTCGGATCGGTCAGGCTTTGAAAGCGCTCGACCGAGATGAAGCCGTCGATCTGTTCAACCATCGGTCTCATCCGGGCGGCGATGTCGAGATAATCCTGCTTGCGGCCGTCGGCAGTTCCACCTCGAAAATCACGGCCGTCATGGCCAATCTTCGCGGCGCTTGCGGAGATACCTTGCGAGCGGCAGCGATAAACTCACCAAACTTGGGGGCGGCAAGATGATCACACCTGCCTACTGTGAGATGATGGCCCGCTTCGCCGGCGATCCGATACCCGAGCAAAACCTTTCGGTCAACTTGAAAGAGCCGCGGGATTGGTCGGTCTTTAAGGACCAGCGCGCCGAGATCGATGACGCGCTCATCGCTTGGCTTGGCAGCCTCGGCGATCCTGATCTTGACGGAGCGATGACCTGGTTTCCGGGCGGCGAAGGAGCAGGTGTCACACGGTCGAAAGGGCTTTGCCTGACGCATCTGTTCAACCACCAAACCCACCACCGGGGTCAGATCCACGCCATGTTGACGGCCGCCGGTAGCTTGCCAGGGCCGACCGATCTACCGGTCCTTACCTCCATGACATGATTTTGCTTCGGTGAGTTTCGGCGGCGAGGGGATCGCCCTCTGAAGGTGAGGGCGGATACCCGGCTCCAAGCCACCATCCGCCCTTTTTACGTCAGACGATCAAGCTGGAAGCTGGTGTGAACTCGCCACCGTCCAGCAGGTCGCCCACACTGTCGCTGATCACCAAGACCTCGATCGAGTTGTTATTCCCCGGAAACTCGACGCGCACCGTGTCGCCCTGGTCGATCGCATTGACGTTCGGCCGCGCCTCTGCGGTCTCGGCCAGCTCTAAGACATCGTCCACGGACAAGACGCCGCCAATATCCTTGACGCCAACGCCATCGGTGACGTTTAGGCCACCACCCCCGATACCAACCGTTCCGCTATCGCCATCCTCGATCACAACGAACTGGCTGGCCCGATTGCCGGGATTGACGACGCCGGATTCCAAAACGTCGATAGCCGCTTCGGCAACGTCGCCGGTGAACAGAACCGTGTCGGTTTTACCGCCGACCGAAACCTGAACCGCGAAATTGTCGTCTTCCAGACCGATTAGCTCGATGCGTTGATCGTCCAGATCCAATGCTGCGGTCAGGATGTTTTCGAGCTCGCTTTGGTTGCCGGCGAACTGGCCACCGACCAAGTCGCGGATGGCGCCGCCGCCAAGACCGCCCTGGCCGTCCGCAAGGACGCTGAACCGGCTTTGGCCATCGCCGAAGTCCGCGCCGGTATCGAAATTCGCCAGAAAATCGGCACCAACTTCGAATGTGATCTGTCGACCGCCCGGCCATTGTCGATGGCGACGGTGAACGCGTCGTCGGTGAGACCTATGAGCTTGACGCCGTTTATCCCTTCGACATCGCCTCTTCCGTCGCTGAAGGTCAAGCGTTCGAAAAGCTCGCCTACGTCCTTAGCGCTCAGGGTACCGCCCACCGCGTCTCGAAGTTCGGTAATGAAACCACCCTTCGATGTTTCGACCGTCTTGGGCCCGACGCTGTTGGTGGCACCGATCCCCACTGCACCTTTGGCCGGACCGCCGTCGACACTTAGCTTCGTCTTACCTCCATCTTCAACGAGAGAGATCGTCGCGTGTTGCGCCGCTTTGTTCTGAACATTTACACCCATCGGTGGTACTCCCGGAATATAGATCAATTACGATTTATAGATGGTAAAGATACTCACCATTGAGACGGTCACCTATCAGTAGGAAATATAGCAATCAATAGTTTTCAGATTGAATTGAAATGTAGATTTTCTTTTAAAAGTAATGCTGTTCGCGATCTGTATTTCGCCCGTCGGTTGAGTTTGTTCCCGGCATTCCCGGTTCGGCATGACAGCCGCCGGCCGTCTCGATCTGCTCAGCCCATCGCGCTGGTGCTGGGCTTCGAGCGGAACTTGCGGCTGTCGGAGATCTCGCTCCAGATGGCGATCCCGCTCCAGGTGACGACGTAGATTAGCCCGACCAATACCACCACCTGGCCCGGTACCGGGCCGACATCGGTCCGAAACCACAATTGCGCCCAACTCTCGATCGGGGTCGGATGGACGATCACCTTGCCGGCGTAGGCGATCGATTGAATCAGCAAGATCCACAGATAGTTGCGTCTGATCCGCCGGCCGATCGCGGTCATGAAGCCCACATGGTAGCGGGGGTGCTGATAGTCGTCGGCGAGCACGTTCTGCCATCCCTGGTCCATGTGCAGGTCGCGGTCTTTGAGCATCGGCACGTAAAAGTGAGTCTCGATCCAGCGGCAGCGGGCTCGCCAAACGTTGAAATAGCGGTAGCGTCGAGCTTCGAGGGTCAGGAAGAACAAGATCAACACGCCTACAAGCACCAGGGGCAGGGGCGACGCGGTGGGCGAGGAGAAGGTGATCGAAAGCGCCACGCCAAGCGTCACCACCGACCAATTGGTCGTCGTGTCGAGCCGGGTCCGCCAAAGGGTGCTGCGGTAGACTTCGCCTCGATAGAGATGTGCGATCGCGCCAATCTCGGCGCTGTTGAACTCTCGCAAGCTTGGATCCGGCGTCTCGGCCAAGAGGACACCCTTTGTTTTGGTTGAGCGAGAATTTGGACCCTAGCCCACGGCCGGGCAAAGATCACGCTGGCCGAGGTTTTTTGTCCGCTGTGCCGCCATGACCGCCTTTGGTACGGAAATCGCCACGCGTTTCATTCGGCTGTCACCCGCCTCTGGCACTTTGTCCTAGAGAAGTCAGGGGAGGGAGGTCCGATGCCAACGACCCGCCGTCAGATCATCAGAAGCGCGGGCGCCGTCGGCGCCGCCACCGTCTTGCCCGCGGCGGCGAGGGGCCAAACAGCGGATTTCGTCGCGCCTGACGCCTCGCCTGAAGAGATCGCCGCCGACCGCGATTTCTGGGCCCGGGTGCATGCCCGCTACACGGTGACCGACGACATCATCAATCTCGAGAACGGCTATTGGGGGATCATGGCGGATCCCGTCAAAGAGGCGTTCATCGCGAACCAACACCGCGTCAATGAGGACAACACCCTCTACGCCCGAGGCGGCGGCTACGGGGAGGATCGCGACGCGTCCTACCAAAGCATCGCCGAGCTTTTGCAGGTGGATCCGGAAGAGATCGCGCTGACCCGGGGCGCGTCGGAATCCTGCCAGAACCTCATCACCGGCTACAACAAGCTCGAACCGGGCGATCAGGTGCTCTACGCCGACCTCGACTATGGCGCCATGATCTCGAACATGGAGTTTCTGGCCGACCGCCGGGGTGTGGAGGTCGTCCAGATCGACCTGCCGGAGCCCGCCACCCATGACGCGATGTTGGAGGCCTACACCCAGGCCTTCGAGCGCCTGCCCCGCCTGAGGCTGGTCCTGCTGACCCACGTCACCCACCGCTTCGGGGTCATTCCGCCGGTCAGGGAGATCGCCGCGCTGGCCCGCGACCGGGGGGCCGATGTCATCCTCGACGCGGCGCATTCCTGGGGCCAAGTCGATTTCAAGCCGGCCGATCTCGGGATCGATTTCATCGGCTTCAACCTGCACAAATGGATCGGCAATCCCCAGGGCGCCGGCTTTCTCTACATCAAGGCCGAGCGAACCGCGGACATCGATCCCTATATGGGCGAGCCGGACGACGGCACGGCGCGTTCGCGCGTGCACACCGGCACGCCGAACATGGCCTGCTGGATCACGGTTCCGACCGCGATCGATTTCCACAAAGCCATCGGCCCGGCCAACAAGGAGGCGCGCCTGCGCTATCTTCGTGATCTCTGGGTGAAGGAGGTCCGCGACGTTCCGGGCGTGGATGTTTTGACCGTGGACGACCCTCGGACCCATGCGGGCATCACCGGTTTCCGTCTGAACGGCCAGATCACTACCGACGAGAACAAGGCGATCGTGGAACGGCTCAAGGATGAGTTCGGCATTCTGACCGTGCATCGGACCGGTGCCGCCGCCGGCGTGTGTATCCGAGTAACCCCGGCGATCTATACCAGGGAGGAGGACGTCCTCGCCCTCGCCGACGCGCTCAAGGTTATGGCCAAGGGTTGATCGCAGCGGCCTTAGCGGGCTCGAACACAGTGCTGATTGGTCAGACCAGGGCGGACCATCTGATCTAAGGCTAGGCCGGTTCTGCCCGTTCCAGAACCGGCTCATCAGCGTCAGTCTCGGGACTTTCGAGCTGGGATATCAGGGCCATCAGGTCGCTCCGAAGCGCCAGAATCTCTTGTTCGGACATGCCGAGCCGGCAGGCGACATATTGCCGGGCGTCGAGCGCCGCATCCTTAAGCTCCAAACCCTTCGGCTGCAGCCAGACATTGACCTCCCGCTGATCCTGACTGTTGCGCTCCCGCCGGACGATATCCATCCGTTCCAGACGTTTGATGAGAGGGGTCAGCGTACCGGAATCGAGCATCAGCTTGTCGCCGATCTCGGAGATCGTCGACCCGTCCTGGCGCCATAGAACGATGAGCGCGAGATACTGAGGATAGGTCAGGCCCATGGGAGCCAGCTTTTTTCGGTAACTTTTGGTGATCGCCCGTGTCGCGCTGTAGAGCGCGAAACAGAGCTGGTTTTCGAGCCGCAGCAACTCAGGCACCAAATCGTCGTGGTCGAAGCTGTGATCAGGTATCAAATCATGCGGCTCCTTTTTCGAAGGTGGTGATCGGTGCGCCATTCCGCTTAGCCGGCCCGCGAGTTGTCGCGGAATAGAAGGCGTCAAACAGGTACCGTCTGTCGGCTGCGCGGCAACCCTGTGACCAAATGCGCACTGTCCTTGTTGTCGAAGGCGAAAAATAACGCCGCGAATGCTTTCGTCGAGTGGCGGATCGTACCGAAGCGCGAACCGGGCGGCTATCTTGCTTGACCGGTGATCGCAAATCCTCCATCTGCGAACACTCGTTGTTCGTGACTAAGATAAGCTATGACCTCGATCGTCCGTTACCTTTCTCATCCCGAGGCCCTGATCGATCCCTTTGTAGATGTCCGCCGGTGGGGGCTTAGCCCCAAGGGGCAGGCACGCCTGCAACGCCTCATTGATTCCGATTGTCTGGCCGGCACCAGTCGGGTCATTTCCAGCGACGAAACCAAGGCGATCGAAACAGCCGCACCGATTGCCGATAGGCTTGGATGCGAGCTCGAAACGCGAACCGGTATGCACGAGAACGACAGATCGGCCACCGGCTTCATCCCGCCGGACGAATTCAAGCGGGTCGCCGATCAGTTTTTCGCTTTCCCGAATGAGAGTATTCGCGGCTGGGAGCGAGCCGTCGACGCCCAGGACCGTGTTTGCGAAGAGGTCGACGACGCGTTGAGCAATCATCACGGAGGTGACGTCTTGCTCGTGGGCCACGGCGGTGTTGGAACGCTTCTTTACTGCCGCTACGCGAACAAGCCAATCAGCCGAGCCTTCGATCAGCCGTTCAACGGTTGTCTGTTCGCGTTCAGCCTGATGGATCGCCGCATCTTGCACGGATGGCGGCCGATCGAAGAGATGGCGCTGGCCGAGGAAGCGACACAGGTTCGGTGAGACCTGATCCAGGCGGCGAAGCGGCGCGCCTTAGGGCAAGCGCCCTTTAATGACGTAGGCCAGGATCTGAGCGACCTGCTCCGGCTCCTCGGCAACGGCCATCGCGGCCGCGTCGACCTCCTTCAAAGCGTGGCGGTTTTCCTCGGAGTGCAAGGTGATCAACGGTTTACCGAGAGCGACCGCATAACCCGCGTCAAACGCCGCGTTCCACTGCTTGTACCTCTCGCCGAACCGAACGACCACGATATCGGCGGCGCCGATCAAGGTCCGGGTGCGGATGGCGTTCATTTTTCCGCCCTTGTGGTCGTGCCAGAAGGGGTCGTTCTCCGCGCCCAAAATGCGAACGCCGCAATCGTCCGAGGCTCCATGGTCGGTGACCGGCGCCGTGAGGACCACTGGCATATCGGCTTGCTTCACGGCGGTGGCGATGCGTTCCCGCCAGTCGGTGTGAATCTCCCCGGACAGATAGACCGTCCATGTCTTGTTCATCCCCGTTCTCCTCTGCTCACCGGGCTATCGGCGCTGGCTGCATCGACCTGCCACCATCTCAAACGTCGCCAGCGGCGGCGCTAACCCTCGATGTGAGGTACACTTTACGTCGTTGTGCTCAAGCTTGAGAGAACATGGCGACGAACGGCATGAGCTCGGCGCCCAGTGCCAGGCTGCCGATCGCCATGATCACACCCTTCTCCCTATTTTTGATCGCGCTGTTGAGCTCGTAGGCCGAGGGATCCTTCAACTCGCCCTCCCGGTGGAGATAGTCCACGAACGCCTCGACGATTTCGTCTGCGGGGCGATCCATGAAGTCATCCTCGACATCGAACTGATAGAGATGGTCGGAGCCGGAGACCGGGCCCATGACAACCGCATTGCAGGTTACCTTGGCCATTCCGCGTTTCCTCCTTTGGTTTCGTTGACCGCGGACTATGGATGGCCCCCGTGGCCGTTTGGTGGCAAGCGCTGAAATCGGTCGCATCTCGCCGGCGCGCCCTTGACGATCGGAAATCTCGGGCGTAAACAACGCGCCACACTTTCTCTGCGGCGTTGGTGGTGGCCCAGCCGGGCCAAACGCTTCGCTACGTTCAAAGTGGGACAATAGCGCCTTGTGATACACCCCTCCGGGCCGGACGGGGTGTTTGGCGTTGCGATGGTGTTTGCTTTTCGAGGTGAGGGTTTCGGGTCGATGCCGACGATCAATCAGCTGGTGCGCAAGCCGCGGGAGAAACAAGGCTCGCGCAATAAGGTGCCGGCGATGGAAGCCTGTCCGCAGAAGCGGGGCGTGTGCACCCGTGTCTACACGACGACACCGAAGAAGCCGAACTCCGCGTTGCGCAAAGTGGCCCGCGTCCGCCTCACCAATGGCTATGAGGTGACCAGTTACATCCCGGGCGAAGGCCACAACCTTCAGGAACACTCCGTGGTCATGATTCGCGGCGGCCGGGTCAAGGATCTGCCGGGTGTGCGCTATCACATCATCCGCGGAACGCTCGACACCCAAGGGGTTAATGGCAGAAAGCAACGCCGCTCGAAGTACGGCGTGAAGCGGCCGAAATAGGCGGGGCGAGGAGGAAACGATGCGACGTCGTGCTGCCGAGAAACGCGAGGTATTGCCGGATCCCAAGTTCGGCGACGTCGTGCTCGCGAAATTCGTCAACAATCTAATGCTCGATGGCAAAAAGTCGGTGGCCGAGGGCATCGTTTACGGCGCCTTCGATCGGATCGAGCAGCGCTCCGGCGGCAAGAACCCGCTCGAGACGTTTCACGAGGCTTTGGAGAATGTGAAGCCATCGCTGGAAGTTCGCTCGCGCCGTGTTGGTGGCGCCACCTATCAGGTGCCCGTCGAGGTGCGGCCGGAACGGCGCCAGGCGCTCGCCATCCGCTGGCTGATCCAGACCGCTTCCAAGCGATCGGAGAAGACCATGACCGAGCGGCTGGCCGGTGAATTGATTGACGCGGCCCA
Source organism: Geminicoccaceae bacterium (assembly GCA_050331695.1). Taxonomy (GTDB): domain Bacteria; phylum Pseudomonadota; class Alphaproteobacteria; order Geminicoccales; family Geminicoccaceae; genus JBHJGP01. The sequence goes on from JBHJGP010000021.1 coordinate 20,754, forward strand.
AGGGCGCGGCGCCGCGTTCAAGAAGCGTGAGGACACCTTGCGGATGGCCGAAGCCAACCGCGCCTTTTCCCATTATCGCTGGTAGTCAGAGGTCGGATCCCACCATGGCACGCGACATCCCGCTCGAGCGTTACCGCAACATCGGCATCATGGCGCATATCGATGCCGGCAAGACGACCACGACGGAGCGCATCCTCTATTACACCGGCAAGTCCTATAAGATCGGCGAGGTCCATGAGGGCGCGGCGACCATGGACTGGATGGAGCAGGAGCAAGAGCGCGGCATCACCATCACCTCGGCCGCGACCACCGCGTTCTGGAAAGACCACCGGGTCAATATCATCGACACGCCGGGCCACGTCGACTTCACCATCGAGGTTGAACGCTCGCTGCGTGTGTTGGACGGTGCGGTGGCCGTGTTCGATTCCGTTGCCGGCGTCGAGCCCCAGTCCGAGACCGTCTGGCGCCAGGCCGACAAATACGGCGTGCCGCGGATCTGTTTCGTCAACAAGATGGATCGAATCGGCGCCGATTTCATGCGTTGCGTCGCCATGATCGAGGAACGCCTCGGCGCCACGCCTTTGGTGATGACGCTGCCGATCGGCACCGAAGCCAACTATGTCGGCAATGTCGATCTGGTGAAGAACCAGGCTGTCACCTGGGACGGGGAAGCGCTGGGTGCCAGCTTCGCCTACGGCGAAATCCCGGCCGAGCTGGCCGAGGAGGCGGCGAGCTATCGCGAGAAGGTGGTCGAGGCAGCGGCTTCGGTCCGCGAAGAAGCGATGGAGAAGTATTTCGAGGAGGGCGACCTCGACGAGGAGACCCTGATCAGCTGTATCCGCGAGGGTACGCTCAAGGGCGAATTCGTGCCGGTGATGTGCGGCTCTGCCTTTAAGAACAAGGGCGTTCAGCCGTTGCTGGATGCGGTGGTCGAGTTCCTGCCGTCACCCCTGGACGTGCCGCCGACCCGCGGAGTCCTCACCGACGGTGAGACGGAAGCCGTCCGCAAGAGTTCCGACGACGAGCCGTTCTCCGCGCTCGCATTTAAGATCATGAACGATTCCTTCGTCGGCTCGCTGACCTTCGCCCGGATCTATTCGGGCGTGATCGAGAGCGGTTCCTACGCCCAGAACACGGTCAAGGATCGTCGTGAACGGATCGGACGCATCCTGCTGATGCATGCCAACAGCCGTGAGGAGGTCAAGGAGGCTCGCGCCGGTGACATCGTCGCTTTCGTCGGCCTCAAGGATACGACCACCGGCGATACGCTTTCCGACGCCGCCAAGCCGGTCGTTCTGGAACGTATGGAGTTCCCGGATCCGGTGATCGAGATCGCTGTCGAGCCGAAGACCAAGAGCGACCAGGAAAAGATGTCGATCGCGCTCGGCAAGCTTGCCGCCGAGGACCCCTCGTTCCGTGTCGGCACGGACGTCGAGTCCGGTCAGACGGTGATCAAGGGTATGGGCGAGCTCCATCTGGAGATCATCGTTGATCGTATGAAGCGCGAGTTCAAGGTCGACGCCAATATCGGTCAGCCCCAGGTCGCCTACCGCGAGACAATCACCCGGGCCTCGGAAATCGACTACACGCACAAGAAGCAGACCGGCGGTTCCGGTCAATTCGCCCGGATCAAGCTCGTCTTCGAGCCCGGCGAGAAGGGGACGGGCTTCGTCTTCGAGAGCAAGATCGTCGGCGGCTCGGTGCCGAGAGAATATATTCCGGGCGTGCAGAAGGGCCTCGAGAGCTCGATGCAGACTGGCGTCCTCGCGGGCTTTCCCATGGTCGACGTCAGCACGCGGCTGATCGACGGTGCCAGCCACGACGTCGACAGCTCGGTCATGGCCTTCGAAATTGCCGCGCGCGCCGCGTTTCGGGAAGGCATCCAGAAAGCGGGACCGCAGTTGCTGGAGCCGATGATGAAGGTCGAGGTGGTGACGCCCGAGGAATATATGGGCGACATCATCGGCGACCTGAACAGCCGCCGCGGTCAGGTCAGTGGCATGGAGCCCCGCGGCAATGGCCAGGTGGTCAATGCCTTCGTGCCGCTGGCCGAGATGTTCGGTTACGTCAACACCCTGCGCTCGCTCTCCCAGGGGCGTGCGCAGTTCACCATGGTCTTCGACCATTACGAGGCCGTGCCTCAGATGGTCGCCGAAGAAATCAAAGCGAAATATGCCTGAGCCGGTTGGCGTTTAGGGCGAGACGGAGACGGGACGATGTCGAAGGAGAAGTTTGAGCGTACGAAGCCGCATGCGAACATCGGCACGATTGGCCATGTTGACCACGGCAAGACGACGCTGACGGCGGCGATCACGAAGGTGTTGGCGGAGGCGGGCGGCGCTCAGTTCACCAGTT
>JBHJGP010000022.1:0-105042 GCA_050331695.1 Geminicoccaceae bacterium
CCGGTAGCCGCGGATCGAATCCGGTGCGTTCCGGTCCATCACCGCATAGGCGCCCGGCGGATCGAGCCCCTCGACATAGCGGCTGCCCGGCGTGTCGAGGCGAACGGATATCCGTCCGTCGCGGGCAAGCTCCGGAAACCGCCGACAAACCTCCAAGGCGCCGCTGATCTCCCGCGCGTAGTAGTCGACCAGCACCACGAGCTGCTGTTCCGGGAATGCCTCGTGGAACATCTCTGCCGCGCGCACGGTCGAGCCCGCGTATCCGATGATGGCGTGGGGCATGGTGCCGAGACCTTCGGCCTGGCCGAAGAAATGCGCCGTGGCATCGGTGGCGTTGCCGACGAAGCCGGCAGCGCCATGCTTGCGGCGGGCGCGCGCGGAGCCGACGCTGGCGGCATAGGCCATTAGGTCAGCCATTTCCGCGCCAGCACAGTGGCGGGCGTCCATGGCAAGAAAGCCGACATAGGGAAGATCGGTGCACATGGTGTAGGCGTTGAAGGCGGCGACGCAGGGCGCGCCGAGCTTCTGCAGAAACAAGGTCTCAAGGTCGACAAGCTCCTGCATCGATCCCTTGAGGTACATCAGCGGCTCGCCGGCACCGACCCAAGCCCCCTCCGGATGGAGCAATTCGACCGCGACCGGCTTGCCTCGGGCCGAGGTCACCTCCTCGAGCCAGGCCACCGCGAGCCGGGGCGTGAAGATCACTGGCCGGCGCATGAACACCGCATAGGTGACGTCGACATCGCCGAATTGGCCGACGATCTTCCGGGTCTTTACGAAGTACTTGTCCGTGTGCGCATGGATATGTTCGTCCATAGCGGTCGGCCCGGTAACGCGCGGCCCCTCAGGAGGCCGCGCGCAACGCGTCCCGTTCGTGCTTGAGCGAAGCGGCGGTCAAAAAGGCTAACTCCAATGCCTGCTCCGCGTTGAGCCGCGGATCGCAGTGGGTGTGGTAGCGGTCGGACAGGCGTTCCTCCGTGATCGCTTGGGCGCCGCCGGTGCACTCGGTCACGTCCTGGCCGGTCATCTCGATGTGAACCCCGCCGGCATGGGTGCCCTCGGCCCGGTGCACGGCGAAAAAGCCGGTGACCTCGGCGAGGATGCGCTCGAAGGGACGGGTCTTGAACCCGTTCGCCGATTTGATCGTGTTGCCGTGCATCGGATCGCAGGTCCAGACCACCTTGAAGCCCTCGCGCTCGATCGCGCGGACCAGGGGCGGCAGCTTGGCCTCGATCTGCTCTGCGCCCATCCGGGTGATGATGGTCAGCCGGCCGGGATCATTGTCGGGGTTTAGCTTGGCGACCAACCGCACCAGATCGTCGGCGGTGAGCATCGGGCCCGCCTTGAGGCCGATCGGATTGGCGATGCCTCGGCAGAACTCGACATGGGCGCCGTCAAGCTGGCGTGTGCGGTCGCCGATCCAGACCAAATGCGCGGACGTGTCGTACCACAGGCCCGAGGTGCTATCGATCCGGGTAAGCGCCTGCTCGTAGCCCAGAAGCAGCGCCTCGTGACTGGTGTAGAAGGCTGTTCTCCGGATCTCGGGCGTGCTGAGGTCGGAGACGCCGCAGGCGGTCATGAACGCCAGCGCCTCGGTGATCCGATCCGCCAGGTCGCGGTAGGCCGCCCCTTGGCTGGAGCGGTCGACGAAACCGAGGTTCCAATTGTGCACCCGTTCGAGGGACGCGTAGCCGCCCTGGGTGAAGGCGCGAAGCAGGTTGAGGGTCGCTGCCGACTGGGCATAGCCTTCGAGCTGGCGGTGGGGATCCGGCTCGCGGACCGAGGCTTCGAAGTCGAGACCGTTGACGATGTCGCCTTTATAGCTGGGCAAGCTGACGCCACCGATCGTCTCGGTACCCGACGAGCGGGGTTTCGCGAACTGGCCGGCCATGCGGCCGACCTTCACCACCGGCAGGCCTGTGCCGAAGGTGAGCACGACGGCCATCTGCAAGAGCACGCGCAAGGAATCGCGGATTTTGTCGGCGTTGAAATCGGCGAACGCCTCGGCGCAGTCACCGCCCTGAAGCAAAAAACCGCGGCCCTCAGCGACATCGGCAAGCTGCTCGCGAAGCCGCCGCGCCTCGCCGGCGAACACCAGAGGCGGGTAGGCGGCGAGCTTGCCCTCGACCTCGCCCAACACATTCGAGTTGGCGTAAGCCGGAAGCTGCTCAGCCGGGAATCGGCGCCAACTGTCGGGGCTCCAACCAGAAGTCATGACATCCCTCTCCGGGGGCTTTCGTCCTGAACGTGAAGGGCTGGCTTAGCTCACCGCTTGGTACATTGTCACGAATTCTTCGGCCGCCGAAGGGTGTACGCCGACCGTTGCATCGAAATGCGCCTTGGTGGCCCCCGCCGTCAGTGCGACCGCCAGACCCTGGATGATTTCGGCCGCCTCGTCGCCGACCATGTGGCAACCGAGCACCCGGTCGGTCGGTCGATCCACGATCAGCTTCATCATGATCGCGTGATCCTCGCCCGTGAGCGTGTGCATCATCGGCTTGAAACGGGTTCGGTAGACGTCGATTTCAAAACCCTGCTCCCGGGCCCGCTCCTCGGACATGCCGACCGTCCCCGCCTGGGGAAGCGAGAAGATCGCCGTCGGTATCGTCTCGTAGTCCACCTGGTGGGGGTTGTCGTTAAACAGGGTCTCGGCGATCACCCGGCCTTCTGCGATCGCCACCGGCGTTAGATCGAAGAACCCGCAAGTGATGCCATTGCCGGCATGGTCGCTGCAGTCACCGACGGCGTAGAGGCCGGGCACGTTGCTCTGATAGGCCCGGTCGACATAGATCGAGCCGACATTGTTGGTGCGGACACCTAGAACATCGAGGCCGACGCCTTCGGTATTGGGCAGGGCCTTTCGCCCGGTGGCGTAGAGGATCTGATCGGTTTCGATCGAACCGCCATCGGTCTCGACCATCATCCGGCCAGGCTGACCCCGATGGATCGACGTGACCTGCGTGCCGGTGCGAAGGGTTACCCCGTGCTTCTCGATCTGGTCCGCCAGGGTTTGTCGAAGGTCACCGTCAAAGCCCCTTAGAGGCGCGTCACCCCGAAGCACAATCTGGGTATTAGTGCCGAGCGCGTGGAAAATCGACGCCAGCTCGACGCCGATATAGCCGCCGCCGACCACGACCAGCCGTTCGGGCTGATCGTAGAGATCCTCGAGCATATGATCCGAGGTGATCGCGTGCTCGATGCCCGGCACGTCGACCAGCGACGGCCGGCCGCCGACGGCCACAAGCACGTTGGTGGCACCATAGCGCTCGCCTGCGACCTCGACCCCGAGCCGAGCATCGCCATTGCCCTCGATAACCCGGCCATGGCCCTCAATGACCGTGACCCCGGCCTTTTGCAGCATGTTTTGATAGATGCCGCCGAGCCGTTCGATCTCGCGATTGCGCGCGGTCAGGAGACCGTTCCAATCGTGGGGTGGCTGACCGGGCTCCCAGCCGTAAGCCTTGGACGCTTTGAACCATTCGCTGAAATGGGCGCCGTAATGCATGAGTTTCTTAGGCACGCAGCCCCGGATGACACAGGTCCCACCGAGCCGGCCGCTTTCGCAGAGTGCGACCCGGGCGCCGTGGGAGGCGGCCCGGCGGGCGCAGGCCACGCCGCCGGAACCGCCACCGATGACGAAAAGATCGAACGGCGCCACCGCCTTAGCTGATCCCGCCGAGGCTCACATATTTGATCTCCAGATAGTCATCGAGGCCGTATTTCGACCCCTCACGGCCCATGCCGCTCTCCTTGACGCCGCCAAAAGGAGCGACTTCGGTGGAGATCACCCCGTCATTGACGCCGAGCAGGCCGACCTCGAGGGCCTCGGCGACCCGAAACACCCGACCCAGATCGCGGGCGTAAAAATAGCCCGCAAGCCCGACATCGCTGTCGTTGGCAAGCGCGATGACCTCCTTCTCGTCCTCGAACTTGAAGATCGGCGCCCCCGGGCCGAACGTCTCCTCATGGGCGATCGCCATATCGGATGAGCAATCGGCGATTACGGTCGGCTGGAAATAGGTGCCGCCCAGCTCGTGGCGCTCGCCACCGGTGAGCACGCGCGCCCCTTTCGAGGTGGCGTCCTTCAGATGTTCCTCGACCTTGTCGACAGCGGCTGGCTCGATCAGCGGGCCCTGATTGACCCCATCCTCCATGCCGTTGCCCACCTTGAGTTTGGCGACGGCAGCGGTGAACTTTTCGGCGAAGGCGTCATAGATGCCGGCCTGGACGTAGAGCCGGTTCATGCAGACACAGGTCTGGCCCATGTTCCGGAATTTGGAGGCGATCGCCCCGTCAACGGCCTTGTCCAGATCGGCATCGTCGAAGACGATGAACGGCGCGTGGCCACCCAATTCCATGCTCACCTTCTTCACCGTGTCGGCGCATTGCTTAAGCAAGATCTTGCCGACATCGGTCGAACCGGTGAACGAGATTTTCCGGACCTTCTTGTTCGACGTGAGCTCGCCACCGATCTTGGACGCGCTGCCGGTCAACATGTTGAAGACGCCGTCGGGGAAACCGGCCCGGCGGCCCAATTCCGCCGCGGCCAGCGCCGTGAGCGGCGTGAACTTCGCAGGCTTGACCACGATCGTGCAGCCGACGGCCAGGGCCGGCGCCGCCTTGCGGGTGATCATGGCCAGCGGAAAATTCCAGGGCGTGATCATGCCGCAGACGCCCACGGGCTGTTTCAGCGTGATGATCCGCCGGCTCGGAAATGGCGACGGGATCACGTCGCCGTAGACCCGTTTTCACTCCTAAGCGAACCACTCGCAGAATGAGGCACCGTAGGCGATTTCGCCCCGGGCCTCAGACAAGGGCTTGCCCTGCTCGCGGGTCATGATGACGGCGAGATCCTCACCATTCTCCTTTAGAAGATCACCCCAGCGGGCGACCAGGGCGCAGCGCTCCTTCGCTGTCATCGCGCGAAAACTCTCGAACGCGGCCTCTGCGGCATCGATCGCGCGGGCGGTCTCCGCAGCGCCGCAATCGGGGACCGTGGCCAACTGATCGCCGGTCGCCGGATCGTCCACCGAGATGGTGCCACCTTCATCGGCATCGATCCAAGCGTCGCCCACCAGGGCCCGTTCGATCAGCAAACTCGGATCGTTCAAATGAACGCGCACATCCTTCAGCGCCACTGCCATCGGTCTACTCCCGTGCTTTTGTTGGTCCGATCGATCGGTAATCCGGTCGGAACAGAGACGATTTTTCGTAACCAAAACTATAGGCTTGGTTGGGTGTCGCCGCCAGGGGCGTGCCGTCAGCGGCCGGGAGACCGATTTTGGAGCTGCAGCTAGCGGGCAAGCGGGTTTACGTGGCCAGCGCCAACCGGGTTTTCGATCCGTCCGAGCCGACCGTCGTCTTCGTCCACGGTGCTGGTATGGATCAAAGCGTGTGGGCCGCCCAGGCGCCGGCGGTCGCCGAGATGGGCGTCAATGCCTTGAGCCCGCTTCTGCCCGGCCACGGACGATTGGCCTCGAAGCTGTCATCCGAGGGGCCGGTGCTGACAACGATCGAGGCGATGGCCGACTGGCTGGCCCAGCTGCTGGCCGAATTGGGTATCGGATCCGCCATTCTGGTCGGCCATTCGATGGGCTCCCTCATCGCCCTCTCGCTGGCCGCACGACAACCGGACAGGGTCAGGGCGCTCGCCCTCTTGGGCAGTGCCGCGGCGATGCCTGTGCACCCGAAACTGCTCGCCAACGCCGCCAAGGATTTGGACGCCGCGATCGAACAGATCGTCGGCTGGGCCCACGGGCCAGCCCATCGGCAAAGACCTCCGGGCCTCAACCTCGGCAATGTCGCGCGCTCGGTCCTGCGGGGCAGCCAGCCAGGGGTGCTCGCCAATGATCTCGCCGCCTGCAACGACTTTGCCGACGGCGAGCGGAGCGCGCGGTCGATCGTCTGCCCGACCCTGGTCATCTCAGGCAAGCTTGACCGGATGACACCGGCCAAGGCCGGAGCAGCCCTCGCCCAGTTGATCGCGAAGGCCCGTTTCGAGCCGATCGCCGCCGCCGGTCACATGGTGATGGTCGAACAGCCAAGGTTCGTTCTGAGATCCTTAGACATTTTCGTTCGAGACAACATCGCCTAGGCTTTGCCGGCCAAAGTGCCGAAGGGAGGGACTGTCGCGTGGACCAGATCGCCATCTATCTACCGGGGATCATCCTCGCCTATTCCGCTTTCTTTCTTTCAATCATGAGTCCCGGACCGAACATTCTGGCGATCCTAGGCACGTCGATGAGTGTTGGCAGGTCCGCCGGCATAGCCATAGCCGCTGGTGTCGCAGCCGGTTCTTTTTGTTGGGCTTCGCTCACCGTGGCGGGCCTCTCCGCTCTGCTCGCCGCCTACGCGTGGACACTGACGGTCATCAAGCTGGTGGGTGGCGTTTATCTTTTGTGGCTAGCCTACAATGCTTTTCGGTCGGCGGCGGCATCCCACGAGCTCGTGGCCACGGTAATGACCGGTCCGACCCGGCGCCTCGGCTATTTCGCCCGAGGCTTCATCATCCAGATGACCAATCCTAAAGCGGCGCTAGCCTGGATTGCGATCATCTCACTTGGTTTGCGGCCCGAGGCGCCGTGGTGGGTGGGATCGGTCATTATCGTTGGCACGGCAGCTTTGTCGCTCGCGATTCACGGCGTTTACGCTCTGGCGTTCTCCAGCCCGCCGATGTTGCGCGTCTACGGTCAAGCCAGGAGATGGATCCAGGTGGCGCTCGGCACATTCTTCTGTTTCGCCGGGTTAAGGCTCTTGAACAGTCGTTCCTAGTACAAGGCGATCAGGAGAACCCCTCGATGATCTTGTTGGTGTTGGGCGTTTTGCTTTGGTGCGGGCTGCATCTGATGAAGACGGTGACGCCCGGCATGCGCGGCGCCCTGATCGATCAGTTGGGCGAGAAGCGGCATAAGGTTGCGATCGCCGTCGGTATCGGGCTCTCGATCTTGCTGATGATCTTCGGCTGGCGGGCGACGGTCCCGACCTTCGTCTATCAACCGCCGCTCTGGGGTGCGCATCTGGCGCCGGTGCTGGTGTTGGTGGCTTTCCTGTTCATCCAGGCGTCCCATGGCAGTACTCGGATCAAGCGCGTCTTGCGCCATCCGATGCTTACCGGCTTCGCCTTGTGGGCGCTCGCGCATCTGCTCGCCAATGGCGACGTTCGTTCCGTCATCCTGTTCGGCGGGCTCGGCGCCTGGGCGCTGCTCGAGGTCGTCCTGATCAACCGACGGGAGGGCGTGTGGGTTCGACCCGAGCCCGGGCCCTGGTCGGCTGAGTTGAAGCATCTCGCGATCGGGGTCGGGATCTATCTCGTGGTTCTGATCGTCCACCCCTATCTGTTCGGCGTGTCGCCCCTGCCCTATTGATTTTTTCCGTTGTCCAGCCACGAAAAGCCGTCGAGGCGTGCGGTCCGTTTATCGAAGGTCATCGTCGTCGTCGCACCATGTTCGGCATTGCTCAGAGCGATGAGAGCATCTGCAAAGTCATGCCCAGCTAACGAGGCCATCGCCCCGCAAAACCAATGATCTTGCAAAAATAATCGCGTTATGGTTGAAGATTTATCCCGAATTTAGCTCTTTGGGATAGAGCCATGCGCGCCCTTGTGGTCGAAGATGATCCGACGTCGGCCGACCTGATTACCGCTTCGATCGAGCCCCATAACTTCGTCGTCGAGCACACGGACAGCGGCGAGGACGCGCTGGAGCTGGTCAAGGTCTACGATTTCGATGTCGCTGTCCTCGCCGGATCTCTCACCGACATGAGCGGTGCCCAGGCGGTTCGCCAGATGCGCCAGGCCAACGTCAAGATCCCGGCCATCGTGCTCTGCGCCGGCAATGATGCGAAGCAGAAGGTCGAAGCGCTCAAGGCCGGCGCCGATGATTGCTTGGCCGCGCCCTTCGACGTCGACGAGCTGATCGCCCGGCTGCACTCGATTGTCCGCCGGGCCAAAGGCCACGCCGATTCGGTGATCCGGACCGGGCGCATGGCGATCGATCTGGCGAGCCGGACGGTCGAGATCGACGGCAAGCCTCTCCGGGTCACGGGCAAGGAATACGGCATCCTCGAGCTCCTCGCCCTGCGCAAGGGCATGACCCTGACCAAAGATACGTTCCTCGACCATCTCTATGGCGGGATGGACGAGCCTGAGCAGAAGATCATCGACGTCTTCATCTGCAAGCTGCGGAAGAAGATCGCCGACCTGACCCCTGACTATAAAGGGATCGAGACGGTCTGGGGCCGCGGCTACGTCCTCAAGGACCAGCCGGGTAGCAACCCGCAACTGGCCGAAGAGGGTGATCCCTTTCTGTTCGATATCGACGGTGCCGGCGCCAACGGCCACGATGACCTAGGCGAATTGGAAGAGCTGGATCTGTTGTTGCTTCAGCTCATTGAGCGCTGAGCAAAACCGATCAGACCGGGCCGCCCATCGGCCATCTGAGGCCCTGCCAGCGTTCCTGAAAACGGCTTCTCGTTTTCTGGATTTCCATGATGTCGCCGATCCGGCGGTCCAGAAAAGCCCAGCTGTCCTCGAAGTTTTCCGACTTGTCTTCGAGCCAGAACAGGACCGTCGCCACGTAGACGCCCGTCAGAAGAGCGCGGCGACTGTAGTAGCTGAACCCGTCTTTCTCGGCGAAGCCCGCCGCCGCCCACATTCTGTCAACGGTGGTCCAGACCGTCTGGCATCCGACATAGGCCCCGCTCGGCAGTGAGCGCGCGAGAATGGCCCGCCGGGTCGCTTCCCGGTGCGGGCTCAAAACCTCCAGCCGGCAGCGGACAAGCGCGGTGATCCGCTCGCGAACCTTGAGCTCGTCCAAGCCCCGTTCCTTGGCGCTAACGAGCATTGCGCGGTCCGCCCAATCGTCGAACCAGGCGAGCAGGCTTTCCGTGCCAAGCGGAAACAGGCGGCGGACGCTTGCCGGGTCTAGGTCCAAATCGGTCGCTGCCCGGTGCAGCGCGCGACGGCCCCAGCCATCGAACGGCACGTGGTCTAGCGTGGCGATAAGAAGGCGGTCCTTTTGCGCCTGGCGATCGGTCATCAGCTTGTCTCCTCCCGGTCATGGCCGCCGGGCGCGGGCTGCAACGCTGCCACTAAATGTTTGAGTTCGCTGTCGAACGCCAAGAGCGACAAATCTGTCATGCGATTGAGATAGAGCACGCCGTCCAGGTGGTCGACCTCGTGCTGGAGAACCCGGGCGTGGAACCCTAGCGCCTCTCCTTCGATCGGTTGGCCTTGGCGATTGAGGGCTCGGTAGGTGAGCCGGGCATGACGCGGAACCACGCCGCGTAGTCCCGGGATCGAGAGACAGCCCTCAAGACCCAACTCCATGGCGTCATCCACGAAAACCAACTCCGGATTAATCAGAACGTCCGGACTGCCGCCCGTCTCGGTCCGGTCCGGATGCACGAGGACGATCCGCTTGGACACGTGCACCTGCGGCGCGGCAAGACCGACGCCATCGGCATCGGCCAGCGTATCGATCATGTGATCGACCAGACGCTGCACAGCGGGCGCGTCCGGATCGTCGACCACCGCCGCCTTTTGCCAAAGGACGGGGTGGCCCATTCTTGCGATCTTCAAAAGTGCCATGCAACCCGCCGGTTTCGGTTGTGGAAAACTGGATGCTGAGCTATAGAGACGCTTCGGTCGTCCGGAGTTCCTCCGGGCGAATTTTTTCTGTGTCAACCGCAGGGGTAAGAATGACCGTCGAGGTTCAAGTTCGCGACAACAATGTCGACCAGGCGCTGCGCGCCTTGAAGAAGAAAATGCAGCGTGAAGGCTTGTACCGCGAAATGCGAATGCGGCGGCACTATGAGAAGCCCTCCGAGCGGCGGGCCCGGGAAAAAGCGGAAGCGATCCGCCGGTTCCGCAAGCTTCAAAAAAAGCGCCTCGAACGCGACGATTTTTAAGTTTTCGTCAGATGGCTTTCTTATGGGATAGAACATTGATGGTTCGTCCCGTGGGATCTCTGACAAAAAATCGCCTGACGCACCAGGGTTCGTCCGTCGGGCCGTAGGTGATATCGAGCTTTTCCGCCACGGCGCGGCTATAAACGTCGTCTAGGTCGTCGACTTCGATCGATAGATCCGGGACAGGCGTCCCCGAGCCTCCTTCACTCGCGAAACTGATCTGAGGCACGGCCTGCGCCGAGCTCATCAAGGTAATGATCCAACCCTGGTCCATTGCGATCTTCAGGCCGAAAAGCCTTTGATAGAAGGCGGCAACGGTCTTCGGATCGTCTGTCGCGATATCAGCAACGATACGCTTCACCGCCAAAACGACCTCCACTGACAGCTTCCAAGCGGCCGTCTGATTTTCAATTCAGCAGTTCATGCGAGGCGTGCTTCATCGGCTCGAAAACGAAAAATCTGCAACCGAAGGCAGCCCGGTATCCGTAATCAGCTACAAGCTCGCGGCGCGGTCGCGGGTGATAAGAGGCGATGGCGGCCCTCAATCCGTTGCACGCTCCACGAGCAGGCAACGATAGCACGGCCCCTTCCCTCAACGGTGTGCTTTGGGCTGGAGATGCACCTCCGGGCCAAATCCTAGATGAGAAAGGTGTTGATATCTTGAGACCCCCATTTGCCACATTCAGCGCTCTCGGCGTTGTTCTTTTGGTTGGATGCGCCCACGCGGCGTCGGAGGATGCCGGTCACAACGCCGCTGGCGGAGACCTGTCGGTCGTCGGCAGCGATCAAGACGTCTCCGGCGGGACGGTCACGGCGTCCCGGGTTGTCGCGGACGCGAACGGTTGGCTCGTCGTGCACCGGACCGATGCTTCCAATAAGCCGGGTCTGGTCGTCGGCCATGCGCCGCTCAAGGACGGTGTCAACGAGGACGTCACGGCCATTCTCACGGAGCCGGTGGCGCCGGGTGAGAAGCTGATGCTCATGCTCCACGGCGAGGAAGGCGGCACCGAGACGGGCATTTTCGAGTATTCACTCGGCGCCAAGGAAGACGGGCCGGTCAAGGTCGATGATCAATTGGTCATGACCGTCGTCACCGCTCAATAGACGTTCGCCGGACGTGGCCGTCCGCGCTGGGCAGAGGCCCGGCGCGGGGCCGCGCCTCGAAGGTACCGTCAGTGGATCCGGCGTCGGCTGGCACCGGTCATACCAGGGTTTCCATACGCCTTTCCTGCTCGCGCCACATCGATGCGTAGCGGCCGGCCCTCGCCAAGAGCTGATCGTGATCGCCCCGCTCGATCACCTCGCCTGCTTCCAGAACAAGGATCTGGTCGGCATCGGCGATCGTCGACAGCCGGTGGGCGATGACCAGCGACGTTCGCCCGCTGGTGAGGTTGGCGAGCGCCTGCTGCAGCGCCCTTTCTGTGCGGCTGTCGAGGGCCGAGGTCGCCTCGTCCAGGATCAGGATCTTCGGATCCTTCAGAATCATCCGGGCGACGGCGACCCTTTGTTTCTCTCCGCCCGAAAGCTTGAGGCCCCGTTCGCCGACGACGGTCTCGTAACCGTCCGGCAGGCTTTCGATAAAAGTGTGGATCTGGGCCATTCTAGCTGCCTCCTCGACCGCGTGATCGGGGGCGCCTATGCGGCCATAGGCGATGTTCGAGCGGATCGTGTCGTTGAACAGAACCGTGTCCTGGGGAACGATGCCTATCGCGCGCCGGAGCGAGTCCTGGGTTACCTCCCGGAGATCCTGGCCATCGATGGTGATCTTTCCGCTGTCAACGTCATAGAAGCGGAACAACAGCCTAGCGATGGTCGATTTTCCCGAGCCGGACGCCCCGACCAGAGCCAATTTGCCGCCGGGCGGGACGGTGAAATCGACCGATTGAAGAACTGGCCGGCGGCTGTCATAGGCGAAATCGACGCCGTGAAACCGAACCACACCTTCGCCGACGGTGAGCGGCCGGGCGCTGGCACGGTCCTGGATTTCGGGCTCTAGCGCCAGGAGCTGGCTCAAATTGTCCAGATCGGTGAGCGACTGCTTCACCTCGCGATAGACGAAACCCAAAATGTTGAGCGGCTGGTAGAGCTGCAGCAGAAAGGTGTTGACGAGGACCAGATCGCCGACCGTGAGCGTGCCCGCCACCACGCCCCGGGCGGCCATGATCATGATCGCCGTGATCCCGCAGGCGACGATGACCGCTTGGCCCATATTAAGGAGCGACAGGGTCCACTGGGAGCGGACGGCCGCCTCCTCATAGTCGCCCAAGGCCCCGTTCAGGCGCTCGGCCTCGTACCGCTCATTGGCGAAGCTCTTGACCGTCTCGTAATTGATCAGGCTGTCGACCGATCGGGCCGCGACCTGATTGTCCTTCTCGTTCATCCGACGGCGGTAGGCGATCCGCCACTCGGTGGCGGCGATCGTGAAGACGGCGTAGCCGGCGATGGTGCCGAAGGTGATGGCGGCAAACGGCCAGGGGTAGCGGGCCAGGAGGATGCCGATCACCAGCACGAATTCGAACAGGGTCGGGCCGATATTGAACAGCACCATACCTAAGAGGAAGGTGGTCGCCTTGACACCCCGTTCGATCGCCCGGCTGAGCTCGCCGGTCCGCCGTTCCAGGTGGTAGCGCAGCGACAAGGCGAACAGGTGATCGAAGACCCGGAGCGATATCCGTCGGCCGGCGCGCTGGGACACCCGCGAGAACAGGGCGTCGCGCAGTTCACCGAAAAGCGAAGCGCCGACCCGGGCCGCGCCATAGGCCAAAAGGAGCGCCAGCGGCAGAACCAGAGCCGCCTCGCCGGTCAGGCTGTCGACCACGGCTTTGTAGATGAACGGGATCTGGACGTTGATGACCTTCGCCGCCAGGAGAAGAAAGAGGGCGGCAATGACCCGGCGTTTGAGGGCCGCCGCGTCTTTCGGCCAGAGGTACGGCAAGAGCTCCCGGGCCATCCATCGCCAGTTGGTGCGCCGTGGGGGGCTTGGACTGGCACTCAAAGCGAAGGCCCGCCGGCCTCAGGCGCCGAAAAGCTAGGTCTTGGCGAGTGCAACACGGACAAAGGGTCACCTCTTTCGGGGGCCGGCCGCCTGGATCAGGCACCTTAACCGGCAACCGTCTGCCCGATCTCGTCCCTGGCTTTCGCTTTCGCAAGCAAAAGCGTTCGCGACCGGTCGTCCGCTGCGGCAGCGATGGACAACATGGTCGTCCATCGACTAGGAAATCAAACCCAAAAAATAAAAACTTTGGGTTGCTTTTCCCTAAAAGTTTATTAAACTAATAAGCGAACTCAACGAACAACCGGTAACGCACCCATGGCCCCATCCCAGCCCTTGTCGCTCCTGCTTTTCGTCGCTCCCGAGCGGGCATTCAATTTTCTTAAGGGGTTATCGGCATGGTTGCCGCTGCCGCTGGAGCCGACACACACGGCTTTCGTCGCGGAGGCAACGCAACTTTTAAGCGAACGTTGCTTTGATGTGATCCTGATCGATCGCCCCTGCGTCAATCCGTCATTGATCGCGAGATTGGGCGCCGCCGTCAGAGACCCGGCAGACCCGCCGCTCTTGATCCTGGAGCTGCCGGCGACGGCCGGAGAAAGCAAGGTCTTGGACCGCTGGCCTGGTCCTTCCATCGGTTACCGGGAAGACACGGTCGCGACCCTGGCGCCCGCCGTTCGTTACGCTCTGGAGCGCCGGCCCAAGGAACGCCAACTGGCCCACCGCGCCGAACATGATGCGCTCACCGGCCTCGCCACCAAGACCCGCTTCCTTAACCGCCTCGAGAGCGCCCTCGCCCACGCCGCCGCGGTCGAGGAATCGATCGCCGTGCTGTTCGTCGATCTCGACGGCTTCAAGGAAATCAATGACACCCTCGGTCACCATATGGGCGACGGCGTGCTCAAGCAGATCGCCAAACGGCTTTCCAGCCGTCTCCGCCGGGGCGATCTTTTGGCCCGGCTTGGCGGTGACGAGTTCGCGCTGGCGCTGACCGGCCTGGCCGAGCCGGGCGACGCCACCAGCCAGGCCAAGGCCTGCCTGAATGCGCTTGCCGAACCTTTGGTGATCGAGGATCACGCCGTGTCGGTGAGCGCTAGCATCGGTGTCAGTCTGTTCCCGTGTGACGCTCAAGACAGCCAGACGCTTCTGCGCCAAGCGGATCAGGCGATGTACCGGGCCAAGGCCGAAGAAGGAAGTTCTGTCCGCATGCACACAGCACGGGTGGCCCGTCTGCCGGTGACGCCCCGGCAGAGCTCGGGCCAGGTGAGCTCGCTCGCCGCCGGTTTCGAGCTGGAACTGGATCTGAGCAGCAATCGGCCCTCGGCCGCCCGGGCCGTGGTCCTCGACCATCGGGGTGCCGGTGCCAAGGCGACGACACCGGTGCCGTTGGAGCGCACGCGGATGGTCGGTCTTCACCGCTGGGTCATCGAACAGTCCTGCCGGGCACTGGGCCATTGGCTGCGGCGGGATGGTCCCGTCTTGCCGGTGACCGTCGAGCTGCCTCTGGCAACTCTTGCCGATCGCGAAACGATCGATCATCTGCGCCGCACCCTCGCCAAGCACGATCTCAACGCGGCCTGGATCGAGCTCTTGGTCCGCCCTGGCTGGGATAGCAAGGGCGCCGATCAGGCCGGCGCGCAAGCTCTGGAAGACCTGCGCCGGGACGGCTTCGGGATAATCCTCGGCGATGTCGGCAACACCTGCTTGAGCCTGATGCGCCAGGTGCCGGCCGACCGGGTCGAGCTTTCGGCGGGTCTGGTCACTCGCGCCGCCGGGGACCCGGGCGATGCCGAACTCCTGGCCCACCTCATCACGCTGGTTCGGGGGCTCGGCTTCAATGTAGGCGCGGCCAACGTCCGGGACGACGCCCAGGCCGAAAGCCTGACCGGCCTGGGTTGCAACTGGCTTGCCGGCCCCTGGCTCGGCGCACCGCTGGCTGTGCCGGATTTTCAACCACACTTGGGTCACTGGGAGCCCCTGCGCGCGGCCGGCTAGGGGCTCCGGCCCGGATGGTGAATGCGCTACTCGCGGTCGATGATGGTGATCAGTTCTCGGAACTTGCGCCGCTGATCCTCAGGATCGCCTGATTTGATCGCGTCTTCGATACAGTGGGCGGCATGATCGGCGATGACCAAGCGCTCGACCGCCCTCAAGGCCGATCGAACCGCCGCTGTCTGGTTGAGGATGTCGACGCAGTACCGATCATCCTCAACCATCCGGGCGATCCCCCGCACCTGACCCTCGATCCGTTTCAGGCGCGTCAGCGCCGCGTCCTTATTGTCTTCCATCACCGACCTTTCCGCTGACCCTTTCCCGGCGCCGCGTCTTGTCTTTCGTCTGCCTGACCCATATACCCCTGTAGGGTATATGGTCTACTCTGGCGGAGGGACACTCATGGCAAGATCGGCCGATCACGTCCGACAGCAGAGCCGCGGCAGCGCGCTCGGCGACTATTGGCCCCTGATCAGTCTGGTGGTGGTGTCGGGCCTTGCCGGTCTGGCGATCGCGACCGGCTTTGGCGATGGCGGTATGACCGGGTTCATGCATGCCTATATGGGCGTGTTCCTCGTGATCTTCGCCTTGCTCAAGCTGTTCGACCTGGAGGGCTTTAAGAACGGCTTCGCCATGTATGACCTGCTGGCTCGGCGGGTCCGGGCCTATGGCTACGTCTACCCCTTCATCGAACTAGCCCTTGGTCTGGCCTATCTCTCGTTTTTCCTGCCTGTTGCGACCTACGCCGTGACGATCGTGGTTTTCGCGTTCGGCACCTTGGGCGTGGTCTCGGCGCTCCGGCGCGGGCTCGATATCGACTGCCCGTGCATGGGCAACATTCTGTCGGTGCCGCTCAGCACCGTCACGCTGACCGAAGATCTGGCGATGGTCGCTATGGCCGGCCTGTTGTTGTTGGGATGAGGCGATGAGAACGATTGCAATGGTCGGTACCCTGATCCTGTTGACCAGCCAGGCGGTGGTCGCCTCCCCGGATGGGCAACCCTACCGTGGGCAGCAGGATCGAGCCATCAAGGCAATGGATGTGGAACGGCTCGATGGTCTTCGTAACGGTGCCGGTCTCGGATATGCCAAACCGGCTGAACTGAACGGCTGGCCAGGCCCGTTGCACGCCCTCGAGCTGGCTGACGAACTCGGTCTGTCCGACCGGCAGCGCCAAGCGCTGTCGGCGCTGCGCCAGAGCATGCTTGCGAAAGCTCGTCCCCTCGGGAATGCCTTGATCGATGCGGAGCTGCAGTTGGACGAGTTGTTCAGATCGGGCGAGCCTTCGCCGGGCAAGATCGCCGCCGCGACCGCCAGATCGGCGACTTTGGAGGGCGAACTGCGGGCAGTCCACCTGCGTGCCCACCTGGAAGCCAAGCCGCTGCTCAATCATCACCAGCTACGGCGCTACCAGCAATCGCGCGGCTACGGGCGCGCGCATCAGAGATCAGACCACGGTCAGTGAAACGGTAGCCGCTCCGCCTAGACCTTAAGCGATGTCACGCACCGACCGTGATAAAAGGACTATCGATGACGACGTCGACAACATCGGTGATCGCGAGCGCCTTCTTGATGTTGAGCACGCTTACCGGAGCCTTGTTGATGGTGACGAACGGACCTGCCCATTCGGCCGAGATGACGGTGTTGAAGAGCCCCTGGTGCGGCTGCTGTGCCGCCTGGGTTCGACACATCCGCGCCCATGGCTTTACGGTGCGGGTCAGGGAGACCGAGAACCTCACGCCGATCAAACGTGACGCCGGGGTCGGGCTCGAGCATCAATCCTGCCATACTGCGATGATCGACGGATATGCGATTGAAGGTCATGTGCCGGCCGCCGACGTTAAACGTTTGCTGGCCGAGCGGTCGGCGGCAAAAGGACTAGCGGTACCCGGCATGCCGATCGGCTCCCCCGGCATGGAACAAGGCAGCATCCATGAGCCCTACGCGGTCATCTTGTTCGGTGGACCGAAGGGCGACGAGGTTTTCGCCCGTCACGAATGAACTTCGGTCTCAGGCTTCGCTTGCCGCAGCGCCAAGTCGCTCGGACCTATATGCCCGAGATGCTATGGACCGGTCACCGACAACGTCTATAGCTCAACCGGAGTGAAGCGATGAGTTGGTCGATCCACCATGTGAACCTGCCGGCCATCGACGTTCGGGCGTCAGCCGCCTTCTACACCGAGATTTTGGGGCTCACGGAAGGCACCTGGCGGTTTCCGCCTCCGGACCAGGTCGGCCACATCTCGAACGACCCGAGCCAGCTCACGCTCTTTCCTTGCACGACCACCGCCCACGGCGCCAATAGCGGCCTGCATCTCATCCGCCCGGAACCGGAATTCGCGCGCAAGAACGGCTTCGATCACAACCCGTCGATCGGCGGCCATGTGGCGATCCAGGTCGACGATCTGGATGCGGTCATGGAGCGGTTGAAGGCGGCGGGCATTCCCTTCTCTTTCGCGCCGACCTTCGCGATCCCGGGCATGCGCCATGTCTATGTCTACGATCCGGCGATGAACCTCTTGGAGATCAACGAGTACCGGCCCGGCTGACCGATCCTCTCAGCCCTTCACCATGTGGGTTTCGACCGACAGGATCATCGGCAGATGCTGGGCGAGGCACCGCCAGCTCTCACCCTCATCCGCGCTGCCGTAGAGCGCGCCGGTATTGGTGCCGAAGTAAACGCCGGCCGGCTCCAGCCGATCGGTCGCCATCGCCTTGCGCAGCACGCATAAGAAAGCGTTGTCCTGGGGCAGGCCCTGTCTCAGATCCTGCCAGGTCTCACCGCCGTCGCGGGTCCTCCAGACGGCGGTTTTGGCGTCCGGCACGTAGCGGCCGGCGCTGTCGCCGTTGAGCGGCAGGAGGAACAGAACGTCCGGGTCCGAAGGGTGGGCAGCGGCGGGAAAGCCGAAGGAAGACGGCAAGCCCGCCTCGATGCTGTGCCACGCCTGGCCGCCATCGTCGCTTCGGTACATGCCGCAGTGATTTTGCTGATACAGCCGGTCGGGCATGCCCGGTGCCATCACCAGGCAGTGGACACATTGGCCATATTCCGGATAGCGCATGTCCTCGGGCATGAAATCGGCCCGGGTGCCGCGGTTGCGTGGCTGCCAACTGGCGCCGCCATCGCTCGTGTGAAACACGCCGGCGGCTGAGATGCCGACCCAGATTTGATCCGGATCCTCGGGATGGGTGATCAGCGAGTGGAGGATCAGCCCGGCGCCGCCCGGTTGCCAATGGTCTCGTGAGGGATGATCGCGCAGCCCCGTCAGATGCTGCCAGCGCTCGCCATCGTCCTCACTGACGAACAGGCCCGCCGGTTGCACGCCGGCATAGAGCTTGCCGTTCGATCGGGCGAAACTCCACACCGCGCGGACGGCCTCGTCATCCTTGCCGTAGCTGAGGCCCTCGGCGCCGTTCTCCCAGGTTTCGCCCAGATCATCCGAGCGCCAGATCTGCGCGCCCACCCAGCCGCTGCCGCCGCCCGCATAGAACCTGCCGGTCTTGGGATCGGCGATCACGTGGTTGATCGGTTGGTGATCGCAATAGGGTCCGCGGAGCTGGAAGCTGGCCCGGTCCCCACCGCTTTCCAGGATGAAGACGCCTTTGTTGGTTCCAAGCAGGACGAGGAGTTTCACGAGTATTCCTCCCGTTTCTGGCGTCGCTTTGAGGCATGTTCTATCCTATCACCGGTGCGGGGCGCCGGCTCGTCGTATTTATGTTTATATCAACCTTTAGCGATCCTGTCAAAGGCTCGAGGGGGCAAGGCCAATGTCGATCAGATAAAGAAACCGGCCCTGGGCGTTTGCACGTCCCCGCACTAAAACGCCCTGAGCTACGGCGGCCACCACCGAACGGAGGATCTCCTTGTCGATTTCAACCATCGCCATCATCGGCGCGGGCACCATGGGCACCGGCATCGCCACCGCCAGCGCGGCCCATGGCATGGCCGTGATCCTCCTGGACGAAACCGAGGCCGCGACCAAGCGGGCGATCGAGACAGCCGCGACCTTCTACGACCGGTCGGTCGAGAAGGGACGCATGGGCGAAAGCGACGCGACCGCCGCCAAAGAACGGCTGACATCCGCCGCCGATCTCGCCGATGTCGCGCCCGCCGACGTCGTCATCGAGGCTGTGTTTGAGGATTTTTCGCTCAAGGCGTCCTTGTTCGAAAAACTGAACGACGTCGTTCGCGATGATACGCTGGTCGCCACCAACACGAGCTGCTTGCGGGTGAGCGATCTCGCCGGCCATCTGACTGATCCCTCCCGCTTTCTGGGCCTGCACTATTTCAGCCCGGCCCAGATCAATCCGCTGGTGGAAGTGGTCAAGG
Organism: Geminicoccaceae bacterium; assembly: GCA_050331695.1. Lineage (GTDB taxonomy): Bacteria > Pseudomonadota > Alphaproteobacteria > Geminicoccales > Geminicoccaceae > JBHJGP01. The sequence goes on from JBHJGP010000022.1 coordinate 19,221, forward strand.
GCGAGCGCACCAGCGAGGCCACGATTGCAACCGCCCTCGCCTTCTGCCGGGCCACCGGCAAGGATCCGCTCACCTGCGAGGACCAGTACGGTTTCGCCATCAACCGGTTTTTCTGTCCCTACACCAACGAAGCGGCCCATGCTCTCGATCAGGAGCTGGGCAACACCGCCGACATCGATCTGATCGCCAAGGAGGCGCTCGGGGTCGCCGCCGGCCCGTTCCAGGTCATGAACCTGATCAAGCCCCGCATTAACCTCCATGCGATCCGCAATCTGGAACCGCTCGGCGCCTTCTACGCGCCGGCCCGTTCGATGGTCGCCACCGGCGAGGCCAACGAAAGCTGGGAGATCGGTGAACCCTCGGGGCCGGAGGCCGCGGCGCAAAAAGCGATCGCCGACCGCCTGAGGGCCGGTGTGTTCCTGCCGGTTCTCCAATCCCTGGACGAGGCGGTCGCGGCGCCGGCGGATATCGACCGGGGTGCGCGGGCCGCTCTCAAATTCGGCCGTCCGCCCTGCGCGCTGATGGACGAATTGGGCCGCGACGAGGTTCTCCGGATCATCGAGCCGGCCTGCAAGAGCTTCATGATCAAGGTGCCGGCCGCGATCGACCGGGTGGGTGAGCTTGTCGACTGATTTTTTGTCTTCCGCTTCTCCGCCTGCCAGCGCGTCCGTACGCGCGCTTTACATCTACCCGCTGAAGGGTGGTGCCGCGGTTGATCTTGAGGCGACTGAGGTGGGGCCGAGAGGGTTCGCCTATGACCGCAACTGGATGCTGGTCACCGCGGACGGCCGCTTTCTGACCCAGCGAGAAATTCCCTGGCTGGCGCTGATCGAAAGCCGGATCGGCGACGGCGAGATCCGCTTCCGTTTCGGCGACGAGCTCCACTCTCTCCCGCTGAACCTGGACGGCGAGCCGATGGCGGTTCGGATCTGGCGAAGTCAGGTCACTGCGTCCCGGCAGAGCGCTTCCTTGGATCAAGGTCTCAGCACTTGGCTCGGCAGAGCTGTTCGTCTGGTCAAGTTCGGGCGCCATGCCCGCCGGCAACCCAACCCCGAACGGGCACCCCGGGGCAGCGAAATCGCTTTCCCGGACGGCTATCCGATCCTGGTGACGAACCTGACCAGCCTGGACCGGCTCAACGAACGGCTGATGGAGCGAGGTTCGGCGCCCGTGCCGATGAACCGCTTTCGACCCAATCTGGTGATCGAAGGCGCACAGGCTTTCGCTGAAGAACGTTTTTGTCAGCTAAGGCACGGCGAAAATCGGCTGTTGCTGGTGAAGCCCTGTGACCGATGTGTCGTTACCACCATCGACCAGCGCACGGCCGAGAAAACGGACGGCGAACCGATCGCGACCTTGAAACGATTCTTGCGTCACCCGGAGCTTGGCCCCTGTTTCGGCCATAACGCGGTGCCGGATCCGAACAGCGTTTCGTTCCAGATGCGGAAAGGCGACGCCCTCACCTTTGCTGGCGCCCGGGAGCGATGCTGGCTTGACGATTTGACGGCCTGATCAACAGGCGGGCATGAGTGGGCCCCGCCGCGGTTAATCGCTCGGACGGGGCCCGGTTGTCATAGGCGAGGCGGGTTTGACCTCGCTCCTTAGCCCGAAAACGTAGAGCTCGGCGGCCCTCAGGTCCGCGGGCATTGTCGTGTCTGTCGGATTGTCTGGTCCCGTCTCAAAACGCCTTACGCTGATCGACCTTGCATCGACCGCTCCGACGCTCGCCTCGAGCCTGCCCCGAGACAGGCCACTCGCCTTCTGAAACGGGTGCCCCTAGCCGATGGCGGGGCTGGAAAATCGGTCGGGTGGTTCCATCGCTCTCGCGACCCTCCCGTTGGCATCGCTGCGCCTGCCCGCAGCCGGCTTGGCTCGATACATCCGCGCTTTCGGGTCTTATGAAGCGTGGCGCTCGTCCGGTGTCCAGCCGGGCACTTAGCTCACGCTTTTCGCGCGTCTTCGAACCGTCTTTTTCCATAGCACGGGTGTGGCAACCTGTCGATTGCAGACTGCACGGTTTGCCCGCCCTTGGATTGCTCGCCCGAGGTGATGTTTTCGAACGAATCTCGAGATTTGAGGGGTGAGCTGTGAAGGTGATGGGTCCCCCCCTGTCCACGATGTTGCATCCAAGCCGTGGTTGTTTCGCGTATGGCTGGACAAGAGCATCAATATTTTGGGAAGCGATGGGCCGGATGACCAAACCGTAACTTACTGTTTGGAGAAATCCCCATGGACGACCTTGCGCTCACCCTTTCCGCCCCTTTCGTGGCGGCGAGAACCGAGATCGACGACGCCTTCACCCACGGTTTCGTCAGCCGCACCGAGGCTGACGGGCTGATCGCCGCCGAAGCGTTCATCGACGACAACGCCCGGCAGCTGGCCCTGGACTTTCCGGGGCAGATTCTTGCGGTCGTGGTCGATGACAGCGTCGCCGGCGGCTTTGCCATCTACCCCGCGGCTACCGTGTTCGAGGCCGATTGCCTGGCCGAGCGGTTCGGCGACGGCGCGCCCCACATCGTCTTCGACCCCAACACCGGATCCGGCGTTCCGCCCCGAGCCCCCGCCTCGGACGCCGATCTCCAGGCGATGCTGGTTCGCCTCCAGGCCTTTTTGGACGACAAGCCGGTCAAGCCGGCGACTGGGCCGGACGATGATGACAAAGGGCCGGCCATTAAGCCCGGCGACTTGGAAAAACTCATCAGCGACGCCGCGGTGCAGGCCGGTGAGAATGCGATATTGACCATCTCATGCCCGGAAACGGTGCGGAGCCAGCCCTATACGGGCTGCTTCGTCAAGGCCGGCAAGGGGGTCGCCTTCGGCCGCTTTCTGATCGATTCCGGCAGCCAGGTCTCGGTGATTACGGAAGGGACGCTGAAGCGCGTCATGGCCGCCGGCGGCAAACCGACCAAGCTGAAACCGCTCAAGGTCGGCGGTATCGGCGGCACCACGACGGTTCAGCGCTATTCCGGCATCACCATGCGCTTCGTTCGAGACGACGGCAAAGGCGGCAAGGAATATGTGAATTGCGACCAGCCCGTCATCATCGGCCCGGCGAACATCATCGGCACGGATCAGCTGATGAAGACCGGCAGCGTCATGGTCTGGGACCCGACCAACGGGACCGTCGAAGTCAACCCCCGACCCGTTAAGGCGGCGCCTGGAAAGGCGACCAAACCCAAATAGGTGAGCCGACGGCGATGGGGCTCGCCCCATCGCCTTTTTTTGTCTGTCAATCGCACTGTCAGACGGTTCCGGCCCGACGATTGCTTAGGTCAAGTGTGCCGTTAGGTGATCGAGCACCTGACCCCAGCCTTCCTCGTGCGACGCTCGGCTCTCTTCGCTGGCGAAGGCGCTCTGGCGAAAACTGATGCGCGTGCCGCCGTTCTGCTCGGTCAGGTGCACGGTGATCCGCGTGTCACGCTCCACCTCGCCGGCCTCGTTCTCCCAGCCATGGGTGAAAACCAGCCGTTCCGGCTCGACCAGCTCCTCGAAAATGCCGCGCAGCCAGAAATCAGTGCCTTTGTGGTGGCGAAAGCAGCACCGGTACGACCCCCCTTCCCTGACGTCGAACTGCGGATCGACCAGGCTGCAGTCGCCCGGAAAAAACCATTCCGACAGTTGGTCGGGATCGGTCCAGGCGCGCCAGACCCGGTTCCTTGGCGCCTTCACGTCCCGTGTCAGCGTCAACTCCAGCTTTTGAGTTTCGTCAACTCGATCAACCGTCGTCGCCATCGGTTTCCTCCTCGGACCGTTCCAGAAAGGCCTCCAAACGATCGAACCGTGTCTGCCAAAGCGCCTTCTGCTCGGCGATCCAGGACCCGGCATCGGACAAGACCGCTGTCTCGACCTCACAGGTCCGAACCCTGCCCTTCTTGGTCGAGCGCACCAGCCCGCTCTCCTCGAGATCGCGCAAATGCTGAACCACCGTCGGTAGGGCCATGGACAGCGGTTTCGCCAGTTCACTGACCGAGGCCGGTCCGCGAATCAGCCGCTTGACAATTCCCCGTCGGGTGGGATCCGCGAGCGCATGAAAGATACGGTCGAGATGCTCCGTTTGGTTAGCCATATGCCTAAGTATCTTATACCCGAGACCAGTGCAAGGAAAACTTAGCTATCCGACTTAGTTTTAGTTGCCTGGACAGTGCAGCTCAACCTCATGTCGTCAGTGACCATATCCACAGTTTCGTCGAGAAATGTCATGTATGCGTACTGGCTTGGTCAATAGTGACCAAATACCTTGAGGAGGAGCGTCAATATGGCTCTAGAGATGCAACAAGTGCACATCCCCATGGAGATCACCGTCAACTCGAAAGAACGTGAGACCCGAAGCGCAATTTTCAGCGCCACTGTCCAGAAAGCGGAGGCGATGTTGAAGGGCTTCAATATCCGCTACACCAACGGCGATCACCACATCCTTGAACAGGAAATCGACCTGGACACCCGCATCGTCGGCAATACGGTCGAGGTGTCGGCTGATTTCCTGCTGCGGGACGGCTCCGGAAACATCGACGACCCCTATACCGGTTGGGTTCAGGCCGTCGTCATCGCCGACACCGCCGCCAATCCACAGACCTGATTTTTGTTTGTTGGAGCCGGACACTGTCCGGCTCTTTACACGACCTCTGATGCTCTGCCTGTTTGGGCTAATTCCACAACCGCTTCAACAGACCGTCCAGTTGCTCCAAGGTGCTGTAGCTGATGGTGATCTGCCCGGTCTGGCCCTTGGTCTTAAGGCTTACCGGCAGGACCAGATGCTGGCTGAGGTCATGGGTCAGTGACTGGCTGTCGGGATCGTCTTGCCGGGCGGCTTTCCCGCGGCGGGGCCTCTTTTCGTTTTGAACCAGGGCCTCGGTCTGGCGCACCGAAAGGCCCTGAGCGAGGACTTTTTGCGCCAGCGCCGTCGCGTTTTCCGCGCTCAGCAAGGCCCGGGCGTGACCCGCGGTCAGGCGGCCATCTTTCACCATCGCCTGCACCGGCACCGGCAAGGCCAGGAGACGAAGCGTGTTGGCGATGTGGCTGCGGCTCTTGCCGATCAGTTGCGCCAGCGCCTCCTGGGTGTGCCGGAACTCCTCCATAAGCCTTTGATATCCTTGGGCTTCTTCGATCATGTCCAGGTCGAGCCGCTGGACGTTTTCCAGAAGCGCCGCTTCCATGGCCTCGCCGTCGGAAAAAGTTCGGACGATGACCGGGACCTCGGTGAGCCCCGCCATTTGCGCCGCTCGCCAGCGTCTTTCGCCGGCGATGATCTGGTAGCGTTCGCCGATATCGTCGGCTTTTCGGACGAGAAGCGGCTGCAGCACCCCCCTCGCCTTGATCGATACCGCAAGCTCCTCCGTTTCCTCTTCGCGGAAGGTCGTTCGAGGCTGAAAGGGCGACGGTTCTAGAAATTCAATCGGCAGATCGCGGTAGCTGGAAGCGCCGCCTCCGTCGTCTTCCCCCAGTGATCCATCGGCAAGAAGGGCTGAAAGGCCCATGCCCAAGCCCCGTTTCTTCGTTCGTTCCGTGGTCATGGTTGATCCGTTGCTGGGGCCATGGCGGGAAGACTAGGCCGCTCGCCGGAGCCGGCCTTGCCGGTCGAGAAGTTCCCGGGCCAGGTGGCCGTAGGCGATGGCGCCGGCGCTCTGAACGTCGTAGACCGAGATCGGCATGCCGTGGGACGGGGCTTCGCTGATTCGGACATTGCGGGGGATCATGGTTTCGAACACGCGCCCGCACATGAAGCCGCGCACGTCGGCGGCGACCTGGTCCGACAGATTGTTGAGCCGGTCATACATGGTCAGCAACACCCCCTCGATCTGCTGATGGTGATTGTGGGTCCGGCGGACACGGTCGATGCTGCGCAACAGCAGGCTCAGGCCCTCGAGAGCGAAAAATTCGCATTGAAGGGGGACGAGTACGCTGTTTGCCGCGACCAGCGCGTTGACCGTGAGCATGCCCAGCGATGGCGGGCAGTCGATCAGCACGAAATCGAAGCCGTCCGTGTCGGCGAGCGCTTGCTTTAACCGCAAGAGGCGGTCCGCCTCGCTCACCAGTTCGACCTCGCCGGCCGACAGATCCACCGACGCGGCGATCAGGGAAAGCCGCTCGACGCTGGTGGCGAGAATGACATCCGCTGCCGTGGCCCGGCGCAGCAACAGATCGTAAGTCGTTGTTTTTCTTTGAGATTGTCCGATCCCCAGATGGGTCGTGGCGTTCCCCTGGGGATCGAAATCGACGAGGAGGACGGTCTTTTTCGCCGCTGCCAAGGAGGCCGCGAGATTGACCGCCGTGGTCGTCTTGCCGACCCCGCCTTTCTGGTTGGCGATGGCGATGATGCGCGGCGGGCGGCGGTCCGTGTCAGCCAACCGGGTGAACTCCCGTGAGGCGCAGTACCGAAGCTTCCGGATCGGACAGGCTCGGGCTGCGATGAACCTGCATATGCCAGTGGCGGTGAGCCTCGGTCAATTCGCTTTCCGCCTGGCGTCCCTTGGGAAACAGATAGACGGTCCGCTCATGGCCGATCGGTCGAGCTAGCTTCAACAGCCGCTCCAGACTGGTGAGCGCCCGCGCCGTGATCAGATCATAGCCCTTCCCCGGATCGATCTGTTCGATGCGCTGGCAGCGGACCGTCACCTCCGCGCCGGTGAGCCGCGCCGCTTCCCGCAAAAACGCGGCCTTTCGCTGATCCGCTTCGATCAAATCGACCGGCCGGCGGCTGATGATGGCGAGAACCAGGCCCGGAAAGCCGGCGCCGCTGCCGAGATCGGCGATGGAGACGGCTTCCGGCGGGAGATGACCCAGCAGTTGGCCGCTGTCTAGCATGTGCCGGCGCCAGGGATCGTCGAGCGTGGTTTGAGCCACCAGGTTGATCTTGCGCTGCCATTTGACCAGGAGATTGAGGTAAGCCCCGAGCGCTTGGGTCTGGTCATTGGTAAGGTCGAGTCGTTCGGCGCAGGCCTCTGCGCTCAAGGGTTCACGGAATTGCTCGGCCATGTCTTCCGGACGTGATTGAGCAGGAGGGTGAGCGCCGCCGGGGTCATGCCGGGGATCCGGGCCGCCGCCCCCAGGCTGCGTGGGCGGACCTGGATCAGCCGGTCTCGGCACTCCCGGCTCAGGCCCTTGATGGTTTCAGGGTCGAGATTGTCCGGCAGTCTCAGCGCCTCATCTTGGCGGAAACGCCTGATGTCGTGACGCTGGCGGTCGAGATAGCCGGCATAGTGGGCGTCAATTTCGAGCTTTTCAGCCACGTCCGGGCGCACGCGGGCAAAATCCGGCCAGATGTTCGTCAGGGTCTGCCAGGTGACGCCCTTGTAAGACAGGAGCGCCAGCGCCGAGCGGCGGCCGCCATCCACATTGACGCGGATACCGTGGCGTGCGGCCTCGCCGGTACTGAGAGTCCGGCTTTCAGCAAGGCGCTGGGCATCGTCGAGGGCCGCCCGCTTGGCGACGAACGTCTTGGCGCGACCGGCGCCGACCAGGCCCCGCTCGATGCCCCAAGGCGTGAGCCGCAGATCCGCATTGTCCGCGCGAAGGCTCAGGCGAAACTCGGCCCGGGACGTGAACATGCGGTAGGGCGCGCTCACGCCGAGGGTCGTCAGATCATCGATCAGCACGCCGATATAGCCGTCGGCGCGATCGAGGGTGACACCATCTCTGTCGCCGCCGGCAGCGAGCGCGGCGTTGGTTCCGGCCAAAATCCCCTGCGCGGCGGCCTCTTCATAGCCCGTGGTGCCGTTGATCTGACCGGCGAGGTAGAGACCTGGCAGACGGCGCGTCTGTAGGGTCGGAGCAAGCTCCCGCGGATCGACATGGTCATACGCGATGGCGTAACCGGGCTGCAGCATGCGAACCCGCTCGAGACCCGGTATCCGGTGGAGAATGTTGAGCTGAACCGCCTCGGGCAGGGCCATCGATATGCCGTTGGGATAAACCGTGTGGTCGTCGAGGCCCTCGGGCTCGAGAAAGATCTGATGGCGCTGGCGGGCCGCGAACCGCACCACCTTATCCTCGATCGAGGGACAGTAACGGACGCCGCCGGCGTCGATTTGGCCGGCATACATGGGCGCCTGGTGCAAATGAGCGCGGATCAGATCGTGGACCGCCGGATTGGTGTAGGTCAAGTGACAGTCGATTTGGGGCAGGGCGATCCGCTCGGTCAGAAAGGACAGGGGGGTCGGCGGGTCGTCACCCGGTTGAACCGCTAGCTGGTCCCAGGCGATGGTCCGGCCGTCCAGGCGCGGCGGCGTGCCGGTCTTGAGACGGCCGAGCCGGAAGCCGTGGCGGGCGAGGGTGCCGGCCAACGCGACCGAAGGCAGATCGCCTGCGCGGCCCGCGGGCCAGCGCTGGTCGCCCAAATGAATTTCACCCCGCAGGAAGGTACCGGTGGTGAGCACCACGGCAGGCGCCTGCAAGATCTGGCCGTTTTCGGTGATGACGCCCTGAATTCGGTGGTCTGAGCCGAGAAGAAGATCGCCAGCGGCACCTTCGACGATCGCCAAACCGCGATAGTCCGCGAGCGCGGCTTGCATGGCGCGGGCATAGCGGGCTCGGTCGGCTTGGGCACGAGGGCCTTGGACGGCAGGTCCTTTTTTGCGGTTGAGAACGCGAAACTGGATGCCGGCGGCATCTATCACGCGGCCCATCAAGCCGTCCAGGGCGTCGATTTCCCGGACCAGATGGCCGCGGCCGAGGCCGCCGATGGCCGGATTGCAGGACATGACGCCGATCCGGTCGCGGCGATGGGTGAGTAGCGCCGTGCGGGCGCCGAGACGGGCTGCTGCTGCCGCCGCTTCACAGCCGGCATGGCCACCGCCAACGACGATCACATCGAAGGCATTGTCGGTCATCTGGGAGCCATCGTCCGATGTTTCACGTGAAACAATGATACGCCGCGGCGGGCGTGTTTCCTATTTCCCGATGCAGAAGCTGGCGAAAAGCTGGTCCAGAACATCGTCGACCTCGACCGCTCCGATCAAGCGTGCCAGATCTCGACCGGCGAGCCGCAGATCCTCCCCGGCGCAGGCGATGTCGTGATGCCCACCCTCGACGAAATGTGCAAGATGTTTTCGCGCGCTCTCCAGCGCGATGCGATGGCGGGTGCGAGTGAAGGCCGGCTCCGAGCCGCCGGTGAGCGCCTCGGCGGCGGCCCGCTCCAGCCGTTCGAGCAGCACGTCGATGCCCGCGCCGGTATGGGCCGAAATCGAAAGTGCATCGGGCTCAACGTCTTCTCTTTCTGATAAAAGATCGGCCTTCGTCCGGACGGTCAGATCAGCGTCGGGAAGCGTCGGCGGGCCGGGGACGGTGGGATCGACCAGTAGCAGACGAAAATCGGCCTGCGTCGCTGTTTCCCGAGCCCGGCGAATGCCCTCTCGCTCCACCAGATCGGCCGTGTCCCGCAGGCCCGCCGTGTCGATCAGCGTCACCGGCAGACCGCCCAGATCCAGATGGGCCTCGATCGGATCCCGGGTGGTGCCGGGCACAGGTGTGACGATTGCCACCTCACGTCGGGCCAACAGATTGAGAAGGGTGGATTTTCCCGCGTTGACCGCGCCGATCAGCGCGATCCGAAATCCCGAACGGAGCCGTTCGCCCCGGCGATCCGCCAGATGCCGGTCGATCGCCGCCATCAGGTCTTTGGCGCTGCTCATGGCCTCGGCTGCGAGCGTCTCGTCCAGATCCTGATCGGCGGCAAAATCGATCTCCGCCTCGATGCGGGCCATGATCGAGAGCAACTGATCTCGCCAGCCGGCGTAGAGCCGGCCCAACTCGCCGTTCAGCAGACGCAAGGCCTGGTCGGCCTGCGTCTTGGTTTCGGCGTCGATTAGATCCGCCAGCCCCTCGACCGCCGTAAGGTCGAGCTTACCGCGGTCGAAGGCGCGGCGGGTGAACTCTCCCGGCTCGGCGGGGCGCAGGCCCGGAAGGTCGGCGAGGGCGTCGAGAAGCAGGGCGGTGGGCATAGTGCCGCCATGGAGCTGAAACTCCACCACATCCTCGCCGGTAAAGCTCCGGGGCGCGGCGAAACGAACCACCAAAGCGTCATCGATCGCGGTTCCGTCCGGCCGGGCCAGGCGTCGGCGAACCAGACGTCCCGGCGCCGGCACGACGCTTTCGTCGACACCAGCCACCGCAGCCAGGGCGAGGCAGGCGTCCGGCCCCGACACCCGGACGATAGCCACGCCCGATTTGCCCCGCGGCGTGGCCGGCGCGAAGATGGTGTCGCTGGTCAGAGGGGCCGGCCGCGCATCCTCGGGCCGATTCCAGGGTTGGTCAGCCACGGCCACCGCTGTCACCCGGCGTCTTGTCAGCGCCGGGCTTGTTGTTGGCGATGCCGGCGGCGCCGGCGAGCATTTGGGTCCAGAAGCCCTGCCACTGCTCGATGCCCCTCAGGCCCAGGGGAAGCCACTGGTCGAGCAGGGTTTTCGGATCGGTGGTCTTGATCGCCTCGCTCATCCGGGCTTCGATCTCGGCCATCATCCGGTCCTGCATCCCCTTGACCTCCGGCATGCCCAGAAAGGCACGGGCCTCTTCCGGCGTGCAGTCGATCTCCAGGTGAATTTTCATGGCTGTTCTCCGGACCCGCGTCGACCGCATGAAATTGCGGCCGCCCTATATAGAGCGTCACGCCCCACACCGACAAAGTCCTATCGAGAGCTTGAGACCTGGATCGTGACGGTCGCTTTGGGACGGGCAGGGGCGTTTGAGGTGATGAAAGCCGGGATGAGGGGCGCGACACCTATGCTTCGGCGAAACAGATCCAGCGGCTTTTTCTTATCTCGGACCTGTTTCGCCAAGTGTCACGATGGCAGAGTACTGATGTCTCTTCTAAGTAGTTGATTTAACTGACAAAAAATCAGGCAGCATTGGCTAGGGGGCGACGCGGCACCATGATGTTGGCCTCACCGCTGACCACCTCCCGGTCGCCGATCTTGCAGACCGTGTCCAGGATCACCCGCTTGCGCTCCAGATTGACCTCGCGGACCGTGACCTCGGCATAGACCGTGTCGCCGGCGCGGACCGGTGCCAGGAATTTCAGCGACTGGCTGACATAGATGCAGCCGGGGCCCGGCAGATGGGTGCCGATGGTGGTCGAAATCAGGCTCGCGGTCAGCATGCCGTGGGCGATCCGGCCTTCGAACATGGTCTGGGCCGCGAACTCCTCATTGATGTGGACGGGATTGGTGTCGCCACAAACACCGGCAAACATGACGATGTCGGCTTCCGTCACGGTCTTGCCGAAGCGCGCGGTCATGCCGGGCTCCAGGTCTTCCAGATAGTAACCGTCTCCGATCACAGGTCCGATCTCCTCAAGAGTTTCGACCGCGCCGGCCATATTCAGCCTAAACCACGCGACCGGTAAAGTTGGCAATGCCCGGTCCCAGTTCTGCTACGATGCCAAGCGTCATGTTGCATTGCAACAGAGTTTCGCCTGATACGCGATGACAACCGTCACGCACCGCTCCATATTTTCGTCGGTTGATCGATTGAGCGATCGATTTGGAGCAGCCCGGGTGGAGACGAAAGCCACGGGCCATGGTCGGGAACTGAAACGTGGATGCGATCGAGGCGATTTTGGGCCGGCGCACCGTGCCCCAGGCGGTGATGCGGGAGCCGGGCCCCAATCCGGACGAACTGACAAAAATCCTGGCCTGCGGCGAGGCGGCGCCCGATCACGGCCAGCTCCGGCCCTGGCGGATCCTCGTCGTCGAGGGGGATGATCGACGCCTTCTGGGCCGATATATGCGCGACGCGGCAGCGACCTTGTTTCCGGACGCGCCGGCAAGCGAGCTCGACAAGGCGGCCGCCCGGCCCTTGCGCGCGCCTCTATTGTTGGTGGTGATCGCCAGCCTCGATCCGAACCACCCGAAAATACCCCGCGACGAGCAGCTCGCCGCGGCGTCTGCTGCCGCGCAAAACATGCTGATCGCGGTTCATGCGCTGGGCTATGCTGGCAAATGGTCGCCCGGCAAGGACGCCGCCGCCCCCGAGATCCGCGCCGCGTTCGATCTCGGCGAGCACGATCAGATCCTGGGCTTTTTGTATGTGGGCAGAGCGGACGAGGCGGTCCGCCCACCAGCGCGAAATGGCGTTGATGTGACCGTCCGCCGTTGGCCCACGCGCGTCTGAACCGAATTTTTTCGTCTGGGTGTTGGCCGAGACATCGGGTTGACGGGCAAGTTTGCGTTCGATCATTTTTTGTGTCTATAGACACTAGACAAGAACGATATGCCAGGTGGAAAAAAGGGATGATGATCGATCTGGCGTTTGTCGACGCGGCCAAAACGGCTCAACTGGCCTTGCGCGCGGCCGAAGGGACGGTGCTCGACCGCAGACGCGCCTTCGAGACCGCGGTCCGGCGGCTTTACGTCGAGGGTGCCTCGATCCGCGAGATCGCGGCTCATCTGAACCTCAGCCACCAGCGGGTGCACCAGCTGATCGGCGCCCGCCAGAGCTGGTGGCGGCGGATCACCGGCCACGAGGTCCCAGCACCTCGAGACTGCTCGTTTTGCGGGCGTGGGGCGGACGCGGTCGCCAAGCTGATCGCGGGCCCGAGCGTTCACATCTGCGATCGTTGCGCGGACCAGGCGGCGAGCCAGCGCGCCGGCTCCGATCCCGGCACCACAACGACCCGCTTCACCCGCTTGGCCCGGTCCTCGCGGCAACGCTGCTCGTTCTGCGGCAGGCGCGAGGGCATAGGCACGCTGCTGGCTGCATCCGGTCACCAGATCTGCGAGAGCTGCCTCGGCCAGGTGCAGGCCATCGCCCGGCCGTAAGTCCTCAGAGCGCACCGAGGGCCCCCCGCGCAAGCTGGTCCCGTCGCGCACGCCGCCAGCCATCCGGGGAGACACCGGCGATTTTCTTGAAGGTTCGGCTGAACGCGGCTTCGGAGGCGTAGCCGACCCGGTAGCCGACCTCCGCGATCGGCTCGTCCGTTTCGCTGAGCATGCTCGAGGCGATCTGCATGCGCCACAGTTTCAAGTAACCGGCGGGAGGGTGGCCCACCAGCTCGGTGAAGCGGGCCGCCAGCACTGAGCGCGAACAACCGGCCGCCCGAGCAAGCCCGGACACCGTCCAGTTTTCCTGCGGCTGATTGTGGATCGCCTGGAGCGCGCGGGCGACGCCCCCATCCTGAAAGCCGGCGAGCCAGCCGGGCGGCTTTTGCTCCGGTGTCCCGGCATAGCGCCGCAGAAGTTCGATGAACAAGAGCTCGCTGAGGCGCAGACGCACGCTCTCGCCGCCAGCGCGGCTCGCCTGCGCCTCCTCAAGGGTGAGCTCGATCAGCTTGTCGAGCACATCGCCGCCGGCCCCGGACCGCCGCAGGCGCAGCATCCGCGGCAGGCTCGAGAGGACTGGATTGAACGGGCGCAGATCGCATCCCAAAAAGCCGCAGATGAACTGGGCCGACGGCGGCGCACCGCCGCCCTCCCGGACGACGAAGGGCAGGCGACCGGCGGCGAGTTCGCGGAAAAAGTCGAGCGTCTGCGCCGCGTCAAACTCCGGCTCGGTCCCCGGCGTGCTCTCCATCAGATAGGGATCGCCGTGGGGAAACAGGATGATGTCCCCGCTCTCGAAGCTCACCGGCTCGACCCCGGGAATGCTGGCGAAACCGGTTCCCTCGACGATCACGTGATAGGACACGATGTGCTCTGCCCGGGGGAAGATGATCGGCGCGTAGGCCCGGGCATGGGGGATGTCGCCGCACCAGGGCGACGACGCGTCGACGACGAAAAACAAAGCACCCGTCAGGCGGACCGACCTTAGCACGGCCGCCAGCGGATCGCCCTGGGCGGCGGTTTCGGCGAAGGTCGAGACGGGGCCCGGCGCGCCGGCGACGACGCCCGTTCCGGCGGACGATCGGGCAACAGATCCGGACGCCCGGTCATTCAACGCGGCCATGGCCCCTCCTAGCCTCGGCGACGACCCCAGACGGAAAATCATAGCGCCGGGAGAAACCGCCATGCAACGCAGCTCGACCCTGGACGTCGCCGAGAGCGAGACGCGCGAAGACCATGCGCTCACCGACGACGCCATCCCGGGACCGGCCGACATCTACGACCAAACCTTCGTGCCGGCATTGTTCGGCCAGTGGGGCCCCAGGATCTCGGCGCTCGCCCGGATCCGGCCCGGCGAAACGGTGCTCGACGTCGCCTGCGGCACGGGCGCGCTGACGCTCGCGGCGCAACACGTCGGCGGCGCGAAGGGCAGGGTGGTCGGCCTCGCTGCCAATCCCGAAATGCTGGCGGTCGCCCGGCGCAAGTCACAGGCGATCGAATGGATCGACGGCACCGCCGCGGCGCTGCCGTTCCCGGACGAACAATTCGATGCCGTCGTGAGCCAGTTCGGCATGATGTTTTTTCGGGACCGGATCCGGGCGCTCCGTGAGATGATGCGCGTGGCGAAGCCCGGCGGCCGTCTCGTGGTCGCGGTCTGCGGCGCGGTCGAGGACTCGCCCGGCTACGACACGCTCGCCCGCCTGCTCCAGCGCTTGTTCGGCGACCCCGTCCGGGACGCTTTCCTGAGCCCCTCCACCCTCGGCGACCCTGATTTTTTGTCTGTGTTATGCAAAGGCGCCGGCCTCGCCGACGCACACATCGAGCGCCACGAGGGTGAGGTGCGGTTTTCGTCCATCGCGGACCTGGTCTCGACCGAACGCGCCTGCGTCTGGACCCTCGGCGGTCTGCTCGACGACGCCCAGTTCGAGCGGCTGGCCCGTGAAGCCGAGACCGCTTTGTCGTCGTTTGTCGGTGAAGATGGGCAGGTGACCTTCGCCATGCCCGCCCTGGTGATCACAGAACAAAAGGGAGGATAGTGCCCACCGCTCAACCGCCGGCTTCGGCGGTCTCGAGCGCCGCTTCCAGGGCCTGGATTCTTTCGAGGAAATCGGCTTCGTAGTGAAGCTGGCCCGCTTCCTTGACGAAAACCTCGTAGGCGTTGCGGACGGCTTCGAGAGCCGCGGCTAAGGTTTCGCTTCGGCCGGTCCTCTCGCCCAGAATCTGAAGCGCGCCGCCCAGATTGTTCTGGGTCATGGCCCAGTCGAGGGGGACCCGCTCGCGGGTGTATTCTTCCAGCGCGGCTTGGAAGGCCTCAACCGATTGCTCCAGGCGCCCGGTGCCGCTCTCGCGCTGGCCCAGGATCGAAAGCGCGATGCCCAGATTGTTCTGGGTCATGGCCCAGTCGAGCGGGACGCGCTCGCGGGTCTGTTCCTCGAGCGAGGCCTTGAAGGCTTCGACCGCCTCCTCCAGCCTCTTGGTGTCGCTCTCGCGCTGGCCCAGGGTCCAAAGCGCATCGCCCAGATTGTTCTGGGTCATGGCCCAGTCGAGGGGAACCCGCTCGCGGGTTTTTTCTTCGAGGGCCTGCCCATAGACGCGGATTGCCTCGATCAGCGCTGAATTGTCGCCGAAGTCTCGTCCCTGGTCAGTCCATCTGAGGCCGGCATAAACAAGATCGC
This sequence comes from Geminicoccaceae bacterium, assembly GCA_050331695.1. Lineage (GTDB taxonomy): Bacteria > Pseudomonadota > Alphaproteobacteria > Geminicoccales > Geminicoccaceae > JBHJGP01. The sequence goes on from JBHJGP010000022.1 coordinate 34,645, forward strand.
TCCAGCGCTGATACTCGTCATCCGGCGGCAGCAGGCTCGCCGCTTCCTCGTAAAACCGGGCTGCCGCCGCGAACCGAAGCCGAGTTTCCTCGATCGCCGCCCTTTCGCGAACGAGTTGCGCTTCTTCCCGCTGTTGATCGGCAAAGAGCTTGGCGGCGGCTTGCCGCTTCTCTCGAACCAGCCCGCGAGCGCTCTCGAGTTTCGCGCTCGCCAGATCGTGGTCCGGGGGATCGGCTTCGAGGGCGATGGTGGCCTGATCCTTTAGCGCTTGGACCTCCGGGTCTTGGACCCGAAAGCGGCGGATCTCTTCCAGCAGTTCGAAATGGCGGGTGGCGATTTGAGCGAAGCGATCGGCCAGGCTTTCCGGCGGGACACCCGCCTCGCCAAGGGTCTGGAAAAAGCCTCGGATCGCTTCGACCCGAAGCCGGGCGCTGTCGGGCAAAAGGTCGTCCAGACGGCGAAACAGCTCTTGTTTGTCGGTTGCCAGGGGCGAGAGAGCCAAGCGCATGTTGTCCGCGAATTCGGCAGCGCTCATGCCGCAGACGATTTCGATCGAGCTGTCGATCACGTCACCTTCGGTGAGGGTGCCGCACTCGACCTGCTGGCGATCGCCGAAGACTTGGGCGTTGGCGCCCGAGGGGGTGATGAGGCAAGCGCCCGCGGCGAGAACAAGGGCGAACGTACCGTAATCGATTCGGCTCATTTTGAGTTCACCTCGCTGTCTTTCATGTGGCCGCCGACGTAACTGCCGTTGCTCACTGTGATCCGGTCGCCCGCGTTCCAGATGGCAAAGCCGAGGATGAGAAGACCCAAGACGGCGAGACCGACTGCCGCTGGCGGCAGCTTGTTGTGGTTGTTGATCGTGACGGAGCCACGAAAGGTTTGGTCGCCGCCGGCGGCGATGCCGCCACGATCGGCCGAGACGCTGGGCTTTTCCTGAGCTGGCGGCTTTCGCTTGTGAAAGTAGGCGAATGCGGTCCACAGGCCGCCGACCACAACCGCCAAACCGCCACCTAGAAACGCGAGCGTGTCGCGGTTGGCGGGATCCGAAAGAAATGACCAAATTTCCGAAATCATCTCGCCATAGCCATTGAATGCGATTTCAGTGTCCGATGACCAACCGCGTCACCGCTCTTTTATCAACAACCCCCGATTATCGTTTTGCGAAGATCGCCGCAACTTATGCACGCCAATATCAACTCGCGAGCGAAGTCTGTTCACAAAATTTACTTCAAGTTGATCAGACGAAAATCAAACGTCCCGGCGGTGGGTGCCGGTGACACCCAACAGCCCCTGGGGGCGAAAGATGAGAACCAGGCAAAGGACGGAAAAGACAAAAACGTCGCGGTAGGCGATCGGGAAATAGGCCTGCCAGAGCCCGTCGAGGGTGCCGAGCAGCGCCGCGCCCAGAAAGGCGCCCGGCAGCGAGCCGAGGCCGCCCAGGACCGCGGCGGTGAGCCCCTTGAGGCCCAGATGAAAGCCGGTGAGCAGGTCGACCACGCCGTAGTGGATCAGGACGAGGGCACCGGCGAGGCCCGCCAGCAGGCCGGAGAGGCTGAGGGTGAGGGCAATGACCCGGTCGACCGGGACGCCGGTGAGCGCGGCCATGGCCGGATCGTCCTCGATGGCGCGCTGGGCCCGGCCCAGGGGGTGGTGTTTCTGCAGGAGCGCGAGGACGGCGAGGAGGGTGAATGCGATAGCGGCCACGGCGAGCTGCACGCCGGTGACCACGATTTCGTCCTCGCCCACCGGCAGCGCCAGGCGAAAGGAGCTCACCGGCTGGACCCAGCGGGGCGAGGCCCCCTGCAACAGACGAAGGGCTTCCTGGATCAGGATGATCAGGCCGACGGTGGCGATCAGCGGCGCCTGGCCGGTTCTTCCGTCATCGGCAACGGCGCGAAAAATCAGGCGGTGGGCGATCCAGCCGGCGGCGGTGGTCGAGCCCAGCGCGAGCGCAGCGGCGAGGAGGAGGGCCGGGGCCGGTCCCAGCCCGCCGAGACTGGTGATGGCGATGCCGATGAAGGCCGTGTAGCCGCCGAGGGTCAGGAATTCACCGATCGCCAGGTGAATCCGGCCGATGGCGGCGAAGGCGAGGGAGTAGGCGGCGGCGAGCAGGCCGGTGATCGCGATCGGCACCAGCAGGTTGACCGTCTGTTGGCCCAGATAGTGGGGCGGGCGGGCCTGATTGAGCGGCGTCTCCAGGCGATCCAGCCAGAAGGCGCGCAGGAGAAAGAGCTGGACGTCGCTGACCGGCCCGAGGCGTGAGTGGCTGACCGCCAGAAGGCGCAGCCGGTCCCGGGAAAAGCCGGTGCCGGCGAAGCGGCAGGTGAGGGTGGCCGCCGGCTCAGCAGGACCCGGGCGATAGTGTATTTCCGTCCGGTGAAGATCCAGGCTCTCACGGCTCAGGACCGTCAGGCCGCTGAGATTTTGCTCCGTTTCCAGGGCCGGGATCAGCCGTTCGCAGAGGTCCATTTGCGCGTGGTCGATCCGTCCGCAGGCGGCGAGCGGCACCATCAGGCCAAGGACGAGAAGAAAACGTGGAACAAGGTTGACCATGAAAACCGCTCGCTCATGATCCCGGCATCGTGTCAGCCAGGCTAGAACGGGTGATCCAGGTGGCGAGCAGCAAAACGTCGGTAGGCAGGTTCTTCGAAGATTTTCAGGTCGGCCAGGAGTTTCTGCACCCGACGCCCCGGACCGTCACCCAAGGTGACGTCGCGCTCTACATCGCGCTCACCGGCTCGCGCTACGCCCAATATTGCGGCGACGGGTTCGCCCGTCAGAACGGATTGCCGCGGGCGCCGGTCCACGACCTGCTGGCCTTCCACATGGTCTTCGGCAAGAGCGTGCCGGACATCTCGCTGAACGCAGTCGCCAATTTGGGCTATGCCGAAGGAAAATTCGCGGCGTTCGTCTATCCGGGCGACACGCTCTCCGCCCGCTCGCGGGTGATCGGGCTCAAGGAAAACTCGACCGGCGACACCGGCACCGTCTGGGTGCGGACCCGCGGGTTCAAGGGTGACATGGTCGTGGTCGATTTCGTCCGCTGGGTGATGGTCAGAAAGCGCGATCCGGAGAGCCCGGCGCCGACCACCGTCACGCCCAGCCTGCAGCCGGCGCTGGCCATCGCCGATCTGCCCGTGCCGCCGGGCCTGCGGCCGCGCCGGCATGACATGGGCCAGTCGGGCTCGCCTTATTGGTGGGAGCATTACAGCGTCGGCGAGAAGATCGACCATCTGGATGGCATGACGGTCGAGGAGAGCGAGCACCGGCTCGCGACCCGGCTCTATCAGAACACGGCGCGGGTCCATTTCGACAGTTTCGCCGAAAAAGCCGGACGGTTCGGCCGGACGATCGTCTATGGCGGCCACGTCCTCAGCGTCGCCAACGCGCTCGCCTTCAACGGTCTTGGCAATATGCTGCACATGGCGGCGATCAATGGCGGTACCCACGTCAATCCCTGTTTCGCCGGCGACACGATCTACGCCTGGTCCGAGGTGCTGGACGCTCAACCGGTTCCGGGCCATGGCGATCTCGGTGCCCTGCGCCTGCGCCTGGTCGCCGTGAAGAACCAGACGGCGGCCGACTTCCCGCTGCGGGGCGGCGAAGGTCAGTATCTACCTGGGGTTCTTCTCGATTTTGACTACTGGGCTCTTTTCCCCAAAAAACGGTAATGTGATCTCCACCGGAGATTGACTTCCTATCCTCTCGGTTTCATATAACGCGGGTGGCTCAATCAAGATCCGCGTCAGGGTTGCTGCGATCAGCATCCTTCGGGAGCAAAGGTCAATCGTAGGTTTTTCGCTATGCGCTATAATCTCGAGGAACTTAGGGAACTTCTCGATCAGTGTGCTGTTCGGGTCGACGACAATCGATCGATTGTCGAAAGACAGGCACGCTTCCGCCGTCGGAACGACGAACCTCAACCGGTGGCTCCCCCCCTTCGTAGGCAGGCTGAAACGGCGCTGACCAGCGATCACCGCTGATCGTTCTCGGCGACCATCGCGACCTCATGTCCCTCCTCGCCGAGCGTTGATGTTGCAACGCAAAAGGGTCCTGGCGCGCCCGTAACCTGGCTGCTACCAGTGCACCAGAGGGGGGCGGACGGCTTCCGCTCTCAATTCGTCTTGGGACATTGAAGGGGGCATTCATGGCTAGTCGGGCCCGGCCGCTGTCGCCGCATCTCCAGGTTTATCGTTGGTACGTGGTGATGGCGACGTCGATCCTGCATCGGGCGACGGGCATCGCGCTGGCGCTGGGTCTCGTGCTTTTGACCTGGTGGCTGACCGCGCTTGCCGGCGGCCCGGAGAGCTTCGCCACGGTCAACGGCATCGTCGACAGTTGGTTCGGCGGTCTGGTCCTGTTCGGCTACACGGCCGTGCTCTTCTACCATGCGGCCAACGGCATCAGGCACATGGTCTGGGATGTCGGCTATGGCTATGACAAGGAGGTGGCGCGCAACTCGGGAATCGCCGTGGTGGCGGCTGCGGGAGCACTGACCCTGCTGGTCTGGCTGATCATTCTAACGACGGGCTGAGGAGGAACGATGTCGATAAGCACGCCCATCGCCCGAGCACGAGGCCTCGGCGCCGCCCGGGAAGGTGTCGGCCATTGGAAGATGCAGCGATTAACCGCGATCGCCAACGTGATCCTGACGGTCTGGTTCGTGATCGCGGCGATGCGGCTTTCGGGCGCGGATTACGCAGGCGTCGTCGCCTGGCTGCAGGGCCCCTTCAACACTACCTGTTTGGTGCTACTGGTCCTGTCGTCTTTCTACCACGCCAAGCTGGGCCTGCAGGTGGTCATCGAGGACTATGTGCACAATGAGGGGATCAAGACCGCGAGTCTGATCGCGATCAGTTTCGCAGCCATCGCGCTCGCCGTCGCCTGCATCGTCGCCATTCTCCAAGTCTCGTTCGGAGGGCCCTGATCCATGTCGAAGACCTACCCGATCACCGATCATACCTATGACTGCATCGTCGTCGGTGCCGGGGGGTCCGGTCTCAGGGCCGCCGTCGGCATGGTCGAGGCGGGGCTCAGCGTCGCCTGCGTCACTAAGGTCTACCCGACGCGCTCGCATACCGTGGCGGCCCAGGGCGGCATCAACGCGGCGCTCGGCAATATGGGCGGCGATGACTGGCGCTTCCACATGTATGACACGGTCAAGGGTTCGGACTGGCTGGGTGATCAGGACGCGATCGAATACATGACCAAGGCCGCGCCGGCGGCGGTCTACGAGCTTGAACACTACGGTGTGCCCTTCTCTCGCACCGACGCAGGCAAAATCTATCAGCGGGCCTTCGGTGGCCAGTCGACCGAATATGGCAAGAACCAGGCCTATCGCACCTGCGCCGCCGCTGACCGCACCGGCCACGTCATCCTGCACACGCTGTTTCAGCAGGCCCTGAAGAACAAGGTCGAGTTCTATCACGAGTATTTCGCCCTCGATCTGATCATGGACGATGAGGGCGGTTGTCAGGGTCTGATCGCGCTCTGCCTCGAGGACGGAACGCTCCACCGTTTCAACGCGCAGCGCACGGTGCTGGCGACTGGCGGCTACGGTCGGGTCTATTTCTCCTGTACCTCGGCGCACACCTGCACCGGCGACGGCGGTGGCATGGCACTCCGCGCCGGCCTGCCGCTGCAGGATCTGGAATTCGTCCAATTTCACCCGAGCGGAGTCTACGGCGCCGGTTGTCTGATCACCGAAGGCGCACGGGGCGAGGGCGGCTACCTCACCAATTCGGAAGGCGAGCGGTTCATGGAGCGCTACGCGCCGAGCGCCAAGGATTTGGCCTCCCGCGACGTGGTCAGCCGGGCGATGACCATCGAGATCAACGAGGGCCGCGGCTGCGGCGAGAATGGCGAATACATCCAGCTTCACCTGGAGCATCTGGGCGCCGATCTGCTGCACCAGCGTCTGCCCGGCATCTCCGAGACGGCGCGGATCTTCGCCGGCGTCGATGTCAATAAGGAGCCGATCCCGGTGGTCCCCACCTGTCATTACAATATGGGCGGGATCCCGACCAATCATCTGACCGAGGTGGTGGCGCCTAAGGATGGTGACCCGGACGCCGTTGTCCCGGGCCTGATGGCCGTGGGCGAGGCGGCCTGCGCGTCGGTGCACGGAGCCAATCGCCTGGGCGGCAACAGCCTCACCGATCTGGTCGTTTTCGGCCGGGCGGCGGCACACCGGGCGGCCGAGACGGTCGTGCCTGGCGCGCCCCACAAACCGTTCACCAACGGCGCCGGCGAGGAAGCGATCGAGCGCCTGGACAAGGCGCGCCACGCCAAGGGTGGAACCCGGACCGGCGAGATCAGGCTCAACATGCAACGGACCATGCAGCGCTACGCGTCCGTGTTTCGCGATGGGCCGATGCTCGACGAAGGCTGCAAGAACATCGCCGAGGTGGCGTCCAGCCTCACGGATCTTCAGATCAACGACCGGTCCATGGTCTGGAACTCCGATCTCGTCGAAGCTTTGGAATTGTACAACCTGATGGACCAGGCGGTGGCGACGGTGAATTCCGCGGTCCACCGGGCGGAAAGCCGCGGCGCCCATGCGCGCGAGGATTTCCCGGACCGCGATGACGAGAATTGGATGAAGCACACCTTGGCCTGGGTCGATGCGGACCATAAGCCGAGGATCGACTACCGGCCGGTCCATTCGCACACGCTCACCAACGATGTGGAGCCGGTACCCCCGGCCAAGCGCGTCTATTGAGTGTTGGTTGGTTGGATCCGCGCATCCGCTTGGATCCCCGCTGTCCCTCTCAGCCACCCGGATATCGTACCCGGACATTGCTGTGTGGCTGGGAGGGGGAGCGGGATGGCAGAGCCAGGCGAACCCCGATGGGTGAGCGTGTGGTGCGCGGCACCGCTTAGTATGAATGGAGCGTCTTGATGGCTGAATTCACCCTTCCCGCCAATTCGAGGATCGAAAAAGGCAAAACCTTCAAAGCCGAGGGCGAGGTCAAACGGCGAAAGACTTTCCGGGTCTATCGCTACGACCCGGATACGGAAGACAATCCTCGGGTCGACAGCTACGAGGTCGATCTCGACGATTGCGGCCCGATGGTGCTGGACGCGCTGATCAAGATCAAAGCCGATATCGATACCACGGTCACGTTCCGCCGTTCCTGCCGCGAGGGGATTTGCGGCTCATGCGCGATGAACATCGGTGGCCGCAACACGCTCGCCTGCACCCAGGCGATCGAGGATGTCGAGGGCGACGATGTTGCCATCTACCCGCTGCCTCACATGGAGGTGATCAAGGATCTGGTTACCGACTTCTCGACCTTTTGGGCACAGTACGAATCGATCAAGCCCTGGCTTCGGAGCGAAACCCCGAACCCGCAAAAAGAGCGGCTTCAGTCGACCGAGGACCGGGAGCTGCTGGACGGTCTCTACGAATGCATCCTCTGTGCGTCCTGCTCCACGGCGTGCCCAAGCTACTGGTGGAACGGCGAAAAATATCTGGGCCCGGCAACCCTGCTTCAGGCCTATCGCTGGATCGCCGACAGCCGCGACGAATATACCGGTGAACGGCTCGACGATTTGGAGGATCCGTTTCGTCTGTACCGCTGTCACACCATCATGAACTGCACCAACACCTGCCCCAAGAACCTCAACCCGGCAAAGGCGATCGGCGAGATCAAAAAACTGATGGTTGAGAGAAAGCTTTGAAATCTCTACTAAATTTCGCTTGTGCCCGGTTTCTGCATACGCTACCAAATGACGCACAAGAAAGGGCGGAAGCCCTCAAAGCAGGTCCGATCTGAAAAGGGGAGCCCCAGTGGCTCCTTTTTCTTTTTGTGTGCCTTCGATTGAAGTAACGGCGCCTGACCACTGCGGCTCGTGGCTGTGAGACCCTCACACAATGCGGTTCGTCAATCCGATCATATTCGTGCGTGATGTTAATACATCAAAAGCATTCTACCGAGACCTGTTGGGGCTCTCGATCGATCAGGACGAAGGCTCATTCGTTCGGTTTGAGGTAGGGTTAGCGTTGCACGAAGGCAGCGCTTTAGAACAGACGATTTGGGGGCGTCAGGCGAAGAAAACAGATGTTTATGGACAGAGCAATCTATTGCTTTACTTTGAACATGACGATATTGACGCTGCTTTTACCAGAATTTCTCCAAGAGTCGAACTCATCCATCCTGTAAAGCGTCAGTTTTGGGGGCAGCGAGTGTTTCGTTTCTATGACCCAGACCGCCACACATTGGAAATCGGCGAGCCTCAAAGTCTGTAGGTGGCGTTCACAAGCAAAGCGGGCCCCAGAAGCCGTCTGAGCCCGCCAGTAAGCTGAACTGGTAGATCGCGAAGGCGATCAGGCCGACGAAGAAGACGGAATAGGCGCCCAGAACCCGCCACCAGACGGCGTTGTAATCGGCGCGGCTTTTGTCGATCGGATCGTCGGCGAAGATCTGCAGCCGTTCGGGGTTCAGCACGTCGTTGATGTAATCACGCCAGATATCGCGCGAATCCTCCTGATGCGCGAAGTAACGTTCATTGATCATATTGTGCATCAGGAAGGAGTAGGCGAGGAACAGCGCCGCGATCAGGGCGGTGACGCCGACGATGAGATTGTCCGCCGTGCCCGCGGCCGTGGGCAGGATTTTCAGAAAGAACGGCAGTGCCGCGATGATCAGATCCTTCCACAAGGCGCCGCTCAATTGGTGGGCCCGGTCGCTGAACTTTTTGCTCTCGTCGATCACCGCCTTGCGCAGCTCGGCCACTGCCTTCAGCGTATCCCGGCTGGCCTTCCGGACATGGGCGTCATAGGCGCGCTTGGCTGAGGGCAGGCTGTCCTCGCCCAGGCTCTGGGGCGCATCCTGGCGATGGGACCGGGCCCATTCGTTGGCCAGAAGGATGTGCCGGACCTCGGCATCGCGGGTCCCCTCACCATAGACCCACTTGGCGCCGTCGCTGAGACGCCCGGCCACGGTCCGGATCTGAACATGGGTGTCCTTGACCTCGCGAGCCGGCGGGCCGTTGAAATGGTAGGAAACGATCCCGTCCCGGCGCTCGGAAACATGGTTGGCGATCGCGGCGAGCAGGCGGGGCGCCGCCAGGTCCTGCCAGGCCATGTAAGCGATGCCTGGGGTTTTCGGCCTCTCGTCCTCGAGCCAGGGGCGCAGATCATCCGGCACGGCGCCGTTCTGGGTGAAATCGCGGGTGAACTTTTTGGGATTGGGCAAAGCTTCGTGGGGCCGGTAGGCCTCGGGCGGGGCGTCGGTCCATTTCTGATAGCGGCTCCGATAGGTGGTGAACGGCTCGCCAGCTCCCATGTCGGCCACCAACACGTGATCGACCTCGGCGAGTGCCGGCGCCAGCTTGTCGGTCAGCGAGCGTCCGAAGAAAAGGCGCAGCGCCCGGTCGTCCGGTGTTTTGTTGAGCGTGATGATGAACCGCTGGGAGGGTTGCGCTTCGTCGTCATCGTCCAGCTCGGCATCGCTGCCGTCATAGCGAATGGTGACCCGCTCGATGAAAGCCGGGGGCCGGGAGCGCAAACGAAGCCAGGCCAAGCGGAGCTTGGCGTCTGTCAGTGAGGATTTGACGCTGACCTGATCCGCGCTTTCGGTGATCGGTTCGACGGCACCGGCGGTCTGGCGGAGCAGCTCAGCGATGTCCGTCGGTGTCGTCATGCTGATCCTTGATCCGGTCGTGGATGATGATGCGATCGGCCTCGATATCGATCCGGTCGACATGCTCGATCGGCGCGGTCAGCCGGATGCCGCTCTCGGTGGTGAACAGCTGAAGGCTTGGCTTCGGCACCACCGCCGGCTCGAGCTGAACTGGCGTCTGATCGATCCGCTTGCGGCGGAGACCTTGTTCCCATTTCTCGACCAGCGGGTCATCGTCCGGCAGTTGGCGGCCGACCACCAGGTCGAGAAACTGCTTTTGCTCATCGGCGTCGAACGAGCCGCCCTGGGCGGCCGCCTCATGGATCCGTTGGGTCACCGAACGATAGACATCGTCCGGCACCAGATCCCGGTTGTTGAGGATGGTCTTGCGCGTCACATCGGTGAATTTCTCGGTGAGTTCCGCGTCGCCATGCACCCGGACCGCCGCCAAAAAGTTCTCGAAGTAGAGGGCGACCTTTTGCTGATTGCGCCGGTCGAGAACCGTAAGCTCCCCGCCCCCGTCGTCCAATCGCACCAGCGCCGATTTCTGCAAGGCCTCCCGGTTCTGAACGAAGGTCCGCTCCAACGCTTCGAGATTGACCCGCTTGCGGCCGCCGCCGGCATCTTCGATGTCGTAGGCCAGAACTTCCTCGTCATCATATTTGAGAAGCGCGAAGGCTTGCCGGTTGCCTGCGCCAAGCACGAAGACGAGAAAGGCGCCGGCCGCCGCATTGCCGCCGTGGAGCCGCTGAAAATCCTGGGCCAGCCCCTCGCTCTCCCGCTGAAATTGACCGGGATTGTCGGCGATCCGGCGGAGCCGGGTTTCGGTGGCCGACGCGTCTGTGAAGCGATAGGGGAGACCTTCATTGATCGAGCGGATGCGCTCGATGAAGAATGCTTCGAATTGACCCGGATCGATCGCCTCCAGAGGCACGAAATGGTCGTCTTGCGGGCCGACGAGATGAAACACCATTTGCTCAATACGAAGCTGCTCGAGGTCTTCATCGGAAAAAAACGCCATGACGCCTCACGTGAACGAGCCGGGACCGGGGAGCGCGCTCGATAAATGCCGATCGCCAAGGGACATAGACCAACTCATGGCGCTAGCTAAGGCTCAAATTGATCGTCCCAAAGGCGCATTTCAGTCGCTGGCTACGCCCTTCAGACCGCTCCTGACCGGTTTCTTCGAACGGCCAGGATCAGGATCAGGGAGCCGACACCGGCGAGCAAGAAACCGAAGGTCATGGGAAACAGGGTTTGGTCGTAGAACCGGCCGACGCTGACCGAGAGAATGACCGCGATCAGGCTCGAGAAGGCGGCGATCAGCGATGCGCCGAGACCGGCGACCCGGCCCAACGCCTCCATGGCCATCGCGTTCAGATTGCCGAACAAAAGACCGAAGCAGCCGAAGGCGACGAAACAAAGGCCCATGAACAGGGCGAACGGCGGTACCCCCTGATAGGCGAAGGTCACCATCAGCAGGGCCGTGCTGGTCAGGATTAGGCCGCAAAGTGCCACCGTCGCCATGGCGGACATGCCGAAGCGCATGACCAGCTGGCTGTTCCAAAACGACGAGAGACCGATCGCCGAGGCCAGAATCGCGAAGTAAAGGGGAAAGCTTTCCTGCTTGTCGTAGAGGTCGGCGAACAGGGCTTGAGATGTGCTTACATAGACGATGATCGCGCCAAAGATCAGACCGGCGGCAAGCGTGCAGGCCATGACCTTCGGATGGCGGACGATCAGGATCGTGTTGACCATGAGATGGGGCAGGGCGATGGGAATCCGCCGTTCAGGTGCGAGCGTTTCCGGCTGGCGCAGGCCGAGCCACAGTGAGACGATCAGCGCCAGGCCCAAGAACAACAGAAAAATCCAGCGCCAGGAGGCGAAGATCAGGATCAGCTGGCCCAGGGCCGGCGCGATCATCGGCACCAGGATGAAGATCATGAAGATCAGCGAGGTGATCCGGGCCATGGCGTCGCCCTCGAACTGATCACGGATCAACGCCCGGGAGCCGATCTTTGGCCCGGACACGCCGATGCCCTGAACGACCCTTCCGGCCAACAGCTCGAATAACGTTCCGGCGGACATCGCGATCAGCGTGCCGACGACATAGATGAAAATGCCGATCAGGATCGCGCGTTTGCGGCCGATCGCGTCCGACAGGGGCCCGAACACGAGCTCGCCCGCGACCATGCCCAGAATGAACATCGAGATAACCAGTTGGACATCGTTAGGATGAGCGACGTTCAGATCCCGGCCGATGATGTCCATCGCCGGTAGGACGGCGTCGATGCTGATCGCGATCATCGAGGTCACGAGCGAAAAAAGCACGACGAATTCAGGGGTGCCGAGGCGGGCAGTCGGCATCGAGAAGACCAGGTGCGAGCGGTTGAAACGATGATTGCCAGAGTGCCGGAAAGCCCGCCGCCTGTCGCTCACAACCTGACCGCAGCCCTGGCAACTGGCCGTTGATCCAAACGACCGGTCGGAACCGATCACGCGGCGTCGCGTTCCTGGCACCAACAGATCTGTTGGCTGAAATCACCTTTACTGACGAGGATATCGACCATGAGGAAGACATTGACCGGTGCCGCCCTGGCGGCACTTTTGGCCGGCAGCCCGGCCCTGGTCCATGCCCAGACGGACAATGCCGAACCTGATTCGAACCAGGAGGACCGGTCGGTTCAACCGGCTCAGAACGATGCCGGTGGTGAGGGGCCCGGTTCGACCGATGCTACCGCCGCTGACGCCAGCGGCGCCGGCGGGCTCTCCGGCGACATCGACATGGAGAGCGGCGACATCGTCCTCGCCAACCAGCTTATCGGCAGTGCCGTTTACAACGACACGGACGAGAGCATTGGCAGCGTCAACGATCTTATTCTCGATATGAAGGGTTCGGTTGAGGGTGTCGTGGTCGGCGTCGGTGGCTTTCTGGGTCTCGCCGAAAAGGACGTCGCCATCGATGTCAACAATTTGACCACGTCCACTGCTGACACTGGCGATGTTCGGCTAGTGGTCGACGCGACGAAAGAAGACCTCGAAGCGGCCCCCGTTTTCGAAACCGAGCAGTAACAACGTGATCGGTCTCTTGGGTTATGCCCCGGCCGCCGCACGGACGGCGAGTGGGTGAAACCAGGAAACCGAGGACGGTAACGGATCGGCGCAGCGGTCTTATCGACGCTGCGCCGTTTTTCCGGGCTCTAAAGATCTTCGGACCATTGGTCTAAGCGTCCTGCCCCGGATGTTCGTAGACTTCCGGCGGCGGCTCGGCCAGATCCTTGGGCGGCAGCGCCGGCTGGGGCAGGGCGTAGAACTTGGGCTCGGCATCGTCCAGCGAGGGCTCGAACGGGTTTCGCATACGGACGCTGCTGCCCTGCTCTTCGGCCTCGCGCATGGCCTCCTGCAGTTTTTCCGCGTTCTCCTGGTTCCACGGCATCACGTAGGACCGGGGCTCCTCAAGATCGGACAGTTGCAGCCAGAGAAAGATCCCCTCGCCTTCGACCATTCGCGACGCCAGGACATCGGCCTCGCTCGCATCACCCTGCAGCCATTCGAGAGAGATCGGCTTGGGTTTGCTCAGCAGTTCAGTCATGGCGGCGTAGGCCACCGGTAGGAACAGAACCGTCGTCACCAGGGCCGTCGCCTTGATCAGCAGGTGGCGGGGCGACCAGATGCTGATCATGCCGAGAAGGGATGCCAGAACGACGGCGCCGACGAAGAGTTGAGTGGTCTCGGTCATCGTTTGCTCCCGGCTCTAAGCGGTTTGGGGAGGCTGTGGACGCTGCCGACCACCAGGCCACCGGTGTCGGTGAGTTTGAACCGAAACACCGTCAATTCCTCGCCCTCCCGGTTCAGCGTCACCTTGGTCGCCAGGATCTGTTTGGCGGCCGCGTCGTCGGAGGTTTTGACGCTGGCGACCACCGTCGCCTCCAAGGGATAGGTTTTGGCGCGGTTGCGGTAGAGGTGAAGATTGACCGTGTACTCGCCCGGAATGATGCCCCGAGAGTAGGAGGTTTCGTAATTGAGCCCGGTTACGTCCGCCTTGCGGCCGAGGTCGTCGCGGAGAAGGTTGAAAGCGGCCCCACCCTTGTTCGAGTAGCCGACCGGAACGTCGCCCGGAGCCTGGACCCAGAGATCGACGTCGGCATCGACCTCGTCAGGCCAGCGAACCTCGACGATGACGTTGCCGGGCGGCTGCGTGTTGTCGGCCTGCTTGGCGCCCGGCGGGTTGAGGTGGGGGAGGAGGATGATGACAAGGGCGACGAAGCCGACCAAAGCGAGCATAATGATGTCTCGAAAGACGGTCCCGCTTTGGTCCTGGTCCTCGAACATATCAAGGCCTTGCATGATCTTCGCCCAGCTGGATGGTCGCCGTCAGCAGCTTGATCGTGCCACCTTCCAGAAGCCGAACGTTCATCATCAGCCACAAGTGCAGGATCGAACCGATCAGCGTGGTGTAGAGCGCCACCGACATGCCCGTGATCAAGGTCGCGACCATTGGCCCGATGGCGTTCACATCCGAGGCGACCTCAGGACTGACGCCTGAAAGCGCGATGATGAAGCCGATGACCGTGCCGATGAGCCCCAGCAATACAAGGCTGTTGGCGATATGGCGGATCGGCGCGATCCGATTGGCCAGCTTCAGTTTGAGGCTGGAAGCGAGCAGGGCCCGGCTGTCCCCCGGCCGCTCGGTCACGTTGACCACATAGGCCGGCGCCGGCGCACCCGGCGTGTTCGAGAACCGCTGAAGCTCGTTCAGCTGATGGCTCAGCTGGTAGGTGCGCTGGGCGCTCCAGACGAGACCGACGATGAAAACCGCGACGATGCCGCGAACGAGGCCTCCTTCGTCGGCCGCGAGAACGGTTCCAAGCCAACCCTGGGCGGCGGCAACCCCGACCATGGCGACGGCGACCACGTTGAGCAGCGAAAACCTGAGCAACAGCAGATAGCGGTGGGGCACGGCATCGGTACCGCCGAGCGCCCGTAAGAACTGCCGGCCCAATCCCGTGAACGGTTTTTCTCTGATCGCCGCGGGCGCCGCAACCGCAGGTCCACTTGCGTATTCAACCGAGCTTGACCAAGTCATAGCGTCCTCCTGACCAAGAGAACGGAAGTCGCAGATTAGACTTCCAACATGGATTTCTTGATTTATATATAAAATAGGAGGATTTTTAACCGTGTGATCCGTGTCACAATTCGGTTTGTTTGCCGGAGAGTAGACAAATAAAGTGGTGTGATTGGTCTTTGGGAAGAGCCGACGGTCAGAAGACGGCTGAATAGAGGTAAGCCTGTAAGCTCAAAGACTTAGCACGGGTATCTACGCCTCAAAAGAAACTTTTTTTCGTTACGTTGTACTTTTAGTTGAGAAAGACGGGCATCGTCGCTTGCCCCCGGTTTTGCTTCGCACCAACCCGATTCAGCCTCGTTTAATGGCCGTTTTCAAACCACATCTTGGCTTTCTGCGCCCAGCCGATCGGCATGCCGTGACCGCCGTCATGCAAGCAGAAATGAACGGTGCCGCCCTCGCAGCTGGTCCAGTGGCGGCAGCTGTAGAGCGGCTCATGGATGATGTGGTCCGGGTTGCTGCGGCATTTGTTGGTCTGCCGCAGAAGCGACAGTGATTCGCTGACCGAGCCCTGATGCCAATCGCGGATCGCGCGCCCCTCCAGCGGCACCTGCTTATCGGTGAATCCGTGGATATGCAGCAAACGCACAGGGCCCGCGGGGCAGGTCCCGTCGGGGATGGGGCGGCGCAGCGCGCCCGCGACCGACACGAAGCCGGCGAATTTTTGGCCTTGGTAGCAGGCCATCATCCAGGCCATGGAGCCGCCGGCAGAAAAGCCCGAGACCAGCAACCGATTTGGATCGAGAGGCAATCGACCGGCGACGTCATCGATCACGGCGAGTGAGAAGGCGACATCATCCCGCCGATCTTGAAGAGACGGTCGGGCCGGCCAGGCGCGGACCCCATCTGGCTCCCGGGCGGCGCCGTTCGGCGCGATGATGGCGTAGCCACTGGCGAGGAACGCCTCCCTCAGACCATTGCTGCTGATTACCCGGTCACCGGATGAACGATGACCATGGTAGAACATGATGGCGGGAAGCGCCGAGGAACCGTCCCAACTATCCGGAACGGCCAGAAAGTATTCGCCTCCCGCGACGCGGCAGGGTTGATCAATCCCACACTGCTCGCCATTCGCCGATGCTGGGCTTGTCCCTAAAAGACAGGCCAGGAACCAACACCATTTCATACGACCCCCCGACAACAGTTAAGACAAACGTCGTTTCGACGAAGCCGCGGATTGACCGGCCTCCACTAAGCAGTGGATCGACAATCAGAAGCTTGCTTTCGGTTCGATCCCATAGACAGGCCCGACGCTGTACCTGTCATGAACGAATATATACCAAGGTACTCGTTTTGTATTTGGCGCTTGAAGCGGCTCTGGTGGCTTGGTCACGGTTCGCCGGGCCGGCATGCGGAGCTGTCCGAAGTCTTGATTGGGGGACCGACTAAAGGAGCAAGCGAAGGCTTTCGACGGCCGCCCAGGCCATGGCCGAGGTAAGGGCCACGGCGAACAGGGACGCCAGCAAACCGGCTATCACAACCAGACCGTCACGCTCGAGCAGGCCCAAGGCCAAAACACCGGCGGCGAGCCCTGGCGGGAGATTGCCGAGAAAGGGGATCGGCAGGATCAAGATAAAGCCCAGAATGAGGATCACGACGCCGATCAGCACCCGCGACAAGGGACCGGTAACGGCGACGAGACGAGGCGACAGGACCCGTTCGATGCGCTTGACGGTCGGCATGATCCGATGGACGACCCGGCGCAAGGTCTCCATCGGTACGGTCTTGCGCGCCACCCACTTCGGCAGCCACAGGCTCTGGCGGCCGAGAACCATATGGAGCGCGATCACGACGATCATGACCCCACATATGGTCGGCACGCCCGGCGGGGTGGGAAAGCAGCAGGGAAGCGCGAAGACGAAGAGGAGAAAACCCAGGGCCCGGTTGCGTAAGCCAGCGACCAACTGCCCGAGGCTGAGCCGTTCGTCCCCGACATCGGCGACGAGGGCCTCGAGCATTGCCGAGGTCCGTTGGGGCGGAACCAACGATGCCCGTCTCGAGCTCATTTCAGACGTCCTTTCAGCATCTGGAACGGACGGTTGGCTGGGGGAGTTCGTTGACATCGGACCGTTGGATCCGCCTTTGGGGGAGCGTGGACCGGCCGAGATGAGGGCCAACAGGCGACGGTGCGGGCGTCTGGGCTCCGGCTCTTCGTCAGGCGTCCTGGGGGCTTAGGGCTGCAGCTTGATCGGCTTCTAGGGCCGGCGATTCCAGTTCCCGTTCGATCAGCCGGCGCCGGCTTTCCACCGCCTGGCGGATCCGACGGTGGAGGTCCCGCGTCAGAACCTTACGGCTGACCACGGTCTCCGACTGAACGGGTTCCTGGCAGGCCAACTCGATGACGGCGCCCGACCAGCTCAGCATTCGGGCCATGTGGGGAAGGAAGTCGGCGTCCCCATACCAGGCATAGCGGGGCAGATCCTCCTCGCTCATCGGCCGTCCGTCCGGATGGCGGGTCACGGTCAGCGAGAGCGGCTGGATCTGGATCGGCCGTGCGCAAATGCCCGGCTCGGCGACGCTGAAGAGCGAGCTTTTGAAAGGCAGCACTGTCGAGCCGATCGAACTCGTGCCTTCGGCGAACAGAACGACGTGCTGGCCCTCGTTGAGCCGCCTCGCCAGCTCGTTTCTCTGGATCAGGGCGTCAAGCGGCCGGCGGCGAATGAACATGGTGTTGGACAGCCGGCCGAGAAGGCCGAACAGGGGCCAGCCAGCGACCTCGGTCTTGGCGATGAAGACCGCGGGGATCCGGGCGTAGACCAGGAGAATATCGAGATATGAAACATGGTTGACGACGTAGAGGGTCGGTATCGGCCCGCCACCCACCGGCGTGCCCGAGAACCGGATGTGCAGACCTAGGATACGGCACACGCCGCTGCACCAGAAACTGCCCCACCTGAAATGAAGGGGCCCGCCGATGAAACTGGTCAGGAAATAGATCGGTAGCGCGATGGACGTCCATAGGAGGAACAGCACAACCCGGACGCATGCCCGCCACTGACGCACCCAGTTCATCGCCGACGCCTTCCGATCAAGCCGCCTGCTTTTCGTCGGCCTCGCCTTCGAGATAGTGGCGCAGGTAGCGGGCTTTGACGTTCGCTACCGGCAGGATCAGGCAAACATCGATAGTGTTGAAGCTGTGATCGATGACCGCGCCGTCACCGATCCGTCCGCCCAGTCGGAGATAACCCTTCAACAGAGGCGGCAATTCCTCTTTGACCCGGGCACGATCGATCTGCTCAGGCGGAATCCGGTCCAGGGCGACGTAGCGCGATGGCAGAGCGCGGGGTCGAGCCGGATCCTCCAGGCGGTAATTGTGGTGCAGATAGCTGAGCCCGTGGGCGAGGGCGTCGGGATCGGTGCCCGGCAGGCTGGCGCAGCCGAGCATCGTCCTCAGACCATAGGCCCGGACATAGGAAGCGATCCCGCGCCAGAGCAACTGCATCACCGCGCCGGTCCGATAGCCGGGGTCCACGCAAGAGCGGCCCAGCTCGAGAATATCGTCGGCCCGGGCGCCGAAACCGGACAGATCGAACTCGCCTGCGGTGTAAAAACCGCGCTGGCGACGCGCCACGGTCCCGCGCATCAGCCGGTAGGTCCCGACGACCCGAGGTTTGCCCGGAACGGCCCGATCGAGGACGATCACATGGTCACAAACCGCGTCGAAACGGTCCACGTCCCGGCGCAGCCAGTAGGAGCGGCGGTTGGGAAGAGCGCCCATCTCTTTGTAGAAAACCCGATAGCGCAACGCCTGGGCGGCCTTGATCTCGGCGCGCGACCTCGCCAATCGAAGCTCCAAACTGTCGGCGCGGAAGTCGATCATCAGCCTTACCTTTCAAAAGGCGCTCTTTTGAGCAAAACGAGAGTGTACCGTTGATTTTGTGTTAGGCCATCGCTCGCGTAAGCGGAATGCGTGACGATCCCGTGACAAAAATCTTGGGATCTGCGCACCGCTGGGCAGGGCGGGTGAATGCCGGGTGGGGAGGTCATAAGGTTGAATTTGTACCCTTTATTGTGTGCTCGGCGCGAGCCTATTCGGGTCCTAGTTGTTGGTTGTGGCAAGTTCGCCACGATGTTTTTGGCGCAAGCGAAGCATATGGCCAACATTCATGTCGCCGCGATTGCCGAGCTCAATGTCGATCGGGCCCGGTCCAACCTCGTCAAGGCCGGCTGGCCGGCGGACCGATTGGCCGCCACCGATCTGGATAGGGCTCTCGACGACGGCACGACCTTGATCGGCGATGACGCGTTGAATCTGATTGATGCGGGCCGGTTCGATGTGGTGGTCGAGGCCACCGGCGATCCGGCGGCAGGCTACCGCCATGCTGATCGCGCGCTGGACGCGGGTGCTCATGTGATCATGGTCAATGTCGAGACGGACGTTTGCGTCGGCCCGGTCTTGGCGGCCAAGGCTGAGGCCAAGGACCGCGTTTACGCCTTCGCCTATGGCGACCAGCCGGCGCTGATCGCCGAGCTGGTGGACTGGGCCCGCGTTTGCGGGTTCGAGGTCGCGGCGGCCGGCAAGGGCACCCGGTATTTGCCGGCCTTTCACCGCTCCACGCCGGAAACGGTGTGGGACAATCTCGGCTTCTCGAAGGCCTTTGCCGAGAACGCCGGAATGAACCCGAAGATGTTCAACAGCTTCGTCGACGGGACCAAATCGGCGATCGAGATGGCGGCCGTGGCCAACGCCACCGGCCTGCAGCCGCAAATCAAGGGTCTCGGCTTTCCGCCTTGTGGCTCGGATGATCTGCCGCTCATCCTTCGACCTGAAACAGATGGCGGGGTCCTGGAGCACAAGGGCACCGTTGAGGTGGTGGCCGATCTGGAACGGGACGGTCGGCCCGTGACCAACCATCTGCGCTGGGGCGTCTATGTGACGTTCGAGGCGCCGAGCGACTACGCGGCCGCCTGCTTCAAGGAATACGGGCTACTGCCCAAAGGCGAGCACGGCTTGATCAACGGGCCCGATCGCTACGCCGCCCTCTGTCGACCCTTCCATCTGATCGGTCTGGAGCTCGGTGTGAGCGTCGCGCAGGCCGCTCTCAAACAGACCGCCACCGGGTGCACGAGAGGCTTCTCGGCCGATGTCGTGGCGACCGCCAAACGACCGCTCGAAGCGGGAGAGGTTCTGGACGGTGAAGGCGGTTACCTGGTCTATGGCAGGCTCACCACCGCGGCCGACAGTCTTGCCAAGCGCGCGCTACCGCTCGGGCTTGCGAAGGACGTGACACTGGTCCGGCCGATCGCGCGCGATGCCATCATCACCCGGGACGACGTCAGGCTGGATCCGAACGAGCCGCTGGTGGCGGCGCGGGCGGCGATGGAGAAACGGTTCTCAAAATGAGCGCCGCCGCGCTGAGCATGAGAGCGCCGCCCAGGAGTTCGGTTGCCTCCAACGTTTCATCGAGGAGAACGTACCCCAGAGCAATGGCGACGAGCGGTGAGACGAAGGCATAAAGCCCGGCCGGCAAGGGACCCCAATCCCGGAGCAAGAAGAGGTAGAGCGTAAAACCGACCACGCCGCTGGCGAGCACCAGATAGGCCAGGGATCCCGCGACCGCTGGCAGCAGGAGCGCTTGGAGATGCGTCTGGTCCAAGGGCTCCGCCAGGAGTGCGAGCGGCACCAGAAGAAAACCACCCACAACCATCACCAGACCGCTGATGAGCAGGGGCGACAGGCGAGCCAAGTGGCGTCGGCTGAGGACCGAGCCCAGGCTGTAGCAAAGGGTGCCGCCGACGATCGCCAGCAGACCCCACAGCGACAGGACAGGACCCTCGAGGCGCTGGCCGAACAACAGCGCCAGGCCCAGCACGCCGAGGCTTAAACCGACAGCCGCGACCCAAAAAAAGCGCTGCTGGCCCAGGAGCAGACCAAAGACGAACAGGGCGATGGGCATCAGGCTCAGATTGACGAGAGCCGCGAGCCCGCTCGGCACCTGCGCGGTTCCCCAGAACAGGCCGGCATAGGCGAGGCTGTTGGTCAGAAGCGACAAAGCGAGCAGCGTCGGCCAGTAGCGCCGAAGCCACCAGCCGACACCTCGCCGGTTTGCCAGTGCCAGAAGAACGATGCCCGCGAGAATCGACCGAAGAGCCGTGAAGGCCAGAACCGGAATGGCCTCAACGCCAACCTTGATCGCAACCCAATTGCCGCCCCAAAGAAGGCAAAGCGCCAAGAAGGCGGCCAGGCGCGACGGGTTCAGCGTTTATCGCCGTCCCGAAGGTCCAGATGGTGACGTATCACCGTTTCGATGATGAACTTGAAGAATTGTTCGGCAAAGGCCGGATCCAGATCCGCGTCCTCAGCCAGATGACGTAGGCGCTCCATCATCGACGCCTCCCGCTCTGGATCCCCGGGCGGAAGGTCATGAGCCTTTTTCAAATGGCCGATCCGCTTGGTCAGCCGAAAGCGTTCCGCCAGCAGAAAGACGACAGAAGCGTCCAGATTGTCGATCGAGCGGCGATACTCGGCGAGCAACTCCTTTGGATCATCAGCCATGTTACGGCTTCGTTGCGGGCTTGCCGGCTTGCGACCAGGCGTTGAAGCCGCCGGTCATGTTGGCGACATCGGTGTAGCCCATGTCCTTCAAGGTCTTCGCAGCCAGGGCTGAGCGGCCGCCCGACGCGCAAAAAACCACCAGTTTCTTGTCCGGATCCAAGTCCGCTTTGTGCATCGGGCTCTCAGGATCGGCCATGAATTCGAGCAGGCCCCGGGGCAGATGAAGCGCGCCAGGGATCGTCGCCTGTTGCCATTCGCCGGTCTCCCGAACATCGATGAACTGGACGCTCGGATCGCCGCTCAAAGCTTGCGCCTGATCCGGCTCCATGACGTCGACTTCCCGATTGGCTGCCTCGACAAGTGTCTTGAAGCTGGTGATCATGACTGTCCGTCCCGTGGCATTTGATCGTCGCTGGCGGCGATCATAAGGTCCTCGGGTCCCGGCCACCATACCGGCGTTCGATCCATCAGGTGGTAGGCGACGAGGCCGATATACTCTCTGAGCCCTGAGGAAAGCTGGCCGAGGCTCAAGCTGACGTCGATGATCGAATTGATCCCGAACTCGGCCCCGGTGGTGTAGTCGACCTGGTAGGGATGGATCCGCCAGCCGGCGCTGAGAAAGCACCCCACGGAGCGGGGCATGTGCACCGCCGAGGTTACGAGCAGCCAAACCTCGTTCGGTTCCGGTGCCACCAAATCCTTGGTCAGCGTGGCGTTCTCGTAGGTGTTGCGTGAGCGGTCTTCGATCGTGACCCGCTCGCTTGGAAGACCGGTGAGCTCGCTCAGATGCCGGCGCACGATCTCGCCTTCGCTTGTTCGTCCTCCGTCCAAGGTGCCGTTGCCGCCGGTGAACACCAACCGGGCGTCGGGGAAGGTGCGGCCCAGATGCCCGAGCCAGACCAGGCGCTCGGCATTGTCGTTCAGCGCCGCCTGCCCCCGGGCATCCGAGATGTCCGGAAAGACCGAACCGCCGAGGACGATGATACCGTCGACATGGTCCGGTAGCGCCATGGTGGCGAACCGATCCTCCAGCGGGCGGACGACCAGATTGCCGACCGGCAGGACGGCGGTCCCGATCAGAACCACCGCCCACGCCGAGACCAGCAGGCGAGCGCCCCACCAGCGCCAGAAGAAAACGGCGAACAGAAGCGAGAGCGCAAGCAGATTGCCCGGATTGAAAAGGAACCAGAAGATTTTCGAGAGTTCGAACATGGGCTTCAGCGACGTTGTTGCGGTGCAACACGACGCTTTAGCAGTGGTCCCGCCCGAGACAAGGCTGACGGCGCTTCCGCCTCACGCCGGCTTGTGACTGACGCACCGGCTGGTGACCGCCTGTGAGCGACGCTTGGGGTTACTGTGAAGATGGCGTTGGAGGAACGCGATCGCCCTTTTGCCTCAACGCCGGATGATCGACGCGGTCAATGTCGGCAAACCGGCGCGTCGGGTGAGCGGCGCGGGCGCAATCGTTCACGACACCCTCAGATCTGACCGGGCTCCCGATGGGGTCCGGTCTTTTTTCACAGTCCTTCCGAGCCGGATCTCTCATCGCTTTCGGGCAGTTCCTGACGCTCGGGCACCCGGCTCCAGTCGCGAGGCGGGTTTTGGCGCTGCGGCCCCTCCATGAATTCGACCTCGAAACCGTCTTCGGTCTTCGCCACGATGAAGGTACGCTCATTGAAGCCGCGGCAAGTGAACTGGATCGCGCGGCGACGTTTGTTGTCGCCGAAGCCGATCGTGTCTTCGAAGCTCTCGTCGCGGTAGCTGTAGCGAAGATCGAGAGTGATCTGATCCTCGGTATCCTCGATGACCTCGGTTTTGACGATGCTGCGGATCTCCGGTCTGACGCACCGTCGCTGCTCTTCATGGGCGAACCGCTGGTAATGGCGCTTCACGGTGAGCCCGAGCCGATCATAGCCGGCAAGATTGTTGTCGCCCCAGCTCGCCGAGCAGCCGGTCAAGGCCACGAGAGATACCGCAATCAGCGAGCGCCAGATCATGACACCGGTCTCCAAAGACGATGGCGAACGCGCGAAGCTTGGCACATTCGCCGACATCGGTCTGTGACGGAGATTACGGCTGCGCCTGTTCGTCTGAACCAGTCGTGAACGGCGGGATCGGTTGAAGGGTGCGGAAAACCCCTTCACAGTGGCAACAGTTTCGATGGAAGGACGCTGATGTGCGATCAAAGATGCATGGCCTTGGTCAAGCGGCAGATGTTGGATCGAAGGCGCTTTTTCGTGGGTGCGGGCACCGTCGGTGTGGGCCTGGGCGCCGCGGCACTGGTGGGACGTCCGGTTCGGGCGGCGGGTCCCCTGTCGGTTACCAACGCCACTCCAATCGATCTCACCTATACGCTGGCCAATGACTTTCCGACCTATTTCGGCGAGCCGGGCTTCTCTTCCGAACAGCGGTTCAGTTTCGACAAGCATGGCTTCAACCTCAACACTTGGGCCGTCAACGAGCACACCGGCACCCATGTCGATGCGCCGATCCATTTCTCGGCGGACGGCAACACTGTGGACGAGATGCCGGTCGAGCAACTGGTGGCGCCCATCGCAGTCATCGACATCCGTGAGAAAGCGGCCGCCGACGATGAAGCGCAAGTGACGCCGGATGACATCCGGGCCTGGATCGAAACCAACGGACCATTGCCTGAAGGCGCCGTCGTGGCGATGAATTCCGGGTGGGGCGCGCGTGTCGCGGACGGCACCTTCCGCAATGCCGACGAGGCGGGAACCATGCATTTTCCGGGTTTCCACGTGGAAGCGGCGACGATGCTGATGGAGGAAGCCGAGGTGGTCGGCATGGCCGTGGACACGCTGTCGTTGGACATTGGTTCCTCCGGCGATTTTGCGACCCACTACGCCTGGCTGCCGACCGGACGCTTCGGCATTGAGAACCTTGCCAATGTCGATCAGTTGCCGGCCACAGGCGCAATCGTCGTGATCGGCGCGCCCAAGGCCGCCGGCGGCACCGGAGGTCCAAGTCGGGTCATCGCTTTGGTTCCGAGCTAGGCACGGCTTTCGATCGGCGGACCTGCCTAATAGACGTCGATGGCGTCCGAGGCGACGTTCCGGCTGCCTGAGTTGGTCGGACCGGCGCCGGGTTCGATGTTCTGGAAGCTTCGGCTGGCGTCGATCGACATGACCGTCACGCGGTAGAAAGCCTGAGCGGCGTATTTGCCGGTCGGGTTACGCTCAAGATAGCGTTCGAACGCTTCGAGCGTTCCTATTTCCTGGGCGTTGACCCAGTCCGCGTCGTCGGCATCGGTCGGCGTTTGTGCAGCCGCGCCGCCGGCGCCCGTGGCCAGTGAAGCCAGGACCAGCGTCCGCAACGCAACGATGAGCCTCCCGATCCTATCCATCTGTCCACTCTTCTGATTGTACCAAGAGGCCTGCCGGCAGGATAACCGGCCCCATGTGAAACGACAGGCTCACGCCGCCGTCAACACTGACCTCACCTGCGACGTACCAGTAGATCTCAACGGACGGTGAATTCCAAGCTCGCCACCGCGATCGCCGGCTCGTGGCCGCTCGCCCGATCGGCGCTCTTGGCGCGAACACCGTCGATCCACGCGTCCTTGTTTGAAGGCGAAAGCGTCGCCACCGCCTCCAGGGGCAATTGTTCGGCGCTGGCGACGCAGTTGAGGCGCTCCGAGCCCGTCGGCGGGCTCGCCACCAGGCTCGACCAACCCAAAATATCGTGCAGGCTTCGGGGCTGGCTCCGGTTCAGCACAGGGTGAGACTGCTCACGGTTGGGGAACAGGGTCACCGTCTCGCCGTCGGCCCGTTCCAACGCGCAGTACAAAAACGCATCGAAATTGACCATCAAGGTCATCTCGACCTCCTCGCCGACCTGAAACACGGTCTTGTCGGCGCCGACGAAGAGCGAAGGCACCACCGCTTCGGCGCGGATTTGATCCAAAAGGTCGTTGGCCCTGGCGTAACAACCGCGGCTGATCAACTCGGTCACCCTTGAGCCTGGCGCGCTCGAGCCGTTGGTCTCGCAGCCGACGGTGCGAACGGCACCGATACGCGTTTCACCGTTGGCACTGACGAAGGTCGAGAGCTGAGACAGAAGGCCGTGATTGGGGAGGTCGTTAGCAACAGACGGCACGGTACCGCCGGGCGCTCGAAGAACCGTGGTCGAGCCGTCGGTCGCCATGAGCGTGATCACCGCGCTCTCCGGCAGCTCCAGTTCCTGTTCGGCGACGACGATCGTGCCCGGGAGAATGGCCGGTGCCGTGCTGTCGAGGACGACCATGTCGGCCTCGGCGGCGCCGGTCGAAGCGGCCAACGCGAAGCCAGCGACCCAACCTAGCAGTGCAACGGTTCGCATCCAATTTCTCCTGAGCCTGTCGCCCGTGAAGCTTATGTCCTCGCTGGGATCTCTTTGTTGGGCACCGGCCCCCAATCCCGGGGAACCGTGCACCTTTGCCATCAGATCTTGCAAGGCATTGCGCGGCGCGCCAAGCCCCGAGCGCGCCCATTAGCGCGTACGGGCATGCCTTTTGCTGTGACATCCGTCACGCGGGCGGCGGCATCCCCTGGGCGGTACCGGACCGGTGAACTGCCGCTGTGGTTTCAGTCGCGGCCGCCACTGACGGTGGTTTCAGAGCCGGGCCCTTGATCGAGGCCTTCGTCGAGCACGCGAGCGATGCGGAAACCGTCCAGGCTCGTTTGACTGGACGAAGGCGCGGCCGCTCGAGCGGCATAGCGAACGCGGCTCAGTCGATCCCGCCAACCGCCGCCTCGGAGGACACGCCTTTCACAAGTCGACGGGCTGAACGCCTTACCGTCGGTCGGCACCTGGCCGTAGTCGGATGCGTAGCAGTCGGCCGTCCACTCCCACACATTGCCGATCATATCGTGCAGTCCGAACGCGTTCGGCGAAAAGGAGCCGACGGGAGCCGTGGCCGCGAAACCATCGCTGCAGTCGGCGCCGGGCCAGCGGAAGCTGTTGACGCTCCTGCTGGTGGCATCGTGGGTGTTGGCGAGCGCGCAGGCCCGATCGTCACGGCCTGCCCAAGGGTCGCTGGAGCCTGAGCCGGCCCGCGCAGCATACTCCCATTCGGCTTCGCTCAGGAGCCGGTAGTCTTTGCCCGTCCGCCGGCGCAGCCAGCGGGCGTAGATCTTGGCGTGGTTGAAGCTGACATTGATCACCGGCAGGTCACCCCGGCCCCAGCCCTCGTCATGGGGAACGTAGCCGGCGCAGCCACCACCGGCGACGCAGGCCTCCCATTCGCCGAAGGTGACCTCGGTCAGACCGATCGCCAGGGGACGGCGAATACGCACATTGCGCACCGGCCCTTCATCGGGAGCCCGTCCGGCCTCGCCTGCCGGCGAGCCCCGGTCATAACGCCCCGGCGGAACGGCGACCAACTTCGGGCATTCGGGACAATCGCGGAAGATCTCGCCCGGTTTTCGTCTCGGCGGCAGGTTCGCCGAAACGCTTGAAGAAGCCTCGGGAACCGCCGGCTTGGTCACAGGCACGGGCGGCTCCCGCAGTCTGGCGGTCTGGGTGACCGAGGCCAGCAGCGGCGCGTAGACATAGGCATTATCGTGGGCGTCGGTTTTCACCCGATACCAGGTGCCACCAGCCGTGCGTCCGGTCACGGTCACCCGCTGGTCTCGCCTGAGATAGCCGATCCGCTCATGCTCCGGGCCCGGACCCGAGCGGAGATTGGCGCCATGGTCGGCGATGACCACGCGCTCGCCTTCGATCGGTTGGATCGACCATGAAGGTTCCGTTTGCTCAGGCGGGCGGGGCGTGCTCGGAGCTGGTCTCGGAGGGCTTGCCTGTTGCGCGTTCGGCCCGCCCGCATCCGGGCGCAACGCCGCCAACCGGTTGCGGGCGAGTGGCGCCAGGGGTGTGTCCGGAAACAGGTTCAGAAACAATTCCAGATCCGAGGCCCGCTTCGAATTCTGAACTGCCATCCACATGACGAAGTCGGGCCGGTCAGCGACGGTCGGACCGGGTCCCGCGGGCGCGGCCGTGATCGGCTTGGCGGCACTCGGATTGAAGTAGAAGCGGCGGTCGAGGCCATCCTCGACCCAGGGGCGTTGGGCACGATTGGTTTCGGAGAGCACCTCTTCACGGACCCGGACCATCATCTCACGGATCTCGAGGCCCGGCTCATCCATATGCCTAAGCAAAGCGCCGGTGAACGGGCTGTTGCGGCCCCGGCCGTCCTCGGCGACCTGATTGGGGTCGGTAGCGTAGGCGACGAGCATGCCGCCGGTTCCCTGAACAGGCGCCAACCCGTCATTGGCGCCGAGGCCCCGGGTCGTCGCCTGATCATCCAAGGGATTGTCCCGGCAGGCATCGAGGAAGACGAGATTGGCCCGCTCGCTGTTCTCCAACGGGCTCAGGAATTGGCTCAGGGACACGGCGAAGGCCGGCAGGTCCAGTTCCGTCTCGAGTTCGGCATCGACCGGTATCAGATAGTTTTCCTGGTCTTTCTGAATGCCATGGCCGGCGTAGTAGAAAAGCGCGGCTTCGGCATCGTCGATCGCCCGGGCAAACCGCCGAATGGCCTGCCACATGTCGCGACGACCGAGATCGATGCCGACCTCGACGTCGAAACCCAGTGCTTCGAGCTCGCGACCGATGTCGCTTGCGTCATTCTGAGGATTGGGCAGCGGATTGACGTGGCGATAGGCGCTGTTGCCGATGACCAGCGCCACCCGCTCGCCGGTCGCGGCAAATGCAACCCCTGGTGCTGCCGACAGCGAAGCGATCAGCAGGCCGACGGCGACGACCGTTTTGCGACATAGACTGAACAAGGGGCGCAGATCCTCCAAATCGAACGTGGCGCTTATCCTTACGCCTTCACGCCAAGCGGCGACTCTGAGCCGTGGCTGATACAATCACAGATAGTATACCATTGAAAAACAATGGACGCCAACGCTGCGGCACCCGAAGGTGGTGATGAAACGCACAGCGGCCCTAGACCCAAATCGGGAACCATCGCCGAAGACAGGTCGCTGGCGGCTGTCAACAAATTTGACGGTCGTCAAAGTCAGTCCGGCCTCAACCGACGATAAATATGAAGCGGGGATGCCCCGTAACCGGTTGCAGCAAAGGCTCGACAGACCGCGTCACTTCGTGACAACGAACCATGATGGATCGAACAGGGACATACTTTTGGTCATTGGAGGACGAGCCATGGTGATCAGTGCTACACCACCCTTTGGCGCTGTGGCGCGGCGAGCAGCCTGCTTGGTTGCGCTGTTCGGATTGATCGGTTGCACTGCCATCCCAACCGGCGACGGTGTCGTGCCTGCAGCCGTGGCTCCAGGCGAGGGTAGGGCGCCGAGCGAGGTCGATGTCGCGCCCATTCCCCGACCGCCGCAGCCGATCGCCCAGGCGAGCGCGCCGGAGCGGCTGATCTACTCGCCACCGGCCCGAGGCCCCGGCGACAAGCTTGCTCGTCTGGTCGACGCGTCCTCGTTTCAGGTCTGGGACAATATGTTGGAGACCTTCGAGACATTGGGTTTTGAGTTCTCGATGCTGGACGAGCGGAACGGCGTTATGATCGCGGTCTACTCGGGAGCGCCGCGAAACTTCATCGATTGCGGCGGCATCGTCGCCGAACGAAAAACCAATCGGGCCAGGCGCTTGATTGATGCCGACGATGCCGAAGCCGTGTTCGGCCGTCGGGAGCGCCGGCGGACCATCACCGTGCAGCGCCAACTGCAGTTGGATGCTAGGGTCGTTGTCAATATCGAGCCGGCCGGCAACCAGGCGCGGGTCGAAGCCGAGACGACCTACGTGGTCACCAAACTGTTGGACGTATTCGACCGCCGCGGGCAGTGGCAGTCCAACAGCTCTGAAAGCGTGTTGTTCACGTCTGGCGATCGCGCCCAATTCAGTAAAGGCACGATCTGTCAGCCAACTGGCGGCTTGGAGCGCGCCGCACTGGTCAATGTGGATGTGTAGAAAAGATTAACGCTTGGCGCGATTGACGAAATTGTGACGCCGAACACTGATTGTTAGGACTTCAGCGCTTAAGTGTTAGGGTGTCTGGAGAACGTCAATGCTAGTTGCTTTCACGGGGCGGCGGAGGTGGTTCGCGCCGCTGATGCTCGCCATGATGATGGCAGCCCAGCAGCCTTTGGCCGAACGCGCAACGGCGTCCCAGTTGCCGGCCTCGGCGCCGAGCGAGCTGGAGGCGGCTTACCTGCGCTTCCTGGACACGCCGCCGGAGCTTCTGGAGACGTTTGAACGGGCGCGAAACGCCGAAGAGCGCGGGTTGGATGCCCAGGCCATCCGGCTGTATGAGGGCATGTTGAGAGGTGACGGCGGGCTTTCGCGGGTGCGGCTTCGTTTGGCCGTACTCGCCATGAAGAGCGAGCGTCCCGACCTCGCCCGCGAGCAGTTGGGTCAGGCCTTAGCCGACGATCGCTTGCCGCCGGCCATTCAGGACACGGCAGCCCAATTGCTGGCCAGGCTCGATGCCAAGCTGTCGCGCCACAAGTTCGCCGGCCAAGGCCGGTTCGGCGTCGGTGTCGCGGCCAACCCACGGGCGCTCAGCAACCTTCTGGACCGGGTCGATGCCTTCCGGGACACCGACATCCGCAAACTACGCGAAAAGCGCTCTGATCGGAGTGTCTTCGCGTCGCTCGACTTTCAGCATTCCTACGATTTCCACGGCCAGCAAAAGCGTCAGCTCGAGACCGAACTCTATCTCTTCAGCGAGAAGTATGTGTACGACGAGCGCTATCGGCGGTCCTCGAAGAACGTCGATTTGCTGTTCGCCGAGGTGACCAGTGGTCCCCGGGTCGGCTTGGGGGCGAAACCGCTCGCCAAGGCCTCGGTCAGGCCCTTTGTCCTGGCCCGGGCAACCAACCGAGATCCCAGTCTTCTATCCTCCGAGATCGGCGGTGGGCTCGAACTGAAACACCAGCTCAGTCGGTCGACGTCGGGCAGGGTTTCTTTCGAGAGCGTTCAAGAAAGTCGCAGTCGGCGGGTGGCCGGCGCCGCGCAGCGGTTCCGTCAGGGACGCCGTTCTCTTGGCGAAGCGCGTTTGAAGACCAAGCTCTCCCCGAGCCATACCAGCGAGGTCAAAGCCAGCTTTAAGCATGACGGCGCGGTGCGAAACACCATGTCCGTGAATGCCGTTGAGGGTTCGATCGGCCTCAGCAGTCGTTTTCATCCGCTATTCGGCGTGACCGATAAGGACTGGACGACGGCGGTCGGTGCCTCCTATCGGCACACCACTTACGGATCCGAAGCCGGCCGGGCGTTGGCCGGCGTCGAGAACCGGCTCAGGGGTCGGCTGTCGACCTCCATTCCCTTGGGCCGCAAACTGGCGCTCGAGGCCCGTTTTTCCCATTCTGTGGTGGCGTCCTCGGCGAGACGGCGCGGCGACGGCGACACTCAGGCCCGCTTCTCCCTGGTCTTTCGCTAGTGTTGGTCCGCTAAGCAGCGCCGCAAGCCGGCAGACCTTGCGCTTGCCGAAGGACGCCGGGCTGTCGCCCTCAGACCTACGCCTGAAACAGGCTCACTCCACCGTCACCGATTTGGCGAGGTTGCGCGGCTGGTCCACGTCTGTGCCCTTGAGCACGGCGACGTGGTAGGCCAGGAGCTGGACCGGTATCGCGTAGAGGATGGGGGCGACGAGTGCGTCGACCTCCGGCATAACGATCGCCTGCCATGCCTGTTCCGCATATCGCTCGGCGCCCCGGGCATCGGTGATCAAAACCACCCGGCCACCCCGCGCTGACACCTCTTCCAGGTTGGACGCGGTCTTCTCGAAGACGTCGTCGGGCGGTGCTACGACGATCACCGGCACCTCCTCGTCGATCAGCGCGATCGGCCCATGCTTGAGCTCGCCGGCGGCATAGCCTTCGGCATGGATGTAGCTGACCTCCTTCAGTTTCAACGCGCCTTCCAGGGCGATCGGGAAGGAGGCGCCCCGGCCGATATAAAGCACGTCGCGGCTGTGCATGATCGCCTGGGCGATTTCCTGGATATGCTCGTCATGCTCGAGCACCTCGGCGGTGAGCGCCGGCACCTCCTCCAGCGCATGGGTCATCCGCTGCTCGTCCTCGAGCGTGAGCACGCCCCGCTCGCGCCCGGCGACGATGGCAAGACAAGCCAGTGTCGCGAGTTGGGTGGTGAACGCCTTGGTCGATGCCACCCCGATCTCGGGTCCGGCCAGCGTCCTTAGGGTACCGTGGGCCTCCCGGGCGATCGAGCTTTCGTGCACGTTGACGATCGCCAGCGTCTTGACGCCGCCGTTCTTGAGGAGGCGGAGCGCCGCCATCGTGTCGGCGGTCTCGCCTGACTGGGAAACGAAGAAGGCACCGGCGTTGGGGTCGATCGGTGTGTGCCTGTAGCGAAACTCCGAGCCGATATCCCAATCGACCGGTAGCTTGGCGAACCGCTCGAACCAATATTTTCCAATCAGGCAGGCAAGCGATGCGGTGCCGCAGGCGAGCGCGTAGAGCCGGCTGATCGAGTTGAACGAAAAGGGCAGCGGCGGCGGTGCCACCCGGCCGATGCCGATGCCGAACGACGACAGCGTATCACCGAGGACGGCGGGCTGCTCGTGGATCTCCTTTTCCATGAAATGGCGGTGATTGCCCTTGCCGATCAGCGCGCCGGAGAAGGCGGTTTTGTGGATCTCACGGCTGACCCGGTTGCCATCCAGATCGCGGATCGTGGCGCCTTCGGCGGTAATCACCGCCCAGTCACCTTCCTCCATGTACTGGATCCGGTCGGTGAGCGGCGCCAGGGCCATGGCATCGGAGCCGATGTACATTTCGCCATCGCCGTAGCCGATCGCCAGCGGTGTGCCCTTGCGGGCGCAGATCAGGAGATCGGGCGCGGCTTCGCACAAGATCGCGAGCGCATAGGCACCTTCCAGCCGGGGGATTACCTTGGAAGCGGCCGTCGCCGGATCGTCGCCCGCCGCCATGTGATAGGCCATCAGATGCGGCACGACTTCGGTGTCGGTCTCGGTTTCGAACCGATGGCCCTGCTCAGTCAGCTCCTGGCGCAGCTCCTGATAATTCTCGATGATACCGTTGTGGACCACCGCCACGCCGTAAGCGAGATGCGGGTGGGCATTGATCTCGTTGGGCCGGCCGTGGGTCGCCCAACGGGTGTGGCCGATGCCCACGGTGCCGGGAAGCGGTTTTTGCTCGACTACCTCGGCCAGGCGTTCGCTCCGGCCCTCGGCCAGCCGCCGGTCGATTTTGCCTCCCGATAGGGTCGCGATGCCCGCGCTGTCATAGCCGCGATAGGCCAACCGCCGCAGCCCTTCCAGCAGGAGAGGGGTCGCTTCCGAGGTGCCCAAGAGACCGACGATACCGCACATGTGCGTTTCTCCTGACCGAGGCGCAGGGATTTCAGTAGCACCCCGACAATAGCCAAGGGCGGCGTGAAAAACCATCGAACAGCAGCTTTGTACGTCATCGGTACGCGCGCCCGGGATCAGTGGTTTCGGTTCACGGCGGGGATGGAGGTGTTGCGGTTGATCGGCTAACACCGGGGAAGCGACACTCTCGCCCGACCTGGAGCATGTGAGCCGATGACCCCTCAGCAGCCTTCCACGGCACCAACACTTCCAGACCGCCTTGCCGGCATGATGTGGGCGCCTCTGGTGAGCGACGCCTACTGTCTCGGCAGTCACTGGATCTACGGCGCCGAGGATTTTTCAAAAGCCTTTCCGGAGGGTGCGAAGGGTTTCGACGCGCCGGCGCCGGGTCACTATCACGAGGCGAAGAGCCCCGGCGACATGACCCATTATGGTGACGCCGGGCTGGTCTTGCTGGAATCGGTTGCCGCCGCCGGCGAGCTCGACCCCCGGCACTATGGCGAGCGGTTCGCGGCGCTCATGGAAGACGACGCCTATAACGGCTACCGAGACCACGCGACCAAGGACACGCTGGCCAACGCCCGGCGCTTCAAGGAGGCCCATCCGGACCGGCCGTTCGATTGGCAACAGGGCGCGGACGACGACCAGAACGTCACCACCTCGCGCCTGGCACCGGTCGTCGCCCGCCACGCCCACGGGCCCGACCTGATCGATCGGGTGGAGCGCGCGGTTCGGGTCTGCCAGAACAATGACCGGGCGGTCGCCTACGCCTGTCTTCACGCTTTGATGCTGCAGGATGTATTGGCAGGCGTGACCCTGCGCGAGGCGCTGGCGACCCAGCATGATCGGCTCGACCGGCGGACCGCCTTCGGCGCCGAGCTGGCCGGTTCGATCGATCAGGTTCTGGCGAGCCTCGGCGAAGCAACCGGGCCCGTGGCCGAGCGCTTCGGCCTGTCTTGTCCGCTTGTCAAAGCCTTGCCGGCAGCGCTGCACATAGCGCTCACCCACGAGCAGGACCTCCCGGCCGCGATCCACGCCTCGGCCGAAGCCCGGGGCGACAACGCCTCTCGGAACGGCTTGATCGGCGCCTGGCTCGGCGCCATGCACGGGCTGGATGCGGTGCCCGAGGCCTGGAGAAAGCGGATGAATGCGGGCGAGCGGATTGCCAAAGCGGTCGACGCGGTGATCCAGGCACGCGCGGTCAGGCGGACAGCCGAGCCGGTTCTCCATTGACGGCGCCGGCGTGACGGCGCTGACGGCCGCAGCAGCCGTTCTCGATCGCCCTCCGAGCGCCCGCCGTATCGTCGTCGAACGCTCGGCCACGGGCCGGCGATGGCTCGAGACCGATATTGACGACCGGCTCAATTTCGATCTTTGCCGGGCTCACGATCTGCCGGACATGGTCGGCCGGCTCCTCCTGGCGAGAGGCGTCGAAGGCGACGATGTGCCGGCCTTCCTGGAACCTCGGCTCCGCAACAGCCTGCCCGATCCCTCCCGTGTCGCCGACATGGACAAAGCCGCAGGCATCATCGCCGACGCGCTCGTCGCCGGCGAAATCATCGGCATCATCGCCGACTACGACGTCGACGGCACCAGCTCGGCGGCGCTCTTGGCCCGCTATCTGAAGGCGATCGGCGCCCGCCACGCGCTTCGGATACCCGAGCGGATGCAGGACGGTTACGGTCCGAGCGATCGCCTGATGGCCGATCTCGCCGATGCGGGTGCCCGTCTGGTCCTGGTGCTGGACAGCGGGACCACCGCCTTCGAGGTCATCGCCCAGGCCAACGCTCGCGGCCAGCAGGTGATCGTGGTCGATCACCATACCCCGGATGATCGGCTGCCCGACGCGGCGGCGATCGTCAATCCCAACCGCCGGGACGACCGCTCAAACCTGGGCAGCCTGGCAGCCGTCGGCGTGACCTTTCTTCTGTTGGTGGCGCTGAACCGGGAGGCGCGCCGCCGGGGCTTTTTCGCGAGTCGGCCAGAGCCCGACCTCCGGAGCTGTCTCGACCTGGTCGCCTTCGGAACCGTGTGCGACATGGTCTCGCTCACCGGCCTCAATCGGGTTTTTGTCAGTCAGGGTCTCAAGATCGCGAACGGAACGGCGCGGGCCGGCCTCTAGGCGCTGGCCTCGATCTCGCGTCAGAAAGGGCGGGTGACCACCGAAAGTTTCGGTTTCGCCTACGGGCCCCGGATCAACGCCGCCGGCAGGCTGGATCACGCGCTGATCTCGGCCAAACTGCTGATGACCGACGACGAGGAGGAAGCCGAAGCGCTCGCCCAGCAATTGGAGGCGCTCAACCTCGAGCGGCGCCGGTTGGAGCGCGAGGCGACCACCCAGGCGGAGCGGGCCCTGAAAGACCAGATCGGCGCGGTCGCGCTCGGCGTCCACCCCGACTGGCATCCGGGAGTTCTGGGGATCGTCGCGGGCCGCCTGGTCGAGCGCTTGCACAAGCCTGTCCTGCTCGCCGGACAAGAGGAGGACCTGGTCAAAGGCTCCGGCCGGTCGGTTCCGGGTTTCGATCTCGGCGGCGCGCTCGTGGACGCCCAGCGCAAGGGCCTGGCGCTCAAGGCCGGAGGCCATCCGATGGCGGGCGGCTTCACGGTTCGGAGCGACCACTTGGACGCGTTTCGGGCGCATTTGGAGACTTGGCCAGCAGGCGCGCCCGAACCGCCGAGCTTGGCGCTGGACGGCACCTTGATGGTCGCGGGCGCCAGCCTGAACCTCGCCCTTTCTCTCGAGAAGCTGGCGCCGTTCGGTCAGGACCATCAGGTCCCCCGGTTCCGGATCAGGGACGCGTCGGTGGTTCACGTCCAGGAGGTCGGCAAGCAGCATCTCCGCTGTCAGGTTCGAGGTCCGGACGGCAGCCGGCTGGAGGCGATCGCTTTTCGCTGCCTCGGCACGGAGCTGGGCCGGGCCCTTCAGGATTGGCGCGGCGGGCCGCCATGCCAGCTTGCCGGCAAACTGAGCGTCGATCGTTACCGGGGCTTCGAGCGGGCTCATTTCATGATCGAGGACCTGGCGACCGCCGAGGCCTGATTTTGCGCTTTGCGCCAAGCCGTTCCTTGATCTGAGCCCGGCCAGCCGTTATGTCGCTGATACGGATTATTCAGGCGTCGGTCCCTATCGTCTAGTGGTTAGGACACCACCCTTTCAAGGTGGAGACACGGGTTCGAGTCCCGTTGGGGACGCCAATCAGTTCAAGGGTTTAGAATTGGTCGCCGGTTGGACCGACGTCGTCGATCCAACCTGAGGCTTTGGCTGGATGTGGCCTCGGACGGACGCTTGGGCGACTTGCGGACCCCGACTGAAGAGAACGCCGCTGGTCTCGCCAAAGAAACGCCGTTTCGCTCCACGCCGTCAAAGACGGTTGTAGCCTCAGCATCAGTGACATGAGGTCGAGTGTTCAAAATCGCGCCGACCGCATCCTCGGCGAACGAATTTGCGCCCGAAGTCGATAGCCTGACGTGCAAGGTGAGCTTTACGTCAGCATGTGTGTCCGCATGGCCCAGTTCCGTGCAAGGGCGGCTTCGTGGGTCACAAGCACAACGGCCGTCCCGGCGCCCGCGGCTGCCTCGGCAAGGAGCGCCATCGTCTGTTTTTGCGTTATCGGGTCGAGACGCGAGGTCGGTTCGTCGGCCAGGAGGACGGCGGGTTTCACAGCCAGAGCACGCGCGATGGCGATGCGCTGGAGTTCACCGCCAGACACTTGCTCAGGCCGCCGTTCGAGCATGGCTTCGTCGACCCGCAAGCGGGTGACTAACTGGCGGATGTCCTCCCAAGCGATCCGGTGAAGCTCCGCGAGGTCGCGGAGACCAATGCCCAGCGAGACCAACCGCGGAAAGGCGGCAGGCGGGTCCTGGTAGATCTTCTGTACGCCAGTCCGGCCGACGCCGGTCCCGCGCCGTACAGTGCCAGCCAGCGGGGATAAGAGGCCCGCGAGTGTATCAAGCAGGGTCGTCTTGCCGATCCCACTCGGTCCCGTGACAGCGACGCGCTCCCCCGCGCCAAGGCTCAGGTCAAACCCTTCGATCAGGCGCTCTTGCCCCCGCCCGATCGCAATTCCTTGGGCCTCAAGCACAGTCTTGCCGGGAGCGCTGGCCACCGGCGCCTGCCAGTTTGCGGGATCAGCGGCGATCAGGTCCAGCGTATAGGCATGCTGAGGATTGGCGAGCACCTCGCCGACCGCGCCCTGCTCGACGCAGACGCCATTCCGAAGCACAAGGATCTGTCCGTCGATGGCGCGGGCGACGGCGATGTCGTGGGTGACGACGATCAGGGCGCCCCCATCCTCGGGCGTCTGCTTCAGGAGGCGGATAATTGTATCCGTCCGGTCCCTGTCCAATCCCTTCGTCGGTTCGTCGGCGAGTAGCAGCCGGGCACCGCCTGCACAGGCCGCGGCGAAGGCCACACGTTGGCCCATTCCGCCCGACAGCTGCCCCGGGCGCCGGCGTTCGGCGCCTGTGAGGCTCAGCACCTCGAAATCCTGCCGGGCCCGGGCCTCCGCCTCGGCAGGGGGACGTCTGCCAACAAGGCGATGGCTATCCCGCACCTGTCGGAAGGCCGGCATAAGCGGGTCGAGCGCGCGCCAGGGCTCCTGCGGCAGAAGCGAGATCGCGCGGCCCCAGAGGGCCTCCCGCTCAGCGGAGGAGAGGTTATCGATCCGCCGGCTCTCCAGCGTGATCTCACCAGCGCCGTGCAAGGTCACCGGCAGCGCGCCCATGATCGACTGCGCCAGAAGGCTCTTGCCCGCGCCGGTCTCACCCATGATCACCAAAGCGTCCCCGGCCGGCAATGTGAAGCTCACCGGGCCCATGAGGCGGTCCTTGGCCGCATGCACCGTCAGATCCCGCACCACCAGCATCAGAACTGAGGTTTCGCGGAGATGCCGACGGCCAAGTGCAGCGCCAGCACCGTGACAACCAGGCAGGTCACCGGCTGCAGGATCAACCAGGGCGCCTCGCGCCAGTAAGGCAGGAGCTGGGTCATCATGACGCCCCACTCCGCCGTGGGAGGGCGGATGCCGACGCTGACGAAGCCGAGCGCAGCCATGGCGGTTACGGTGGTGGCGACGCCGAAGGCGGCGAGGGTAAGGAGGCTGGGGAGGAGCTCTGGAAACAGGTGGCGCTTGAGGATGTGGGCGGGCCCGAAACCGAGGAGTCTTGCGGCCTCCACGGCGGGGCCTGCGAGCAGGATGCGGGCCCGCTGCCTCGTATAGCGGAAGTACTCGACCCAGAGGGTAAGCGAGATCCCCACATAGAGCGCCCACCAGGTTCCAGGGGCGATAGCGGCAAGCATGAGCACGAGCAGGAGGCCTGGAAGCGCAAGTATGGCATCGGCGAGGGCACCGGCGAGCCGTTCGGTCCAGCCCCCGCGCCAGGCCGCGACTATGCCGAGCGCGGTGCCGGGCAGCGCTGCCGAGAGCACGGCGAGGGCGGCGAGCGAGAGGGAGAGCTGTGCGCCGGAGAGAATCCGCGCGGCCATGTCACGGCCAAGATGATCGGTGCCGAGCGGGTGGGCGAGGCTCGGTGGCAGAAGCGTGTCCCGAAGCGATTGTTGCGCCGGGTCAAACCCGAAAGCCCCTGGCCCGAGGATCGCTGCCAGGGCCAGAGAAGCGAGCAGGGTTAACCCGATCCAACGGGACGGGGAGATCCAGCTTGTCATGCTTGAGCCGAAGCTCCCCGCGGATCAAGCGCTCGGCACGCGAGGTCCACCGCAAGGCTGAGAGCTACGAAGATCAAGCCCAGGGTGAGGGCGGTCCCTTGGACCATGGGCACGTCGCGCTCGAAGATCGCGTGAACCAGCGCGTGGCCGATCCCCGGCCAGGCGAAGACCGATTCGATGATCACGACGCCCTCAATGAGATAGGCCAGTTGGACACCAACATAGGCGACCGCTGGGACCGCGGCGTTCCGCGCCACGTGGCGGCTGATGGCCTGCCCGCGGCTCAGCCCCTTGGTGCGGGCGAAGGCGTACCAAGGGCTGTCGAGACAAGCCACCACGGCGTCCCGGATCACCCGGTTCGAGACGGCGGCAAGGCCGAGCCCGAGGGTGAGCGCGGGGAGAACGAAGTGGCGGGGCTCGCCATAGCCGGCGACCGGGAGAAGCTTCGCCTCGACGGCGAGTAGCAGCATCAAGACCACGCCGAGAGCGAAGGCTGGGACCGAACGAAGGCCCACCGAGACAGCGAGCATGGTCCTATCGAAGCGCCCGCCGGCGTTGAGCCCCGCCACAACGCCAACCGGAACCGCGATCATGATCGAGACCAGGACCGCGGCAATCGCCAGCTCGAGCGAGGCGCCGAGCTGATGGGCGATCTCCTCGCGGATCGGGTCACCGGTCACAAGCGAGTTTCCGAGATCGAAGTGCGCCAACTGGAAGAGCCATGTGCCCAGCTGCACGAGCAGGGGGCGGTCGAGGCCAAGCTCGTGGCGCACCTGTTCAGCGGCAGCGGCATCCATGATGTCATAGCCATAACGCCCCGCGGCGATGCGGAACGCCGCATCACCCGGAAGCGTCTGCATCATCACAAAACTGACGATGCCTATGACGAGCGCCACCAGCACCGCCTGCCCGGACCGCGCTGCGATGAACCGGGCTGCGGGCGGCATCACTCCACCCAGCGGATCTTATCCAGGCCGTAGTCGCGCTCGAGCGGATCGATGATCACATCCTCGAGCCCGCCGGCATAGGCTACCGTGTGCTGGTACCAGACGAGCGGGATCAGCGGCATCTCGGCGTGAAGAGCTGCCGTCACCTCCTTGATGAGCGGTACCCGGACGGCTTCATCAGCCGTCGCCGCGATCTGGGCGACGGCCTCAGACACCGCCGGCGCATCCCAACCCATCGCGCCCCAGTCGCTACCGCCCACGGGAAAGTCAGACTGAACCGTGCCGATCGGATCGGGCGTCAGACCATAGTTCCGGGCGAAGAGCGCAACCTCGAGCGAACCGTCCTGATGCCCCGCAGGGATTTCGGAGTAGTTCGATACACTTACCTCCAGCTCAACGCCGATCGCGCGCCATTGATCCTGGATCGCCGCGGCGACCAGCGGCTGTTCGGGCCGGTCCGGGAAGGTACGGAGCGTCAGCGAGAAGCGCTCGCCGTCACGAGTTAGAATGCCGTCCTCACCCGGCATCCAACCCTCCTTCGTCAGGAGTGCTTTCGCTTCCTCGGGGTCGTAGGCCAGCGCGGGCAGTGTCGGATCATGCCAAGCCGAGAGGATCGGCGGGAACAGCTGGGTCGCCGCTGCCTCGGGGAAGCGGGTGATGCCGGCGGCGATGCCCTGACGATCGATCGCCAGGCTTAGGGCCCGACGCGCAGCCGGTGTGCTCATCGCCGGGTGTCCGGCATTGACCTTAAGGAGCATGACCCGTGGAATGGCCACCGCTACCGCTTCGACTTGGTCAATCTGGCCAAGCCGTTTGTAGCCCGAGGGGTCCAGGGTGAAGACCAGATCCGCATCGCCGCTCTCGGCCATGAGTGCTCGGGTCTCGGCCCGTTTCGAGGCGAGATAGGAGGCGGATGCAATGGTTGGCGGCGCACCCCAATAGTCCTCGAACCGCGCCGTCTCGAGTGTCTGCGGCGGCGCGATTTCGGTCACCTCGAAGGGCCCGGTTCCGATAGGCGCGACAACATTTCCGTCGCCGTCGAATGCGGCGGGCGCCAGAATCACGGTGGAGGAATGCGCCAGCACGGCGGGGAGCGCGGCGAACGGCCTGGTGAGGCTGATCACGACTGTGTCGCCGTCGACACCCACATCGTCCAGAGGCGCTTCCTCGAGAGGCCCTGGCTGAGCTGCCGCCCGCGAGAGGGCCAAAGCCACCGCATCACCCGTGAGCGTCGTACCGTCATGAAACGCGGCCTCACGGAGATCAAAGCGCCATTCCAGCTCGTCCTCTGAAACGTCCCAGCCGATTGCCAGCCCGGGCATCAGATCGCCGGTTTCCGAGGCGTCGACCAGGGTTTCCATCACTCCCATTCGCAGAAAGATGAAACCATCCGTGGCCGGATCCGGCCCTGAGATTTCCCACGGTGCTGCGACATTGACGTGGTCGCGCGTATCGGCCTCCGCCACAGGTGCGGAAACGGCTGTGATGATGGCGACGACAATGGCCTTCCAGGAGTGCGTCATTCGTGTTCCTTTTTGGCAAACGATCTGGGTTTGGTTCTGCTCAGCCGTGCTAGTGTAATGTTATAACAATCGAATGACGAGTTGCGATGGGTGCTGCTGTGCTCGAAAGACACCCGGCACCCGCAGCGTATCGTCTCTTCAGCGCTGATCGGTTCAGCTCCTGCCGCTTAAGACGCGGGCGAGCGTTTCTGGACCGCTTGCGGGAGCAGCCGGGGCGTTTTGGACCCGGTAGTGGCAGGTGGCCTGACAAACGGCTGTCCCATTGCGGGACATCTCAGCCGATACGGAAAGCACATTCACCCTCCGCTCTGGGGTGCCCGGGGCGGCGGCAAACCAAAGATCTCAGTGAGCGAGGGCGAGCGCTGGTCCTGTTGGCCTTTCCCCACGATCAGTGCCGTTTGACACTAGAATTCTCCGTTCGGTGCTCTGCACCCGAGCTTCAGGCCGCCCGGTGCTGCGAGAGCTTGCCCTTTGCCGGAACCCGAGCGGTCCAAACGTGATGGCAGGCGACGGCAATGGCTACTTCGGCCGGTCGACTGTGCGGCCGTCCGGCGACCGTGATCAGGCTCACCGTTCGCGACACCTCAGGCTCGATCAGAGGCCGGGTCAGGATACCGTCCAGAAGCGGCAAATGCTCCGGCATCAGGGTGCAGCCGAGACCGGCGCGAACCATTGCCTGGATCCAGTCGTCACGCTCACCGACATAGCGGACACAGGTCGTGTCCGGGCAATCCGCCATGCCGAGAAGCGCCAGATTGCTCGCGAACTCGCAATGCACATGCTTGATGAAGGTCTCGCCCTCCAGAGCGGGCAGGGGCACCCCGTCCATCGCCTCGAACCGATGGCCCGGCGCGAAGGCGACGTGGTAACGCTCGACGAACAGCTCGGTCTAGCGGATGCGGTCGTCAACGCGGGGAGCGCTGCTGAGCGCCACGTCGATCTCGGCACCGAGCAGCGCCGCCTCGATCCGCTCGCAATCCGCCTCCCAAACGTGAAGCTCCAGATCC
Source organism: Geminicoccaceae bacterium (assembly GCA_050331695.1). Classification (GTDB taxonomy): domain Bacteria; phylum Pseudomonadota; class Alphaproteobacteria; order Geminicoccales; family Geminicoccaceae; genus JBHJGP01. The sequence continues at coordinate 76,363 of JBHJGP010000022.1, forward strand.
GGTGCGCGCTGCCGCAGGGGCGCCAGATAACCGGTCAGGGTCTCGGCGCCGATCGACGCGCAAACGCCGAGCTTGAGCCGGGTGCCGGCGAGGCGGCTGTAATTCTCCGCCTCCCGCAGCGCAGATTCGGTGGCTTGTTGCGCCTGGGCCAAATCCCGCTGCATCAGCCGGCCGAGGTCGGTCAGGTGGGTCAGATGACGCTCGCGGCGAAAAAGCTGGCCGCCCAGCTCTTCCTCCAGGCTCCGGATCGACCGGCTCAGGGACGGCGCGCTGACCTGGCAGCGGTCGGCCGCGCGGGAGAAGTTCAACGTCTCGCAAGCCGCAAGGAAGTAACGGATCTGATGCATTTCCATCGCTTTTCGTCCTCGTGAAGCGGCGTCGGGGCTTCGGTTCCGGGGCCGAGACACCGGTCCGCCCCGGTCCCCACTCGTGTCTCCGGCTGTCAGGCCGCCTGGGCCGCGGGCCAAAGCGTCGGCGCGCGAGCCGGGGCGGAGAGCGGCAGGGCCAGTTCGTCGGCCCGGTTCAAGAAGACCCGGGTGATATCGCTTCGGAACGCCGGGTCGTTGTAGGTCAAGGCGACGTAGCAGCGGGCGGTCAGCGTCAGGGCGAACAGATCCTGCTGCCAGGACAGCTTCACCGGCCGCGCCATGTCGAAATAGGTGGACGCCTGAATGGCATCGACGAGCGCGGTCTCAGCTGCTTCCCGCTGCGCAGAGGTCGCGGTGGGCGAGAGGTAGAAGGTGACGACCGCCAAAGAATAGCGTTCGCCGGCGTTGGCGGATGACAGGACCTCGGCCCAGAGGCTGCTCGTCGGCAGGCTGACCAGATCGTCGTCCGGGGTCTGCAACTTGACGAAGAACAGGCCGATCTCCACCACCCGGCCCGAAACGCCTCGCAGATTGACCCGGTCGCCCACCTGAAACGGGCGGGTCATGGCCGCGATCGTGCGGAAGGCGAGCCCGCCGAGGAAGGCCCTCGCCACGTCGGTGCCGACCACCAAGGTCCACACGAACAGGGCGGCGAAGGCGATCGCGAGGCCTTGCATTGCCTCCCAGGGAACGCCCGGCAGGGCCATGAGAATAAAGGGCAGTCCGACGCCCGACGCTAGCAACAAGGTCGCCTGGCTCAGCGTTTCCTTGCGGGTGGCGGCGAGGCGATCGTGATGGTCGATCATGATGTCAGCCGGCAGGCCCTGCCGGGCCCGGCGATCGGCGATGCGGCGGCGCCGGCGGCCGCAATACCAGGTGAAGATCAGTTGGCCGATGAGAACCAACACGAGGTAGGCGACGCCGTAGGGATTGAGCAGCGTCAGTGCGAGATCCATGGTCGGTCTCCGTCCGTGTCAGGTGTTGGCCGATATTTCGGGGAAGGGATTGAAGCCGACGATCGCCCGCATGCAAAAGAGAACGGTCGGCAGGGTTTCCAGGGTCAGGCGCCAGGCGCCGCTGTCAGGGGCGTGAGCGACGACATCGACCCGGCTCAACACCCGCAGGCTGCGACGCACGTCGAGCGGTGTCCGGTCCGTTTCGCCGGCGATCTCGTCCAAGGTCGACGGGCCGTTGGTCAGAAGCAGCGTCACGACCCGGCGTTCCGGTTCCGCCGAGGCGCGGGCCAGAACGTCGCGAACGCGCAGATATCGTTCGGGGTCGAACCCACGGCCCCGATCCCGGCGACGGGGCAACTGGCCTCGCTCTTCGAACTTGTGCATCGCCCGCATCTCGGCGCGCCATTCGGGCCAAACCGCGTGGAACGGGCTATCCTCGGTGTGTTGCGGCAGCACGAAATCGAGCCGCGCCGTTGCCTTCAGGAAGGCGTAGGCGAATACGTCGATCCGGCAGTGAATGTCACAGTCGCGCCGGTCGGCGATCTCGGCCAGGGCGCCGGCCAGATGCAGAACCCGCAGGTCCCGCGAGCGGCGGCGCCGAAACAGGCCGTCAAGCTTGTGGACGACGATTGGCGAAGCGGCGGTGTCGGGAAGAAGAGCGTCGAGACGGTCGATATTGTCGCTCGAGGGCGACAATTCGCTTCGCTCGTAAAGAGCCGCGGCGTCCAGATCCGCTCCGGCGACGACGGGAGGCCAACCGCAAGTCAAGACGGCCGATAGCGCCATGATCGTGTCCTTCCAGATAGTTAAAACTGCTGTGCGCGACGATGTTTGGCACTTTCCGTACCAAAACGACCAGTCTTTTTATGGTCTTTCCAGTGAAGGCGGTTGCCGTTTTACTTACACGTTAGGTACGGCACTTTTGGTGCTTCATGACCGGCGTGCGTTCAAAGTAGCAACGGCAGGCGAAATCAATAGTGAAACTGGGCAATCGAACCAACGGCGAAAAATTTTATGGGGGTGTTTGCAGATTTAACGCTTTGCCGGTCAGTCGATCGGCGTTGTGGCTGCGCCCGGTCCATGCGTTGCGCTTCGGCTAACGAAACATAAGCCACGGGGAGGCTTTCGCGAATTGCCGGCCAAACCCAATCTCTAGGCGTCGACGCCGCGAGAGGCGGACACCTTCAGACTGCAACGCTGAATCTCATTCACGCACCGGCACCCCGTCCGACCAGGCTCCGAAGCCCGGTCACACGCGCGAGGGCTTGGCGCGGGTGAACCCTGGGAGTGACACGCATGTCCAACATTCTGGCCAACCGCGCCATCGGCGCAGGCCTCGTTACCGTGATGGCCCTGCCCTTCGTTTTGACCCTCATCGCGGTCGTCATCGTCGGCCAGGCCGCCGTCCATGTCGGCGGTATCTACGGCTCGCAGATCGCGGGCATCGCCCGGTCGGTCAACGAGGAGATAGCGCCCCGCCTCGATGAATTGCGCGACAGTTATCAAAACGTGGCTGCCGGCGTTCAGCGTTTCCAAGGCGACGCCCGGCGCGCGCTTGGCCGGCTCGGCAGCGTGCCGGACCTGGCGATCCAGCGGGGGCAGTTCGGCTCGACCCCCAGCGTGCGTCTAGTGGTGCCGAACCGCAACTACAAGATCGCGTCCGCCGGCTTTGTCCCTGAGGGATATCAACAGGCCGGCTTCCATCTCGCTCAGTTCGGCGGCAGTCCGTTCAAGGGCAACCCATTCCGTGGCGCGCCCTCGGTGCCGAACCTGTCGAACGCGCTGCCGTCGATCGAGCTTCGCGCGGGCAGTCTGCTCAACCAGACCCTGCCCGGTCAGGCGATCCCGCCGCGGCGTCTTGCGTTGTCAACGGAGCCGATCCGGGCGGCGCTTCGGCCGGTCTCCCAGGGCTTCGATCAGGCGATCGGCGCCGTGCAGCGGCCGTTCGAGGAGGCGATCCAAAAGACCACCGCGATCGCCGGGCCGTTGGCCGATCTCAGGGACGATATCATCGCCGTCGCCGGTCCCCTGCAGCAACTGGGCCGGGCTCTGTTCATCGCCGGTCTTTTGCTCGCCGCCGCGGTTTTGGTGTTCGTCGTCACCCACGCCGTCGCTGCGGTCATCGTCACGATCGCCAGGCCCGCTCAGTCCGGTGCCCTTTTGCTGGCCGGCGGTCCGCTCGGCTACCTGAACCATGTCGGCAATTCCGTCCGAAAGGAGGCGGTCTTACGCCTCACGGGCCAGCGGGACGAGGGACGCACCGGTCCGCTGGGCAATCCCCTGATCGTCGATCAGCCAGCCTGAACCCTTCCGCCCGGACATCGGTGCCGTCGTCGATGCCCGGGTCCCACCAAACCGTAAAGAGCCCGCTTATGCCAAACCTGCCGTTCGGATCGCCGAACCACCGCCATAGCGCTCTGGCTCCGGCCACAAGTCGTCGATCTTCCCCCTCCACCCGGCGAACGTTTTTCAAGACCATTGGCGCCGCGTCCCTGTTGGGCGGCTGCGCCGGCATCCAGCGCACGGTCGGCGATCTCTATGCCGACGCCCGGGATTTCATCTGGGGCGGGCCCGAGGACGAACGCCACCCTCTGATGGTGGCGCGCCAGGATCAGGTCGACACCCTCATCCGCGAGGCGCAGGACGATTACCTGCGGGAGGTGGCCAAGCGTTGGGGTACGGACGCGAAGATCCCCACGCGCAAGCTTTGGGTCCATTACGATCCGTTGATGGTCACCCGCGCGGTGATGGACTTCGAAGGTGGCGAACTTCGCGCCGAAACGCTGATCGAGACGGACGGCGATCGGTGGCAGGCGCTTCGCCGGCTCGAGCAAACCGTGACCGGGACCCGGGCGGCGTCGGCGGCTGACCTCAAGGCGTTGGATGGCACCCGCGCGCGCGCCGAGAGCGCGGCCCAAAAACAGGGCCTGGCACTGCCGGGAGCGGACCAGACATTCGCGACGGTGCCGCTGTTCGAGGAGGTCCTGCCACCGGAACCGGAAGGCCGGCTGGAGGAACAGCCCGTTGTCGGCGATGACGGCATGGTGCGCACCAAGCTCGGTCTGGTGGTGCCGTTCATCGACGGCCACTATGGCCGCTTGGCCATGAACTTTGCCGAGCCGATCATGCGCGATGCCCGGCGCCACGAGGTCGAACCGTCGCTTTTGCTGGCGATCATGCAGGCCGAGAGCGCCTTCAATCCGCGGGCGACCTCGCACATTCCGGCCTACGGCTTGATGCAGATCGTGCCGACCTCGGCGGGCCTTGACGCCTACGACTTCGTCCACGGCATGATGCGCCTCTTGGGCCCGGAATATCTCTACGATCCCGATAATAATATCGAGCTGGGCTCGGCTTACTTATGGATCTTGGACGGTCGCTACTTGCGGGCGATCGAAAATTCCGAGAGCCGGCTCTATTGCGTGATCGCCGCCTACAATACCGGTGCCGGCAATGTCGCCCGGACCTTTTCAGGCACGACCAGTGTTAGGCAAGCGGCGCCGGTAATCAACGCGCTGACGCCAGGCGAGGTTTTCGCGCGACTGGAGCAGGACTTGCCCTATGACGAGACCCGGGCCTACCTGGTCAAGGTCAACGGCGCCCGCGAGACCTACGGCAGCTGGGACGATGCGCTGCGCGCGGATCATGCTTGAATTCGCCGTTTGGCCTCTGTGCCGAGGGCTCAGGGATAGTGGACGCCCCCTTCGGCCCGTCGCGGCGGGCCGAAGCTTTTCGGCAACGGTATGAACTCGGCTTCGTCGCCCGGCACGGTATCGAAACGGCCGCGGGCCCACTCTTCCTTGGCCGCCTCGATCCGTTCGGGGCGCGACGACACGAAATTCCACCAGATGTAGCGCGGACCCTCGATCGGCGCTCCGCCGAACAACATGAAGCGCGCGTTTTCCTTCGCTCTAACGGTCAACGGATCGCCCGGCCGGAAGACCAGAAGCTGGCCGGGCTCAAAATTGTCATCGCCCACGGTGATCCGGCCCGAAATGGTATAGAGGGCCCGCTCTTCGTAGTGCGCATCGAGCGGCAGGGCAGCGCCGGCCCGAAGCGTGACATCGCCGTAGAGCGTTTCGGAGGCCGTTTTCAGAGGTGACGTCTCGCCCAGGAACGAGCCGGCAATGAGCCTGATGGCGGCGCCGCCATCTTCGATCGTCGGAAGTTCGTCTTTGCCATGGTGCAGGAAGGCTGGCTCGACTTCTTCCTGATCCGCCGGCAGGGCCATCCAGGTCTGGATGCCGAACAGCCGTTGGCCGCTCTGGCGCCGTTGCTCGCTGGTCCGCTCGGAATGCACGATCCCCCTGCCGGCGCGCATCCAGTTCACTGCGCCCGGATGGATCGCGATTTCGGTGCCGAGACTGTCCCGATGGAGGATTTCGCCCTCGAACAGATAAGTCAGCGTGGCCAGGTTTATATGCGGATGCGGGCGCACATCGATCCCCTGGTCGGTCAGGAACTCCGCCGGTCCCATCTGATCGAAGAAGATAAAGGGACCGACCATCTGACGCTTGGTGCTCGGCAGCGCCCGTCTCACCTCCATCTCACCCAGATCGACGGCTCGGGGCACGATCAGTGTTTCAATGGCGCTGACCGTTTCCCGGTCACCGAGTACGGGGTCGGGACAGGGGCTCCAGCTCATGGCCGCCTCCGTTTGTCACAGGTTTCGGGGCATTAGGTATATTGCGAGGCAGCCGATGAAAAGACGCGGCGAAGCGCTCGTTACCGACGCCAAAGCGCGTTCTGCTGATGCTGAACGATCCGTCGGGCAAGCAGCTCGAACTGAGCGGCGATGAACGAATGAAAACGATCCGCCGCCGGCGTGGGTTTCGTCTCCCGACTGCGGGCGAGACCCAGGTCCCGGTCGGGGTGGTCGATCTTGAGCGGCAGGGCACGGATGGTGTTCTGCCGGCGCATGATGAAGACGACCGAATAGGGAAGCACCGTCAGCGCGTCGGAACCGCTCAGCACATTGACCACCGAGGCCAGGGTTCCGCCGGTGAAACTGACCTTGAAACTGTCCGAACCGATGGTCGCGAGCGCCCGTCTCAAATCCTTGTAAAGCGGACTGGCGACCGGTGGCGCTATCCAGGGAAACTGGGCGATGGCGTCGGGCGTCACCAGCGAGCGACCGGCGAGCGGGTGGGCGACCCGGCTGGCGACAACATTGAAGCCCGGCAGGATCGGCTGGAACGCGATCTGGGCCGGCGGTGTCTCCCGGCGAAGCGGACAGATGGCGAGATCGAGCATGCCGTTGTTCAGCCTGGCGATGAGCTCGTCCGGATAGGCGTAAGACTGATCGATACGCACCTCCGGGTAGTGGCGCTGAAACTCGGCGATCATGCCCGCGATCACGCCGTCCATAAAGATCGGCGTGCCGCCGACACGGACCAGCCCAGAACGGCCCCGGCGGTAGCTCGAAACAATATCCGAGGCCAGGTGGTTGGCTTCCAGGACTTTCCGCCCCTGATCGGCGAGGACCTGGCCCAGTTCCGTCGGTTGCAACGGCCTGCGCCCGGGGACGAACAAGGGTGCGCCGATTCGCTGCTCGAGCTGGGAGATGGTCCGCGACAGGCTGGGCTGCGATTTGCCCAGAAACCCGGCGCCCTCGGTGAGACCTCCCCGATCGACGATTGCGGCGAGGATTTCCAGATGCCGGGGGTCAATCTTCATAACCTAACGTTATGTTGCGGTTCTCAAATTCGATCAAGTTCTCATCAATCAAGGTGTAGGGTCAGGGCAATAGCACCGTTGGGGAGGAACGGGACCGCCGATGTCCTATTTTCAAAGCAGCTTTGAAGCGCGGAGCGCCGCGGTCCGGGTCAAGTTCGGGGCCGGCTCCCGCCACCATGTAGCCGAGGAAATCGAGAAGCTCGGATGCTCGCGGGCCTTGGTTCTGTCGACGCCGCAACAGGCTGAGACGGCCCTCGGCTTCGTCGAGGAGATCGGCGAGCGGGCGGCGGGCGCGTTTACCCGCGCGCGGATGCACACACCGGTCGAGGTCACTCGAGAAGCGATTGACCATGTCCGGGAGACCAACGCGGATTGCCTGGTGGCCATCGGCGGCGGCTCCACGACCGGGCTCGGCAAGGCGATCGCGCTTCATACCGATTTGCCGCAGATCGTCGTGCCCACCACCTACGCTGGCAGCGAGGCGACACCCATTCTGGGCCAGACCGAGAACGGCAGGAAGACGACCCTGACCGACGCTCGGGTCCAGCCGGAGGTGATCGTCTACGATCCTGAACTGGTCCGGCCCCTGCCGGTATCGATGACCGTGACCAGCGCGCTCAACGCCATGGCCCACGCCGCTGAAGCGCTCTACGCCCGCGACCGCAATCCGGTCTCGACGGCGCTCGCGGTCGAGGGCCTCGAAGCCTTCGAACGTGCTCTGCCGAAGGTGGTTCAAGACCCCCAGGACCTCGAGGGCCGCGGCGAAACCCTTTACGGCGCCTGGTTGTGCGGGACCGTGCTGGGTCAGGTCGGCATGGCGCTGCACCACAAGCTTTGCCATACGCTCGGCGGTTCCTTCGATCTGCCCCACGCCGAAACCCACGCGATCGTGCTGCCGCACGCGATTGCGTTCTACGCCCGCGGGGTGCCGCAGCGCCTGGAACCCTTATGCCGCATCTTCGGCGGATCGAATGCCGGGACCGCGCTCCATGATTTCGCGCGCTCGGTCGACGCGCCCCTGGCCCTGAGGGATCTGGGTCTCGATGAAGGCAACCTCGACCGGGCTGCCGATCTCGCGGTCGAAAATCCCTATTGGAACCCGGAGCCGATCCAGCGCGATGCCATCCGGACACTGCTGCAAGCGGCCTGGGAAGGCGCTAAACCGGTCGAATAATCAGGATTTGTCAGGGAGGAAACGCGATGGTCACACGTCGCAAGCTACTGAAATCGTCTGCCGCCACGGGCCTCGGCCTTGCCGCCGGCGGCATCGCCGCACCGTCGATCGCCCAGGGGGCCAAGATCAAACTCGGTTATGTCAGCCCCCAATCGGGACCGCTCGCGGCCTTCGCCGAGGCTGACCGGTTCATTCTCGACAGTTTCGCGGCGAGCGATGCAGCCGCCAATTTCGAGGTGATCGTCAAGGACAGCCAGTCCAATCCCAACCGGGCGGCGGAGGTGGCGAAGGAACTGATCGTCGACGACGAGATCCACCTGATGTTGGTGGCATCAACGCCAGAGACGACCAATCCCGTGGCCACCACCTGCGAGAATGAAGAGGTTCCGGTGATCTCGACCGTGGCTCCCTGGCAACCCTGGTTCATCGGTCAGCAGGGCAATCCCGGCGATACCAATAGTTGGGAGCCCTTCTACTACGCCTACCACTTCTTCTGGGGCCTCGAGGACGTGATCGCCGTCTTCACCAACATGTGGGCGCAGTTGTCGACCAATAAATCGGTCGGCGGGCTGTTCCCGAACGACGGTGACGGCAATGCCTGGGGTGATCCGAATGTGGGTTTCCCGCCGGTCCTGGCCGACCAGGGCTACACGCTGACCGATACCGGCCGCTATCAGAACCTGACGGACGATTTCTCGGCGCAGATCAACGCGTTCAAGCAGAACGACGTCGAGATCGTGACCGGCGTGGTCATCCCGCCCGATTTCACCACCTTCTGGACCCAGGCGAAGCAGCAGGGCTTCACGCCCAAGGCCGCCTCGATCGGCAAGGCGATCTTGTTTCCCCAGGCGGTCGAGGCGTTGGGGGAAGCCGGCCACAATCTCAGCTCCGAAGTGTGGTGGTCGCCGACCCATCCCTTCGTCTCGTCCCTCACCGGCCAATCGGCGGCGGACGTGGCTCAAGGGTTCACCGATGCCACCGGCAAGCAGTGGACGCAGCCGATTGGCTTCGTTCACGCGCTGTTCGAGCTGGCGGTGGACGTCATGGGACGCGTTTCCGATGCCGGCGATCCGGACGAGGTCTCGGAGGCGATCGCGGCCACCAACCTCAACACCCTGGTCGGTCCGATCGCTTGGAACGGCGCCGACCTGCCGCCCTTTGCCGCCCAGAACGTCGCCAAGACGCCGCTCGTCGGCGGCCAGTGGCGACTCAAGGACGGCGGCGGCTACGACCTGGTCATCGTCGACAACCAGACCGCGCCGGACGTTCCGACCGCGGGCGGGATGGAAGAGATCGGCTGAGTCTCGGCTCCCGGGCCGGGAGCTTTGGACATCGGCGAGAAACACGCGATCATGAGCATCCTCTCCCTGTCAAAAGTGTCGAAAAGTTTCGGATCGCTGAAGGTGACCGACGAGGTCACATTCGACGTTCCCGAAGGCGAGGCTCTGGGTATCATCGGGCCCAACGGCGCCGGCAAATCGACGCTCTTCAACCTGATCACCGGCAACATCATGGCGGATCAAGGCGTCATCCGCTTCGCCGGTCGCGAGGTTACGCCGATGCCGGCGAGGCGACGCTGTGCGCTCGGCATCGGCCGCTCTTTTCAGATCCCGCAGCCGTTCGGCAAGCTGACCTTGTTCGAAAACCTGCTTGTGGCGGGCGCCTTCGGTCAGGACAAGTCGGAGCGGGAGATCACCGCCGTTTGCGCCGATATCCTCGTGCGCACGGGCCTGATCGACAAGGCGAACCAGCCCTTGGGCGGTCTATCCCTGCTCGAGCGCAAGCGCCTGGAGCTCGCGCGCGCCATGGCGACCGGGCCCAAGCTTCTGCTCCTGGACGAGATCGCCGGCGGTCTCACGGATGCCGAATGCCGATCCCTGATCGAGACGATCCGCGATCTCCACGCCGAGGGCGTGACCATCATCTGGATCGAGCATGTGCTCCACGCCCTGACCTCGGTGGTCGAACGGCTGCTGGTGCTCGATTTCGGGCGCATCATCGGGCTTGGCGATCCGGCCGCGATCATGGACAGCCGGGAGGTCAAGGAGATCTATCTGGGGATCGAGGTCTGATGGCGCTCCTCGAAACCCAGGGACTGGTCGCCCGCTACGGCGATTTTCAAGCGCTTTTCGGCGTCGACATTGCTTTGGATCGCGGTGAGACCGTGGCGATCATCGGCGCTAACGGCGCCGGCAAGACGACCCTGATGCGGTCGATCTCCGGTCTGCTGGCCAGTACGCCGGAGCAGATCCTCCATGACGGCGTGCCGATCGGCGCCCTTTCCGCCGACAGCGTGATGAAGCGCGGCATCGCCGTGGTGCCCGAGGGGCGAAAACTCTTCCCGTCTCTGAGCGTCGAGGAGAATTTGCTGATCGGCGGTCAGGAGCGAAGCCGGACCAAGACGGAAAACGGCTACTGGAACCTGGAAACCATTTACGGCCTGTTCCCGGTTCTACGCGAGCGCCGAACCAATCCGGGCACCGCGCTTTCGGGCGGACAGCAGCAGATGGTGGCCATCGGCCGGGCGCTCATGTCCAACCCTGAAATTCTGCTCTGTGATGAGATCAGCCTCGGCCTCGCGCCGGTCGTGATCAAGGACATCTACCAGGCCCTCCCCCAGATCAAGCAGGCCGGTGCCAGCGTCATTCTGGTCGAGCAGGACATCGGTCAGGCCCTGCGCGTGGCCGATCGCGTCTACTGCATGATGGAGGGCCGGATCACCTTAGAGGGCCGCGCACACGAGGTTAGCCGCGAGGCGATCCACGACGCCTATTTTGGCGCCGCGGCATGATCTGGGTCGACACCTTGATCCAGGGCATCCTTCTGGGCGGCCTCTACGCGCTGTTCGCCACCGGTTTGAGCCTGGTTTTCGGTATCATGCGGCTGGTGAACCTGGCCCATGGCGATCTGATCGTCTTCGCCGCTTACCTGATCCTGGTCATCGTCTCCAGCTTCGCGCTTAATCCCTTCGCCGCCGCTCTGATCGCGGCGCCGGTCATGTTCGCGGTCGGCTGGGGTCTGCAGTGGTTCGTGCTCAACCGAACCCTGGGCGACGACATTCTCCCGCCGCTTCTGGTTACCTTCGGTCTGTCGATCGTGCTGCAGAACGCGCTGCTCGAGGGCTTTTCCGCTGACAGCCAGCGGATTGTTCTGGGCCAGCTCGAGACCGCGTCGGTCACGCTCGGACCGATCAGTATGGGCGTCATCCCGCTTTTGACCTTCGCTTCGGCGATCGCTCTCATCATCGCTCTCAATCAATTGTTCTACCGAACCGCCATGGGCCGGACCTTCCGCGCCACCTCTGACGACGCGGTCACCGCGAGCCTGATGGGCATCCGGCCGAGCCGGGTTTTCGCCACCGCCACGGGCATCGCCATGGTGGTCGTCACCATCGCCGCGCTCTATCTCGGCACCCGGGCCAATTTCGATCCGAGCATCGGCCCGGCCCGGCTGATCTACGCCTTCGAGGCGGTAATCATCGGCGGGCTCGGCAGCCTTTGGGGAACCCTCGCCGGCGGCATCATCATCGGCGTGGCCCAGACCCTGGGTGCCGCCTTCAATCCCGAATGGCAGATTCTGGCCGGTCACGTCGCGTTCCTGATCGTGCTGCTGGTGCGGCCACGCGGTCTCTTTCCGCAAGGGGGCCAGTGATGGCGGCGGGATCAGAGCGCTATACCGTCAGCACCCGCACCCGGGCCTCGAACGTCGCCGGGATCAGCGCGCTTGTCCTAATCCTGCTCTTGGTCCTGGCGCCAGCGGTGGCTTCCCGTGGCTTGATCCAGGATCTGTTTTTCATCCTGACCATGTTGGCGTTGGCGCAGTATTGGAACCTGCTCGCCGGCTATGGCGGGCTGGTCTCGATCGGTCAGCAGGCGTTCGTCGGCATCGGCGCCTACACGCTCTTCGGCGCGGTTATCCTTTCCGGGCTGGATCCGGTCGCCGCCGTGGTTTTTTCAGGTTTGGCGGCACTCGCCTTGGCTCTGCCGATGGCCTTCTTCGCCTTCCGGCTCCAGGGTGCCTACTTCGCGATCGGCACCTGGGTCATCGCCGAGGTTGTGCGGCTGTCGGTCGCCCAGTGGAAGACGGTCGGCGGCGGCACCGGAACGTCGCTGCCCCGTTCGGCGACCCGCGAGATGTGGTTGGTCGAGCCGATCGAAACGCTGTTCGATGTGCGCTCGGCCGCCGCTCGCGATATCCTCAGCTATTGGTTGGCGCTGGCGCTGGTGGTGGGAACCATCGGCGGCATCTACTGGCTGCTTCGGACTAAGCGAGGCCTGGCGCTCGCTGCTGTGCGGGACAATGTCGAGGCGGCCGGCGCCGTCGGCGTCGACGCCCAGCGGATCAAGTGGCTGGTTTTTCTGGTTTCAGCCTTCGGTACAGGCCTCGCCGGCGCGCTGATCTACCTGCAGAAAGCTCGTATTTCGCCGGATGCCGCCTTCAGCGTCATCGATTGGACGGCCTACGTCATCTTCTTCGTGGTGATCGGCGGTATCGGCACGATCGAGGGGCCGATCATCGGTGTTCTGGTTTTCTTCGTCCTGCAGAACCTGCTGGCCGCTTACGGCAGCTGGTATCTGATGGCGCTGGGCCTGATCGGTATCGCGATCATGCTATTCGCGCCGCGAGGGCTTTGGGGTCTGATTTCCGAGCGCACGGGCCTTCAGCTCTTTCCCGTCCGCCGCCGTTTGGTGGCGCCGTTTTCACCCGGCAAAGGCCGATCGAGATGAGCCCTCGGGCGACGGAAGGCCCGGCGCGCCCTTTGGCAACCCGCGACAATCGCATTCGACACCAGGGGAGATGCTGTCATGGCGACAATCGAAACGGACGTTCTGATCATCGGCACCGGACCGGCCGGCTGCGCGTCGGCGGCGCTTCTCGCGACCTACGGGATCGAGAACATGGTGATCAACCGGTATCGCTGGCTGGCGAACACGCCCCGCGCCCACATCACCAATCAACGGACCATGGAGGTGCTCCGGGATCTCGGGCGCGAGGTCGAGGGCGAGGCCTATATGCACGCGACCGAACAGGATCTGATGGGCGAGAACGTGTTCTGCGAAAGCCTCGCCGGCGAAGAGATCGGACGGATGAAAAGCTGGGGCAAGCATCCGCTTAGCCGGGCCGAACATCTGTTGTCGTCGCCCTGTTTCATGAATGATCTTCCGCAGACCTTCATGGAGCCGCTCCTGTTCAAGACCGCCTGCTCGCGGGGTACCCAGGCGCGTATGTCGACCGAGTATGTGAAACACGAGCAGGACGGTGACGGTGTGACCACCACCTGCCGTGACCGGCTCTCCGGCGAAGAATTCACCGTCCGTTCGCGCTATCTGATCGGTGCCGACGGCGGCAATTCTCTGGTCGCGGAGCATGCCGGCCTGCCGTTCGAGGGGCAGATGGGGGTCGGCGGTTCCATGAACATTCTGTTCAAAGCCGATCTCTCGAAATATGTCGCCCATCGACCCTCCGTTCTCTACTGGATCATGCAGCCGGGTGCCGATGTCGGCGGCATCGGCATGGGGCTGGTGCGCATGGTCCGCCCCTGGGACGAATGGCTGATCGTCTGGGGTTACGACATCAATCAGCCGCCGCCGCAGGTCGACGAGGCGATGGCCACCGACGTCGCCCGCCAACTGGTCGGCGATCCGGAGCTGGAGATCGATCTGATCTCGGCCAACACCTGGACCGTCAACAATCGCTACGCGACGCGAATGCATGAAGGCCGGGTTTTCTGCATGGGCGACGCGACTCACCGCCATCCGCCTTCGAACGGGCTCGGCTCCAACACCTCGATTCAGGACGCGTTCAATCTGGCCTGGAAGCTGGCGGCTGTCCTCAAGGGCCAGGCAGGGCCTTCGCTGCTCGACACCTACACAGATGAACGGGCGCCGATCGCCAAGCAAATCGTCACCCGCGCCAACCAGTCGATCACAGAGTTCGGCCCGATCTTCGCCGCGCTTGGCATGGCCGAAGGGGTCGATCCGGACATTATGCAGTAGAACCTGGTGGCCCGCTGCGACGCCACGCCGGAGGCGGAAAAACAGCGCGAAGCCATTAGAGAGGCGATCGCGTTCAAGAAGTATGAGTTCGACGCCCACGGGGTTGAGATGAACCAGCGCTACCGATCGGACGCTGTTGAGACCGACGGCCAGATTGAGCCCGCATTTGAGCTCGATGCGGAGCTGCACTACCAGCCCACGACCTGGCCGGGCGCGCGCATTCCCCATGTCTGGCTGTTCGACCACGACACCGGCGACCGCTTTTCAACGCTCGATCTCTGCGGCCAGGGCACATTTACCCTGTTCACCGGGATTGGCGGCGGTGCCTGGGCCGAGGCCATGGCCACGGTTGGCAGCGAGTTCGGCGTTTCGGTCCAAGCCCATGTCGTCGGTCCGCGGCAGGTTTATGTGGATCATACGGGCGACTGGGCACGGGCCGGTGAGATCAAGGATAGCGGCTGTGTGCTGGTCAGACCCGACCACCACGTCGCCTGGCGCTCGGAAACCATGACCGACGACCCGGTCCGGGATCTGCGCCGCGTCTTCACTAAGATCCTCGCACTTTAGGGAGGCCTTCGATGGAAAATCACGAGCTTGGTTTCTTCACCGAGGAAAACTCCGCCGAAGTCGTCACCGGCCGCAATAAGAACGCAAAAGACGAGCGCTTGCGGGAGGTGATGGATGTGATCACCCGTAAGCTTCACGAAGCGGTCAAGGAAATTGAGCCGACCCAGGAGGAATGGCTCAAGGCGATCATGTTCCTGACCGAGACGGGTCACAAGTCCGACGATTGGCGCCAGGAGTTCATTCTCTTGTCCGACGTGCTCGGCGTCTCGATGCTGGTGGACGCCATCAATTCGAGGCGCCCGACCGGCGCGTCCGAGAACACGGGGCTGGGACCCTTCCACGTCGATAACGCGCCCGAATACCCGATGGGCACCAATATCTGTCTCGACGAGAAGGGGGAGCCGATGGTGGTCCGCGGGCGTATTCTCGACACCGGGGGCAAGCCCATCTCCGGAGCCAAGATCGACGTCTGGCAGGCCAATGACGAGGGGTTCTACGACGTGCAGCAAAAGGATCACCAGCCCGACTTCAACCTGCGCGGTGTCTTCCACACGGGTGAGGACGGCAGCTACTGGTTCAAGGGTGTGCGGCCCAAATACTACCCCATTCCCGACGATGGGCCGGTCGGCAAACTGCTCGACCAGTTGGGCCGCAATCCCTACCGCCCGGCGCACCTCCACTACATCGTCAGCAAGGACGGCTACGATCAGCTCACCACCCACATCTTCGATCCCGACGATCCTTACATCAATTCGGATGCCGTCTTCGGGGTGAAGGAGAGCCTGATCGCCAAGTTCGACCGGATTGAGGATCAAAAACGTATGGAAGAAGTCGGCCTGGAGGCACCTTACTGGGATGTCGAGTTCGATTTCGTCCTGGCGCCCAAGCAGACCTGACATGGCGAAACCTTGCATCATCTGCGTCGCAATCACCGGCTCGGTCCCGAGAAAGGAAGACAATCCGGCGGTGCCGATTTCGATCGCCGAGCAGGTCGAAAGCACGCATGAGGCGTTTGAGGCCGGTGCCTCGATCGTCCATTGCCATGTCCGCAACGACGATCAGACGCCGACCTCGGACCCTGAGCGGTTCGCCCGCCTGAAGGACGGGATCGAGAAGCACTGTCCCGGCATGATCGTGCAATTCTCGACCGGCGGTCGTTCGGGCGCGGGGCACGAAAGGGGCGGCATGCTGCCGCTTCAGCCGGACATGGCTTCGCTGACCGTGGGATCGAACAACTTCCCGACTCGGGTCTACGACAATTCACCGGATCTGGTCGACTGGCTCGCGTCCGAGATGATGAGCTACGACATCAAGCCGGAGATTGAGGCGTTCGATCTGAGCCACATATTTCAAGCGGTGCGCATGGCCGCGGACGGCCGGCTCGCATCGCCCCTATACGTCCAGTTTGTCATGGGCGTCCAAAATGCCATGCCGGCGGACAGACAGGTCTTTGACTTTTATGTCGAAACGCTCAGTCGTCTGGCGCCGAATGCCGAATGGTGTGCTGCCGGCATCGGACGTCATCAGATCGAGCTTAATGAGTGGGCGATTGCCGCCGGCGGCCACGCCCGAACCGGCCTCGAAGATAATATTCGCCTCGACCGCGCCACACTGGCACCGTCGAATGCCGCCCTGGTCCGGCGCACGGTCGAGATCTGCGAGAACCACGGCCGGCCGGTCGCCGCCCCGGATCAGGCTCGGAAGCTGCTGGGGCTGACGCCGTCTTAGTCGCGGCCGGCCACACGCTTCAATCCCCGCGTCGAACAGGCCTCATTGGGCCGCTGAAGTCACCTGTTCGTCTTGAGACTGGCCGCCGGAGACGGTCAAGAACGTGTCTTCTTTCCTCAAGAAGAACAGCGTGGCTATCGCCGCCAGGGTGGGAACCGCGGCCCAGAACAGGGCATTGTTGTTCTCCAGCGGTGCCAGCAGAACGGGTATCGTCGACAGGGTTGAAACCCCATGCATCACCAGGACCGAGCCATAGCTCACCAGTTTGAACAGGCCCAGCAGAAACAGGATGACGAGCGCCGCCTGGGCGATGCCAAGCAGATAGGTGCCTGCCAGCGGCAGACCCTCAATGCCGTAGAAGGTTGCGGCGATCCCTTGGGTCGCCTGCGGATTGACGAATTTGATTGCTATCCAGGGTGCCAGAAACGCGACCGTCGTGATCCGAATGGCCGCAAGCCCGTATTTCAGTGTCATCGTCGAAGATCCCGTTCGAGCCGAGGAGGGGCACAGCAAGCTCGCCCGAACGAGCCTGCGCCGTCGAGCTAGGATCGATTCGGCTCAGCGACAAGGCAGCGGCGTTGGCGCGCTGCGGGGCCCGCAGGTCACATCTGGTTGAGCCCACCGCCGTGTTCGCCGATCGTGGGCGCCGCTCAGCCGCCCCGATCGGTCGCGGGCTCTAAGGCGTCGCGACCACCAGCGATCCCGTCGGGATCGGCGTGCTCTGCTGTTGCAGGGGTTCGGTCAGCGCCAAGGCGATCCGCCCGGTAACCGCGGCCAGACAGTTGCTCATCGCGGCAGCCGCCTGTTCCGAATCGCCCTCATACTTTTCGTTCACCCGGGTGCGGCCGGTGGCGACCAGCTTTTCACCGGTGCCGTCAAAGATCCGCCAGCGCGCGTCCAGAACCACGTTGCCTTCGGCGTCGGCGTCGAAGCGGGTCACCTCCACGTCCACCTGATTGTCGACCGGAATATTGCGGTCGGTAGGCAGGCTGACGACGTCATTGGTGCCAAGCTTGCTCGACAGATTCTCGCTCAGCACCCGCTGGAACGTCACGTCCAGAGGTTCGGCCCACTGGGTCGAGTGGCCGGCGACCAATTTGGTGTCGCTTTCGCGGGTGACCATTTCGAGACGATTGAGATAGGCCGGCATCGAGATCTTGTTGATCGCGAGTTTAAGCGGCTTTTCCGAGGTCTCTTTCGGAGGCGGCAGGCTCGACAGGGTGTATAGTTCGGTCTCCTGCGGCTGCAGGCATCCGCCCAGCGCCAGGACGCACAACAGGGCCGCGAACCGCCCGACCTTGATTTTGAAAACTGTCATGGCTGCCTTCCCCTCACCAGCACACCGCCTCGGTTGTACACAGGTTCAGGCGGGAGTCACGTTTCACGGACGCGGCAGCGACACCGTGGAGCGAAACTGTCAGCCATATTTACGGTTGAGCTCGTCCAGGGCGGTTTTGCACTTTGCCGTTGCTTCCCAGGCGTCGGGCCAGAAGCACAGATCGACCGTCCACCAGTCATGGCCGACCTGTTCTTTCGCTAACGCCGGTACGATCTGATCGAAATCGAGCACCCCCTCGCCGAAGGGTGGGTGGGCGCTGGTCTCGTCATTGCCGTCGGCGTCCTTATGACAGCTATTGTCGCTGTCGATCAGATGGATGTGGTTGATCCGGCCCGACAGTCTTTCGATCAATTCGAGCTGGCCGCCTCCGAGTGTCTCTTTCTCGCCGGGATGGCGGGCGCCGACCACGGCGATCATCTGGGCGTGGCAGGTGTCGTACATGACCCCGAAATTGTCCTGGGGCAGGGCGTCCAGCACCCGCTGGATCTGGGACGGTTTGTTGAAGGCGAAACCGGGCTCGAACTCCCAGGTGACGTAGAGGCCTTTATCGGCGGCATAGCCGATCGCCTGATCCCAGGCCTTGGTCAGCCGCTCGAACAAAACTTTTTCGTCGGTGCCTTCATGGATGGTCGGCGGCTGGACGCAGTCGACGCGCACACCCTTGATCCCGAGGTCGACCGCGAAATCGCAATTGGTCCGGAAGGCCTCCAGATAATCGCTCGGATCGTCGGTATCGAGGAGATGCTGGCTCCACAGATCCTGGGCGAAGCCGGAAAAGGAGAGGCCGTGGCTCGCGATTTTTTCCTTTAGATGGATGCGGTCTTCGGCCGTGGGGTGGTTTTGCGGGTTGGGATAACCGTTGAAGCCGCCGAGCTCGACGCCGTCGAAGCCGAGGCCCTGCAGCTTTTCCAGGACGGTATCGAAGGGAATGGGCTCCTTCTCATAAGGCCCGATATTGTAGGCCCAGCTTCCGATCGAGGTCTTTCGCATGTTTCGTCCTCCACTGTCCCGTTCAGGCGAAGCTTTCGACGCCCGTGTCTTCCCATGTCGCGGATTTGGCCGATCGAAGGATCGCGTCACACACCTTCTGGGTCTCAAGCGCGTCCTTGAATGACGGATGCACAGACTCGCCCTTGCCCATGGCGAATAGAAAATCGGCGAGCGCGTGGATGAAGCTGTGCTCGTAGCCGATCACCAGACCCGGAACCCACCAGCGGTCCATGTAAGGGTGCTCGTGGGCGGTGACGTGGATCTTGCGCCAGCCGCCCAGGTGATCCGGCACCTTCCCGCCGGTCTCCGGCGAAGCGTACTCGAAGAATTGCAGATATTCCGGCTCGTGCAGATCGAAGCCGACCGAGCCGTCCATGCCGTTGAGCTCGAAGGTCTTGAGCGCCTTGTGACCGCGGGCGTAGCGGGTGCTTTCGAACAGGCCCAAGGAGCCATTGGCGAACCGGGCCATGACCAGGCAGGCGTCATCGATGCCGACCGGCGCCATCTGGCCGGTCTCCTGGTGCAGCCGCTCGGTGACGAAGGTTTCGGTCTCGGCCACCACCTTGGTGATCGGTCCGTTCAGCCACATCGCCGTGTCGAGATTGTGGGCGATCAGATCGCCGGTGACGCCTGAACCGGCGCTGGCCGCATCCAGGCGCCAAAGAGCGGCGCCGCCTTGGGGCACGTCCGCCGACATCGTCCAGTCCTGGAGGAACTGGGCCCGGTAGTGGAACGGCCGGCCGATCCGGCCTTCGTCTACGAGTGTTTTGGCCAAGGTGACCGAAGGGATCCGGCGATAATTGTACCAGACCATGGTCGACACGCCGGCTTTCTCCACCGCGTCGACCATCGCCTGTCCCTGGGCCGTGTCCATGGCAAGCGGTTTTTCGCAGGCGATTGCCTTGCTTGCCTCGGCCGCGGCGATGGCAATGTCGTGGTGCAGGTGATTGGGCGTGCAGATGTCGACGAGGTCGATGTCCTCTCGGGCCACGAGCGACCGCCAGTCGGTCTCAACCTCCGCAAAACCCCAGTTATCGGCGAAGCTTCGGGCATTCTGCTCGTTCCGCGCGCAGGCCACCTGCAACACCGGCTCGTACGGCACGTCGAAGAATTTCGGGACCTGGCGGTAGGCGTTGGCGTGGGCCCGGCCCATGAAACCGTAGCCGATCAGGCCGACCCGGAGTTATTGTCGTTGGGTCATTGATCATTCCTCCCTTCCGATCTTTGGTACCGAAACCACCGGAAGGCGCAAGGCCGGCTCGTGGGCCGCCGACATTCGAGCGCAAGAAACGGGTGGGGCTTCAGGTTCACTCACGCCAGACTCCGACCCTGAGCCTGAGCCACGGAACAGGGGGCTGATGATGGAGCTTTCAGGGCGGGTCGAAGCGCTCGATTGGGGCGGTATCGGCGAGACGTTGGATGAAATCGGGGCCGCTCGCTTAGGGCCGATCCTTAGCGCCGAGGAATGCGCGGATCTGAGCCGGCTCTATGCCAGCGATGGCGGATTTCGAAGCCGGGTGGTGATGGCGCGCCATGGTTTCGGTCAGGGCGAGTACAAATATTTTGCCTACCCCTTGCCCGATCTCGTCGGCCAATTGCGCGAGGCCGTCTATCCGTTCGCGGCTCGGACCGCCAACCGCTGGGCGGCACGTCTCGGCGACGAACCCTATCCGGAGAGCCTGGAGCCGATGCTCGAGCGATGCCATCGGGCGGGCCAGACGAAGCCGACGCCGCTCATGCTCAAATATCGGGCCGGCGACTACAATTGCCTGCACCAGGACCTCTATGGCGAGCACGTCTTCCCGCTCCAGCTTGTGATCTTGCTGAGCGACGAGACCGCATTCGAGGGAGGCGAACTGGTGATCACCGAACAGCGACCGCGCATGCAGTCCCGGGCGGAAGTGGTGCGCTTACGGCGAGGTGAAGCGGCCCTGTTCTGCGTGAACGAGCGCCCGCGCCAAGGATCGAAAGGTTTTCATCGGGTCCGCATGCGCCACGGGGTAAGCCGTATTCGAAGCGGCGAGCGATACACGCTTGGCATCATCTTTCACGACGCGGCCTGACCAATGCGCTTCTTTCTCATGCTGCTCGCAACCGGCTCGATCGCTGTCGCGGCGGAGGAGCGACCCAACGATCAACGCTCCGCCGTGACAGCGAAGGAGCGCCTCGCCAGCAAGGCCGCCGATCCGCAGCGGTTGAATGACTGCAAGGTCCCGCCAGAGCTCCGCGATCCCAATCGACCGCGGCCAACGGAGTGCGAAGGGCCGAAAGACGGCCCTCGCAGATCATCCGGGCGCGATTAATCGGCCTAGCGGCAGATCTCGCCGTCGAAGCGAAGCACGCCGTCGCCCCGGGCATAGTCGAAGGCGCCCCAGCTGCGGAACGATCCCCTCATGCCTTCGAAGGCGCCGCCGGCATCGACCACGTTGTACTGGGTCTCACCGTAGTAGCGGTCATCATAGGCTAGGCGATGCCGGCCCACATCGCGGGTTTTGATCCAACTGCCGTTCTCGGTCGTGAAGTAATGCTCCAATTGGTACTCGGTCCAGCCGTCGCCGGCGTCCTCGGCGCCGAGTGAACGGGCGAAGGCGCCGCCCTCGAACTCACCGGTCATGGCGACCACGAACTCGGTCTGGGAAAGATTTCGGATGTTGGCGGTTCCGCCCAGGGTCCGGCATTCTTGTGCAACGGCGGCAGCGGACAGGAGGAGGGAACAGGCGGCCAAGGTGATCGAATGTTTCATGGATGGATCCTCCGACAGGTCTGATCTCCGAGACGTCGGTTGCCAGGATCATTGCAAAGGAACTAGAAGAAAAGTACGCACCTTTTGGTAACTATCAATTCGAGTGAGGGCCGTGGCCAGGCGTCCGCTTCCCGATCCTTACGACCAGCGCTGCCCGTCGCGGGCAATCGTCGATCTGATCGGCGACAAATGGACCTTGCTGATCTTGCCTCTCCTGTCAGAGGGGCCGAAGCGCAATGGTGAGTTGATGCGGCGCGTCGGCGGGATATCGCAGAAGATGCTGACCCAAACGCTCAAGGCCCTCGAGCAAAACGGACTGCTCGAACGCCGCGATTATGGCGAGGTCCCGCCCCGGGTTGACTATCGCCTGACCTCACTCGGCCGGTCGCTGGCCCGCCTGATCTCCGAGATCGATAACTGGGTCGTCGACAATTTTCATGAGATCGAACGGGCGCGCGAGATATGGGCCGGCGGTCGAGACCGACCCGCTCGTTGAGCCGACGGGTTCGGCCCGAGCGAGCGGCCACATTGCCAGCTTCGCGGCTTTTGGCCAAAGTACCGACGAAC
This sequence comes from Geminicoccaceae bacterium, assembly GCA_050331695.1. Classification (GTDB taxonomy): domain Bacteria; phylum Pseudomonadota; class Alphaproteobacteria; order Geminicoccales; family Geminicoccaceae; genus JBHJGP01. The sequence continues at coordinate 98,467 of JBHJGP010000022.1, forward strand.
CAACGGCGCCAGAATCAGGTGCCGGCCAATGAAAACGGGAGGCTCGAAGCACATGCTATCACGTCGTCATCTCTTGGCCGCCGTGGCGCTCGGCGCCGCTTGGACCACTGGTGTTGCCCAGGCGCAGGACGCGCCGCGAATGGGCGTGGTGGTCAAGATCGGCGGGATCCCCTGGTTCAACGCCATGGAGGTCGGCATTGAGGAGCGCGCCGAAGAGCTCGGCTGGGACGCCTGGATGGTCGGTCCGACCTCAGCCGATCCGGCGCTGCAGGTGCGCGCGGGCGAGGATCTGATCGCCCAGGGCGTGGACGCCATCGGCGTGGTGCCCAACGATGCCGAGGTTTTGGAGCCGGTTCTGGCCCGGGCCCGCGATCAGGGCATTCTGGTGATCACGCACGAATCGCCCGATCAGGAGAATGTCGACTGGAACTTCGAGATGGCGTCCTCAACCGGCTTCGGCGAGGCCCACGCCAAGCTCCTGGCCGAGAAGATGGGCGGCGCCGGCAAATATGCGCTCTATGTTGGCTCGCTGACGGTGCCCTTGCACAATGCCTGGGCCGATGCCGCGGTGGCCTATCTCGACGAGAACCATCCCGAGATGGAGCTGGTAGCCGATCGATTCGGCGTCGCCGAGAGCGTCGACGACAGCCGCAATACCGCTCTCGATCTGATGCGCGCACACCCCGATCTCGGTGGTTTCCTCGCGTTCGGCAGCCAGGGCCCGATCGGTGCCGGGCGCGCCGTCGAGGAACGGCGCAAGAGCGGCGAGATCCCTGTCGTCGGGCCGTTCTCGCCGGGCCAGGGCCAGAAGCTGGTCCATGCCGGCACGGTCACTGGCGGCTTCATGTGGAACCCGATGGAGGCGGGCAAGGTATTCGTCACCATCGCCGACATGCTTCACGACGGCACGGCCATCGAGGACGGTACCGAGATCCCGGGCCTCGGCGTCGTGTCGCCAGATCCGGAGACCAACAACATCATCGTCGACGCCCTGGTGACCCTCAATGACGAGACGGTCGACGATCTCGCCGAGATGGGTCTGTAACGACGCTCGCACAGAGTGCTGGTCAAGCGGCCGCCCGCGGGCGGCCGTGTTTCTGACGAGCCAAGGATGAGCGAACCGGACCCGGCCCTTCAAGTCCACCGTGTCTCCAAAACGTTCGGCGGCGTAAGGGCGCTGATCGACGTCGATTTCGAGCTGAGGCCTGGTGAGATCCACTGTCTCGCCGGCGAATACGGCTCGGGCAAAAGCACGCTCATCAAGATCGTGAGCGGCGTCTACCAGCCCGAGCCCGGAGCCGAGATCCAATTTGCGGGCCGGCCCGTCACCGGTCTGTCGCCTGGCCGCGCGCGGGCTTTGGGCGTGCAGGTGAGCTGGCAGGATCTGGCTCTATTCCCGCATCTGAGTGTGGCGGAAAACATCGCCTTCGAGCGCAACCTCGGCGCGCGGCCGGCGCTGAGCCGCCGGGCCGAGCTATACCGGTTGGCCGCTGCCAGCCTGGCGCGGTTGGGGTTCGAGCTGCCGCTCGCCGCGGCGGTGGGCGAACTCTCCATCGCCCAGCGCCAGCTGGTGGCGATCGCCCGCGCGCTGGTCGCCAACGCCCGGATCGTCTTCATGGACGAGCCGACCGCGTCGCTTACCCAGGCGGAAACGAAACGGCTGTTCGCTGTCGTCGAAAAACTGTCCGCCGACGGCATCGCGGTTATCTTCGTCAGCCACCGCTTGGTCGAGGTGATGCAGATCGCCGAGCGGGTGACGGTGCTTCGGGACGGCCGGCTGGTAGGCACCTTCGCCAGCGAAGACATTTCGCAAGCAGAGCTGGCCCACGCCATGACCGGCCAGCATTTCGACACCCAGCCCCGGGCCCGCGACCGAAGCGATCAGCCGATTGTCCTGGAGGTCGCGGGCCTTAGCCGGCGGGGCGAGTTCGAGGCCATCGACCTTCGCATTCGCGCCGGCGAGATCGTCGGCCTCACCGGGCTCTTGGGCGCGGGCCGCACGGAACTCGCCACCACCCTCTTCGGCCTGGTGGCGCCGGACGAGGGGGAGATCCGCGTCGACGGCCAAGCGGTCCGTTTTCGCTCCAACCGTGATGCTGTTCGCGCCGGCATCGCCTACGTCCCGGAAGACCGGTTGAACCTCGGCCTGATCGATCGCCAAACGATCGCAGACAATGTCGTGATCTCGGTGCTCAAGCGGCTGACCGGTGCGCTGGGGATGCTGATGAGCGACGCCAAGGTCCGGCTGGTCGGCGATTGGATCGACCGTTTGAAGGTTCGGATCGGCGCAACCGAAGATGCCGTCGCGACGCTTTCGGGGGGCAATCAGCAGCGGGTCGTGCTGGCGAAATGGCTGGCGACCGAGCCGAAGGTTTTGATCCTCGATTCCCCCACCGTCGGCGTCGATGTCGGCGCCCGGGCCGGCATTTTCGCGATCGTTCGTGAGCTCGCCGCCGCCGGCAAGGCGATCCTTTTGATCTCGGACGAGATCCCCGAGGTCTACGCCAACGCCGACCGGGTACTGCACATGGACCACGGCCGCCTGAAAGAAACCTACATTCCCGGCCGGGACGCCATGGCTCGGATCGAGCAGGCGGTTCATGGCTGACTGGCGGGGCTCGACGGAGCTTTGGCTGGCCCTCGTCATGGCCGCTTTATGCCTGTTTTTGGCGCTGGCGACCGATACGTTCTGGACGCTCACCAACGCTTTCGACCTTCTCAACACCAGCGCGGTCAATGTGATTTTCGCCGTCGGCCTCCTGGTGGTGCTGCTCGCCGGCGGCATCGACATCTCGTTCGCCGTCGCCGCGTCCGTGGTCCAGTATTTGACCGCGGTCGCGGTCATGGAGCTGGGCGGCGGCAATTGGCTTGTTGGCCTGCTCGTCGCCATGATCGCCGGTTTCGCCCTAGGCGCAATCAACGCGGCGCTGGTCTACTATTTCCGGATCATCTCGATCGTCGTCACAATCGCCACGTTCAACGTTTTCTTCGGCTTTCTCATGTTCTTCACGCGGGGCGTGTCGATCTACAATCTGCCGGACTGGTGGCTGAACCGGCTGATCTTTTTCGAATATGAGACCGCGGCCGGCGACTTTCTCGAGATCCGGCTGCCGGCGGTGGTCATGGTCGTGATGATCGCCAGCACCTGGCTCTTAGTGAACAAGCTCACCTGGGGGCGCCAGCTCCGGGCCATGGGCGACAATCCGGAAGCTGCCAGACGGGTCGGCATCAATCTCGCGGCGATGCATTTCCTGGCCTATGGCTGGCTGGGCTTATGCGCCGGCGTCGGCGGCCTGATGCAGGCCCACTACGTCCAGGAAGTGGTGCCGAACGCGCTATACGGCCGGGAGCTCGACGTTCTTGCGGCGGTGGTTCTCGGCGGCGCTAGGCTCGGCGGGGGGCGGGGCACGGTGATCGGCACCATTTTGGGGGTGGCGCTGGTCGCCATCACTGAGAATGGCCTCAATCTCCTCGGCGTCTCCCCTTACGCTTTCAAGATGGTGGTCGGCGCGATCATTCTGGTCGCGGTCACCGCCAGCAATCTGCAGGCGGACGGCGTGCTGGGCCGCTGGAAACGAACGTGAGCGGCCTGATCAAGGGGGCCCGGGGCGAGATCGTTGGCCTGCTCGTCCTGCTCGCCCTGGTGGTCGCCTTGTTCGGGCTGACCACGCCCCGTTTTTGGGGGTTCGGCACGTTTCAGTCGATGGCGTTCCAGCTTCCGGAGCTGGGTCTGTTGACCCTCGCCATGTTGATCCCGATCCTTTCCGGCGGGCTCAATCTGGCGATCACCTTCCAGGCCAATATCTGCGCGCTGGCACTCGCCGCCACGCTCCAGGCCCTGGGCGGGCCCGACGCCGGCGGGATGGCCTTCTTTGCAGGCGTCATCGCGGCGCTCGCCGTCGGTGTCGGCACCGGTTTCGCCATGGGCACGATTGTCGCACGAACCGGCGCTCACCCGATCCTGGTCTCGCTGGGCTTCATGATCTTTCTGCGCGGCATCGGCGAATACCTCACCAGAGGCGGCGACGTGTCAGGTTTTCCGCCCTTTGTCGCCACCCTCGGCCATGGCGCGCTGTTCGGTCTGCCGATCCCGCTCATTCTGTTCGGGCTATGCGCGCTGGCCTGGCAGGTTCTGCTGCGCCAGACCCGGCTCGGCTTCTCGATCCACATGGTCGGCTCGAACGTCGAGGCCAGCCACTACGCCGCGATCGACACGAGGCGCGTGCTGACCCTGGTCTACACGCTTTCAGGCCTGATGTGCGCGATTGCGGGCATCATCATGGCGGCGCGCTTCAACTCGGTGCGGGTCGGCCACGGCGAAGCCTATCTCCTGATCACCGTTCTCGCCTGTTTCCTGGGTGGAGTCGATCCGTTCGGCGGCTTCGGTCGGACCATCTCCGTGGTCCTCGCGTTGGTCATTCTCCAGGTCATCTCAACCGGCCTCAACCTGCTGGGCGCCAACCAGCATCTTGCGACCGGGCTCTGGGGCGCCTTTTTGATCCTGGTGATGGTGTTTCGCTGGCTTTTGCGGCGCTATCTCATTCGCGGCTCGCCCAACGTCTAGCGACATGGCAACGTGAGATTTGCGGCGGCAGCGTCGGAACCCGCCGAGACCAAAGGGGCATAGTGTGGTGGCGAAGGTGGTCGAGAGCGACTTTGGCAGCTTGTCTGACGGACGCGCTGTCAAACTGTACCAGGTGACAAACAACGGCGGCGCGTCGGTGGCGATCACCGATCTGGGTGCCATCATCACCAGCCTGAAGGTTCCCGGTTCTGACGGCGAGCTCGCGGACGTGGTCCTCGGTTTCGACAGCGCCCAGCCCTACCTCACGGACAGCCCTTTCTTCGGCGCGATTGTCGGCCGCTTTGCGAACCGCATCGCCAAGGGGCGGTTCACGCTGGATGGCACGGATCATCAGCTGGCCACCAATCAAGGCGGCAACCACCTGCACGGCGGCGAGGTCGGTTTCGACAAACGGGTCTGGCGGGGCGAAGCCTTGGAAACCGCCGAAGGGCCGGGCGTCCGTTTCAGCCATTTCAGCGAGGACGGTGATCAGCACTATCCGGGACGTCTGGAGGTTGCCGTTCGCTACTACTGGACCGACGACGCCCGTTTGATCGTCGACTACCATGCCGTCACCGACGCGCCGACAATCCTCAATCTGACCCAGCACAGCTACTTCAACCTCGGCGGTCACGATGCCGGGTCCATCCTGGACCATAACCTGCAAATCAACGCGGACGCTTACACGCCCGTGGACACCACGCTGCTCCCCACCGGCGAGATCGCGCCCGTCGGCGGCACGCCGATCGATTTTCGTGCGCCCAAACGGATCGGTGACGACATCGACGCGAACCACCCGCAGATCGCCATCGGCAAAGGTTTCGACCACAATATGGTGCTTCGGGAGAGGTTCGAGCCCGGCGACGTCCGCCTGGCGGCGATCCTCGTCGATCCCCGGTCCGGACGGCGAATGGAGATCGCCACGGATCAACCGGGAGCCCAACTCTACACCGCCAATAATCTCGGCGGCGCGGTCCCGGCGAAAGACGGCGCAAGCTATCAGGCGAGGTCCGCGATCTGCTTCGAGACCCAGCATTTCCCCGATTCGCCCAATCACCCGCACTTTCCGTCAACCCGTCTAAACCCGGGTGAGACCTTCGAGAGCCGGACGATCTTTTCGTTCTCCGCGGACCGCTGAAAGGGCCGGCCACTCGCGTTCCAGCTAGGCGCCCATAGCCGGATGAACGCCCGGCACGCGATGCGTGCCCACTAGCACATGCCTATGCTGCGGATCACTGACTGCAGATTGGCGCTCGCGTCTCTTCGAACCACTGATCGCATCAACGATCGCCCCTGAGGGCGGCGCTGCATGCATCGGGTTTTGGTTGCGTTTGGCCTTTTCATCCGGAGGTCCGCGTGAGCACGGTTCGAGCCACGATTTTGTCACTGACCTCGCTTCGCGGCGTGGCCGCGTTGGTCGTCATGGCCTACCACATGCGTCAGGTCTGGAACGAGGCCTACGGCCTGGATAGCCTCACGCCGGCCATCGAGCGAGGCTATCTCTGGGTCGATTTCTTCTTCATCCTCAGCGGTTTCATCATGGCGTACGTCTACGGCGAAACCCTGATGAACCGGCAAGGCGGATAGCCGCTCCGCGAGTTCTTCGTGGCCCGCCTAGCGCGGATCTATCCCCTTCATATCGTGACCTTCCTCATCGTCGTGGCCCTGGAGGGCTTGGCCTACGGCTACAGCCAGAACGTCGGCTCAGGCGCCTATTTCTTCTTCCAGGACGAAAACACGCCCTTCTCCCTGATTACCTCACCACTTCTCATGAGCGCCTGGGGATTTCACGAGAGTTCGCCCTGGAACGCCCCGGCCTGGTCGATCAGCGCGGAGGCTGCGGCCTATCTGATCTTCCCCCTGTTGGCCGTCCCCCTTTTGTTGCGCCAGCGTTCAGGAGCAGCCGATCTGCAGACGCCATCGCTTACGCTCTACAAGGTGTAGCGGCCGATCAATGTATCGCTCCACATCTATCCCGATATCGCGGTGCTAAGTTGCCTGGCTGGCTTCTA
>JBHJGP010000023.1:0-56421 GCA_050331695.1 Geminicoccaceae bacterium
ATTGCTCGCTAGCAACCGGCCTTTGCGGCCGACGATGCCGGCCCGATTGCGGTCGTCGGCCGCGTTAACGGCCGCGGCCGTGGTCGTGGCCGGCCCGGCATCGTTCGATGCCAGGGAAACCATGCGCCCGCCGATCAGGCCGAACAGGCCGACGAAGGTAAGACCGACGATGGCGAACCGGGCCCGATGCGCGGATTGAGGCCGGTTCATCAGTTGGCCCCCAGGCGCTGGGAGGCCGTCGGCCTGAGGCGCAAGGCGATGGTCTCGCCCGTTTCCAGTTGCACCAGCCGGGGCTCACGCGCCCAAAGCAATCGCCGCCTATCCGGCAAATCGCCGGGCTCGACGATCTTTGAAGGCGTCAGCGGGACCATGCCCAACGCTTCCGCCTCCGGGAAAAGGGTTTCCGAGCGCTGAAGAAACGCCAGATCGGCGCGCAGCCGATCGCGTTCCGCTCGCTCGGCGATCAGATCCGCTTGCAGTCGGGCCAGCTGTTTCCGCTGGGCGTCAACGTGCAGCTTGAACAGGGTCAAAGAGGAGACCACAGCCACCAGGATGCCGAGCCCGAGAAGGAGGCGAAACAGGCTCAAGATCCGAACTCCGCCGCCAGCCGCCGGGCCGCCCTCAGTTTGGCCGAGCGGGCGCGGGGATTGGCGGCCACCTCATCGGCATCGGCGGTGATCGGCCGGCGTGTCGTGAGCTCGAAGGTGGGCTGACGGGCCGCCTGCCCTGGAAAGTGCCGGGAGCCACCACCGGCCGTCGTCGAACGCTCCTTCAGGAAGGGTTTGACCAGGCTGTCCTCCATCGAATGAAAGCTGACGCAGACCAGACGGCCGCCCGCCGCCAGAACACGTTCGGCCGCTTCCCAGGCCGCTATCAGTTCGCCAAGCTCGTCATTCACCGCGATCCGTAAAGCCTGAAAGCTCCGGGTGGCCGGATCGATCCGCTCCGGACCCCTGCCCCTCGGCACCGCTGACCGCACGCACTCCGCCAGATCCAGCGTTCGAGCAAAGGGCCGTTCGCAACGCCTGGCGACGATGGCGCGAGCGACACGGCGCCAGTAGCGTTCCTCGCCGAACTCCCGAAGAATTCGGCCCAACTCCACCTCCGACCACCCATTGACGACGTCCGCGGCGCTCATGCCGGCACGCCCCATGCGCATGTCGAGCGGTCCATCCTGGCGGAAGGAAAAGCCGCGTTCCGCATCGTCCAATTGCGGCGAGGAAACGCCCAGATCGAAAACGATACCGTGGATGGGAACAAAGGACCGCTCTTCCAGAAGAGAGCGAAGTTCACCGAAACATCCTTCGCAAAGCGTGAGTTGCGGATAAACACGAGCCAAGCCGGCACCGGCGGCGATGGCATCCGGGTCTCGGTCGACGGCCAAGAGGTTGACCGCCGCCGTCTCCAGTATGGCCGCGCTGTAGCCTCCCCGGCCGAAGGTTGCATCGACGACACGCTCGCCGGCAGCCGGCGCCAGCTGCGCCAGAACAGCTTGAAGCAGAACGGGACGATGGGCGTCGAAATCAAGCAATCAGACTTATCCACAGGCCGGGAAAACTCATTAAGCCGACTCACACCAGCCGAACCACCGACACCATCTCGGTAAATGCCGCTAATTCCGCGAACATAAAAGTAATCTAAAAGTAAGTACCAACGAAACAACCCGTGGTTGATCGTTTTTCTAGATTTTCTTTGTATCCATCCCGCTTTCGTTGAGTCCAAATTCACAGCCGTTATTTCCTAAATGCTGAGGATCGACTGGTGCGCGAGGGGTTTTGGCGATCAAATGCTTCCCTAATATTTGTTGATAAGGTCGCATATGATTAGCGAGTGAATGTAGAGACGAGGAAAGTTGAGGTCAACCAGTTTCTTATCCACATCAGCCTAACTCCCTAAATCGAAACGGTTTTGACTTAACGCCGGATCGCGAGGCAGATTGTGGATAACATGGATGAAAGTTGTCTATAAGTTCGCGGATCCTGTGGAAAGAAAGCTTTATGTTCTTGTTTTGTTCTTATTCTCGAGAGGGATCTGCCGGCGGTTCCAACATTGGTCCGTGACAGAACAACGTGCCAGGCGGTCTGTAAGCCGGGTTCTGTCCCGCAGCCAGCTGCGGTGATGACCATTCCTCTGGGACGCCCGTTGCCGTGCGCCTCTCGCGACCTACCCGGGCGACCGGCCCGGAGACTGGCCTGCGCTTTCGCGCCGTCGCCCCTACTTGGTCTTGCTCCCGGTGGGGTTTGCCAAGGCCGTTGCCGTTGCCGGCACCGCGGTGCGCCCTTACCGCACCCTTTCACCCTGACCCGCAGACCGATCTCGACCGGTCCCGGCGGGCAGATTGCTCTCTGTGGCACTTTCCCTGGGGTCGCCCCCGCCGGGCGTTACCCGGCACCGTGTCTCCGTGGAGCCCGGACTTTCCTCTCTCGCCTAAGCGAAAGCGGCCATCCGACCACCTGGCACGAAACCGTCATAAACCTCGATCGGGGCCATGGCGAGACCCGGTTAAATCAGCGCAACAAGTCCGGCCAACTGACGGAGATCCTGCTCATCCAACGCCCCATCGACCTTCATGGGCCGAAAATGTCTCTGAAAGGAACGGATCAGGGCTTCCGGCTCCGGCGTTTGATCGACCGGATAACCGAAGGTCGCGAGCGCCGCCATCCCGTCCGACGCCGCTTCAAAACCGACCTCCGGCCAGAGACCGATCCCTTCCGCCGCCAAGCGCTGCCAGGGAAACAGCTCGCCCGGATCGGCTTTGCGCATCGGCGCCACGTCGCTGTGACCCAGAACATGACGGGCCGGGATCGGCCATCGGCCTAGAATGCCCCGGCAAAGCTCGATGCAGGCGTCGATCTGCGCCTCCGGGAAGGAACGATAACCCCACTCATGGCCCGGATTGACCAGCTCGATGCCGATCGACCAGTCATTGAGATTGGCTCGGCCCCGCCACCAGGAAACGCCGGCATGCCAGGCGCGGTGCCGCTCTTCGACCAAACGCTCGGTGCGCCCATCCTCATCCACCAGATAGTGGGCACTGACCCTTGCCAGTGGGTCACAGAGCCGGGCTTGAGCCTCGGCGGCGCTGCGCATGCCCGTATAGTGCAGGATGAGCATGTCCGGCAGGACGCCGGCCGGCCGCTCATCCCGGTTGGGCGAAAGCGGCACGAGAAAGCCGAGGCGCAGCGTCAGAAGCGCTCGAGTAAGCGCTCCAAATACTCCAGCTCAGCCGGCGCCCGTGACCGGTCGCCGGCCCGGCGGTGCAGCTCGCGCAAAATCTCGCGGGCCGTGCCCAGATCCAGCTCATCCGGCACCTCGACACCAAACGGATCGGCGCCGCCGTCATTCTGCAAGGGCCGGCCCAACGGATCGCGCGGCTGCCGCTGCGGCATGCCGGGTCCGGGTTCGCCCTGGTTCTGCCCCGGTTGCTGTCCCGCCATCTGCTGCTGGAGCTGCTCCATCAGGGCAGCGGCACCCTGTTGCAGAGAATCCAAGGCGCGCCCCTGGGGATCGATCGCCTGGCCCGGCTCACCTTGACCCAGCGCCTGTTCGGCATCCCGCATCGACAGCTCGGCATCGCCCAACGACCGGGGAATCCCGGTGCCAAGCTCACCCAACTGGCGCATGAGTTCGCCGAGCTGACGACGCAGACCTTCCTGATGGGCCTGCATGCCGCCGGGTTGGCCGCTTCGACCGGCCTGAGCCTGGCCCTGCTGCCCTTGTTGGCCCTGGCGACCTTGCTGCTGGCCTTGTTGTTGACCCTGCTGCTGGCCTTGCTCACCCTGTTGGCCCTGCTGACCTTGGCGCTGGGCATCGAACGAGCGATCCAGGAGCTGTTGCTGCTGTTGGATCAGATCTTGAAGCGCGCCCATGGCCTGCTGAGCCGGCGCGTTCTGCATCATCGCCTGGGCTTGCAGGTTCTCCATCAGCTCACGTAACTGGGCCAGCATCTGCTCGGCCGCATCCTTGGCACCATTCTTCAACATCTGCTCGAGCTGATCGAGAAAATCACTGATCTGCTCGCGGTCGACCATCTGGCTGTTCGGATCGAGCGGCTGCGGCTGCTGGCCCGAAGGCATATCCTGCATCTGCTGCAGGGCCTGCTGGGTCAGGGCATCGAGATACTGGTTCAGCGCCTCCCGCAACTCCTCCATGAGCGCTTCGATCTCTTCGTCACTTGCGCCCTCTTCCAGAGCCCGGGCAAGCTCGTCCTGAAGCTCGCGGAGCTGCCGCTGGGCCAGGGAAAGTTCTCCGTCTTCCAGGTGCAGGGCGATGTCCCACAAGAGATCGATCGTGCTGCGGTGGTCGCCATCCGGGTCGGTGAGCACGATCCGGGTGCTGGCCGAACGAAGAGCGAGCGGCACGCTCCAGCCGGAAAGCGCGGCCCGGGGATCTTGGGCCAGACGGTTGAGCTCGGAAGCGACGTCTTGCTTATGATGGGGCTCGCTGACCAGACGTTTACGCTCGGCGATAACCCGGCGCGCCAGGGGGTGGGTGAAGGGCCGTTCCGGCAGCACCATCGTGAGAGTGTCGCTCCGCCCCTCCTGGCCGGCGACGTCCGTGGCGATGAGCTGGAGATCGACCTCGAGCCCGGCAAAGGGGTGGGGCGTGAGATCCAGATAAGCCGCACCCTCGAGTTCCCGCGGCGCGCGGCGCGCCTGCTGAAGCCGCATTCTTTCGGGCTCCTGGTCCTGGCCTTTAAGCGCCAGTTCGAGATCCACCTGAGAAACGCCGTAATCGTCCGTCGCCTCGAAGGTTGGACGCAACACCAACTGATGGGTGACGGCCGGCGCGTCGGCGAAGGCCACCTCTGGCAGGTGGTCGGGCACCATGACCAGGGGCCACGTGATCGTGGTTGTCTCGTCGTCGTCGCGAAGCAGAACCGACAGGTCAACGGCGCGCTCGACCGAGCCTTTCCAGATGAAGCTGCCGGAGCCCAGCTCCTCCAAGGTCAGGTCCGCCCCGTCCAGCCTGAGGCTTGGCGCGACGCCGTTCGGAACGTGATGGAGTTGGAAGGTCAGTTCACTGTCGACCGGCGCCTCGATGGATTGCGGCGGGTTGGTCAGAGGCAGGGCCAGATCGCGAGCGGTCACCGGCGCGCCGGTGTAAACCGGCGGGGTCAGCCAAAACCGAACCTGAGTCGGCGGGACGTCGGCGCGGGCCGGTTGCGGAATGATCCCGGCCAGAAGCCGGGACCCAATCTGGCCGCTTGCATCGACCAGGCCTAGAACCAGAGCGAAGATCAAACCAGTCCTCAGGGCCCAAGGGTCCAGGCGTGCCCAGACAGCCTTCGGTCGTCCGGCCTTAAGCCGATCCAGCGATTGAGCGCTCCGCTGCTGGTGAGCCCGCCACAAAGCGGCCGTCACTGGATCTTTGTCCATGCTCAGCCGGTCGCTCAAGGTGGTCAGCGGCTGGTGGCGGAGACCACTTCGCTGCTCGACACGCCCCAGGGCGCGGTCTTTCGTGGGCCACCGAAGTGCCGTCACACCGCGGACGAGCAGCAGACCAAAACCGCCGACAAACAGGACCAAGGCCGCAGCGTGCGCCCACCAGGGAACGAGGCGCCACCAACCGAAAAGACTGACGGTCAAAAAGATGGCGGCCAGCGCCAGAGCTGGCCCCAACGCCAGCATCACGCGCTCCAGAACCAAAACCGTTCGGGCGCGCCCCAACGCGTTTGCGATCCGCCTGCTCGTATCCGCCATGTCGCCTCCTCAGCGTCGGCTCAAGATCGACCGGTACCGCTCGAAACGAGGGCCGGGGCCAGCCAGTCGGGCCAGGTCTCTCCGACCATTTGTTCGGCCGGTTCGACCCGGGGCTTGATTACAGCCGACTTGGCGCCGTCGACCAGAACCTCAGCGGCTCGAGGTCTTGAATTATAGTCCGAAGCCATCACCGAGCCATAGGCGCCAACACCGGCAAAAGCCAGAAGGGCGCCGGCGGCGGTCACCGGCAGCGCCACATCGCGGCTGAACAGATCGCTGCTCTCGCAGATCGGACCGACCACGTCATAGCACTCGACCGGAGCGCCGGCGGGCGGTTGGTCCACAGGTAACAGCCGGTGGCGGGCGCCGTACATGGCCGGTCGGATGAAATTGTTCATGCCCGCATCGAGCACCAGGAAGCGACGTTCCGCCGCGGCTTTGACGTAGATCGCACGGGTGAGAAGCAGACCCGCTTCGGCGACCAGATAGCGGCCGGGCTCGAACAGGAGCTCGACGTCGAGGCCCTGGGTCAACCGCCGAACCATTTGGGCGAACCCTGGGAGGTCGAAGGGCGCCTCCCCGTCATAGGCGACACCGAAGCCGCCGCCCAGATTGAGCCGGGTGATCTGGATCCCCTCCGCCCGCAACGAACGGGCGGTGTCGACGACCCGCTGATAGGCCCGCTCGAAATCTGCGGTCGCCGCGATTTGCGAGCCGATATGAACGTGCAGCCCGACGAGCTCGATGCCCCCAAGCCTGCGGGCGACCGTGATGGCATCGTCCAAGCGGTCGAGCGTGATCCCGAACTTGTCCGATTTGCGGCCCGTGGAAATTTTTTCGTGCGTTCCAGCCGCAACATCTGGATTGACGCGCAGCGCCACCGGCGCCGCTTGCTGGCGTTGGACCGCCACCTCGCTGATCGCGACCAGCTCGTCGATCGATTCGACGTTGAACTGGTGAATGCCCGCCGCTAGGGCCGCCTCGATTTCATCCCTGGTCTTGGCCACGCCGGAAAAGGCGATCCGCGCGGGCGGCACGCCCGCGGCTAACGCACGGCTGAGCTCGCCGCCGGAAACGATGTCGGCTCCGGCGCCCAGATCTGCCAGCAGTCGAATGATGGCGAGCGTGCTGTTGGCCTTCAGCGCGTAACAGAAAAGAACCGGTTGTCCCGGGAAAGCCTCGTCGAGCCGACGGAAACGCTCACGGATAGCTTCGGCTGCGTAGACGTAGACCGGCGTGCCGGCGGTCTCGGCAATGGCGGCAAGCGCGACCTGATCCACATGAAGGGTGCCGTCGCGGTAGGCAAAAAGGCTCACGGCGTGTCCGTTTCGAGGCCAGTCTCGTCATCGAGCAGGCCGTCATCCGCATCCTCTTCGCGAACCGGATCCGCCGTGGTGCCCGCCGGAGGTTCCGGTGGCGGGACGACGTCAGGGGGAAGGCTCAAAGGCCCTTTAATGCCGCAGGATGAGGCGACCAAGACGATGCCAAGCACGATCAGAAGCCAGAGGCGCCTAGGCTTCATTGGTGTCGTCCAGAAATCGCTGGCGAGCCGCGGCCAGCGCGTCTCTCACCCGAACCGGAGCCGTACCACCATAGCTGGTTCGGCTCGCCACCGAACGTTCGACACTCAGTACGTCGAACACATCGGCGCTGATCCGCGGATCGATGGCCCGGAGGCTCTCCAGAGGCAGGCGATCGAGATCAACGGCCCGCTCCTCGGCCAGCCGAACCACTTTACCGACGATCCCGTGGGCCTCTCGAAAGGCGACGCCTGCCTCGCGGACCAACCAGTCCGCCAGATCCGTGGCGGTGGTGAAGCCGACGCCGGCCGCCTGGCGCATCCGTTCTGAATTGAAAACCAATCCCTCCACCATGCCGGCCATCGCCGGCACGCACAGTTCGAACGTGTCAACCGTGTCGATCAGCGCCTCCTTGTCTTCTTGCATATCCTTGGAATAGGCCAGAGGCAGCCCCTTTAGGACCACCAACAAGCTCACAAGAGCGCCGGCAACACGTCCCGTCTTGGCACGGACCAGTTCCGCGGCATCGGGATTGCGTTTCTGCGGCATGATCGAACTACCCGAAGAGAACGCTTCATCCATGCGCACGAAACCGAATTGCGGCGTCGACCACAGCACCAATTCTTCGGCCAGCCTCGACAGGTGCACGCTCGAGATACTCGTCGCCGACAGATAATCGAGCGCGAAGTCCCGGTCCGAGACAGCGTCGATCGAGTTCGCCATCGGTCGGGCGAATCTTAGTGTCCGGGCGGTTTTCTCGCGATCGATGGCAAAGCCGGTACCGGCCAAGGCGGCGGCACCCAAAGGGCTTTCGTTGATCCGTCTGCGGGCGTCGCCGAAGCGGGAGCGATCGCGGCCGAACATCTCGACGTAGGCCAGGAGGTGGTGAGCCAGCGTTATCGGCTGCGCCGCCTGGAGGTGGGTAAAGCCGGGCATGATCGTTTCGATATGGCTTTCGGCGCGATTGATCAGCGCCGCCTGAAGGGCTTTGAGGAAAAGATCGGCCCGGTCGATGGCGTCGCGAACGAAGAGCCGCAGATCCGTCGCGACCTGATCGTTTCGGGAACGCGCGGTGTGCAACCGCCGCCCGGCATCACCGATGATGTCGGTAAGCCTGGCCTCGATATTGAGGTGAATGTCCTCGAGTTCGGTTTTGAAGTCGAAGGCGCCTTCCTCGATCTCTTTGGCGATCCGATCAAGGCCGCTCAAGATATGGCGGCAGGTATCAGCGTCGATGATGCCCTGGTCCGCGAGCATGGTCGCATGGGCCTTCGAGCCTTCGATATCTTGAGATGCCAGCCGGCGGTCAAAACCGATCGACGCGTTAATCCGCTCCATCAAGGGCGCGGGTCCGCCGGTGAAGTGACCGCCCCAGAGGTCGACGGCCCCGTCGGTGCTGACGGGCGTCGCCGATTTCGGCGTTTTCGACATCATCTAAGCACTCGCCCTACCCGACCTCAGGCCCTATCTGTTCGATGACCAGTCGAACGATCGAGGATGCCTCAGCTTGATAACTCGTCGCAAAATCGTCAGCGGAACCACGGCGCTCGCTTTAACGTCCACCTTCGCGCCAAAAGCTTTTGGAGCGGACTCGCTCGCGTTGCCGAACGTCGAAGTTTTCAACCGCGAAGACGAGCCCGTAGCGCTTCGGAGCTTCACTGGCAAGGTGGTGGTCCTCAATCTCTGGGCGACCTGGTGCGCGCCGTGCCGTGAGGAGATGCCGTCCCTGGGGACACTTCAAGCTCGCTACGACAAGAGCCAGGTCGAGGTGGTCGCGCTTGCGGCGGACCGCGCCGGTTGGGATCGCATCGATGCCTTCATGGCGGAGGTCGGCGTCGACAATCTGACCCTGCTTCGAGACCCGTCCAACGAGGTTGCGATATCCTTGGCGATCCGCGGTCTGCCGGCCACCTTGGTGACCGACAAGCGCGGACGGAAGGTCGACTTACATCTTGGTTTCCGAGACTGGGCATCCGATGATTCGATAGCACTCATCGAGCAGGCGCGAACGCCCTCCACGGTAGACACTTAACCCCAATTAGAAGCGCCGCCCCGTTCCTGTTTCACGATTGTTTAACCTCGAGGGCCTACTCTTGGCGCATCGCCATCGAGGATTGAACCGGTGACCCAGTTTTTAAAGAGCGACGTGAGGCCGGACGGCTTCAAGCTGGAAGATCTGTTGCGCGCCGTACGCAACGATGTGCTCTACCGATCGACCATCATCATGGACGATCATCGCGCCGAAGCGCGCCAGGTTCTCGACAACAATGTGAGGATTTTGGGTTACCTCAGTGACGCCATAGCTCTCGCCGAAAGCAGCACCAGGACTTTGGATAGGAGCTTCGGGCCCCATGTTGAGGGCCAGCCCCGAATTGGCAGCGAATGAACCTGAGGTTTTTTCTCACAGCTGGCCAACAAACGGTTTGAGAGAGCGGTGACGGGACCGGTGCTTCCCAGCCCGCACCAACTCACGGCCAGTGAGAAGCGTTGAGACGTGGACGGGCGATCCGGCGGTCAGCCATCCCGAATGCAGCCATCCCACATTCAGTGGGCCGCTACTGAGCCTGACCCTCCGTCGGCTCGACGCTCAAGCCGTCCGCGACAATTTGCTCGAGAACATTTCCGGCCGCGCCATCGCCCTCGAAAGACACGAATTGAGTGCTCTCAGCGACGTCCAACGGCCGCGCGGGTAGTGCGCCCTCGATGACCGGAATGTTCACGTAGCGCACCGTTACGTCCGGCTCGCCGGTCATGGTGACGGGCGCGATCTGCCAATTGGCGTCAGGCCGAGGCGTAACGGCGACGCCGACAACAAGCGCCGCCAAACTGGCAACGGACAGTACGAACACGGCCTCGCGCACCACGGAACTCCGAAAGGAGCGGTCCAGGGCTCGGGCGCGGGCGAGATCGATCTGTTCCGAAAAATCGGTCATCGTTTACGCCTCATTCATCACGGATGGCCCGATTTAATAATCGGTTAACCAAACAAAACGCAACTGAAACGACAACAGAAGCGCGTCACAGTACAGCTATTAGTTACTCACTATTCGGGACCTTGGCAGCAGACCAACCTCCAAACCCAAGCAATCGGCGATTGATCGCAGCAATTCCGCCGATTAACGGGGCAACGACTGGCCGCTCGCAAGGTTCCGCCAGATGATCGTCCCGGCGATCTGAGCTCAAAGGACCTCTCCTGCGCCATCCATAACCCCGGACAAATCAAAGGTTAAGGCGTGCTATCCGGTAGCCCGAACCTTTCCAGAGGGCTACCGGCCTTCCCTAAGACATGGGCTGGCCAGCACTCATGACATTGGTTCTCGATCGCTCGCCGCCAATCCCTGGTCGCGCAAGGGGAAACTTCCGGCTTGTGCCTCACGGTCGGCGAGATGTCATCGAGCCTCGTTAACGAAAATGAGGACGTTGGGATGTCCGGACGTGCGGTTGGGCGGAACAAAAGTCTGTTCGATCCCGGTCGGACACCTGTAAAAAGACACGACACAAGAACAGCCCGCTGGGAGGACCCGAATTGGCCAGCCGCTGGCAACGCTTCACACTTCTGAGCGGTGCGGACGCGCCGCGGGGACCCGCCGCTTCGTTGGCCCGGTTTGCCGACTGCGTGGCTGACAATACTCGAGAGCTGGAGACGGCGCTGGTGAGTGCGCTGGACCCGGCTTTTCCGGCGCTTCAGCAGGTCGCGCCCTTACTGCGCGATCACTGGGTATCGCTGGCGGCACCCGAACCGGGTGCCGATCACCAAACGCGGCTCGAACATCTGGCCAGACTGGACCTGGGCGCCTGCGGCCGCCAGGGCGGCTGGCCGGTGCGCGCATACGGTGCCATTGCCGACCGGCTCACTCAACTAGCGGTCATGACGTTCCGGGACGACAGGGAACTGAGCACCGTCCTCGCGACCGTCCAGAGCCGCCTGTTCGACGAGATCGATTTTCTTTTGGAGCAGGCCGCGACCGACAGACTGACGGCCGATGAGGCTAAGGATGCGGCCCCGTCGAGCGGCCAAGAGGTCGGCGGCGGCGGTGCGCCGGGACTGGTTCAGGATCTTCTCAAGCGCATTCGGGACGTGGAGGAGGACCTGAAGCGGATCGACGATTTGTGTGCCGAAGCGCGTGTGTTGCGCGCCCGCTTTCGCCGTCTCGCCGACAAGCTGACATCGAAAACTGCCGTCGGCGAGACCGTGGCTGACGACACCGCCACCCGCCGATCCGAAAAGGACCTTGTCAGCCTTTGCCATGAACTCAGCGAAACGGCGGCCCTGGTCGCCGACCGGTGCCGACATGAACGCCGGAGCCTCGAGGATCGCCGTCAGGCGTTCCGGCATCTCGCGATCGAGGTCAGGGCGCTGACGGCGGATTTGCATCGCCTGCTCGCCGATCGATCATCGCCCCTGCTCGGATCGACCGACGATGGCTTCATCCAAGAGCGGCAAGCACTTGATAAGCGTCGGCCGGCAGCTTGATCAGGTCCTCGATCAGCAAACGCTCGCATGTCCGACTGAGCGCCGGCGACCGAACCGCCTCCTTAAGAGCCGAAACCAGATCCTCGACCTCTCGGTCTGACCGGCTGGCGGCGGTGATGAGCGGCAGACCGGGTGCCGGCAGGCTCCATCCAATCGGCGTGACACCGGCGATGGCCGATGGGCGGTGGCGGGCAAGCAAGGCCCAAAGCACGCAATCGATCGCCGCGACATTGGCCCGGCCGACGCGTAGGGCGGTCAGACTGTTCAGATGGCTACCGGTCATCAACACATGCGTGAAATGGGCCTCGAGCGGGCACCCCAATAGCTGGGTCAGCGCCTGACGGCCGGACCGTGACTCCTTGTCATTGACGGCGACGACGCCCGTCGGAACCTGATCCGCTTTGACGGCTAGGTCACCCCGGGCAACGATGAGACTGCGGTAAGCCGGACCTTGACAACCCTCGGCTCTGTAAACCGGCGTGGCCACGTAGCGGACCCGTCGCCCGAGGCTGGTTGCGAAAGGCAGCCCGCAGGTTTGAGCCAGGATCAGTCCCGGATGAAGCCAAAGGGAAGCCGGTTCGACATCGACTAGGAGTTTGTCCGGTACACCGGTCCAGCCGAGGTCCGTCAGGTGAGCAGCGACGGCACGCCAAAGCCGGCTTTGATCGGCCCGCAACTCCTCCAGATCGTACATGCCGAGATTGGCGACCGGTTCCAAGGGCGGCTCAGGGGTTCGTTTCGGCCCCGGTTTCGGCACCCTCATCAGGGATGACGAACCGGCGGTAGAGCGTGAAGGCGAACGGCGCGCAGGTTACGACCAGGGCGATCCGGATCAGGTGGTGGACCGAGACGAATGCCGGATCGGTGCCGAGAGCAAGGGCGACCAGACCCATTTCGGCGACCCCGCCCGGCATGAATGTCAGGATCAGCACGAGCCAGGACCGATCGATGAGCGTCAGGGCAATCGCCGCGAACAGGGCCGCCAGGACCAGCATGATCAGGGTCAAGACCAGACCGTGGGCGATGGCCGCGAGCACCTGCCCCAAGGGCATGGCGGCGAAGCGGGAGCCGATCGAGGCGCCGATCACCACTTGCGCCAGCGCCACAATGACGAAAGGCGGCGCGCCCTCGACAAATCCCGTCATATGGGCGAGCGCGCTGATGACCATCGGACCGACCAGTGCGCCGCTGGTGCCATGCATCAGACGGCCGACGCCGTAACCGACCAAACCGGTCGCCCCGAGAAGCAGCAGATCGAGATTGACCGGCTGGTGGACGGCCTCGGACGCTTTTGTCCCCGTCTCAACACCGAACTGCAGAACCAGAACCGGGACGGTCGAGACGATCAGGAGGATGCGGGTGCCGTGAACCAGGGAGGTCAGGCGCATATCGCCGCCATACTGATCCGAGAGCAGCGTCATTTCGCTCAGGCCACCGGGCGTCGAGCTGAAAAAGGCGGTCCGGGCATCGAAGCCAGCGACCACGCGGAGATAGATCCAAACGACCGTGCCGAGGACCAGGATGTAGACCGGCAACAGGGCGATCGTCGGAAGCCAGCCCGCCGCCTGGCCCAGCGTGTCGGTCGTGAACGTGCTGCCCAACAGGGTGCCGAGCACCGCCAGCATCACGGTGCGAAGCCCGGACGGTATGGCGACGTCGAGGTGAGTGAAGGTCACCGCCGTGGTCGCGATCATCGAGCCCGTCAGCCAGGGCAAGGGCAGATCGGCCCAGGCGAAAACCCCGCTTCCAAAGGCGCCAATCACCAATGCAAGAAGGACCGGCCGCAGTTTTCCCTTAGGAGTTCGCGTCGCCAAACGTAGGACCTTCAGTTCAGGTCACTGAGGCGGGCGGAAAGATCAGAACCGATCACCAAAGCGGCGAACCGTCGCGCCGGGCCGAAACGTCCCATCGGCTCTGTCCCCTTGCTTCGTGCTTAGCCCCAAAGACAAAACAAAGCGTAGCAGCTTTGCCAGACATGCGCGAACCAGAGGCCGAGAAGAAGATCGGCCACCAAGAGGAGAGCGAGCAGGGGCAGCGCAACCCGCCGCAAAAAATAGATCAAGGCCCACCGGGTGAGCCGAGGCGGCGCGATTGTTTGGCCGCGAATGCTGAGTCTTTGCTTCATAGTTGAGAGAAATCTCAAAATTTCTACTATTAAGCAATGCTCTCCTGTGCCCCCAAAAACGAGATCGCCGATTCGCCGCTCGAGCCCGCCGTGCGCAGCGTTTTCGAAGCCGCCTTCGAGGATCTCGCTTTCCCCGTACTCCAACAAAGTTGGGCTTATGGCGAGGCTCTCCGGCAGGAAGGCCGGACCGTCAGCCGTTATCTCCTCCAGGACGAGCAGGGGGTTCGGGGCCTCGTTTCGGTAAGCGAAAGACGATGGTTCGGTCTGTTCTCGGCATCAGTGGCGCTCGGCGGTCCGCTGTGGCTGGAGCCGAGGCCCAGCCTTGCCGACCGGGCCTCTTGGCTATCTCGTCTCAGCCACCTGTTTCCGCCCAAACCGCTTCATCTCCATCTCTGGTTGCCGGCCGACCACGACAGCGGCGACACGAACGGCGTGATGGCGATGATCGGTGCGAAACAGCTCATGACCGGTTACGCCACGGCCTGGCTCGATCTTCGGGCCGAACCGGATGCGCTTTTCGCCGGCCTGCACGGCAAATGGCGCAATATGCTTCGGCGCGCTCTCGAAGAACCGCTCGGGGTGAGCCAGGATATGTTCTGGCTCGGTTGGCTTTTGGATCGCCACGACCAGCGCCAGCGGGAGGTGGGATTCCGAGCTCAGCCGCGATCCTTCGTGGAACGCCTGATCAGGCTTGAGACCACCGCGCCGCTGATCTTGGTGGCACTCCTGGATCAAAAACCGATCGCCGGCATGCTGTTCCTGCGCCACGGACCGGCCGCCACCTATCACTTGTCCTGGACTAGCGACGAAGGCCGGCGGCGGCGCGCCCATCACCGGCTTATGTGGGAGGCCATCCTAAGGCTACGGGCATCGGGCGCCAGGGCTCTGGATCTGGGTGGTCTCAATACGGATCGCTCGCCCGGCATCGCCCGCTTCAAGCGTGGCACAGGCGCCCGCTGCGTCATCTATCCCGGCGCTTTCGCCTGACGTCACGGGCCTTAGTCGAGGTGCGAGCCGGCGCCCGAGCGAGGCTTCCTGGCGCGCCTCTCAGCGATCGGCTATCGCTCTGTTTGGTTGCGGGAGGCTCGAGGCTTGGAAATCAGCTTTGCCAGAAACGTCCGGGCAGCGGGTTTCATGACCGCCGCCATGGCTCTGTTCGTGTTCAACGACGCCTGCATCAAGCTGGTCGCCGAGGATATGTCGATCAGTCAGATCCTGGCTTTGCGCGGCTTTCTAGTGGCGCTGTTATTCTCCGGGCTCATCTATCTCCAGGGCGAGCCCGGCAACTGGCGCATGCTCCTGGATCGCTGGGTGATCATGCGCGCGCTGCTCGAGGTGGGTGTGGCGTTCTCGTTTCTCAACGCCGTGGCACGGATGCCACTGGCCAACGCGTCGACGCTTCTGTTCCTGGCGCCCTTGTTCCTCACGGTCATGGCCGCGCTGGTATTGGGTGAAACGGTGCGACTGCGGCGATGGATCGCAGTCATCGTCGGTTTCATCGGTATGCTTTTGGTGGCGTCGCCCAGCGGTGATGGATGGAACTGGGTGGTCCTTCTACCGATCCTTGCCGCCTTCTTCATCGCGCTTCGGGACGTGGTGACGCGCAAAATCAGCTCGCAGATATCGAGCGCTACCATCTCCTTGGTCACTGCAATCGCCATTTCCCTGGCCGGCCTCATCTCCCTGCCGAACGAGTTGGTCTCCTTCACGACCGCGCACCTGGCATGGATCGTTCTATCCAGCTTCTTCATACTCGGTGCCTACCAGTTCTACGTCATCGCGACGCGCACCGGCGAACTCTCCTTTTTGTCTCCCTTCAAGTACGCCTCGATACCCCTATCGGTCGCCATCGGCTGGACCTTCTGGAATGAGACCCCTGGCATCAGCGTCTTTGCGGGTGCGTTGATCATCATCGGTTCGGGTCTCTTTATCTGGTGGCGCGAGCGGCAGCTCAGTCTCCGCAGCACCCCGGTCGTAACGGAGGCGGCGGCGCAGCGTGTAAGTCGCGGTGTCAATCCTTTACCCGAACCAGGTGCTCGACCCGAATGATCGACAGAACGGACGAGCCTGGAGCGACGCTTGGCAAACAAACCATGGCAGGACCGAAAACAGCACCATCTGGTGCACGGTCATCGTATGGCGGTCGTCGACGAGGGTAGCGGTCCGCCCATCGTCTTTCTCCACGGCAATCCGACCAGCTCCTTTCTGTGGCGGGACATCCTGCCGCACCTGACCGACAACCATCGCTGCATCGCCCCCGATCTCATCGGCATGGGCGATAGCGAAAGGCCGCCGGAGCTTGACTACCGTTTCGTCGATCACAGGACCTATCTCGACCAGCTTCTCAAACAATTGGCGCTGGATGACCCCATTCTTTTCGTCGTCCATGACTGGGGCTCGGCTTTGGGCTTCGACTGGACGAGACGTCACCCCACCCGCGTCGCCGGCATCGCCTATATGGAGGCGATCGTCCGGCCTCTGGAGTGGAACGAGTTCAACGAACAGGCGCGGCCTGTGTTCGAGGGCTTCCGGTCACCGGCCGGCGAGGTCATGGTGCTCGAGAACAATCTGTTCATCGAACGGGTTCTGCCCGGCTCCATTCTCCGCCGTTTGCCGCCCCGAATCATGGACGAGTACCGGCGCCCCTGGACCGAACCGGGAGATTCCAGGCTACCGATGTTGGTCTGGCCCCGTGAGATCCCGCTCGACGGCGAACCGGCCGACGTCACCCAGATCGTGGCCGACTACGCCAACTGGATGGAGCGGACCGCCGTGCCCAAGCTGTTCATTAATGCCGAACCCGGCGCAATCATGATCGGCGCGCCCCGCCGCTTTTGCCGAAACTGGCCCAATCAGGTGGAGGTCACGGTGCCGGGCAGCCATTTCATCCAGGAGGATAGCGCCGAACTCATCACCAAGGCGCTCCGCGACTGGATCATCCATCTTTAGTTTTTCGCGCTCGTTGAGCTTTCGGCCGAATCCGAGGGAGACGCATCGCCGGTGCCCTCAACACTCGACTGGACCCCGCCGATTTCCTGGCGGTCGTTCTGGATCAACTGCTCCAGTTCCCGAGCCCGCTCATGGGCACGCCGGAGGTAGACCTTCTCGTCGCCATCGGACCATAGCGTTGCCAACTGCCTGACCGTCTGCTCGTCATAGTCCTTGAAGAGCTGGGCGGCGCGACGGGCGCGGATCGGGCTCGCCCCCAACGCTTTGAGCGCCTCCTGGCCGAGATCGAGCGCCGAGCCAAAGGTCTCGCGAACGATCAGATCGACGTCCAACTGCAGCAACTCGAAGGCGTGGCGCCGGTCGTAGGCCCGCGCCATCACCGTTAACTCGGGAAACCGTTGTTTGAGGCTCTTCGCCGCCTCGGTCACCCGGTCGGCGTCGTCCATGGCGAGCACCACCAGCTTTGCCCGCTCGGCACCGGCGGCGATCAGCAGGTCTAAACGGCTGGCATCGCCATAAAAAACCTTCATGCCGAAACGGCGCAGCTGATCGATCTGGGACACGTCCTGATCCAACACCACCGTCGCCACGCCGTTCGCGTTGAGGAACCGGCCGACGATCATCCCGAACCGACCGTAGCCGGCGATGATGACAGGCGCGTCGTCGGCGTCGTGCGGGCCCTCGCGATCCTCGTCGCCTGCACGAACGAAGCGCGAGCGCGGTCCGATGAATTTGCTGTCGATCAACATCAACAAGGGGCTGACCGCCATCGAGACGGCGACGACCACGACCAGCAAATCGGCCGTGTTTTGGGATATCACCCAATTGTCCGCCGCATAAACCAGAAGGACGAAGGCGAACTCGCTGCCTTGCGCCAACGAAAGCGTGAGAAGCCACCGTTGGCGCCAGTCGAAACCGAACAGCCGGGCGATCAGGAACAAGATGATCGCCTTCACGGTCACCAGAACAATCGTCAACTGAGCGATCATCATCGGTTGATCGGCCAGTAGCGCGAAATCGATGCCGGCGCCGACGGAAATGAAGAACAGGCCGAGCAGGAGGCCCTTGAAGGGCTCAATGTCGCTTTCGAGCTCATGGCGGTACTCGCTGTCGGCCAGGACCACGCCCGCGAGGAACGTGCCGAGGGCCGGTGACATGCCGACCGCCTTGGTCGCCAGGGCCGCGGCGATGACCACCAAAAGCGCGGTCGCGACAAACAATTCGCGCAAGCGCAGCTCAGCGATCACCCGGAAAAGCGGCCGCACCACATAGTGGCCCACGGTGATGATGCCGAAGATGATACCACCGACCAGAAGCGCCTCGTCCCAGCGGGGCTGACTGGCCGTTCCCAACCCGTCAAGGCCGACCAGTGACCGGCCCAGCAGGGGTAGAAGCGCGATGATCGGGATCACCGCCACGTCCTGAAACAAGAGGATCGAGAGTGACGCGCGCCCCGCCTGGCTGGACGAGAGACCTCTTTCCTGGAGGGTCTGCAGGACGATCGCCGTCGAGGACAGCGCCAGGATCAGGCCGATGGCGATGGCCCCCTGAACAGGCCAGCCCAAGAGCACGGTGGCAAGCGCCAGCGCGGCAGCGCTCAGCCCCAACTGGGCACCCCCCATCCCCAGGATCGGCACACGCATCTTCCACAAGACCCGGGGGTTGAGCTCGAGGCCGATCAAGAACAGCATCATGACGACGCCGAACTCGGCGAAATGAAGAATCTCTTCGGTATCGCTGCCGACGAAGGTGAAGCCGAAGGGCCCGATCGCGACACCCGCCAGCAGATAGCCCAGAACGGAACCGAGCCCGAGACGCTTGGCGATCGGCACCGCGATAACCGCGGCGATCAAATAGATGAACGCCTGGTTGAGAAACGAGTCTGGTCCCATGGGTTCCGACAAGCTGCTGAGCGAGAGCGCTGTAGCAACCATAACGGTCGGTTTGGCCATGGCCAGGGGCCTTCCGCGAGCCGGCCGTTCAAGTTGGTGGGCAACAGCGCGCCGATTCGCTAGATCGACCTGCGTACTATCGATGGGGAGCGCGCCATGCGTGTCGGCGTACCAAAAGAAATCAAAACCCATGAATACCGGGTCGGCCTCATTCCCGCCAGCGTTCGTGAGATGATCCACCATGGTCACGAGGTCGTGGTCGAAACCGAGGCCGGTCTCGGCATCGGCTTCGACGACCGGGACTACGAGCTGGCCGGGGCCCGCATCCTCGCCGACGCCAGCGCCGTGTTCGAAGCCGCCGACATGATCGTCAAGGTGAAGGAACCGCAGCCGAGCGAGTGCGAGATGCTGCGCGAGGATCAGATCCTGTTCACCTATCTCCACCTGGCCGCCGACCGCCGCCAGACCGAAGGATTGGTCGCCTCCGGCGCCACGGCGATCGCTTACGAGACCGTGACGGACGCGGCCGGACGGCTGCCGCTGCTGGCACCGATGAGCGAGGTTGCCGGCCGAATGTCGATCCAGGTGGGCGCCCACTGTCTGGAGAAGCGCCAGGGCGGCTCCGGTGTCCTATTGTCCGGCGTGCCAGGCGTGCCGGTAGGTCGAGTGGTGGTGATCGGTGGCGGCGTTTCTGGGACCAATGCTGCCCGCATGGCGATGGGGATGGAGGCCAGCGTCGTCGTCATCGACAAAAATCTGAGCCGGCTCTACGAGCTCGACATGCAGTTCGGCTCGACCCTCAACACCATCTATTCGACGGTCGATTCGCTGGAGCAATATGTGACCACCGCGGATCTGGTGATTGGCGCCGTCCTGGTGCCCGGTGCAGCCGCGCCTAAAATTATCACCCGCGACATGGTCCGGCACATGCGCCCCGGCTCGGTGATCGTCGACATCGCCATCGACCAGGGCGGCTGCGCCGAGACCTCGAGACCGACCAGCCATGACGATCCCACCTATGTCGAGGAAGGCGTAGTCCATTACTGTGTCACCAACATGCCGGGCGCGGTGGCCCGCACCTCGACCTTCGGCCTCAACAACGCGACCCTCCCCTTCGCCCTGGCGCTCGCCGACAAGGGGTTGGACGCGGCTCGCTCCAATCCGCATCTCAAAAACGGTGTCAACGTGCACAAAGGAAAGATCGTCTACGAAGCGGTCGCCCGTGATCTCGGCCTCGACTTCTCACCGGTGGACGAAGTTTTGTAGCCGCCGACCCAACCATCGCCGTGTCGACGCGCGGGCGCTCAACTCATCGCTCGACGAGACGCGTTACTGTCGCCGACGGTAGTGCTCCTTCGAAAGGTCAGGCTCCGTTCGCGCCGGCATTTCAGACCCAAAGGTCTGGAGAAATCGCAAGAGGTGTTTGAGCCCGGCTGGGCTCTGACGCTACAAGGGTTCCGCGTACCGGCAATAAGAACCAAACCAGGAGGAAACGGGATGAGGGCAACGGTTCCGGCCATGCTGGCTCTGGCGGCGGCGATGCCCGCGCTGGCCGATACCGGCGAGGTCACATGGCATCAGGTGATAGAAATACCGCGCGAGGGCGCCCATTGCGCCGACGATCCCAGTTGCTTTAATCGGTATCATCCCGCCATTCCGCCCGTGGTTCGGGTCAATCCCGGTGATCACGTCATCTTCAGCACGCGGGATGCGTTGGATTCCGATCTAACCCTCGATTCCAACGCCGACGATCTGGCCGCCCTGGATCTCAATCTGGTCCACCCCATGACCGGCCCGGTGCATATCGAGGGCGCCGAACGAGGCGATGTCCTGGCCGTGACGCTGGTCGACATCACGCCCGATCAGTACGGCTACACCGTCATCGTGCCGGGCTTCGGTTTCCTTCGCGACATCTACACCGAGCCCTATCTGGTCAACTGGAAACTCGACCGCGTGGCCGGAACCTCCGATCAGATGCCCGGCGTCCGGGTCCCCTATGAAGCCTTTCCAGGATCGATCGGTGTGCTGCCGGGCGAGCCGGAAGTCGAGGCCTGGGTGGCCCGGGAAGCAGCGCTCGCGGAGGCCGGCGGCGTCGCACTGCCGCCGGAACCTGCCGGCGCCTTGCCGAGCGCCATTTGCGGCCCCGAAGGCAGCCAGAAAGACCAGTGCCTGAGGACGATCCCGCCCCGGGAAAATGGCGGCAACATGGACGTTCAGCAGATGCAGGTGGGCACGACCCTCCTGTTTCCCTGCTTCATTGACGGCTGTGGTCTGTTCATCGGCGACGTTCACTATGCCCAAGGGGACGGCGAGGTGTCTGGGACAGCGATCGAAACCGGCGCCCGGGTCCAGGTCGTCACCGAGCTTCGCAAGGGCAATCCCAACAACATCACCGCGCCACAGGTCGAGGGCGGCAGCCAGATCAGGGCGATCGAACCCTCGAGCTTCCACCAAACGGTCGGCCTGCCGATCAAGCAGGCGGGCGAAATCCCGCCGCCGCACAGCTATTTGGACGGCGAGACCATCGGCGATCTCGAAAATCTGTCGGAGGACCTGACCCTCGCCGCCCGCGACGCGCTCATCCAGATGATCGACCACATTCAGGCGACCACCGATCTCGACGCGGAACAGGCTTACATCCTGGCGAGCGTGGCCGTGGATTTGCGGGTCGGCCAGGTCGTCGACGTGCCGAATTATGTCGTGACGGCGGTGCTCAATCGGGACGTCTTTCTCGAGCAGTGACCGTGCCAAGGCTCAATAGACGTGATTTCGCCGGACGCCTCGGCCTGGCTGGGGCGTCGCTGGCTCTGGCGGCACACACGCCCTACCGCCAATGGCAGGTCTACCGCCAAAAACATTTGCTGATCGGCTGTCATAAGGACGATCCGAAGACCTATGCGCTGGCCAAGGCGATCGTCGGCCTGCTTCAAGACCATTTGCCGGACGCGCAAGCCAGACCGGCGCGGGCGCCGAGGGCAGCGCGTCTGGCAAGCTTGATGGGCACCGGCCAATTGCAGACCGCCGTGCTCGCACCCAAGACGGCGATGGCCCTGGCCGTCGGGACCGCGCCGTTCGAAAACTACGGGCCGACCGCGATCGGCGGCGTCGTCCGTGTCGACGGCTATGTCCTGGTCGCCCGTAACGCCGCCCCGCACCACCATGTCTGGCTTTTAACCGAAGCCCTGATGGAAGCGGGCAACGCTCCCGGATCCCGGTTCATGGTCGAGCCGCCCTCGGCTCTGGATCCCCACGCCGGTGCTGCATCCTACTTCGCCGGCGAGCCTCCTCACCCGCCGGAAGGATCCGCCCCGTGATGACAGGGATCGTCAGGCAGCCAGATCGTTGAGCTGAGCCCGTGCCTTTTCGAGCTGAGCCTCGCCCTCGAACATCAGCCGGTCGGCAAGCACCACATGCACGTCTGAGATGCCGATGAATTGCAGGACGTGGCGGACGAAGGGGGTCGCGAAATCGATCGGCGTGTCGACACCGGTGCCCCCGGACGTGGCGATGACGATGGCCCGTTTTCCGCCGAGAAGGCCAACGGGCCCCTCCTCGGAATAGCGAAACGTATCTCGCGCCCGGGCGATCTGATCGAACCACGCCTTGAGCGCCGCCGGTACGCCGAAATTGTAGATGGGCATCCCGATCACCAGAAGATCGGCAGCCTTGACCTCGGCGACCAGGCGATCGGAGAAACGAAGCGCGTCGGCTTCTTCCGGTGAGCGCTCGGCATCCGTCTTGTTGGTCGCCTCGATCCAGCGCTGATCGACGTAAGGCAGGGGCTCGGCCAGGAGGTCGCGAACGACGAGATGAATGTTGTCATAGCGTGTTCGAAGGCGACGGATCAGGTGAGCGGTCAGATCCCGACTTTTGGAGCCTGCGACCCGGCCACTGGAATCCACCCTAAGCACGCGCAAGGACAGCCGGGGTCGATCCGCCGATGAGCTCATGCCTTCGTTCTCCGAAACAGTAGGTGGACAAGCGTGACTTAGGTCGAGCCGGTCGACCAGACAGAAAACCGTTTCGCCTAGCGGTGCGCCATCCCGGAAAAAGCGTTCAAAACCAAAACGCCAATGATGATCAGGCTGATGCCGATGACGCCCGCCAAGTCAAAACGCTCGCCGAACCAAAAAACGCCCAAGAGAGCGACTAGGGCGATGCCGCCACCGGCCCAGATGGCGTAGACCACGCCGATCGACATCGATTTCAGCGCCAGGATAAGGAAGGGAAATGCGCACGCATAGCCTAGGATTACGGGCACGAGGTACCACCACTGATCCCGATCGCTGGCCACTTTCAGCAAGGACGTTGAGACCACCTCCAGAATGATGGCCACCGCAAGATAGATATTGGCCAACGCCAAGGACTCCCCCGATACGGACCGGCGTTTAGCAGCCGTCCGGTGCAAGGCAAGATGTTCCATGTCTCCGAAACCAGCCGCCTGGGCGCTTGCAAGCCGACCCAAAACCGGCATGATCGCGAAGGTTGTTTTCGCGAAACGAAGAGGTGACCTCGGCATGATCAAAGGCGAGGATTTCGTCCCTTTGCCGGGTCCAGACCAAGCACCATTCGTCACCCGTTTCGCCCCAAGCCCCACGGGTCTCCTGCATCTCGGTCATGCCTATTCTGCGCTGTTCGCAAGCGAAGTTGCCAGGGCCTGCGGCGGGCGGTTTCGCCTTCGCGTCGAGGACATCGACCACAGCCGCTGCCGGGAGCCGTTCGAGCAAGCGATCTACGACGATCTCATGTGGTTGGGTTTGCGTTGGGAAGCGCCCGCCTGGAAGCAGTCGCTGCGTCTGGATGCTTACCGCCAGGCGCGCCAGAAACTGGACCTAGAAGGTCTCATCTATCCTTGCTTTTGCACGCGCACCCAGATCCGCGCCGAGGTCGCCCATTCGGCGAGCGCGCCCCATGGTCCAGCGGGCGAGGTGATCTACCCGGGCATCTGTCGCGGGCTCGATCCAGACCAGGCTCGCCGGCGGATCGAGCGCGGTGAGCCCCATGCCTGGCGCCTTGACGTGGCTGCGGCGATGCAGCGCACGGGTCCGCTGAATTGGACCGACATCCGGGCCGGTGAACAGGTCGCGAAACCGGATTTGTTCGGCGACATCGTTCTTGCGCGCAAGGACATTCCCACGAGCTATCATCTCGCCGTCACCGTTGACGATGCCGCTCAGGGCGTCACGCTGGTCACCCGTGGCGAGGATTTATTTCTGGCAACTCACGTTCAACGTTTGCTACAAGCGTTGTTGGACCTGCCCACGCCGATCTATTATCACCATAACCTGATTGCCGCGGCCGATGGTCAGCGGCTGGCAAAGAGAAACCGATCCGTGTCCATCCGTCACTTCCGAGAACGGGGAGAAACCCCGGAGAGTTTGTGGCGCAAGCTCGGGCTTCGGCCCCAGGACGTCGTTGAGATGGCTTAGGCCGGGCGCGATCGCGGCAGTCGCGGCCCTCATCAACCTCGCAGCTTGCACCCCACCTGAGCCGGTTCCTTCGGTCGACCAACCCCTGCCGGAAGTGGTCTACCTGCCGGAGGACGAACCGAAGGCCGTGCTGATTGCCGTGCATGGCTTCAACGATCACAAGGGTTCGTTCGCATGGTTCGGCCGCTACGCCGCCGATCGCGGCTATGCGGTCATCGCTTTCGACCAGCAGGGTTTTGGCGAGAACGCTAATGCTGGACGCTGGCCGGGCACACAGACCCTCATCCAGGATCTTCGTCGGCGGGCCTCGACGGCCAAGGAAACCTGGCCCGATGCGCCGCTCTACGTCATCGGCGAAAGCATGGGCGCGGCGGTCGCGGTCAGCAGTTTCGCCGACGACGGCGAGGTCGAGGTCGACGGTCTGATCCTATCCGCGCCTGCGGTCTGGGGTGGTGAGGCGCTAAACCCTTTCTATCGGATCGTTTTATCGCTGAGCGCCACCATCGCACCCCAGGCACAAGTAACGGGCAGCGATCTCGGCAAACTCGCGTCTGACAATATCGAGATGCTCCGGGCCCTGGGTCGGGATCCGCTTTACATAAGGCAGACGAAGATCGAAGCGGTGGCAGGTCTGGTGGAGCTCATGGACAGGGCCAGGCTCGCGGCGACGATGCTTACGTCCGACGTACTGATGCTGACCGGCAACCGCGACGAGATCGTGCCAGTAGCGGCGAGCCGCAGCTTTCGTCAACTGCTCCAGGCGGAGGAGTGTCAGTCAGTCGTCTATGAGAACGGCTGGCACCTACTTTTGCGCGATCTCGAGCGGGAATTGGTGTGGCGGGACATTCTGGCCTGGCTCGACGACCGCACCGTCGTTTCCGGTCTGGGCCAGCCCTGCGGTCCTATGTTTGAGGTCGCTGGAGGCCGTTCGTAATCTGAATGGCTGTCTCCACGGCCCGAAGCCCGTCACGGCCGGTCGCCCCACCGGCCGCCGGATCACCCTTCACCGCCCGCAGGAAGCCATCGATCTCGAGAGCCAGCGTATCTGCGCGCTCGAACTGACGACGTTCCATGCCGATACCCTTGAGGCCTGGGATCGGCATGCCTTGGCCGCGGCGGGCAATGATCGCCTCGTGCTTTTCAAAGTCGATCGAGACGTAGGACGAGCGCTGGAACAGCCGCATTTTCCTTTCGGGCTTGATGCTCGCCCGGCTGGCGGTAACGTTGACCACGCAATCGCACTCAAAGCGTAACCTGGCATTGGCGATGTCGTCCTGAGTGCTCAGCACCGGGACACCGACCGCATCGATGGAACGAAGCGGCGAGCCGCCGAGAAACATTTGGATGAGATCGATGTCGTGGATCATCAGATCGAGCACGACATTGACGTCGGTCCCGCGCTCCTGAAAGGCCGTCAGCCGGTGAGACTCGATGAACAAGGGTTCCTCGATGACATCGTTCAGGTGCCGCACCGCAGGATTGAAGCGTTCCAGATGGCCGACATGGAGAATCGCGTCTTTATCAGCGGCCAGCGCGACCAGGGCACGCGCCTGCTCGAGGTCAGCGGCAAGCGGCTTTTCGACCAGTAGCGAGATGCCTCGGTCGAGTAGAAGGCTAGCGACCTTGAAGTGGCTGCTGGTCGGAACGACCACGCTTGCCGCGTCGATTTGGTCCAGTACCGACGTAGCGTCGGTGAGAGCCCTCGTTCCGACCTCTCGGGCGAGAGCCTCGCCTTTTTCGATATTGCTGTCGATGACGGCAAGAAGATCCGCTTGCGGATGGGCGGCGTATTTCTGGGCATGGTAGCGACCGAAATGACCGCAGCCGAACACCGCGACCTTGAGGTTGGCCACTTCCCTCCTCCTCCTCCGCTCTTCATTTGCCGGCAAAGAAGCGCTTTCGGCGCCTCAGGGCAAGTTCGGAAACGTTCCATCCAGTACGCCCGTCGGCGCGTCGATCGGCAGGGGCTCGCCGAAGCGATATCCCTGCATCTCGTCGCATCCCCACGCCACCATAGCGGCCGCTTGAGCTTCCGTCTCGACTGCCGTGCAACCAATCCGCAGCCCGTGTCCGTGGGCAATCTCGATGAGACCGCGGACGATCGATGACACCTTCGGATCATCGGGCACGCCATGGATCAGCGCCGGCGACAGTTTGACGCCGTCGATCGACGGATTGTCGAACAGGCCGATATTGGCGCTGAGCTGATCGATGCCGCCGACGGTCAAGGAAACACCGGCTCGGCTGAGGTCGTGAACCGCCATCGTCACCGTCCGGTCCACGGGCTTGACCAGCATCGTCGCCGGCAGATCGAGCCTCAAGCCGTCGGGCGCAACACCAAGCTCGGCGCAGGCGTCGGTCACCAAAGCAACCAGATCGTGCCCGCGAACAAGGGTTTCCGAAACGTTGACCACCATCGCGAGGTCGGGATGGTCGCCGGCCCTGAGTTTGGCCACCACGCCGAGGCAACGCCGGAGCAGCCAGGATGTGACCGGGCCGATCAGTTCGGAATGTTCGGCAACATCCAGGAATTCAGGAGGCCGAAGCAAGCCACGCGCAGGATGCTGCCAGCGCAAGAGCGCCTCGACGGCGACCAGCCGCCGCGGCTTGGACGCGACGATAGGCTGAAAATGCAGGACGAATTCGTCTCGCTCCAGCGCCTGGCGAAGCTCCGTCAACAGTTGGTGGCGTTGCTCGACGACGTGATTGAGCTCGGCCGTGAAGAACTCGGCCCGGGACCTGCCCCGCTCTTTCGCCCTATAAAGAGCCAAGTCCGCCTGCTGCAGCAGATCCGAGATGGCCTCGGCGTCGTCCGGGAACATGGCGAGGCCGATGCTAGCGCCGATGTGAACGCTGTGGCCGTCGAGTACGAACGGCTCGCGGACCGCGTTGATCAGCTTTTCCGCGACCAGAGCGGCACCTGTCGCGTTCGCCACCGATGGCAGCACCAGCGCGAATTCATCGCCTCCAAGCCGGGCGACCGTGTCCTCGGCACGGAGTTGCGAGCGCAGACGTCCGGCGAGATCCACCAGAAGCCGATCACCGGTCGCGTGCCCGAAGCGATCATTGACCTGCTTGAAGCCATCGAGATCGAGCAGGCCGAAGGCGCCGGAGCGTTGATCGCGCTTGGCGCGGGCCAGGCCGGTCTCGAGACGGTCGCTCAGAAGTGTGCGATTGGGCAGACCGGTCAGGCTGTCGTGATGCGCCAGCGAGCGAAAACGGTTCTCGGCCCGCTTCTCGCGGGTCATGTCAACGAGGAGCGCTAGCACGACGGGGCCTTCCGTCCCCTGACCAGCGGACATCTGCCACACGCAATGGACCGAGGATCCGTCGCCGCGCTCCAGATCGTGCTTCATCTGACCGTGGCTTTCCGCGCCGCTCGCGAGAGCGTTCAGGATCTTCGCCAAGCCGTTGCGCTGTTCGGCCGCGAAAACGGGCAGCTCCAGAACCGACCGGAACAGCACATCGTCATCGCTCAGACCAAGGATCGCCTCGGCCTGCTTCGACCATCGGATGATGCGCCCGCCTCGATCGAGCACCACCACGCCAACCGGGTTTGCGAACAGAAGGGGTTCCCAATCGAGCTCGTGCTCGGGGCTCCCGCCCGACGCATTGGCCGGGGTTTGGCTCTGTTCGACATGCGGTGACGAGGGTTTGGCGTTCGAGCGTTTCCTTCCGGGGTCTAACGGCGCCCCGGTCGATGGCTGGGCGGCCTTCGAACTTTTCAAACGTGTTCACTCACCTGCCCATCAACGGTGCGAAATCTAAACCGAACCTCACGTATGGGGCAAGATCAAAAAATAATGATCAACCATTCGTTGAGGTCTAGCGCCAGGTTCGGCGCAAGAGGTCTAGCCAGTTGCGATGGCAGAGATCGAGAACGAGCGCATCGTCGAAGCCGGCCAGGCGCATGGCACCCACCAGTTCTTGAACGCCCGCAGCGCTGCCGATGGCCTTCGGCACCCGGCAGCCGTCGAAATCGGAGCCGATGGCAACGCCCCTCTGCCCCAGAATACCGAGCAGATGCTCGATATGCCGAACAATTGTCTCCAAGGGCAGGTTCGCATCGTCGCGACCCTCCTCGTCGAGCATGCCAACGGCGAAATTGACACCGACGACGCCGTCCGTATCGCGGATCGCCCGCAACTGGTCATCGGTCAGATTGCGCGGATGCGGGCAGATAGCGTGGGCGTTGGAATGGGTTGCCACCAGCGGCGCTTGTGATAACCGCGCCACGTCCCAGAACCCCTTCTCATTGAGGTGGGACAGATCGACCAAGATGCCCAAACGGTTGCAGGCCTCGATCAGCGCCTCGCCCGCGCCAGTGAGCCCCGGACCGATATCAGGCGTGCCTGGAAAACGGAAAGGGACGCCATGTCCGAAAATGTTCTGGCGGCTCCAAACGATGCCCAGCGAACGCAGCCCGGCTCGATAATAGAGTTCAAGCGTGTCGAAACCCGGATCGATCGCCTCGGCGCCCTCGATGTGAAAAATCGCGGCCATGGTGCCATTATCGAGGCAGGCGGCGAGCTGATCGGCTGTGGTGACCACCTGGAAACGGCCGTCTGACGTTGTTTCCAGTCGATTAAGGCGGGCCGCCAGCGCCGTGACATAGTGCTGGGCTTTGTCTCGTTCGACGGGTCTCGCCGGCGATACCTCGCCTGCCGTGTTGACCGTCCGCTTACCGCCGCCATTGTCGGACGGCGTGAACATGGCGAAGAAACCGCCGGCGAAACCGCCTTCGCGAGCTCGGGGCAAGTCGACATGCCCCCGCTCTCCCCGCTCAAAAAAAGACCTTGCCTGCGGATCGTCATCGCGAAGAAGGCGCAGCAAGGTGTCGTTGTGCCCATCGAACACGGGCACGATATCGGTATCGCTCATAGCTGGAAGCTACACGAGCCGGCACAGCGCTGCCTATACCTGGAAGGTCGCAGCTACCGACAAAGTCACGTTACGGGCGGGCGATGGCCCGCCTCAGGCGGCGTCGGGCCAGCCTTGATCCGCGATCGCGGCGATTGTCGCCATGATCGATGCCAGGGCGAAATCCTTGGGCGTGAACACGGCGGCGACGCCCATGGCTTTCAGCCTTCCAACGTCTTCCGGGGGTATGATCCCGCCGACGATCAGAGGCACGTCGCCGATCCCAACCTTCTGCATCCGCTCGATGACCTCGTCCACGAGGGCTTCATGGCTGCCGGAGAGAATGGAGAGACCGATGACGTGCACGCTTTCTTCGAGCGCGGTGTTCACGATCCGTGCGGGCGTCAGGCGGATCCCCTCATAGACCACCTCCATGCCGCAGTCGCGCGCGGCCACCGCGATCTGCTCGGCGCCGTTGGAATGACCATCCAACCCGGGCTTGCCGACCAGGATCTTGAGCCGCCGGCCGAGGCGCGCCGAGACCGCTTCGACCTGCTGCCGGACCGGCTCGAGCGCCGAGAGGTCCTGGCCACTCCTGACGCCGGCGACACCGGTCGGCGCCCGATACTCGCCGAAGACCTTGCGCAGACAATGGCCCCATTCACCGGTCGTGACGCCGGCCCGGGCACAGTCTATCGAAGGCTCCATGATGTTCCGTTCTTCCCGCGCCGCCCGCTCGAGCTCGGCGAGCGCGCCTTCGACAGCTTTTTGGTCGCGGGTGGAACGATGCGCCTGCAGCCGCTCGATCTGAGCGGTCTCGGCGGCCGGGTCGGCGCTCATGAAACCGCCGTCGACGCCCTCCACCAGGGGCGATGGTTCACCGTCCTGGTAGCGGTTGACGCCGACCACGACCTGGCTGCCGTCATTGATGGCCGCGAGCCGCTTGGCACTGCTGTCGACCAGACACTGTTTCATGTAGCCATTTTCCACGGCTACCAGAGCACCGCCCATGGCGTCGATGCGGCCGAGCTCATGCCGGGCCTCGGTCTTGAGCGCGTCGACCTTGGCTTCGATCTCATCCGAGCCGTCGAAAATGTCGCCGAATTCCAGGAGATCGGTCTCGTAGGCGACGATCTGCTGCATCCGCAGCGACCATTGCTGGTCCCAGGGGCGGGGCAGGCCGAGCGCCTCGTTCCAGGCCGGTAGTTGCACAGCCCGGGCCCGGGCCTTCTTCGACAGGACGACGGCCAACATTTCCAGCAGAATACGATAGACGTTGTTCTCGGGCTGGGGTTCGGTCAGGCCCAGCGAATTGACCTGCATGCCGTAGCGAAACCGCCGATATTTTTCGTCCTCGACGCCGTAGCGCTCGCGGCAGATCTCGTCCCACAGCTCGACGAAGGCGCGCATCTTGCACATTTCGGTCACGAACCGGATGCCGGCATTGACGAAGAAGCTGATCCGTCCGACCGCCTTCGAAAACGCCTCGCCGGTCAGTTCGCCGCGGACCTGGAGATCGTCGAGCACGGCGATCGCGGTCGCGAGCGCAAAGGCCAGTTCCTGAACCGGCGTCGCGCCCGCTTCCTGGAGGTGATAGGAGCAGACATTGGTCGGGTTCCACTTCGGCACGTCACGGCAGGTGAAGGTGATGACGTCCGTGATCAGCCGCATCGACGGTTTTGGCGGATAGATGTAAGTGCCGCGGGACAGATACTCCTTGATCAGATCATTCTGCACGGTGCCCTGGAGCTGGGCGCGCTCGACGCCCCTTTCCTCCGCGACGGCGATATAGAGAGCCAGGAGCCAAGGCGCCGTGGCATTGATTGTCATCGAGGTGTTCATGCGGTCGAGCGGGATCTCGTCCAGCAAGATCCTCATGTCGGCGATGGAGGTCACCGGGACCCCGACTTTGCCGACCTCGCCCTTCGCCAGGCCGTCGTCGCTGTCATAACCGGTCTGGGTGGGCAGATCGAAGGCAATGGAAAGACCCGTCTGGCCTCGTTCCAAATTGGTTCGGAAAAGGCGATTGCTGGCCTCGGCGGAGCTATGGCCCGCATAGGTGCTGAAAAGCCACGGCCGGTCGCGTTCAGGGGCTTGATCCACCATTGTTAACACCTTTTAGAATTGCCAACACTTAGCTGACGAAGGATTAACACGTCGTCACCCGGTATGAGCAAACGATAACACCTCTTGCTGCGGCGCGTCAAAGGTGTTTATGTGTTGACAGTCAACACCTGGGTGCATAGCGTCACAGTATGACAAGAAACACCGTAGAGAACGTAATCCGCAAGTTCGGGTCCCAGCAGCGGGTCGCCGAATTGCTGGGGATCTGGCAAACCGCCGTCAGCGGCTGGGTCCGCCGGGGTGCCATCCCGGCGCGCCGCCAGGCCGAACTTTTATCGGTGGCCCGGCGGGAAGGGATTGCGCTCACGCCCCAGGATTTCTTCGCTGACCTGGCCACACGGACCAAACCCCAGGATCAAGCGCCCTCCGCTCGGCCGGCTTTCGGTCACGGCATGGCGCCACCAATGACCGTCGCAGTCGCAGAACGAGTGTC
The DNA here is from genome assembly GCA_050331695.1 of Geminicoccaceae bacterium. Taxonomy (GTDB): domain Bacteria; phylum Pseudomonadota; class Alphaproteobacteria; order Geminicoccales; family Geminicoccaceae; genus JBHJGP01. The sequence goes on from JBHJGP010000023.1 coordinate 31,509, forward strand.
AGGGACCTCCTCAATCGCCGCCATCAGACAAGGGTCTTATCACATGACCGCCAGCCCCACCGTCGCCCTCAAGGATCAGGAACCCGCCAACGGCCCCTACGATCGGGCCCCGACCAAGGATCTGTACGAGGTGGGCGAGATCCCGCCTTTGGGGCACGTGCCCCGCAACATGTATGCCTGGGTCATAAGGCGGGAGCGCCATGCTGAGCCCGCCACCGCCATGCAGCAGGAGGTGGTGCCCACGCCCGAGCTGGATAGCCACGACGTCCTCGTTCTGGTGATGGCCGCCGGCGTCAACTACAATGGTATCTGGGCCGCCCTCGGCAAACCGATCTCGCCCTTGGACGTGCACAAACAGTCCTACCACATCGCCGGCTCCGACGCGTCCGGCATCGTTTGGGCGGTCGGTTCCCAGGTCAAGCGCTTCAAGGTCGGCGACGAGGTTGTGGTTCATTGCAACCAGGACGACGGCGACGACGAGGAGTGCAATGGCGGTGATCCAATGAACTCACCGAGCCAGCGGATCTGGGGTTACGAGACGCCGGACGGCTCTTTCGCCCAGTTCTGCCGGGTCCAGGCGCGCCAGCTCATGCCGCGGCCGAAGCACCTCACTTGGGAGGAATCCGGCTGCTATGTGCTGACCCACGCCACCGCCTACCGCATGTTGTTCGGCCATCCGCCGCACACGTTGAAGCCCAGCGACAATGTCCTGGTCTGGGGTGGTGCCGGCGGTCTCGGCTCGATGGCGATCCAGATCATCGCCGCCTCCGGGGCCAATGCGATCGCCGTCATCTCCGAGGAGGACAAGCGCGACTTCGTGATGTCGCTCGGCGCCAAGGGTGCGATCAACCGCCGGGACTTCAATTGTTGGGGTCAGCTGCCGGACGTCGACGATGCCGAAGGCTACGCCACCTACATGAAAGAGGTCCGGAAATTCGGCAAGGCGATCTGGGAGATCACCGGCAAGGGCAATGATGTCGACATCGTGTTCGAGCACCCGGGTGAAGCGACCTTCCCGGTCTCGGCCTTCGTCGTGAAACGGGGCGGCATGGTGGTTATCTGCGCCGGCACCACCGGCTACAACCTGACCCTGGATGCCCGGTTCATGTGGATGCGCCAGAAGCGGATGCAGGGCAGCCATTTCGCCAATCTCAAGCAGGCGAGCCAGGCCAATGCCTTCGTCATCAATCGCCAGGTCGATCCCTGCATGAGTGAGGTGTTCAGCTGGGCCGACATCCCGAGGGCGCACACAAAGATGATGAACAACCAGCACAAACCCGGCAATATGGCCGTGTTGGTCACCGCCAAGCGGCCGGGCCTGCGGACGCTCGAAGACTGTCTCGAAGCCTAAGTCTCGCCCGATGGCCACACAAGCTGCTGACCTCGTCCGGCCCCGCTCGCTTATCGAGCGGGGCCAGGCGATCACCTACGCCGCCGAGACGCTGTTCAAGCGGGCCTCCATGACCGTTGGCCAGGCGGTCGACGCCTCATCCATCGATCGAGAACAGCGGGCCGCCCACGGCCTCGCCTGGCTCAAGGTCTATGTTGAGGCCCTGCGCCAGATGACCGCCTGGGGCGAGCGGCTCGAGACAACCGGTGGTTTCGGTGAACGCGAAGCGCTTATTTTAGAGGGCGCTCTCGCGGAATATGCGGCGCGCATTCAGGGCGGCATCCCGCTCAGCCAGGGCGAGATTGTTCGTCCGTCTGATCTCTACCTCAAAGACGAGGACGTCCGGCGCTTCGCCGAGGACGAAAGCGTTCGCCTCTTGAGCCGAACCGGCTGGACGCCGGAGCGCCAGCAACGACTGGCCGACCTCATCACGGACGAAAATTTCGGTGCTTGGGGGCTCGAGGACGAAAGCCTCGAGATGATCCGCGACCAGTTCGCCCGTTTCGCAGACGAGGTGGTGAAACCCGACGCGCACAAATGGCACGAGCGGGACGAATTGATCCCGATCGAGATCGTGGACCAACTGTCCGAGCTCGGCGTGTTCGGCCTCACCATTCCAGAAGAGTTTGGCGGTCTCGGCCTGGGCAAGCTCGCCATGTGCGTCGTCACCGAGGAGCTGAGCCGGGGCTATATCGGGGTCGGCTCGCTCGGCACCCGGACCGAGATCGCGGGCGAATTGATCAAGCTCAGCGGCACTCCCGAACAACAGACCAAATATCTGCCCAAGCTGGCGTCCGGCGAAATCCTGCCGACCGCTGTCTTCACCGAGCCCGACACCGGCTCCGATCTGGCGTCGCTCAAGACCCGAGCGGTCCGCGACGGCGAGGTCTACCGGATCACCGGCCAGAAGACCTGGATCACCCACGCCGCCCGGGCCGACCTTATGACCGTGCTGGCCCGCACCGACCCGGACGACAAGGGCTATCGTGGGCTCTCGATGTTTCTGGCTGAAAAACCTCGCGGTACGGATGAAAACCCCTTCCCCGTCGACGGTCTCGGCGGCGGCGAGATCGAGGTCTTGGGTTACCGGGGCATGAAGGAGTACTTTCTGTCGTTTGACGGCTTTGAAGTGCCGTCAGGCCAGCTTTTGGGTGAAACCGAAGGCCAGGGCTTCAAACAGCTCATGGCCACCTTTGAAGGCGCCCGCATCCAGACCGCGGCCCGTGCCATCGGCGTCGCCGTCCGGGCGCTCGAACTCGGCCTGGCCTACGCCAAGGACCGAAAACAGTTCGGCCAGCCGCTCTGCGCCTTCCCGCGAGTCCACGGCAAGCTCGCCTGGATGGCGGTCGAAATCATGATCGCTCGCCAACTCACGCTATTCGCCGCCCGCGAAAAAGACGCGGAGCGCCGCTGTGATCTGGAAGCCGGGCTCGCCAAGCTTTTGGGCGCCCAGGTCGCCTGGGCCTCCGCCGACAACGCGCTCCAGGTCCATGGCGGTAACGGCTACGCGCTCGAATACGAGATTTCCCGCGTGCTCTGCGACGCCCGCATCCTCAACATTTTCGAAGGTGCGGCCGAGATCCAAGCGCAGGTGATAGCGCGACGGTTGCTGGGGTAACTCGCGCTTTCCGGGAGGCTACCGGAGAAGGCTAGCTGCGGCGGCAGATAACACGGATCTCCGCGAGCGTTCCCTCCGTGATCAACTCCGACACGCCGATCGCCGTCCAGGCCGGATAGGGATCGCCAACGAACTCGTCCGTTACTTTGATGAACGCGGAAAGATGTTCGCGTAAACCAACGTGATAGGTTGTCATTTCCACGACGTCATCAAAAGTAAGGTCAGCGGCCGCCAAGGTGTCCCTTAGAAATTGAAACGCGTCCCGGCTTGTGTCTCGGCATCATCATCAACCGAATAGTCGGGTTGACAGCCTGTAACACCGGAAAAGAAGACAAACTCACCAGTATCCATAACCGTCGATAGATGCCATTCGCTTGGGAAGTATTTGAACGCAGGCGCCTTCATTGTTCGTTTCATCTTTCCTCCTAACCTCAGGCAAAACGTCATTTGCAATGCTTGGGGAGCGGTTGGCCGAGTTGGTTTCCGGAATCATCAACCAAACAGTCGCTCGTCCCACCAAACGGGTGCTTCCAATCCCGCCTCGATACGGTCGAAATCACAGTGGTTGGCATTGATCACGACGTCGCGCTTCATGGGCGCAATCACCAACGACACCAGGAGGATTGCGCTTCTCCTCGCGGCTCATCATTTATGTGCGAAGCGCCTCGCGGCGTCACCGTCCGGTTTCTACTGGTCGGTCAGGATATCGGCGATCACGGATCGGATCGGCAGTCCTTCCACCACCTTTCGGGCGATAACGACGTCGTTGAAATCTTCGGTGATATTCAGCGCCAGCAACTGACCCAGTCGAGCCGCTCCGCTTGAAGGCACTGCTCCTTGCTCAGCGTAGGCTTGAAAAGATTTCAGATCGACGCTCGGTTCTCGTCATGTGACGACGATCTGGGCGTGATGTGACGAAAACATGAAATCTCTGGCGTATTGAACGATCGTTCTAGCGTCGCTAAGCTCGGTCCATGCCCTGGAGGAAAAGCTTCACCGAAGAAAATGTTCTGGAACGCGCGATGGAGGCGTTCTGGGCCCGGGGCTATGAAGCCACCTCGATGCAGGATCTGGTTGATTGCACAGGCATCAATCGGGGCAGCATCTACGCCACCTTCGGTGACAAGCATCAGTTTTTTGTCGCCGCGCTGAAGCATTACGATGCCAAGCACAGGCATGACTGGGCCGAGGCTCTGGCCCGGGATCACGGGCCCCGGGACGCGATCCTCAAAGTATTCGATCAGGTCGGCCGGTCGGTGCTGGTGGACGGCAAGCGCGGCGGCTGCCTTCTGATCAACACCGCACTCGAGCTGGCACCTCATGACCCCGAGGTCGCCCGGATCATCTCCAACGCCCTGCAACAGATGGAAAACTTTTTTCAGGCAATGATCGAGCGGGGCCAGGCGGCCGGCGAGATTTCGCGAGACGTGGCCCCCGAACGAACCGCTTGTGGGCTATTGGCGCTGCTCGCGGGCCTGCGGGTGTTTTCGCGATCCAGGCCGGAACCTCCGTTGATCCAATCGATCCGGTTGCAGGCGGAGGCGCTGTTGGACTGATTTTTTTCTTTATTTTTGGAACGAACGTTCAAGTCCTCAAGGGAGGTTCAGCATGGGTGGGTCTTACGTAGAGCGGGAACAGGCGGATGCCGCCACTCACGCCTTCTACGACAAAGCGGAAGACCGCTTCAAAGCACTTCTGAACATCTTCAAGGTGTTCGGCCACCATCCCGAGTACGGCACGGTGTTCACCGACCTGATCATGGCCATCCTGAAAGAAGGTGAGCTGACCTGGCTCACCAAGGAGCTCTTGATCCTGAAGGCGACACAAAGAAACCAGTGCCAATATTGCGTCGTACAGCATGAACGCCTGTCGGCCATGCTCGGTATGGAAGAACAAAAGATCGCGGACATTGACGGCGACAAATACAAGACAAGCCCGCACTTCACCGAAGGCGAAAAGGTGCTCCTGGACCTCACCGTCCAGATCGGGATCGACGCCAACAACATCCCGGACGAGCTCTGGCAAAGGCTGCACAAACATTGGAGCGAGCCCCAGATCGTCGAGGCGGTGTTCGTGATCACCACCTACATCATGGTCTCCAAATTCGGTGACGCCCTGGGTGTGGCGCTGGAGCCCATGTTCGACGGCATCAGCCCGATCCTCAGCGTCAAGCATTAGGCGCGACGTCGTCAGCGGCTGTCGGCTTCGAGGTTGAGCCAGGCCGCTTCCTCGCGCGAAAGCTCGACCCCGAGCGCCGGCAACGTCGAGGCGATTTCGCCGGGCGAGCGGGGCCCGATCAGCGCAAAGGACGGAAAGGACTGGGCCAAAACCCAGGCCGTGGCGATGTTGTGGGTGCTGACACCCCGTTCCGAGGCGAGGGTTTCGGCCCGGCGCCGGCGCTCGGCATTGGCCTCGCTGCCGAAGCAGAGATCGGGACCGATCTCCGCCGGCAGGCGGTTGCGCAGATCTGCCGGCAGAAAATAGCCTCTCGCCTGGGAAGACCAGGAGAGATGGATGGTGTTGGTGCTGCGCAGGAACGAAAGCGTTTCACGCGTGTTCGAGGTGACGCAGCCGGGCCAGATCGGCCGCTCCATCACCGCCAGCGACAGATTGTTGTTGAGGATCCGGAACGGCTCCAGGCCGTTTGTCTCGGCGTAAGCGTTGGCCTCCCGAAACCGCCGAACCGTCCAGTTGGAGCCACCGAAAATGCCGATGCGACCGGCCTCCCGCAGCCGGTTCAAGGCGTCCACGAATTCGCCGACCGGCACGTCCGGATTATCCCGATGCATGATGTAGATCGGCACGGATGAAAGCCCTAGGCGGTCCAACGATTGATTGAGTTGTGCTTCCAGGGCGCGCGGCGTGCAGTAGGGCGTGTGACCGCCCTTGGCGATGACCACGACATCGTTCGCCACGCCCCGGGCCCTGATCCACTGGCCTAGCACCGTCTCGTGCAGTCCCGCGGCGTAGACGAAGGCCGTGTCGAAGGCGTTGCCCCCAGCCTCCATCCAGGCATCCCAGACGATCGCGCCGTCCACGGCGTGGTTCTTATTGTCGCAGCCCATGACCAGGGCCGAGACCGGACGATCCAGGCCGTCGATCCGGCGTTTCGGTACCTTTTTGCGCGGCACCGGTAGGACGCCGGTCAACACCGAGGCGCTTGCCCGATCCTCGAGGGTGAAATGGTAGCCGATCTCGTCGCGCCAACGATCCAGAGTTTCGGCATTGCCGATACTGTCCGCCCAATCCATGGCCAGCGGCGGTGGTTCGGTGAGCCCGTCCAGGATCGCACGGCTTGCCACCTCGGCCTCGAAGGCGAAGAGATGTTTCGGGCTGCGGATTTCCTCCAGCTCCGTTTGCCCCCCGCTCGTGATCTCAATGGTGGCGTCCGAGGGACCGGCATTTCGCCCGGGCACCCACGGGTTTTTGAGGCGCAGACTGCCTTCGCTGCCGACCACGAGCGCCTCGTTGGCCATCGGACGCCGGGTCGAGACCGAACAGGTGGCGATCATGCCGCTTGAAAAAGTGAGGAGTGCGTGGGCCTCGTCGTCGACGGCGGATGCCGCCATGTGGCCCACCGCCTTCACGGAAATCGGGTTCTCGTACCTGCTACCGGTAGCGAGACCGGCCACCAACCGGGCGAAGGAAATGGGGTAGCAGCCGACATCGAGCACCGCGCCGCCGGCGAGCGCGCGATCGTAAAGCCGTGAGGCGGGATCGAAAGGGGCCGCGAAGCCGAAGGACGCGCTCACATGGCGAACTTCGCCGATCTGTCCATCCCGGATGATATCGGCCATCCGTTCGATCTGCGGATGGCAGCGATACATGACCGCTTCCATGAAGAAGTTTTCGGTCTGCTTCGCCACCTCGGTGACCGCGACCACTTGACCGGCGGTTAGGCCCGCAGGCTTCTCAGTAAGCACGTGCTTGCCGGCCCGCAAGGCCTTGACCGCCAGTTCCGCATGAAAGGGGTGAGGCGTCGCGATGTAGACCGCGTCAACATCATCGTCGGCCAACAGAGACGCATAATCGGCATAGCGCTTGGCCGGCTCGATCTCGTACGCATCGCCAAAACTGCGGCGTCTCGCTTCGTCCCGGCTGGCAATGGCCCTCAGGTGGCCGGAGGACGCTTCCTTGAGGCCATCGGCGAAATTGCGGGCTATCGTTCCCGGGCCGATGATGCCCCACTGCGTCGTCCTCATCCCCAAACCCCTTACTTTTTCGCTGCCGCCGCCTCCTGCTTTTGGGTTGCGACGATGTCGGTGATCTTTTTCGCGATATCGCGCACCGGCGCAATCATCTCCGGGTGATTTCGCCAGATCGCGTTGACCGGCATGCTTTCGAAGGCGGCTTCCTCCGGGCTTTGAACGAACGCCCAGCCACCAGCCTTGTAGACCGCCTCAAGACCGCGAACGCCGTCGTCCATGGCGCCGCTCAGAGTCACGGCGATAGCGCGGTCACCATAGGCTTCGACCGCATTCTCCAACACCTTGTCGATCGAAGGGCGCCAGTATCGGTCCTTCGGCGCATCATACTCGACGAAACATCCGCCCGAGAAACCCAAGTGCCGCCCGGGTCGGGGCACATAGATGGTCGAGCTCCTGACCGGCTCGCCATGGGCCACATCGATGACGGCCAATGATGTCCGTCGAGCCAATAGATCGGTCAGTTGATCTCTCGACGACACATTGTCACCGCGATGACTGCAGAAAATGACCGCGGCATCGAAGGGCTTCTCAAGCTCGTCGATAAACGCGCTGAACGGATCCAGACCGCCGGCCGAAGCGCCCACGACCACCAACCAGGTTGGCGCCGTCATCGCCGACACCTGGCATTGCCGTCCGAGGACGCTGAACGGCCGACTAAGGCGGTGGCAAACTCATCTGCCACTGATTGTAGCTGTATCATGGACAAAGAGCGTAACATGTTTGCCCAGGAAGTGAAAATGATGCGACGGAAATTTCCGCGCAGGTTGCCAGCCGTTACCGTCGAAACAAGATCAAGGTCAACCAAAAAGTAATGCACCATGGGTTGGACAATGGAGAGTTTGTCTTTGTTGTCCAGGAACCAACCCGTCGATTTGCGGTTAACCTTATCAAGCGCCCAAGGAACAAATTTTTCGGAGCTAGAAACGGGGGAGACGGCGATGCTGAGCCGGCTGGGTTTCAAGGTCGAACCGATCGTCTTTTTCGGGTCGGCAGCCCTCATCCTCGGTTCGGTTTTGGCAATCGCGCTTTATCCCGACGCCGCCGGTAATTTGCTGAGTGCGAACCAGGATTTGGTCGCTGCCAATTTCGGCTGGTTTTACATTCTCGTCGGTTCAGCATTTCTGATGTTCGTCGTCTGGCTGGGCCTGGGGCGCTATGGCGACATCCGGCTTGGCGAGGATGACGAGAAACCGGAGTTCGGCACCTTCGGCTGGTTTGCGATGCTGTTCAGCGCCGGCATGGGTATCGGCCTGCTCTACAATGGTGTTGGCGAACCGCTCACTCATTTCAACAATCCGCCGCTCGCCGAGCCCGGCACCATCGAGGCAGCCGATGACGCGCTGCTCTTCACCTTCTACCATTGGGGCTTTCATCCCTGGTCGATGTACAGCGTGGTCGGGCTCTCGGTCGCCTATTTCGGGTTTCGGCGGAAAATGCCGATCGCCATTCGATCCTGCTTTTATCCGGTGTTCGGCGACCGGATCAAAGGCTGGGTCGGCGATGTGATCGACATCTTCGCGGTGGTCGGCACCATGTTCGGCGTCGCCGCGTCGCTCGCCATCGGCGCGAAGCAGATTGGCGCGGGCCTGCAGGAAGTCTTCGGCTTCACCACCGGCACGACGCTCCACATCATCGTCATTGCCGTCATCACGGGCGTGGCCACGTTGTCCGTCGTCTCAGGAATCGGCAAAGGCATCAAAAGGCTGTCCCAGGCCAATCTCGTATTGAGCGGCTGCCTCTTATTGTTCCTGTTCGTCGTCGGCGGCACGATCTTCATGCTGGAATCCTTCGTTCAGAACCTGGGCTACTATCTGGAGATCATTCTCCAGACCGGCTTTTGGACGGATCCGCACGACCAGGCCGGCGACTGGCAAGCCAGTTGGACGCTGGGCTATTGGGGATGGTGGCTCGCCTGGGCTCCTTTCGTCGGCATGTTCGTCGCGCGAATATCCCGCGGCCGCACGATCCGGGAGTTCGTGCTCGCGGTGCTGATCGTGCCGACCGTGGTCAGCTTCTTCTGGTTCTCGATTGCCGGCGATACAGCGATTCAGCTGGTTCTTAACGGCGACGAGCGGCTGCTCGAGGTTCTGAACCAGTCCAACGGTCTCGACGTCATCTTCTTCGAGTTCCTGAAATATTTCCCGCTGTCGTCTTTGACCTCGGTGGTCGTGATCATCGCCGTCTTCGTCTTCTTTGTAACCTCATCCGATTCCGGATCCCTGGTCATCGACATGCTGACCGCTGGCGGCCATCCCAATCCCCCGACCGCCCAGAGGGTATTCTGGGCGACGACGGAAGGCCTGGTCGCTGCCGTCCTGCTCCTGGCCGGTGGTCTGGAGGCGGTCCGGTCCGCCGTCGCCAGCGCTGGCTTGCCCGTGGCCATCCTCTTGATCTTGATGTGTGTCGGCCTTTTCCGCGCGCTCTACGAGGAGCGTCACGGTCTGCTGGCGAGCCAGATCAAGGACGCGGAGGAGCATGTGGATGAGCATGGCTACGGCCCGCCCGAGGACGAAGCGGCACCAACCCGGGCGTGAGAGAGAAAATCTCGATGCTCAGGCGGTTACCGCCGGTCGGGGTCACGAGGGGATCGCCATGCCTGCTCTCGACGGCCTAACGCCACTCGGCCAAGTGACCCCAATCGGCGCCGAGCCGCTGTTCGATCAGACCGGGCAGATGGTGATTTTCCTGTTGGTACAGCGGGTGCTCCGCGCCGCCGTCCCAGCGGCCGAAGGTATCGAGCAAGAAGCGGCGGCCGGTCCCCGCATCCTTGACCTCGAGCCACACATGCCAGGTGTCGAGGCCGGTGAGACCGGGCCTAAGGCGCCCTAGACGAAGACGGGAAAGAAGACCGGATCCCCGCAGTCGATCCCGCAGCAAGATCGCCCAGTCCTCGCAGTCGCCCACGGTTCGGCTCGCGGTCCGGTCCGGCTTCTGCCAGATGTCACGACCAGGTTTGTCCTTAACGTACGTTCCACCCAAGGCCCGAACCGGCGCCAGGTCCTGGAAAGGCTCGGTCAGCCGAGCGGGCGCACCCAGCAAGACACCGGCAACAGCGGCAGCGGCGACGGGCAAGCGACCACCTCTCGGTCAACAATCCAGCCCCGCCACTATCGCTCGCGGCTCCGAACAAAGCGATAAGCGATCTCACCTAATGGTTGAATTTTTTGAGCCCGGCGCTCAGGCGGCAACCTCGCCTTTGACGTGGAGAAGCGCATTTCTGAGCGCCATGCCCGGGCGGATGCCAAGCATCAGGCCGGCGGCATTCACATGGGAGAGAACACCATGCTCCCACATGTCCATACCGTCGCCGATGCAGGCGCTTTCATGGCTGACGGTCCCGGCCGCGAGCCTTTGTTCCTGGAGGATTGAGAGGCCGACGATCCCGGCCCGGTCCTTACCGACCCCGGCATCGTTGAAAAAAACCATGTGTAGCGGCACCGATGCCGCGACTTCGGCGGCACTGCTTCCGCCGTGGGACGCGGCGACGATGATCGCGCCTTCGTCCTCGGCATTGAGCTTGGTGATCGAATCCATGGCGATAATGCGCCGACCACCGATCGTTCCAACCTGCGCCTTCAGCATATCAACCTCCCAATCGACCCGTGACGGGTGTTCCGGAGGGACGACAAGGCCGCGGATGAAACAACCTTCCAGCGACGTGCTGCGTCTTGGTTCCCGACACCCGTTAATATCGCTATAGTTTAGAGTTGTTAATAAATCAAATCTCTATATGTCTAAATTTGGAGTCGATCGACGACCAGGCTTGGAAGGTGTAGAACTTTGGCGTCTCACGCCTTCGCTCAAAACTCCCCCAAGACTGTGAAAGCGGTTCCGCAATGACGCGACAGGCCGACGCTTTTTGGCGATGGTTCGAGGGGCGGATTGATTCTCTGCCCGAGGTGGAGATCGTCCGCCCGCCGACCACGCTGACAGCATTTTACTGGCACTATGTCCGCCAGATCTGGCCGTGGATTGCGGTTATCATGACGGTGGGCTTGATCGTCGCCATCATCGAGGTCTCGCTGTTCGCCTTTCTGGGCTCTCTGGTCGACCGGGTCCGCACGGCGGAGGATCCTAGCCGGTTCTTCATCGACAATGGACCGGCGCTGGTCGGCATGGCGATCGTTGCCGTCCTGCTCAGACCGATCTTCGTCGGCCTGCACGCGACGATCGCCAATCTAACGATCATTCCAAGCTTCACCAATTCGATCCGCTGGCAGACCCATCGCTACGTGCTGCGCCAAAGCATGGTCTACTTTCAGAACGACTTTGCCGGCCGTATCGCGACCAAGGTGGTGCAGACCGGCCCGGCGCTCAGACATTCCGTCGAACAGAGTGTCGACGCGCTCTGGTTCGTTCTGCTTTACACCGTGAGCGCTGTCGTCCTCTTCGCCCAGGCCGACGTCCGGCTGATGCTCCCAGTTCTGGTGTGGGCGGCATGCTTCATCGCCCTGCTCGCCTACTTCGTGCCGAAGATTAAGGACCGGGCGGCGATCATGTCCGAGGCCCGATCCATGCTCAGCGGGCGGATCGTCGACAGCTACACCAACATGTTGACCGTGAAACTGTTCGCCCATGCCGAGCGGGAGGACGCTTACGCCCGGGACGCGCTCACCGAGCATATCGGGAAGTTTCACGACCAGATGCGCCTGATCACGGCGATGGAGTTCACCGTCACCACGATCAACGGCATGCTGATCGCCGCCACGTGCGGGCTCGCGCTCTACCTCTGGCATCTGGGCGGCATCACCATTGGCGCAATCGCGCTGACCACCGGGCTAGTCATCCGCATCAGCAATATGTCGGGGTGGGTTATGTGGGTGGTTACCGGCATCTTCGAGGATATCGGCACCGTCGAGGACGGCATGAAGACGATCGCCCAGGCCAATGAGGTGACCGATCGGCCGAACGCCAAGCCGCTGGTCGTGACCCGCGGCGCAATCGCTTACGAAAACATCCGCTTTCACTACGGCAAGGGTACGGGCGTCATCGAGGATCTGTCCCTTCGGATCAGGCCTGGCGAGAAGGTCGGGCTGGTGGGCCGCTCCGGCGCCGGCAAATCGACCCTGGTCAACCTGCTGTTGCGCTTTTACGACCTGGAAGGTGGGCGGATTGCCATCGACGGCCAAGACATCGTGCAAGTGACCCAGGAGAGCCTGCGCGCTCAAATCGGCATGGTCACCCAGGACACCTCACTGCTTCACAGGTCGGTTTTGGACAATGTCCGCTACGGCCGGCCCGACGCGACGATCGACGAGGTGATGAGAGCGGCAAGCCAGGCCCACGCCGACCAATTCATTACCGACCTCCGCGACTATAAGGGCAGGACCGGTTTTGACGCCCATGTCGGCGAACGAGGCGTTAAGCTGTCGGGCGGCCAACGCCAGCGCATCGCCATCGCCCGGGTGCTCCTTAAGAACGCGCCGATCCTGATCCTCGACGAGGCGACGGCGGCTCTCGATTCCGAGGTCGAGGCGGCGATCCAGGAGCAGCTCGAGGGCCTGATGCGGGACAAGACAGTGATCGCCATCGCCCATCGCCTCTCGACCATCGCCGCGATGGACCGGCTGGTGATCATGGATCGGGGTCAGATCGTGGAGGAGGGCAGCCACGATCAATTGATCGCCCAGGGAGGGCTCTACGCCGAACTCTGGGCCCGCCAGTCAGGTGGTTTTCTGGCGCGGGAGAGCGAGGCGGCCTGACGCCTAACGGTGGGCGGGTCGCGCCATGAGAATGACCGCCTTGGCGCCACCTTCGGTCTCTTGCCGGCCAACCTCGGCAAAGCCGAAGCGCTGGTGAAAGCGGAGCGATCCTGGGTTCGGCGGGCGTTCGTTCACCTCGCAGGTTATCACCCGGTCAAGCATTTCCGGAGCTTCCAACAGAGCGTCGTAGAGATGCCCGCCGATGCCCCGGCCCCGGGCTTCATCGGCAACGATTGCCCGGTCGATGTAGGCGAAGCGGTCGTAGCGCTCGGCAAACCATCGATAGTTCAAGCTGTCGTAAGGAGCGCCCTGCGCCAGGACCAAAAGCCAGCCGAGTGGGCGATCCGCAGCTGCGGCGACCCGCGACCAGAGGGCCATGGCGAGGAGCTCAGCAACACTTGCCTCGCTCAGCCGATTGACGGCCGGCACGGCGGCATTGTTGAGCATCACCAGGGCCGGGATATCGCCAGGTTCCGGCTCACGGACCGAAACCTCCGTCATGGTCCCATCAGATTTGGCAGGAACAGAGCGATACCCGGCACCAGCACCAGGATCAGCAGACGAAAGATGTCGGCGATCCAGAATGGCGTGACGCCCCGAAAGATCGTGCCCGTCGAAATATCGCCGAGCACCCCTTTCAGGACGAAAACATTAAGGCCCACCGGCGGGGTGATCAGGCTGATCTCGGTCACGACCACGACGATGATGCCGAACCAGATCAGATCGAAGCCCAGATCTTGGACGATCGGAAAGAAGATCGGCACGGTCAGCAGGAGCATGGACAGGCTCTCGAAGATGCAGCCCAAGAGGATGTAGATCGCGAGGATCATTAGGATGATCGCCATCGAGGGCAGTTCGAAGGCGGTGATCAGCGCCACGAGATCACCCGGAAGACCGGCACGATTGACGAAATTGGAGAAGATCAGGGCGCCGATCACGATCGCGAACAGGGATGCGGTCGTGCGAACACTTTCACCCAGAACCGAGGCCAACCCCTTCAGATCAAGCCGCCCCCGGGCCAGCGCCATCAAGAAAGCACCTCCAGCACCGACACCCGCGGCCTCGGTTGGCGTGAACACACCACCATAGATGCCGCCGATCACCAGGACGAAGAGCGCGAGCGTACCCCAGACATCGCGAAGGGCCAGGGCGCGGTGTCGCCAACTATGGCGCTCACCCACCGGTCCCCGGTCCGGATCGCGCCAAACAACAAAGCGCACGGCGAGGAGATAGAAAAAGATGCCGAGAAGGCCCGGCAAGATGCCGGCGATGAACAGTTTGCCGATGCTGGCCTGGGTCAGGAGCCCGTAGATCACCAGGATGACGCTCGGCGGGATCAGGATGCCGAGCGTGCCGCCGGCGGCGATCGAAGCGCTGGCCAGATCGTCCGAATAGCCGTAGCGGCGCATGGGCGGCATGGCGACCTTGGACATGGTGGCGGCGGTGGCGAGCGAGGAGCCGCAGATCGCACTGAACGCCCCGCAGGCAACGATCGTCGCCATGGCGAGCCCGCCTCTCAAATGGCCGAGAAAAGCGTAAGACGCCCGGTAGAGCTCATCAGCGAGGCCGGCCCGGTTGACCAGATTGCCCATGAGAATGAAGAGCGGCACGACCGAAAGGCCGTAATCCTGGGCAGTATCGATCACCAGGCGCGCGCTCATGCCGAGAGCGCCCCGCATGTTGGCGACGGCCGCGAAGCCGAAGAAACCGACCAGGCCCATGGCGAAGGCAATCGGCACGCGAGCCATGACCAGGACGAGGAGACAGGCGAAACCGATCGCGGAGATGATCAACGGCTGTCGGGCCCGTCGCCGGTTGCCGCTGGCTCGTCGCTCCGGTGGGGTGCCAAGGCCCTCATGAGGGTAAGAACCGCAGCCACCGCGCACATGGCGGCGATGAAGTAGCTCACCGGATAGAGCGGGATTTCGAGGTAGGGCGTTCGATCACCATAGTCGCGGCTTCTTGCAGCGAGGATCACCACCCGCCAGCCGATGACGAAGAGGGCGACGGCGCAGATCAAATCGACCAGGCGATCGCGCCACGAGGTGAGGTTGTGGGGAAACACGCCGTCCATCAGGTCAACCGTCACATGATCGTTGCGCGTCGCGACCCAGGGCATGGCAGCGAAGATCATGCCACCCATCAACAGCTCGGTCAGTTCGGTCGCTCCCTCCAGGGGCGCGCTGAACAAATAGCGTCCGATGACATCGACGCAGGTAAGTACCATCAGCAGAAAAAGGATCATGCCGGCGCAAACACCCAATATCGTCGCCGCCCGGGCGGCCAGGCCCCTCACCTCTCGCCCGCCGACATCCCCGATTGCCTAACCGCCGTAATTGGTGGCGAGATCGCGCAACTCGGCCAGAGCCGCTTCGGCATCGATACCGAGATCGGCAATGCGTTCGAGGACGGTCGCCTCGATCGCCTTCGTCTTCTCCTGGAAAGCCTGAAGGGTCGCCTGGTCGGCAACTTCGATCGTGTTGCCGCTTTCCTTGGCGAACGCCTCACCGGCGTCATCGCCGGCATCCCAGGCCTGACCGGCGAGCTTGGACAAAACCTCCCCCGAAACGCTGTCGATCGCCGCCTGATCTTCCGGCGACAGGCTGTCGAAGCGCTCCTGGCTCATGACGAAGGCAAAGCTGCCATAGTAGAAGCCGCCCGGCATTTTCATGGAGTGGGGTGCGATCTCGGCGAGCTTGAGGCTGGCCTTGGTCTCCATCGGCATCATTACGCCGTTAGCAACGCCCGACGATACCGTCTCATAGACCTTCGGCGCCGGCACCTGAACGCCGACCATGCCGAGCGCCTCGCCGATGTCGCCAGAAACGCCGCCGCCGATCCGGATCTTTAACCCGTCGATGGCGTCCAGACCGGAGATCGCATCGCGAGTGTGCAATACGCCGGGGCCGTGGGTCGAAAGCCCGATCAACTTGACACCGCGATGTTCCTCGGCGGCCGCCAGATGGTTCTGGTGGACCCGCCAGTAGGCGACCGATATCGCCTCGGCACTGGCATCGGTGCCCGGAAGCTCGGGTAGTTGGGTGGCGACGAAACGCCCCGGATTGTAACCGTGGAAGATCCAGGTGGCATCGGCGGCGCCGTCCCGGATGAGGTCGAGCTGGGCCGGCGGCGGCGCCAGATTGTATTCGATCTTGACCGTGACCCGCCCCTCGGTTGCCTCCTCGACGCTCTGGGCCCAGGTGGGCCAGACCGTGGCATTCATCTCATGCTGGGGTGAAAGCCAGGTGGAGACGACCAAGGTCTCCTGGGCGTTGGCGCCCCCGGTGCCGAAGCCGACAAGCCCCAGCGCGATCGCGCAGAAACGTCGCATGATTGATACTCTCCCTGATCGGATCTTAACTCCTCACCAGCCGTTTTACCGGCTGTGACCGGTCGATCCGTTGTGTTGTGGCCTGTTCGATCCATAACCCGGAAGCAGCGATCGACCAAGAGCCTGCCGGTGAGAGCCGGCTTGCACGATGGCTTGATGGCGTGACCATCGCGCATATTGTTCTGGGACCGACACGGCGCTATCGCTAGAAAAGCGGCGGTTTTGCTGCCTCAACCAATCGTTCTTTGGGAGATCTGTCTTGAGTTTTTTGTCAAAAATCGCGCTTGCTGGCACCGTTGCGGTGACGACCATGGTGCCGACACTGGTGTTCGCCGAGGGCGACCCGGAGGAAGGTGAGAAGGTGTTCCGTCGTTGCCGCGCCTGCCACGTGGTCGACCAGGAGCAAAATCGCGTCGGGCCACACCTGGTCGGGATCATGGGCAGAGAGGCGGGCTCCGTCGAAGGCTTCAATTATTCGGATGCCATGAAGAATTCGGGGATCACCTGGAACGAAGAAACCATCGCCGCGTATCTTGCCGATCCCAAGGGCTACATCCCGGGTAATCGGATGGCTTTCGCAGGCCTTAGGCAGGAACAGCAGATCACGGACGTGATCGCCTATCTGGCGGCTCAGACCGGTTCCTGATTAAGCAGCTCAAATGTACAAAGCCGGGCCCCTCATCGGGGCCCGGCTAGGACAACTCACAACGGTCTTGTGAGACGAAGCCGAAGGCGCCAGCCAATTAGGCGGCGAGCTTTTTCACCTCTTCGACATTGGCGGCGAAACGCTTGCCAACCAGTTCGGCGACGTCGTTCTGCGCCTTCATGCCCAGGTCAACTTCGGCCTGAACAACCTGCATGGCACGCTCGGCGGCGGCCTTCGCCTCGGCGGCATACTCGTCGGGCTTCCGCTGAGTGGTGAAATCCGCGGAGTAGTCCTGCATCTTGGCCAGGTTCTCACGGACATAGTCCATATGAGTGCGCATCAGCGCCTCGGTGGCGTCGACCAGGATCTTGTGAGCATCGACCAGCGTGGCGACATTGGCTTTGTGCATCGCCATCACGCTCTCGCTGTCGAACTTGCTGAAGTCGAACTTCGGCATCTCAAACTTCGGAAACTCAGGGGTCTTAACGGTCGTCTTGGCGGTGGCCATTCGGTGTCTCCTTTCGTGGTTCACGTCGCTGACACCGAACACATAGTGATTTTTGTGCGCTGCACAATGACCGTTTTTGTGAAGCGCAGCATTTTTTCTCCGACAAACGTCTTAGTCGCCTTCGTCGCGCGCCAGTCGGTTACCTAGGCTGCCTTTTTTCGTTTCGGCGGGATCAGGTCAGTGATGGTGCCCTCGAACTTCTCCGCCGCCATGCCGACGCTTTCCGACAGGGTCGGATGGGGATGGACCGTGAGCCCGATGTCGGTGGCGTCGCAGCCGGTTTCGATCGCCAGCGCCACCTCGGAGATGAGATCGCCGGCATTAGGTCCGACGATGCCGGCGCCCAGCAGCCTGTCGGTCTCCTCGTCGAATAACAATTTGGTCATGCCCTCGGTGCGATTGATCGACAGCGCCCGGCCCGAAGCGGCCCAGGGAAAGACGCCCTTGCCGACCTTGAGCCCTTGAGCCTTGGCCTCGTTCTCGGTGATGCCGACCCAGGCAACCTCGGGATCGGTGTACGCCACGGATGGGATCACCTTCGCATCGAAGAAACTCTTGCGGCCGGCCGCGACCTCAGCCGCCGTCTTGCCTTCATGTACCGCCTTGTGCGCGAGCATCGGCTGGCCGATCACATCGCCGATGGCGAAGATGTGCCCGACATTGGTCCGCATCTGCTTGTCGGTGGCGATGAAGCCCTTGTCGTCGACCTCGACGCCGGCCTTCTCGGCGTCGATCAAGGCGCCATTGGGTTTGCGCCCGACCGCAACCAGCACCTTGTCGAAGGTATCAGTTTCGGGCGCGTCCTTGCCCTCGAAGGTGACCTTGAGGCCTTTCTTCTGGGCTTCGACCTTGGTCACCTTGGTACCGAGATAGATGTTCTCGTAGAGCCCTTTGATCCGCTTCATCAGAGGCGCGACAACGTCCTTGTCCGCGCCGGGAATGATCTGGTCCATGAGCTCGACGACGGTCACCTTAGCGCCCAGCTCGTGATAGACGCAGGCCATCTCGAGACCGATGATCCCGCCGCCCAGCACCAGGAGCCGTTTCGGCATGCCATCCAGCTCGAGCGCGCCGGTGCTGTCGATGACCCGCTCATCATCGTGGGGGATGAATGGCAGGGTCACTGGCTCCGAGCCGGCGGCGATGATCGCGCTATCGAAGCTGACGGTCGTGGTCTTGCCGTCCTCACCTTCGACCTCGACCTCGTTCTCGCTCACGAACCGACCGTAGCCCTTGATGACCTGCACCTTGCGCTGCTTGGCCATGCCGCCGAGACCGCCTACCAGCTTGTCGACGACGCCTTGTTTCCAGTCCCGGAGCTTGTCCAGATCGATCTTCGGCTTGCCGAGCTCGATGCCGTGGGCGCTCATCTCCGAGGCTTCGCCGATCACTTTGGCGGCGTGAAGCAGCGCCTTGGACGGGATGCAGCCGACATTTAGGCAGACGCCGCCCAAAGTCGGCCAGCGTTCGACCAGAGCCACTTTCATGCCCAGATCAGCGGCGCGGAACGCGGCCGTGTAGCCGCCAGGACCGGCGCCCAGAACCAGAACCTCGGCGTGACTGTCCGCCTTGCCGCTGGAAGGTCGAGCCTTCGGCGCGTCCTTCTTCGGCCGCTCTTTCTCGGCCGGTTTTTCGTCCCCGCCGGCATCAGCCTCGTCGGTGTCGTCCGAGGCTTCGCCAGCCTCCATCAAGGCGATCACATCACCCTCGGAAACGCGATCACCGACCTTCACCTTCATTCCCTGAATGGTACCGGCCTCCGGGGCCGGCACGTCCATCGCCGCCTTGTCGCTCTCCAGCGTGATCAGCGGGTCCTCGGCGGCCACTTCGTCGCCGTCGGAGACATGGACCTCGATGATCTCCACATCCTCAAAGTCGCCGATGTCGGGAACCTTGATCTCTTTTGCCATGATCGTCGAACTCCCGACTACAGAACCAACCGGCGGACGTCTTCCAACACGTGGCAGACATGGCGGGTGAACCGGGCGGCGAGCGCGCCGTCGATGACCCGGTGATCATAGGTGACATAGATCGGCAACATGTTCCTGGGAACGAACGCCTCACCATCCCAGACCGGCGCCATCTTCGAGCGCACCACGCCCATGATCGCAACCTCCGGCGGGTTGACGATCGGCGAGAAGTCGGTGCCGCCGATGCCACCGAGGCTGGAGATGGTGAAGCAACCGCCCTGGAGGTCGCTCGATTGCAGCTTGCCGTCCCTTGCTTTCTGCGACATTTCCGCCAGATCCCGGCTGATCTGATCGATGCCCTTCTTGTCGGCGTCCTTGACCACCGGCACCACGAGGCCGTCTGCTGTGTCCACGGCGATGCCGATATTGAAATACTTCTTTAAGATCAGGTTTTCTTTGTCGGGCGCCAGCGAGCTGTTGAATTCCGGGAACTTCTTCATGCCAGAAACGCTGGCCTTGATCAGGAACGACAGAAGCGTGATCCGATAGCCCTGCTCCTTGGCAGCGGCATCAAGTTCCTTGCGATAGGCGTCCGTCTCGGTGATGTCGGCCTCGTCACCATGGGTGACGGCCGGGATGTTGAGCCAGGCCCGGTGCAAATGAGGCCCCGAGATCTTTTTGATCCGGGAAAGCGGCTTGGTTTCCGTCTCGCCGAATTTCGAGAAGTCGACCGCCGGGATCTCCGGAATGCCGGCGCCCGAGGATGCCGCCGGCGCCTGGCCCTTGCCGTTACCCTTGCCCAGGAAGGCCTTCACGTCTTCCTTGGTGATCCGGTTTTTCTCACCGGAGCCTTCGATCTTGTTGAGATCGATCTCGAGTTCGCGGGCGAGACGCCGAACCGCCGGACTGGCATGGACGTCCGAAAAGTCCGGCGCCTTCGAACTCTTGAGCGGCTTCGGGCCCGGCGCATCCTTTTCCGGTGCCTCGATCGGCTGGGAATCGCTTTCCTGATGGCCTTCGGGCGACGGCGGATCGACAGGCGCACTCGCTTCGCCGCCCTCTAGCGTGAGGATGAGGTCTCCTTCGGAAACCTTGTCGCCAACGCTGACCTTGACCTCGACGACCTTACCGGCGCCGGGCGACGGCACCTCCATGGAGGCCTTGTCGCTCTCGAGCGTGATCACCGGATCCTCTTCCGCCAGCTCGTCACCCGAGCTCACATGGACCTCGATGATCTCGACCTCCTCGAAGTCACCGATATCCGGAACGACCACTTCCTGGGCGTCACTCATGAGATGTCCCTCTCTTACTTCTTGTTGCGCCCCGGCAGTCAGGCGTAGAGCGAATAGGTCTTGTCCGGATCGAGCTCGTACTTCTCCAAAGCATCCGCGACCTTGCTCATCGGCAGATCGCCGTCCTGGGCAAGGGCATGGAGCGCTGCCAGCACCACGTTATAGCGATCGACCTCGAAGTGCCGGCGCAACGCGACGCGATAGTCACTGCGGCCGAACCCGTCGGTGCCCAGAACCACATAGCGGCTTGGCACGTAGGCCCGGATCTGTTCGGCATAAAGGCGCATATAGTCGGGCGCCGCGATCACCGGTCCCTGCCGGTCCTCGAGACAGGTTTCGACGAAGGACTTCTTCGGATCCTCCTCCGGATGGCGCATGTTCCAACGGGCCGTCTCCTGGCCATCCCGTGCCAACTCGTTGAAGCTGGGCGCGCCCCAGAGATCGGCATCGCCGCCCCACTCGTCTTTGAGCATGTCGGCCGCATCGATGACCTCGCGGAAGATCGTGCCGGAACCCATCAACTGAACGCGCGGCGGTGGCTTTTTCGCCCGCCTCTTCGTCCCTTCCTTGAACAGATAGAGACCCTTCTTGATGCCCTCCTCGGCGCCGTCCGGCATCGCCGGGTGGTAGTAATTCTCGTTCATGGCGGTGAGGTAGTAAAAGACGTCCTCCTGCTCGCCCATCATGCGCCGGAGACCGTCCTGAATGATCACCGCCATCTCATACTGGAAAGTCGGGTCGTAGGAGACGCAGTTGGGGATGGTCTGAGCGAGGATATGACTATGGCCGTCCTCGTGCTGGAGACCCTCGCCGTTGAGGGTAGTCCGACCGGCGGTGCCGCCGATCAGGAAGCCGCGTGAGCGCATGTCGCCGGCGGCCCAGGCGAAGTCACCGACCCGCTGGAACCCGAACATCGAATAGTAGATGTAGAAGGGGATCATCGGCATGTCGTGGGTGCTGTAGGAGGTGGCGGCCGCCATCCAGTCGCACATGGCGCCGGCCTCGTTGATCCCTTCCTGGAGAACCTGCCCCTTCTTGTCTTCCTTGTAGTACATGAGCTGATCGGCATCCTCGGGCTTGTAGAGCTGGCCCTTCGGCGAATAGATGCCCAACTGGCGAAACATGCCCTCCATGCCGAAGGTGCGGCTTTCGTCCGGCACGATCGGCACCACGTGTTTGCCGATGGTCTTGTCCCGGCAGAGGGTATTGAGGATCCGGACGAACGCCATGGTGGTCGAGATCTCGCGATCGCCCGTGTCCTTGAGCTGGGACTCGAATGCCTTCAGATCCGGAACGGTGAGGGTCTCGGTCGACTTACGCCGCCTCTGGGGGAGGTAGCCGCCCAGCGCTTTGCGGCGCTCATGCATGTATTCCTCTTCCGGGCTCCCTTTCTCAAAGGTCACGTACGGAATCTCGTCGAGTTTCTTGTCCGGAACAGGAATGTCGAAGCGGTCGCGGAAGGCCCGAACCGCCTCGCCGCCCATCTTTTTCTGCTGATGGGTGATGTTCTGGCCCTCGCCGGCCTCGCCCATGCCGTAGCCCTTAACCGTCTTGGCGAGGATGATCGTCGGCTGACCTTCCGTGTTCACCGCCCGGTGATAGGCAGCATAGACCTTGTGCGGATCGTGGCCACCGCGATTGAGCTGCCAGATCTCCTCGTCGCTCATATTCTCCACAAGCTTGGCCGTGGCCGGATGCTTGTTGAAGAAATTTTCCCGCGTGTAGGCGCCGCCTTTGCGCTTAAACGCCTGATATTCGCCGTCGACCGTTTGCTCCATCACCCGACGCAGGTGACCGCCATGATCCTGGGCAAGAAGCGGATCCCACAGCGAGCCCCAGATCACCTTGATGACATTCCAGCCGGCGCCGCGAAACACCCGCTCCAGCTCCTGAATGATCTTGGCATTCCCGCGAACCGGGCCGTCGAGGCGCTGCAGATTGCAGTTGACGACGAAAACGAGATTGTCGAGCTCCTCGCGCGATGCCACCGAGATCGCGCCCAGGCTCTCCGGCTCGTCCATTTCGCCGTCGCCCAGGAAGGCCCAAACCTTCCGGCCGGCTGTTTCCGCGAGCCCCCGGTTCTGGAGATACTTCATGAACCGGGCCTGGTAGATCGCCGTCATCGGGCCGAGGCCCATGGACACCGTCGGAAACTGCCAGAAGTCCGGCATAAGATAGGGGTGCGGGTAGGAGCTCAACCCCTTGCCCTCGGTCTCCTGCCGAAAACCGTCCATCTGCTCCTGGGTCAGCCGACCCAACAAGAACGCGCGGGCATAAACGCCGGGCGCAGCGTGGCCCTGAATGAAGACCAGATCACCGCCATGCTCGTCGGAAGGCGCGTGCCAGAAATGGTTGAATCCGACATCGTATAGCGTCGCTGAGCTTGCGTAGGACGCGATGTGACCGCCGAGTTCGCTGGAGACTTTATTCGCCCTGATCACCTGAGCCATGGCGTTCCAGCGCGAGTAAGAACGGATTTTCCATTCCAGCGCGTGGTCGCCGGGACTGGCCTCCTGCTCCTTCAGCGGAATGGTGTTGAGGTAGGGCGTGTTGGCCGTGAACGGCAGATCGGCGCCATGGGCATGGGCCCGGGCGATCGCCTGCTCGAGCAGGAAGACGGCCCGCTCTGCCCCTTCGAATTCGAGAACGGAATCGACCGAACTGAGCCATTCCTCGGTCTCGGAAGGATCGAGGTCGCTCAACAGCCTTTGATCGTCCATCTCGTTCTATCTCCCTGCGCCCCGCTCGCGGCGGGCTCGGCCCCACCGCGATGGATGACGCTAATCCATCGATTTGGTGATCTCTTCGGTCATCTTCTTGGCGTCGCCGAACAGCATCATCGTGTTGTCCTGGAAGAACAGGCTGTTCTGGATACCGGCATAACCGGCCGCCATGGATCGTTTGACGAAGAACACGGACTTGGCCAGGTCCACGTCGAGAACCGGCATGCCGTAGATCGGCGAGGTTTTGTCGGTCTTCGCCGCCGGGTTGGTGATGTCGTTGGCGCCGATGACATAGGCCACGTCCGCCTGCTGGAAGTCGCTGTTAATCTCGTCCATCTCGAAGACGACGTCGTAAGGAATGTGCGCCTCGGCGAGGAGCACGTTCATATGCCCCGGCATCCGACCCGCCACGGGATGGATGGCGAAGCGAACATTCACGCCGTTCTTGGAGAGTTCGTCGTAGAGTTCACGAACCGCATGCTGGGCCTGGGCCACGGCCATGCCGTAGCCGGGCACGATGATCACGTTCTGGGCGTTCTGCATCAAGAACGCCGCATCGTCCGCCGAGCCCTCCTTGGCGACCTGTCCTTCCTCATCCTCCGCCGCGGCCGCCGCGCTCTCACCCCAGCCACCGAGGATGACCGAGACGAACGACCGGTTCATCGCCTTGCACATGATGTAGGAGAGGATCGCGCCGGAACTGCCGACCAGGGCACCGGTGATGATCAGCATCGGATTGGAGAGCGTGAACCCGATGCCTGCGGCGGCCCAGCCGGAATAGGAATTAAGCATCGACACCACGACCGGCATGTCGGCGCCACCGATCGGGATGATCAGGAGCACGCCGATGGCAAACGCGAGCAGCGTCATCAGGAGAAAGACGCCCATGCTGGCGGTGTTCACGAACCAGATCAGCAACAGGACGAGGGCGACGCCGATCGCGATGTTGATGACATGGCGCGCCGGCAGGAGGAGCGGCTTGGAGCTCATCGCCGGCTGGATGATCGGCATCAGCGGATCGAGAAACTCCTCGACCTTGGGTGGAAACTTGGCCTGAAGCTTGCCGAAGGCGATCACCGAACCGGTAAAGGTTATCGCACCGATGATCGTGCCGAGGCCCATCTCGAACAGGGAAAGCCCCTTGATCTGGCTGTCCCTCAGGATCCCGAACTCGCCCGGATTGACGAGAGCCGCCGCCGCGACGAACACCGCGGCGAGGCCGACCAGTGAGTGGAACGCCGCGACCAGCTGCGGCATGGCGGTCATCTCGATCCGCTTCGCGACCGTGAAGCCGATAGTGCCACCGGCGCCCAGCGCCACCAGGATGACCAGGAACGCGCCCGGGCTGAGTTTGGGGATCACCATCAGCGTTACGGCGATCGCGATCGCCATGCCGATGATGCCGAACCGATTGCCGGCCTGGGACGTGGAGGGGTGAGACAGACCGCGCAGAGCGAGAATGAAGCAGACGGCGGCAACGAGATAGCCGATGGCCGCGATGTTGGTGTCCAGCGCCATCGCGTCAGCCCCGCTTTCTGAACATGCCGAGCATGCGGTTGGTGGCCGCGCACCGGCCGAAGGTGTT